>NZ_BJHU01000001.1 GCF_005405905.1 Acidovorax sp. NB1
CCAAATGCATCGATAACTGGCACCAATGGATGAAACCGACCACGGTTTGACGCCACGAATCGCAGATTTGAAAGTGAACAGGAAAGTCAATGAAATCAACGATCTACCAACACCACCTCCGCGCCAGTGCTAGCTTTTCGTACCGTCACTTATTGCACTGAAAACGAGGAGACCCCATTTCTGACGATGCTGGCCAAGTCCGATTTACTCCAAGGGAAAAGTCATGCGTTACCCCGGCGGGAAGGGCGGTGCCGGCGTCTATCAGACGATCATCAACAACATTCCGCCCCACGACACCTACATCGAAACGCACCTGGGCGGCGGGAACATCCTGGAGCGCAAGCGCCCCGCTGCGCGCAGCATCGGGATCGACATTGACCGCGAGGTGATCCAGGCGTGGCAGCAGCTCGACGTGGACGGCCTGGAGCTGCATTGCGGTGATGCGGTGGCCTGGCTCGAAGGCCACGCCTTCACCGGCCGCGAGTTCGTCTATGTCGATCCGCCCTACGTGATGGACAGCAGGCGCGGCGGCAAGCTGTACCGGCACGAATACGACGACGCCGACCACGTGCGGCTGCTCGACGTGCTGGCCGGCCTGCCCTGTGCTGTGATGGTGTCGGGCTACGACTCGCCGATCTACGACAGCTCGCCTCTGGCGACCTGGCGCACCATCGAGTTCAACGCGATGACGCGCGGCGGCATTGCGATTGAACGGCTCTGGATGAACTACCCCGAGCCGGACGCCCTGCACGATCTGCGCTACCTGGGCAACAACTTCCGCGAGCGCGAGCGCATCAAGCGGAAGAAAGCCCGCTGGCAAGCGAAGCTCGCCAAGCTCGACCCACTGGAGCGGGCGGCGATCATGGAATGCCTGCGCGAGCTGGAAGCGGTCGAATAGGTCACGCCTCGGACTGCACCTGGTTGTGCAGCGCCCATACCCGTTTCACCTGGCTTTCGCTGCATCCGGCCAGCCTGGCCGCCTCCGGGATGCTGTGGCCTGCGGTACGCAAGGCCACGATCCGATCATGCACCTTCGTGTTCGGCTTGCGGCCGGTGAAGCGCCCGGCGTTCTTCGCCAGCTCGACGCCTTGCCGCTGCCGCTCGCGGCGATCCTCGTAGTCGTCGCGGGCGATCTGCAAGGCCAGCTTCAAAAGCATGTCCTGGACGGACTCCAGGACAACCTTTGCAACGCCCTTGGCCTCGGCCGCCAGGTCGGATAGATCGACCACGCCAGGGACGGCGAGGCGTGCGCCCTGCGCGCGGATCGACGCCACCAGGCGTTCGGCCTCGGGCAGCGGTAGCCGGCTGATGCGGTCGATCTTCTCGGCAACCACGACTTCACCGGGTTGCAGGTCGCCGATCATGCGCAGCAGCTCGGCGCGATCGGCGCGTGCGCCCGATGCCTTCTCGCGGTAGATGCCGGCGACGTAGAAGCCGGCGGCCCGCGTGCTCTCCACGATGGCGTTCTGGCGGGACAAGTCCTGCTCGTCGGTGCTCACGCGCATGTAGATGCGCGCCACCTTGAAGCTGACGCCCTGCGCCTGGTGCT
This sequence comes from Acidovorax sp. NB1, assembly GCF_005405905.1. Classification (GTDB taxonomy): domain Bacteria; phylum Pseudomonadota; class Gammaproteobacteria; order Burkholderiales; family Burkholderiaceae_C; genus Acidovorax. The sequence continues at coordinate 1,550 of NZ_BJHU01000001.1, forward strand.
CGGCCGGCGTCCGCATGATGCGGTCGGCACCTTCCACCAGGTCAGCGCCACCGACGCGCAGCGGCGGCGTCTTGGCGAGGGCCTGGCGCACTTCGCGGGATTGGCGCGGCATCGCGGCGATCTTGGTTTCCTGGGCGGTGCGCGGCGTGATGATCGCGCTGCGCTTCGCCGGCTTCTTCCCTGGGAAGTAGCCGTTGCGGCTGGTCATGGGGTCGTCTCAGAAAACGGAAAATAAAGCACGCTAAGCGTGCGTGGAGGCTGGCACCCAGCGGTACAGCGTCGGAATGGACACGCCGAGGTTCTTGGCCACGTCCTTGGGCGGCACCCCGCTGGCCAGCAGCTTCTTGGCCGACTCGATCTTGCTGTCGGTCATCTTCGGCTTGCGGCCGCCTTTGCGGCCGAGCTGCTTGGCGACTTCCAGCCCGGCGCGGGTGCGCTCGACGGTCAGCTCGCGCTCCATTTCGGCAAGGCTCGCCATGACGTGGAAGAAGAACCGCCCGGATGGTGTGCCGGTGTCGATGGAGTCGGTGAGGCTCCTGAACTGGACACCGTGCTTGTGCAGATCGCCGACCAGATCGACCAGTTGCTTGACCGACCGGCCCAGCCGGTCGAGCTTCCAGACGACCAAAGTATCGCCTTCGCGCAGCATTTCGAGCGTCTTGGCCAAGCCAGGCCGGTCTGCCCGCGTGCCACTCACCTTGTCCTCGAAGACCTTTTTACATCCGGCCTTGCTCAAGGCTTCGCGTTGCAGCTCCAGGTTCTGATCCTGCGTCGAGACGCGCGCATAGCCAATCAACATGGCTTGTCTCGCGCCCGGTCGATGCGTTCCTGCATCGCCTGCATCACTTCTTCGTGGGTGTACGATCTGGCGTTGGCGTCGGTGGCTTGCCGCAGGGCTTCCTCAACCTCGCGCGTCATCCGCTCGTAATCCTCCGGCCACAGCGCTTGCTCCATGCGCAGCGACGCCTGACCCAGCAGGTGCAGCAGGCTGAACAGCCGCATGTCGTTGGTGGCGACGATGCGCTCCCGAATCTGCTCCTGAATAGCTTCGCTAGCCCGATGCGCTTGTGGTGTGGCAGTCCCCTCGTAGTCAGCGGGGAATTCCGCTTCCTCGGCAATCCTTGCCCAGGCGCTGGCCAGCGCCTCGATGGTTGACGTGCTCATTTCCGCCGCTCCTGTGCTCTTTGGCGAATCAACCGGCCAAGGGGCCTCGACGCGAAAACCAGCAGCATCACGCCTATCGGATACCAGGTCGAGAAGACCACCAAGGCATCGAAGGCTGGCCGTCCGGTGTTGGTAGGCAGTACGGCGGTCACAGCCATCAACCCGCCGACCGTCCAGATGATGCGCCACACGTAGGGCATCACGCGGGGCACGTAGCCGTCATCGAAAGCGGTCTGGTAGTAGCGGCGCAGGCCGCGCTCGGCAAGCGCCTGGCGCTGCCGCTCCGACAGCGCATCCGTCCGGCCATACCAGCGCCGGAATGGTGGACAGCGCAGCAGCAAAGGGGTGAAGAGGATCATCACCGCCACGATCGCGACACCCCACGCCATGACGGCGCCGGCATCGGGCCGCTTGGCGTTCTCGATCACGGGCGCGAAGACGCCCGGAGCACCGATCATCCAGAACAGCGCAATGTGCTGATGGAAGGAGAGCTTCATTTGCTCATCCACTTGCGCAGCAGGCGCTTTTTCAGGGAGGCGCGTTCTTGCGGGTTGCGTCCCTTGTGATTGGCGATGCGATCCGCCGTGGCGGCCTGGCGCTTGACGGGCCAGTAGGAGCGGCCATCCTTGCCCATCGACCAGACGCTGCTGGCCTGGTTTTCCAGCAGGGGCAGATGGGCGCTCAGGGCTTCGGGCGACGCGCTGGTCAGCGCCGTGCGCTCACGGGTGCGCCAGCGCTGATGCCAGAGCTTCTTGTCCTCGCGCTCGCTGCCGCAGGTCGTGTGCCCGACGATGGGTGTTTTGCGGCGGCTGCGGCTCATAACGTAGTGGTCTCCAAGAACATTCAGGACTGATCCCAGGCGTCGATGGTCAAGACCTGATCGGCAGGACAGGCGGCTACGCGGTCGGGAACTGGATGGTGTTCAGTCTCATGCCGACCCCATTCGATTGATCGCGTCGCTTGCGGCACGCTGCGACGCAAGGAGGTTTGCGACCTGGTTTAGCAGCCGTGTCCGCTGCATGTCTGTTACCTATCTCCCCGACCGCTCATTGGACCAACTCCAGAGATTGGGCTCTATCGCTCAGCCAATACGAAACCGGCATTGGCTGATGCCACAACCGAGACGAACACAAATGGCTCGGTACCTGTATTTCGCGCCCCGTGCACTTGGCCCGGTCTTGCCACGGCTATCTCACCTTCCCTGAGGGCACGAACAATCCCATTGCCCTGAAAGTAATCAGCCATTCCCGACAAAACAGTCCACGTGTCTTGGCCGTGAGGATGAATGTGAGCCGCAATTTCCTGCCCGGGATGGACATGCCAAACCACGATAATTGAGTCTCGGGTTTCAAGCACAACGGAACGAATAGGCTCGCCTTCGGACGGCTGAACATACTCGGCTACAGAAAATATTCTCGATTCAACAGTCATCGGAGATCCCTCTTTCACAGTGCCCCCAGACAGGCTGGATATGAGTTCTAACTCGAATTTGAACGGGAGGCTGGTCGTGCGGTCGTGCAGTTGCCGATGAGCGTGTCGGCTGCTGCCTCCTTGCCCACCAGCGAACTCACGTCCGTTGCGGCCATCCAGAAGGTCTTGCCCGAGCGCGGCTCATAGGTCGCGGGATCGAACACGCCAGAGGGGCCGAACATCGGCGGCTTGATTGGTCATGGCTCCATGCCTTTGTCGTTACGGTCTTCATCGTCGGCATCCTGACGCACGGCGGGCAATTGCTGGAGCAACGCCGGCAGCCATTCCTGTACCGTCTCCCACACCACATCGAGGTTGATGTCGAAATAGCCGTGAGCCATGCGATTACGCATATTGCGCATGCTGCGCCACGGCACGTCGGCATGCGCCTGGGTGAACTCGACGTAGCCATCCATCACCTTTGTGGCCGCCTCGCCGATGACGATCAGGCTCATGATGACGGCCTGCTGGGTGCGCTTGTCGGCCAAGAAGTCGTCCTTGGCCATCCCTTCCACGAAGCTGCGCGCATCGGTTGCGGCCTGCTGAATGTGGTCGAGGTAATCGGGCAGGCGGTTCTCGCTCATATCGGTTGCGCCTCCGCGAGCACCTTGGCCCGGAACTTCGGCGGCAGGTCGCCGGGAGTCAGCAGATCGACGTCAACGCCGAGCAGCGATTTCAGTTCTTCTTCCAAATCGCCCAAGTCCAACAACGTGGCACCGGGCAGCGCATCGACCAACAGGTCGAGGTCGCTGCCATCCCGGTCGGTGCCATGCAGCACCGAGCCGAAGACGCGCGGGTTCGCGGCGCGAAAGCGGCCTACCGCTTCACGCACTGCGCTTCGCTTCATGTCAAGCACAACAGACGGTCGCATGCGCATCCTTTCTTATCGAAACTCGTTGAGATGATATGCAATCAAGAATAGAATTTCAAGAACTATTTTCGAGAATCGCAATGCCTTGATTCCCGTGCCGCGCCTGTGAATTTCACCCGCTCGACGAGCGCAACACCGACGCCGCCTACGCCAAGAACCGGCGAATCGACCTCAAACTCACGAACCGCTGAGCGACGCGTCACCGCGCTGCTGCGCCAGCCAGTCGCGCGGGGCGCAGCCCATGCGCACGCGGAAGGCGCGCGCCAACGCGTTCGGGCTGCCGTAGCCGACGCGGTCGGCCACCACCGCCACCGGACGCCCCTGCTTGAGCAGGGTGCAACTGACGTTCATCCGCCAGTCGGCCAGATAGTCGCCCGGCGTGACGCCCACCGCGTCTTTGAACGCGGCGGCGAAGCGCGCGCGTGACATGCCCGCCTGCGCCGCCAGCGCCTCGAGCGACCACGCGGTCTGCGGCGCATCGTGCATGGCGGTTATGGCGCGCGCGAGTTTCGGGTCGGCCAGTCCCGCCAGCAGTCCGGTGGCGCCAAGCCGCCCATCCATCAGATAACGCAGCAACTGGATCAGTAGCAACTCGCACAAGCGGTCGATGGCGGCCTGCCGACCGCACTGGTCGCGCTCGGCTTCGGCAAACAGCAGCTCTAGCGTCGGCCCGAGGCCGGGCAAGTCCGCCAGCGGAATCAGCAGCATCGACGGCAAGGCCATGGCCAACGGATTGCCCGTCGAAGCGCCCAGATCGACCTCCGCACACAACAGCTCAGCGGTATCGCCGGGGGCGGCGACAAAACGATGCGACGCCACGCGCGGATAAAACAGCAGGCTCGGCTCGGTAACCAGCAGATCTTCATGCACGGGCGAACGCGCCGTAATCGGGCCGCGCCGCACCAGATGGATATAGCCATGCGGCGCCGCGTAATGATGCTGCCCACAGAAGGCGCCGCTGTGAAAAACGCGCGCCGAAAGCGAGTAGTGCCGGAGCAAGCCGGCCAGTCGATCCGCCATTCCACTCTCCATATAAGACGATAGGTTACGTATTTGATACTTTACGTGCCATATCGTACCAAACAAAGGGCGATCATGCCCACGTGCTCTTGCACCTCACCCACTACGGAGATAGACATGACCCAAATCGCCCCCCTGACCATCGACACCGCTGACGCCGCTACCGCTGCCACACTCAAGGCCGTCAAAGCCAAGCTCGGCGTGGTGCCGAACCTGCTCGCCACGCTGGCCCACGCGCCGGCAGCGCTCAACGGCTACCTCGGCCTGTCCGAAACGCTGGGCACCGGCCGCCTGAGTGCCACCCAGCGCGAGATCGTTGCGCTGGCTGCCGGTCAAGCCAATCGCTGCCAGTACTGCCTGAGCGCACACACCCTGATCGGCAAAGGTGCCGGACTGTCGGCAGAGGCCATCGCCGCGGCCCGCACCGGCCAGGCGGCCAACGCACTTGACGATGCAATTGCCGGCTTTGCCCGCGCGCTGGTCGAGCAACGCGGCGTGGTGTCGGCCGACGCCATGGCCAACTACCGCCGCGCGGGGCTCGACGACGGCCTGATACTGGAAGTGATCGCCAACATCGCGCTGAACACGCTCACCAACTACACCAACCACATCGCCGACACCACGGTGGATTTCCCCGTGGTCGCCGTCTGATCTCCATAGGCATATAAGGAGAACACAACGAAAATCGCACTCACCGGCGCTCTGCTCGCCAGCGCCCTCGTCCTGCCACTGGCCGTCACGGCCGGCGACTTTTCGCCCTATGTGGACAGCCAGGGCGGCATCAGCCGCCCCACAGACTTCCGCACAAACTTCGTCCACCTGGGCTCATATGCGGTGTTGGACGAAAAATCCGCCTCTCGCGGCCTGCACGATGTGTACACCGAAAAGGCCTCGGCCGAGCACTACCGCAAGACCGGCAAGTTCCCGGACGGCGCCACGCTGGTGAAAGAGATCCGCAAGCTCGAAACCAGCGCCATGACCACCGGCGACCCTGTGGTCTGGGGTTCCGATGCGGCCGTGTGGTTCGTGATGGTCAAGGACGCCAAAGGCCGTTTCGCCAGCAACCCCTTGTGGGGCGACGGCTGGGGCTGGGCGCTGTTCAAGGCCGACGCCCCCGCCAAGAATGTCGCCGTCAGCTACGCAGCCGACTGCATGGGCTGCCATGTGCCGGCGGCCAAGACCGACCGCGTATTCATCCAGGGCTATCCGACACTGACCCAGCACTGACTTGCTTGTCACTTTCAGAAGGCGACAGCACGAAATATCAAAAGTCGACCGCACGGTCTTTTCTGACGTTGGAGTCGCCTCAGAAAACGGAAAATAAAGCACGCTAAGGCGTAGTTCCCTCGGGCTACACCGCGTCCGCACTGCGCGGTTCTTTCTTCCCTTGCAGTGACGCAATCAGCGGGCAGGAAACGTTCCCCTTCCGCGCATGGCAGGCGCACACCAAATCAGACAGCACGGCCTCCATGCGCGCCAGGTCAGCCATCCTCTCGCGCACGTCCTTGAGCTTGTGCTCGGCCAGGCTGCTGGCTTCCTCGCAATGGGTGCCATCCTCCAGCCGCAGCAGCTCGGCGATCTCATCCAGGCTGAAGCCCAACCGCTGGGCTGATTTCACGAAGCGCACCCGCGTTACATCCGTCTCGCCATAGCGGCGAATGCTGCCGTAAGGCTTGTCCGGTTCCGGGAGCAAGCCCTTGCGCTGATAGGGGTCTCCTCGTTTTCAGTGCAATAAGTGACGGTACGCAAAGCTAGCACTGGCGCGGGGGTGGTCTGGGTAGACCGTTGATTTCATTGACTTTCCTGTTCGCTTTGTAAACGGGTATGGTGGCCTCCCACTTTTGAGGTTCACGATGCAGGGTTGGCACACAACGTTTTTGGGGAT
>NZ_BJHU01000002.1 GCF_005405905.1 Acidovorax sp. NB1
TAGTACATCCCTCTTTTTTGAATTTCATCGGAGTTTCACCATGAACAAGACCGCTCGCATCATCTCCATCGCCGCTGTGGCTGCTTTCTCTGCCTTCGGCGCCCACGCTGACGAAGCCGATGGCTCGCAGTTCGCACTGAAGTTCGACACGAACCGCACCCGTGCTGAAGTGGCTGCTGAAGCCGCTACTGTGGCCCAGACCCGCTCCATCGAACCCGCAGGTTCGCGTGTGGTGACCTACAAGTCCACGGCCGACCGCGCTGCGGTGCGTGCCCAGGCTGCTGAAGCCCTGCGCACGGGCCAGATCCCTTCGGGCGAATTCAGCGCCATGTAATCGGTTGACGCAGTTGCGGGCCTTCCCATGGTGGTGGCACGCCGCGTTGGCGGGGTGTTGCTGCCATGGGGAGTGTTTTTCCCCTGACTCCCTGAAAGGGCTCCTGTGTGGGAGCCCTTTTTACATTTGAAAAAGGCTCAGGCCACCAGCGTCTTGAACATCACGTGGGCATCCACATAGCCCAGTGTGTGGTGCCTGAAAGCCCCGGGCAGCGTGCCCACGACCGCAAAGCCCAGGTGCTGCCACAGCCGCACGGCGCGCAGGTTGCTGGCCACCACCAGGTTGAATTGCATGGCCCGAAAGCCCATGGCCACGGCCTGCTGCTGGGAGTGCTCGCACATCAACGAGGCCACGCCCTGCCCCTGCGCGGCCGGCGCCACCACATAGCCACAGTTGCACACATGGGCGCCCAGCCCCGCCTGGTTGGGCTTGATGAAGTACGTGCCAAAAATTCCCTCACCTGCGCCCACGGCAACAAAGGTAGCCGCAGGCAGCTCTACCCAAGTTTTGTGGATCTCGGCCTCGCTGCTGTCAGGGGCAAAGGCATACGTGTCGCCCGCCTGGAAGGTGGTGCGCAGGATGGGCCATACGGCGGGCCAGTCGGCGGCTTCGAAAGGCCGGATGGTGACGGGAGTGGCAGAAGTTGTCATGGCAGGTGCAAGAGAGGGAAGGCAAGTCCCGCATTCTCCCGCTCCGCATAAAATCCGCCGTCGGCAACGGCCACCCCTTGATGGCGGCGCCCCACTCTGAGTGATCCATCCCATGACCCAGCCTTCTGCCGCCCCGGCAGCCTCTGCCCTGCCCGCCCGCCCCGTGCGCTCCCAGTACGAAGACTTCATGCGCCATGTGTTCACGCACGGCGTGGACAAGTCGGACCGCACCGGCACCGGCACCAAGAGCGTGTTTGGCCACCAGATGCGGTTTGACCTGAAGGAAGGTTTTCCGCTGGTCACGACCAAGAAGGTGCACCTCAAATCCATCATCCAGGAACTGCTGTGGTTCCTGACCGGCTCCAGCAACAACAACTGGCTGAAAGAGCGCGGCGTGACCATCTGGGACGAATGGGCACGCGAGGACGGCGACCTGGGCCCCGTGTATGGCGTGCAGTGGCGCAGCTGGCCCACACCAGACGGCGGGCACATCGACCAGATCAGCGACGTCATCCAAACCCTCAAGACCAACCCTGACTCGCGCCGCATCATCGTGAGCGCCTGGAACGTGGCCGAGCTGCACAAGATGGCGCTCATGCCCTGCCACGCGTTTTTTCAGTTCTACGTGGCCCCAGCGCAAGAGCCTGGCGGACGCGGCACGCTGAGCTGCCAGCTGTACCAGCGCAGCGCCGACATCTTTCTGGGCGTGCCCTTCAACATCGCCAGCTACGCGCTGCTGACCCACATGGTGGCCCAGCAGTGCGATCTGGACGTGGGCGACTTCATCTGGACGGGCGGCGACTGCCACATCTACAGCAACCACCACGAACAGGTGCAGACGCAGCTGGCACGCACGCCCTACCCCTACCCTGTGCTGAACATCAAGCGCAAGCCAGACAGCATCTTCGACTACCAGTTCGAAGACTTTGAAGTGGTGGACTACCAGTGCCACCCCGCCATCAAGGCCCCTGTGGCGGTGTAGCCTCGACCCGCACCCGCCTCAACCACAGCCACCGACAACAACCTGTTGCCGCAGGCCCGCGCCAGAGCGCTGGCCCGGCGTCCATCCACCACAACCACCCCACGCTTACCCATGTCTTCCGGCGGATTTCACGTACACGGCCCCCACGACCACGCAGTCGAGCATGCCACCCATGGCCACCATGACGACCACTCCAGCAGCCACGGCCAGGAGAGCAATGGCTCGTCCATGAACAAGATCGCGATGTTCACGGCCATCGTGGCCACGGTGGGCGCCATCTTTTCCTACATGGGCGGCGCCACGCAGGCCAATGCAGGCCTGATGAAGAACGACGCGGCCATCAAGAAGACCGAGGCCTCCAATCAGTGGAATTACTTCCAGTCCAAAAGCACCAAACAAAGCCTGGCCGAGCTGGCGCGTGACCTGACCCCGGCCGAGACCGAAAAGGCCAAGTACCAGGGCAAGATCGACCGCTACGAAAAAGAAAAGAACGAGATCAAGGCCGTGGCCGAAAAGCTGGAGGCCGATGCCCACGCCTTCGACCAGAAAAGCGACGCCCAGATGCACCAGCACCACCGCTGGGCCCAGGCCACCACCGCGCTGCAGGTGGCGATTGCACTGGCCGCGATTGCGCTGCTGACCAAGAAGAAGTGGCTGGAGTACGGCATGTACGGCGTGGCCGCCGTGGGCTTGGGCGTGGGCGCTCTCGCAGCCCTGCACATCTGACCGGATCAACCTCCAAAAGCACCGCGCCCCATGCCCCTGCACCTCATCTACGCCCGCGCCGCCAATGGCGTCATCGGCCGGGACAATCAGCTCCCCTGGCACCTGGCCGAAGACATGGCGCATTTCAAGCAGCTCACGCAGGGCTGCCCGGTGGTCATGGGCCGCAAGACCTGGGACTCGCTGCCCCCGCGTTTTCGCCCCCTGCCCGGCCGCACCAACATCGTGGTGACGCGCCAGGCGGGCTGGCAGGCCGAGGGCGCCCACCGCGCGGGCAGCCTGGCCGAGGCCCTGGCGCTGTGCGACGCAGGCCAGACGGTGTGGGTGATTGGGGGCGCACAAATCTACGCCGAAGCCCTGCCCCTGGCTGACCGACTGGAAGTGACCGAGATCGAGCAGCCGTTCGATGGCGATGCCTATGCCCCCACGCTGGGCCCGGAGTGGGCAGAATCGGCCCGCAGCCGCCATGTGGGCAGCAACGGCTTGCCCTTCAGCTTTGTGACCTACGTGCGTGCGGCCTGAGCGCTGCCACCCTTTTTACTCACTTATTGATAGCTGATAGCGCTTGATGGACGGGCGCAGAAGGCCAAAAAACCCATGCAAATAGCCACTTGGAACGTGAACTCCCTGTCGGTGCGCCTGCCCCAGGTGCTGGCCTGGCTGGCCGCCAACCCGGTCGATGCGCTGTGCCTGCAGGAGCTCAAGCTCACCGACGACAAGTTTCCGCACGAGGCGCTGAAAGAGGCGGGCTACGAAGCCGCCGCCTTTGGCCAGAAGACCTACAACGGCGTGGCCATCCTGAGCCGCCACCCGCTGCGCGACGTGGTGCGCAACATCCCCGGGTTTGGCGACGAGCAGGCCCGCGTCATCGCGGCCACGCTGGACACGCCTGCGGGCCCGCTGCGCCTGCTCAATGGCTATTTCGTCAACGGCCAGGAGCCGGGCTCAGAAAAGTTTGCCTACAAGATGCGCTGGCTGCAGGCGCTGCAGGACATGGTGCGCGCCGAGATGGCCGCGCACCCGCGCCTGGTGCTGGTAGGCGACTTCAACGTGGCGCCGGAAGATCGCGACTCTTACGACCCTGACGGCCTGCGCGAAACCATCCACCACACCACCGAAGAGCGCAACCATTTCCAGGCCCTGCTGGCGCTGGGGCTGACGGATGCGTTCCGTATGTTCGACCAGCCCGAAAAGAGCTTCTCATGGTGGGACTACCGCATGCTGGGTTTCCAGAAGAACCGGGGCCTGCGCATCGACCACATCCTGGTGAGCGATGCCCTCAAGCCCACCGTGACCGCCTGCGTGGTGGACCGCGCCCCGCGCAAGAACCCGCAGCCCAGCGACCACACCCCTGTGGTCGTGACCCTGGGTTGATTTGCTACTGAATCAATAGCAAAAAAGGCAATAGGGTCGCGCGCAAACGGCCTTTTTTCCTTGATTTTTTTGTAGCACCAAAGCCCAAGAGCCCCTGGCAGCTTGCCGCTGCCAGGGGCTCTTTTGTATCCGGCGGCTAGGCTACACGCTCAGGCCTCGTCGGGTGCGTCCAGCCCTAGCTCCTGGATCTTGCGCGTGATGGTGTTGCGCCCGATGCCCAGGCGCTGCGCGGCCTCCATGCGGCGCCCGTGGGTGGCCACCAAGGCGGTACGGATCAGGCGCGACTCAAAGCGCCGCGTGAGCGCATCCCACACTTCGGGCTGGCCGCCTGCGAGCAGTTTTTGCGCCTCGGTTTCCAGGGCCTGCTCCCAGCTGAAGGCGGTGGCAACCGGAGCCGCCGCCGCGGTGTCGGCGGACCAGGACGGCACGGCGGCAGGCATTGGCGCCGGCACGGGGGCCGCGGGGTGCAGCCCTCCCACCATGTCGACCGGGGGCTGCGGTGCAGCGGGGGCCTGCGCCACAGGCACCACAGCGGCCAGCGGCGCCACGGGCATGGAGGTGACCGTGGCCGCAGGCTCAGCCCCTGCTGCTGCACGCACGGGCGGCTGGTAGACCGGGGCTTCTAGCACCTCGGGCGGCAGGTCTTGCAGCGAGATCACCTGCGCAGGCGCCATCACCGTGAGCCAGTGGCAGATGTTCTCCAGCTGGCGCACGTTGCCCGGAAAGGCGAACTGCTCCAGCCGCGCCAGCGCCGAGTCGGCAATGCGCTTGGGCTCCACGCCCAGCTGCCGCGCGCTTTGCTGCAGGAAGTGGCGCGTGAGCATGGGCACGTCCTCGTGCCGCTCGCGCAGCGCGGGCAGGCGCAGGCGGATCACGTTGAGGCGGTGGAACAAGTCCTCGCGGAAGCCGCCTTCCTTGACACGCTGCTCCAGGTTCTGGTGGGTGGCGGCAATCACGCGCACATGGGCCTTGACGGCCGCGTGGCCGCCCACGCGGTAGAACTGGCCGTCCGACAGCACGCGCAGCAGGCGTGTCTGCAAATCAAACGGCATGTCACCGATTTCGTCGAGGAACAGCGTGCCGCCCTCGGCCTGCTCGAAACGGCCGCGGCGCTGGGTCTGTGCGCCGGTGAAGGCCCCGCGCTCGTGACCGAAGAGTTCGCTCTCCAGCAGGTCCTTGGGGATGGCGGCGGTGTTAATGGCCACAAAGGGGCCGTCCGCCACGGGCGAGTGCTTGTGCAGCGCGCGCGCCACCAGCTCCTTGCCCGAGCCCGATTCGCCGGTGATGAGCACCGTGACCTGGCTTTGCGACAGCCGCCCGATGGCGCGGAACACGTCCTGCATGGCGGGCGCCTGGCCCAGCATTTCGGGAGTTGCCGTCTGGCGCTCTTCGGTGACTTCTTCGCGCTGGCTTTCTTCGACCGCCCGGCGGATCAGCTCCACCGCCTTGGGCAGGTCAAAAGGCTTGGGCAGGTATTCGAACGCGCCGCGCTGAAAGGCCGACACCGCGCTGTCGAGGTCGGAGTACGCCGTCATGATGATGACGGGCAGGCCGGGCTGCAGCTCGCGCACCTTCTCCAGCAGTTGCAGGCCCGAGCCCCCGGGCATGCGGATGTCGCTCACCAGGACCTGGGGGCCCTGGCGGGCGGGGTCGCCTGCCGTGATGTCGGCCAGCGCGTCCAGCACTTCGCGGGGGTGCGTGAAGCTGCGCGTGGGCAGGTTCTCGCGGGCCAGCGCCTTTTCCAGGACGAAGCGGATCGAGGGGTCGTCATCTACTATCCAGATCGGCTTCATATGTTTTTCTAACCTTCCCTGTGGTTGCGTGTCAGGGACCGTCGTGCGCTGTCAAGGCAAGGGGATCAGGATGCGGAAGTCGGTGCGACCCGGTACGCTGTCGCATTCGATCAACCCGTGGTGGCGCTGTACGAAGGTTTGCGCCAACGTCAGCCCCAGCCCTGATCCGCCGTCCCGCCCCGACACCAGTGGATAAAAAATCCGTTCCTTGATGGCGTCGGGTACGCCCGGTCCGTTGTCGATGACATGCAATTCCAGTGCCAGCCGGTAGCGCTGGCGACCGAACGTGACCTGGCGGGCCACACGGGTGCGCAGCGTGATCACCGCATCGCCCGCCGCAATGCGGTCGGTGAGCGCCTGGGCGCCGTTTTGCACGATGTTCAGCAGCGCCTGGATAAGCTGCGCGCGGTCGCCCCGGAACTCGGGGATGGAGGTGTCGTAGTCGCGCTGGACCTTGAGGCCCTGCGGGTATTCAACCAGCACGAGCGAACGCACACGCTCGCACACCTCGTGGATGTTCACGTCGCCCACCAAGTGCGGGTGGCGGTGCGGCGCCAGCAGCCGGTCCACCAGGCTCTGCAGGCGGTCGGCCTCGTGGATGATGACCTGGGTGTATTCCGTCAGTTCGCGGTTGTCCAGCTCCATCTCCAGCAGCTGCGCCGCGCCCCGGATGCCGCCCAGCGGGTTCTTGATCTCGTGGGCCAGGTTGCGGATCAGTTCCTTGTTGGCCTGGGCCTGGTCGCGCAGGCGCTCTTCGCGGTCCTGGCGGGCCTGCTGCTCCAGCGGCCACAGCTCTACCAGGATTTCGCCCACCTGCTCGGCATCGGCCACGTTGACATGCACAGGCACGGGCTCCTGGTGCAGGCGCTTCAGGCTGGCCTCGTAGCGCAGCGCGGCAAAGTCCTTGCCCCGGGCGCCTGCCAGGGCGGTCTGCAGCAAGGCAGGGTCGGTGAAGAAGGTGGAGAAGTCCGCGCCCTCCAGGGTGCGGCGCGACAGGCCCAGGGTGTTTTCGAGGGCGGCGTTGGCAAACTGCACGGCGCCATCGGCACGCAGCACCGCCACCAGGGTGGACATCAGGTCCAGAGAATGAAAACGCCCGGTGTCGGTGCCGGGCAGTTCAGGGGATGAAGGGACACTCACACGCAGGGGTGGTTGTTGGTTAGTTGGCGGGCGCTGGCAGGCGGGCGATCTCGCGCTTGATGCCTGCGATGTCACTTTCGCTGCGGGCCACGCTGGCCTTGAGTTCGGCCGTGCGCTCCGTGTAGCGCTGGGGGTTGCGCAGGTCGAGCGCGTTGCGCTCGGGGGCCCCGTTGTTGTATTCCTTGACGAGGTCGGCGTGGCGTGTTTCGGCCTTGCGCAGCTCGGACTCCAGGATGGCGCGGGCGTCGGAATCACGGGCCTTCTGGTCGTTGCTGCTGACCTTGGGGGCCGATGGGGGCGACGTGGCCGCCCCGCCGCCAGAGGAAGAAGACGCTGGCGCTGGCCCTGCCGCAGGCCGGCTGCCCTGCACCACGGTGACATTGCCCCCTTCTACCAGCCTGCAGCCGCGCTCCTTGGCCTGGGTGGCGTTGTTCGTGTATTCGTTGCCGCAGCGGTAGATGCGGTCTTGGGCCCAGGCGGCAAAAGGCGTGGAGGCAATGAGGAGCAGGGTGAAGAGCGTTTTTTTCATTCAGGATCCTCGCACGGACATGCAGGAGAGAAAGGAGTATCCACCAATCGCCACACATCGCCAATCGAGCAAGGGCAGACCTGGGAAGGGCTTTGACTAAAGATGCAACACATGCACACGGGGTTCCATCACGGCATGTAAACATGCCTTCCGCCCATGAAAAAAGGCGGCTTGCGCCGCCTTTTTCTGAGCAATGGTCTGCAGGCAGACGATTACAGCGAGTAGTACATGTCGTACTCGACAGGGTGCACGGCCATGCGGAAGCGGGTCACTTCGTTCATCTTCAGATCGATGTAGGCGTCGATCATGCTGTCGGTGAACACGCCACCCTTGGTCAGGAACGCGCGGTCCTTGTCCAAGTGCTCCAGGGCCTGGTCCAGGCTGTGGCACACGGTAGGCACCAGCTTGTCTTCTTCTGGGGGCAGGTGGTACAGGTCCTTCGTGGCGGCTTCGCCGGGATGGATCTTGTTTTCCACGCCGTCCAGACCCGCCATCAGCAGGGCAGCAAAGCCCAGGTAGGGGTTCATCAGTGGATCGGGGAAGCGGGCTTCCACGCGACGGCCCTTGGGGTTGGCCACGTAGGGGATGCGGATCGATGCAGAACGGTTCTTGGCCGAGTAGGCCAGCTTCACCGGGGCTTCGAAGTGAGGCACCAGGCGCTTGTAGCTGTTGGTACCGGGGTTGGTAATGGCATTCAGAGCACGGGCGTGCTTGATGATGCCGCCGATGTAGTACAGCGCGAAGTCCGACAGACCGGCATAGCCGTCGCCTGCGAACAGGTTCTTGCCGTCCTTCCAGACGGACTGGTGCACGTGCATGCCGGAGCCGTTGTCGCCATGGTAAGGCTTGGGCATGAACGTGGCGGTCTTGCCGTAGGCGTTGGCCACGTTGTGGATCACGTACTTTTGCAGGATGGTCCAGTCAGCGCGCTCGACCAGCGTGCTGAAACGGGTGCCGATTTCGTTCTGGCCAGCGCCCGCCACTTCGTGGTGGAACACTTCGACAGGGATGCCCAGAGATTCGAGGATCAGGGACATCTCGGCGCGCATGTCTTGCGTGCTATCAACCGGAGGCACGGGGAAGTAGCCGCCCTTGACGGTGGGGCGGTGGCCACGGTTGCCACCTTCGAGCTTGGCGCCCGTGTTCCAGGGAGCTTCGTACTCTTCGATTTCGTAGAAGGTGTGGTTGGGTTCGGTGCTCCAGCGCACGCCGTCGAAGATGAAGAATTCTGGCTCGGGACCGAAGTAGGCGGTGTCGCCCAGGCCGGAGGCCTTCAGGTAGGCTTCAGCGCGCTTGGCGATGGAGCGGGGGTCGCGGTCATAGGCCTTGCCGTCGGTGGGCTCGATCACGTCGCAGGTCAGGATCAGCGTCGTTTCTTCAAAGAAAGGATCGATGTTGGCCGTGCTGGGATCGGGGATCAGCTGCATGTCGGAGGCTTCAATGCCCTTCCAGCCGGCAATCGACGAACCGTCGAAGGCGTGGCCCGAAATGAACTTGTCTTCGTCGAAGTGAGAGACGGGCACCGTGGTGTGCTGTTGTTTGCCACGGGTGTCGGTGAAACGAAAGTCAATGAACTTGACTTCGTTTTCCTTCACCATCTTCATCACGTCTGCAACGGTCTTGGCCATCAGGTTCTCCTGGGTAAAGCGCTTGTTGAAAAAAGATTTTGCCGAAATAAAAGCAGTTTGCGTGCCAGCCGAGTGCACTACCGCACTATGAAGGAGCGCCGCAGACTACGGGTTGGCACGGCATCCGCCAAAAAGCACCAAAACAGTGCAATCCATAGATCAAGCCTGAGCATCACAGGTTGCGCACCAATTCGGGGCCGCAATTTGCACCAAAATCGTGCAAACCTTTTTTCAGCTCCTGCCATGCGGCAGGAACCAATGGTGCGGGCCCTTTGACGCCCAGCTCGATGTGCCGCCCGTATTGTGGATGATCCACACTGGGCAGACTGAACACCCGCACCTGCGGGTGCATTTTTTCGATGCGTTCCATGAGAGGCGTCAACGCAGCCTCCATGGCGCCATACACCACGACCGACTGCTCGGTCTGGGGGGTGCGATTGAAGTGCACCGCATAGTGCTGGTCCAGCACCCCTTCGATCATGGGCCAGGCCATGACGGGAAAGCCCGGCACAAAATGCACCGCCCCGCCCCCGGCCCCATCGCAGCTGAAGCCCGGAATCTTGTTGTAGGGGTTGGAAATGATGCGGGCCCCTGCCGGAAACACCCCCATGTTGAGCCTGTGGATGTTGTCGGGCCGGTCAGCCTCGTAGGGCACGCCTTGCTCGCGTGCAACGTCCTGCATGCGTTCGCGAATCAGTGCCTCGGCCTCGGGGTGCAGCACCAGTTCACGCTCCAGGGCGCGGGCTGCACACTGGCGTGTGTGGTCGTCGGGCGTGGCGCCGATGCCGCCGCACGAGAACACCACGTCGCCCGATGCAAAGGCGCGCTGCAGGGTCGCCGTGATGCGGTCGGGGCTGTCGCCCACATAGTCCGCATAGGCCAGCGACAGGCCCCGCGCCGACAAAAGCTCGATCACCTTGGGCATGTGCTTGTCAGCGCGCTTGCCCGAGAGGATTTCGTCGCCCACGATGATGAGGCCGAAGGTGGGTGTCATGGTGCTGAGTTTTCGTTGGACGGAGAAGACGGCGCAGGCAAGGACGCCGCAGCGGGCGCTGCTGGCAGGGCCGGTGCTACCGCCGCAGCGGAAGGCCTGGCGGCATCCACCACTCCGGCAGAGGCGGAGACCGGAGCCAGCCCGGCAGATTCGGCCCGCAGGCGCTGCAGCGCCGCCAGACCATAGTGGGTGAACCAGAGCGACGAGAACGCGAACACCAGGGTGTAGATCCAGATGGCCAGAGGAATCAGGATGAAGAAGGCCGCCGCAAACACCACCCCGGAGGCCCACACGATGCTGGGCGCCGCCCCCAGGTAGCCCGTGACGATGCCAATGCCCAGCAGGCTGCTGCGGTGGCGACGGAAGATCTCCTGCCGTTCTTCCTTGCTCGCGTGGTCGGCCAGCGCATCAAACACCATCACCCGGTAGGTCAGCCAGCCCCAGATCAGGGGCGGCAGGATAAGCACCAGCGGCGGCACAAGCCACAGCGGCACAGACACCACCAGGGCCACCAGCGCCAACAAGGTCGAGCCCACCGACCAGACCACGCTGGCGATGAAGGAGCCGCCCTTCTTGCGCTCCAGATCGGGGAACCGCCGCTCGGCCACCAAGGCCACCAAGGCAGGCGTCATGAGCACCGCCACGGCGAGCAGCGACACCACCACCAGCACGGGCGCCACGGCCAGCACTACCATCAGAGGGGCCATCACGGCGGTGACATCCCCCAACCCCCAGCCCTGCAGCCAGCTCCAGACGCTGGCCAGCAGCGTGGAGGCATCCAGCATCGCGCGCATACCCTGAACTGCTGCATCCCAATAGAAATAGCCCAAGCCCAGTGCCAGGGCCACCATCAGCAGCAGGGGCAGAACCGACAGGGCCACCACACGTGGCCGCAGGCAGTAGGCGGCCGCGCGCCAGAAAGAATCAAGCAGAAGTCCCATGTCGGCAAGCATACCTTGGGTGCCTATGACAGGAAGACGAATCAGGCTTTGCCGAACAACCTCAGCACGCCCCGCCACTGCTGGGACCAGAATCCCTGGCCGTAGTCGCGCAGCTGACCCTGGGCATCGGGTTCGACCTGGTCTCGCACACCGGTAGGGTCAAAGCGCCACTCGAAGTTGGCCGTGCGCATCAACATGTCCCACCAGGGCAGCAACACGCCGAAATTGTGCCCACCCAGCACCACACGGGGCGCCCCAGCGGAAGCACCGGCGGGCTTGACCGTCTCGTGGCCAATGCCAATGCTGTGGTGCAGGCGGTGAAAACGCGGGCTGATCCATACGCGCTCCCCCCAACGACCAAACCACAGGCGCACATTGGCGTGCTGAAAGCTCTCGCTCAACTGCGTGATGGCCACGATGGCAATGAACTGCCCGGGGGCCACACCGATCGCCTGGGCAACGACCACCAGAATTGTGTCCCGCAGCAGGTCATCAAGCAGGTGGTTGCGGTTATCACTCCACATGGTCATCTGCTGCTGCGCGTGGTGCAGGGAGTGCAGACGCCACCACCATTCAAAGTGGTGCTGGCCCCGGTGGATCCAGTAGTCCACAAAATCGAACACCACCAGGTACAGCAGCAAGCTCACCCAGGGGATGTCGGTGATCCCCGGCCAGAGGCCATCGAGCTGGAAGGTACTGACCCCGGCCACGCGCAAGGCGCCAAACAGGGAATCGGCCAGCGGGTCCACCGTGAAGAACAGCGCCAGACGAAACACACCCAGCCGGTGGATCAGCGTGTAGAGGATGTCGGTGCGGATGGTGGCACGGTTGGTCACAGGCTCCACCGGCCACAGGCGCTGCATAGGGCCGATCACCGCCACGATCACCAGCAGCTGCAGCAGCCCCACCAGCAGCCAGCCTGCGGCCTCATAGCCCGTCTCCAGCACGCTGCTCAGGCCCAGCCAGAACATCAGCGGCTGCAGCACGCTCTCGAACAGCCACTGCTGCACACCATCGAACCAACTGCCCAGCGATCCCATCACATCACGCTCCCTTGCCTGCGGCCTGGCGGGCCCACAGGCAGAACCCCGCCCCCTGTGCAGCCAACCACCGTCTTGTCCATCAGCGCCCTACCCCATACACGGGGTGCTCCCGCAGGGTGCGAAAGCAAAAGCCCTGCTCCTTGAGACCCACAATCAACGGCTCCAGCACGGCCGGTGCCCAGGGGTCTTTGCGCGACCAGATCCCCAGGTGCGCCAGCAAAATGTCGCCGCTGCGAATGTCACGCAGGGCCTTGCGCAGCAGGGCCACATTGCTGGCGCTCTCACTGGGTAACTCATCGCCGAGGAAGCCAGCTGGCGACCAGCCGACGTGCGCGAAGCCGCAGGCCTGCGCGCTGGCAATGAGCTGCGGAGATGTCTTGCCCCCGGGGGCGCGAAACAAGAGCAGCGGCGCCTTGCCCGTCACCACCTTCAGGCGATCGGCAGCGCGACGGATCTCTGCGCAGTATTCAGCCGCCGACAGCTGAAAACTCTGTCCCTCCATGGGGCCCGCAGAAGGACGCACACGGAACACGGGGGCCTGCTCAGTGCCCACATCCGCACGCCAATACGTGTGGTCCCAAGTGTGCGAGGCGAACTCGTGGCCTTCAGCCGCTCGAGCGCGCCACCAGGGAGCCCAGTGCTCGCCAAGGCTGCCATCGCCTTCCTTGGTCCGCTCGTTGGCAGCAAAAAAAGTCACGCGCACCTGGTGCCGGTTCAGCACGTCGGCCACCAGCGGGGCGACCTCCATGTGCCCGGTATCGAATGTCAGGTAGAGAGGCTTTTTGCAATCATTTGGGGCGTTTGCGCCTGCTGGGTGGGCGCCAATAGCTATAAATAGTATAGCAATAGGCCGCCAGGGCCTGGGCATACAACACAGCTTGGCGCCCATGGCCCTCACCTGCCCCCTCAGCGCGGCGCGTGGTGCAGTGTCCAGACGCCGTGGGGCGATTTGCCCACCGTCACTTGCCGCACGACCTTCTTGGTCTCTGCATCGACCACGGACAACTTGCGGGCCCAGCGCGAACTCACATAAATGAACCGCCCGTCGGCGGACACGTCCATGCAGTCCGGCCCGCCCGGCACGGGATAGGACTCCACCACCTGGTAAGTCGTCATATCGATCTTGCTGATGGAGTTGGCCACCCGATTGCTCACGTAGAGGTGGCGTCCATCCCCTGCGGCACGGAATGCATGGGCGCCGTTACCGGTCTTGATCTTCTTGATACTCATCGGCTCGCGCCCCGAGACGTCAAACACTTCGACACTGTCACTCCCGGTCAGCCCCACAAACAGGCGTTTGTCGTCTGGGCTGCCATAGACATCCGCAGGCATGGCGCCTGTCTTGATGCGCCATTTGATGGTCTGCGTGGCAAGGTCCATGGCCACCAGCTCATCACTGTCCTGCATGGTGGAGTACACCGTGGTGCTGCGGCTGTCGATCCACAGGTGGCTGGGCGTGCGCGATGTGGCAACACGTCGCACAAGCGTCAAGTCCGTTCCATCCCAGCGGTAGAAATCCACGTGGTTCAGCCGGTTGGCAGCGGTGATGAACCACTTCATATCGGGGCTAAAGCGCAGGTGGTAGGGGTCCACAATGCCCCGCACCGTACGCTGTACCTGCGCCGTGCGGGGATCGATGAACGTCAGCGTATCGCCCAGCGCATTGGCCACGATGACCGATTTTTCGTCGGGCGTCAGGTACAGATGGTGCGGCTCTTTGCCCGTAGGAATCCGGGTCGTTTCCGTCCAGGTCGCGGGGTCAATGACACTGACATTGGCCTCCAGCGAATTCAGAACAAACAGCGGTGGCTCAGCAGCCTCCGCAGCACCAATGGACAGCCACAGCCCGCAAAGGGCAACACATGTACGTGCAATCGAAAAAATCTTCACAGAACCACTTTCAACACAGCCGCCGAGTGTAGCGCTCTACCCGCCCTCCCCTGGTTATTGCTGAACGAACATCGTCGATGGGGCAAAAACATTGATCCAGGTCATGCGCCTACCCGGAGACAGGTGCAGCAGCGCTGACGCGGCCGAGCGCCAAGAATATTCTTCCGAACCGAGCCGAGCCGAGCCGAGCCGAGAGAATATGGAGCGAATCTGAATGGGCCTCAGTGACGAATGGCCATGACTGTTACGAGCATTAATTTGCTTGCGAAACCGCAAACCAGAGCCACTGGTGTCCTTGCTGAGTTGATTCGTGAAGGGCTCAACCTTGAGCACCGTCGGCCACGCTGCCTTCAGTCGCTCTGCGTCAGCAACCGCAGCTCGTCTGCATCCAGCCAGCGCCATTCACCGGGAGCCAGGTCAAGAGGCAAATCCATGCCCCCAATTCGGGCACGGTGCAGTCCTTCGACCCGATTGCCCACCGCAGCCAACATGCGCTTGACCTGGTGGTATTTGCCTTCCGTCAAGGTCAGGTCCAACCGGTGACTACCCACAACCACACAGTCCGCCGCGCGAACCGGCTTGGGGTCGTCGTCCAGCACGACCCCTGCGAGCAATCGGGATACCTGGGTCTCATCCACCGGGTGTTTGGTTGTAACCTGGTACACCTTGGGGACATGTTTCTTGGGCGAACTCATGCGGTGAATAAACTGCCCATCGTCGCTCAGCAACAACATGCCCGTTGTGTCTTGGTCCAAACGGCCCACCGCCTGAACCCCTTGCACCGCACTCTTGGTTGGCCGCTGCCGCAAGGGCGCGGGCAACAAGGTGTAGATGCTGGGATAGGTGGATGGCTTCTGGGAGCACTCCGTCCCAGCAGGCTTGTGCAACAACACATAGGCTTTGGCATGGTAGGGCCAGTCAATGCCCTGGACCCGCAAGAGCAGCCCTTCGGGGTCATAGTTGGCCGTCGCATCGGTGCAGGTACGGTACTCGTAACCGCCCGCATTCACTGCCGACTCACGCACTGACACCCAGCCTTGCTGCACCAATCCAGCACAGACACGGCGTGTGCCAAACCCTTGGGAATACAAAATCTCTTGTAGTTGCATGGCAAAAGCAAAGTGAATCAGCGGAGCACTATTAAAGTAGCCCTATAACTCCGCATCCCCAAAGCAAAACGCCCTTCTACTCGGTAGAGCAGAAGGGCGGTTTGGGCTGTAAGAGCCTGACGATGACCTACTTTCACACGGGAACCCGCACTATCATCGGCGCAAAGTCGTTTCACTGTCCTGTTCGGGATGGGAAGGAGTGGTACCAACTTGCTATGGTCATCAGGCATAAC
>NZ_BJHU01000003.1:0-194515 GCF_005405905.1 Acidovorax sp. NB1
GGCGGCCACTTGCGACAAAAGCTGGTCGCCCATGTCGTGGCCCAGGGTGTCGTTCAGATCCTTGAAGTTGTCGAGGTCGATGAACAGCAGGGCGCCGAGGTTTCTGGTGCGCTGGCAGGCGGCGATGGAGCGTTGCAGGCGATCGAGCAGCAGGCGGCGGTTGGGCAGGCCCGTGAGCGCGTCGTAGAACGCCAGGCGCTCGATTTCTTGTTCGGCCAGCTTGCGGTCGGTGATGTCCATGGTGAAACCATGCGACACCACCGAGCCATCGGCCTCGCGGTGGGGAACGGCGTTGGTCATGTGCCAGCGCACGCTGCCATCGTTCATGCGCACGCGGTATTCGCACTGCCAGGGCACCAGCTTGCGCACCGACATCATGGCCGAGCGTTGTACCTGCGGCAGGTCTTCGGGCACCACCCGGTGCATGAGCACACCGTGGTCGGTGGTCACCTCGTGTGGCTCCACACCCATGAATTCGCGCACCGCATCGCTGATGTACTGCACGCTGGTGCTGCCATCGGAATGCAGGCGGTATTCGTAGATGAAGCCCGGAATGCGGCTGGCAATGCGCTGGATGAACAGCAGCTGTTCGCGCAGCTGCTCGGCCGCACGGTGCTCGTCCGTCACGTCCTGCACCACGCCCATCACCACCTGCACCCCATCGCGAGGCAGCGTGCGCTGCACCCGAGACCGCATCCACCGCACTTCGCCATCGGGCCGGCGCCAGCGGTACTCCACATCCAGCCCCGCGCCCTGCATGCGGGCCTTGTCGAACACATGCCGGTCCTCAGGGAGGATGCCGCTCACGGCGCGCTCGGGGTCTACCCACTCCTGTTGTTCAAAACCGGCAATCTCGCACAGACCCGGCGACCAGAGCAGCACGGTTTCGCCCGGGTCTTCGATGCGGCGCCAGTGGCCCGTACGGGCCAGGCTCTCCATGGTGTTGAAGACTTCGGTCTGCTCGCGCAGTTCGCGACGGACCTCTTCGAGCGCGCGCTCGGACGCAGCCAGCGCAGTGCGCAAAGTCTCCGCCTCGGAGGCATCACGCACCGTGACCATGATGCAATCACTGGTGACCCGGCGCACCGACAGATCCCACGCCAGCAGCAACCGACCGGGCTCGCGCACCACCTGTCGGCACTCCAGCGGCGCTCCCACACGCACCACCCCGTACAACTGATCCAACAAGGGGGTACTGGCCAGAAGATCAAACACCTCGCTGGCGTCCGCACCAGGTTCACGCACAGCCCCCAGACCCGGCATGCGGCGGGCTGCTGCGTTGGCAGCCAGCAGCATCAACCGGCCGTTCTGCAGCCGGAACTCCATCAACGCCACCGGCACCGCATCCACCAGCGCCTGCAGGCGTGCCTGCGCCATGGGCTCGATGAGGCCGTCGCCCACGGGGGCGAGAAGGTCGGTCAACAGTTCGGACGAAATCACGGTCGCTCTGAAACCTTCGAATCCTGGGGTTGGGAAAAGCGCCCTCGCAACGGACGGCGCCTGCGGTCAAAGCCAAACTGCCAGCATACAGCCAAGAGTATGTCCAAACGTAACAAAGCAACAAAACCTGTGGCAAATCATTGAGGGGAAACCCCATGGGCGAACTGCTACAGTCCACGCCTCATTTCCCGGCGCCCCCCCCAGCATGTCCGACACGCTCGAACACCACACCCCCATGATGCAACAGTACCTGGCCCTCAAGGCCGGGTACCCGGAGACGCTTCTGTTCTACCGCATGGGCGACTTCTACGAAGTCTTCTGGCAAGACGCCGAAAAGGCCGCGCGCCTGCTCGACATCACGCTCACGCAGCGCGGCCAGTCGGGCGGGCAACCGGTGATGATGGCGGGCGTGCCCTTCCACGCGCTGGAGAACTACCTCGCGCGCCTGATCAAGATGGGCGAGTCGGTGGCGATTGCCGAGCAGGTGGGCGAAGTGGGCGCGAGCAAGGGCCCAGTGGAGCGCAAGGTGGTGCGCGTGGTCACGCCCGGCACGCTGACCGACACCGAGCTGCTGTCCGACAAATCCGAATCGCTGCTGATGGCCGTGCACCAGGCGCCCCGCGCGCGCTGCGGCATGGCGTGGTTGAGCGTGACGCAGGGCCGTGTCTTCCTGGCCGAATGTGCGCATGACGAACTGGGCGCCTGGCTGGCGCGCGTGGCACCCAGCGAGCTGATCTACAGCGCAGGCGTGACCGAGCGCTTTGAGCAACAACTGCAGGCGTTGCGCCAGGGTGGCGCCTTCACCTGCCCCATGAGCCTGCGGCCCGACTGGCAGTTTGACAGCGCCTTGGGCGAGCGCAAGCTGCTCGAAAACCTGGGCGCCGCCAGCCTGCAGGCCTGGGGCGCGCAAGACCTGGGTGAGGCCCACGCCGCCGCCGCCGGGCTGCTGACCTACGCCGAACACACGCAAGGCCGCACGCTCACCCATGTGCACAGCGTGCAGGTGCAGCGCAACGACGACCTCATCGACCTGCCCGCCACCACGCGGCGCAACCTGGAGCTGGTGAAGACCCTGCGCGGGGACGATGCGCCCACGCTGTTCTCGCTGCTCGACACCTGCATGACCGGCATGGGCAGCCGCCTGCTCAAAACCTGGCTGCTGGAACCCCAGCGCGACCGCGCCGAGGCGCGCCAGCGCCTGTCGGCAACCACCGCCTTGCGGGGTGCGGGCGGCGCAGGTGGCGGCTCCGGCCCCTGGGCCACGCTGCGCGGCGAACTCAAGGGCGTGAGCGATGTGGAACGCATCACCGCGCGCATCGCGCTGCGCCAGGTGCGCCCGCGTGAACTCGTGGGCCTGGGCAAGACGCTACAAAAAGCAGAGCTACTAGCGCTTAATGGACAGGCGCCAGAGCCCTTTTTGGTTCAAATTTTCGGCCATCTTCAACCGCCCGAAGGCTGCACGGCGCTGCTGCAGGCCGCCATTGCCGAAGAGCCCGCCGCCCTGGTGCGCGACGGCGGCGTGATCGCCAACGGCTTCGACACCGAGCTGGACGAGCTGCGCGCCATCCAGACCAATTGCGACGACTTCCTGCTGGAGCTGGAAACGCGCGAAAAAGCCCGCACCGGCATCCCCAACCTGCGCGTGCAGTTCAACAAGGTGCACGGCTTCTACATTGAAGTGACCGGCAGCCACCTCGACCGCGTGCCCGACGACTACCGCCGCCGCCAGACGCTGAAGAACGCAGAGCGCTTCATCACGCCCGAACTCAAGGCGTTTGAAGACAAGGCCCTGTCGGCCAACGAACGTGCGCTGGCGCGCGAGAAGTGGCTGTATGAGCAGATCCTCGACCAGCTCCAGCCCCACGTGCCCGCCCTCACCCGCCTGGCGCAGGCGCTGGCCACGCTGGATGTGCTGTGCACGCTGGCCGAGCGCTCCCTCACCCTCAACTGGTGCGCGCCCCAGTTCGTGCCCGAGCCCTGCATCGAGATCGAGGGTGGTCGCCACCCCGTGGTCGAAGCCCGCCTGGCCGAGACATCGAGCGGCAGCTTCATCGCCAACCACACGCGCCTGAACGCCAACACGCGCATGCAGGTCATCACCGGCCCCAACATGGGCGGTAAATCGACCTACATGCGGCAGGTGGCGCTGATCGTGCTGCTGGCCAGTGTGGGCAGCCATGTGCCTGCGGCCAGTTGCCGCCTGGGGCCCATCGACGCCATCCACACCCGCATCGGCGCGGCGGACGACCTGGCGAACGCGCAGTCCACCTTCATGCTGGAGATGACCGAGGCCGCGCAAATATTGCACGCCGCCACGCCGCACAGCCTGGTGCTGATGGACGAGATCGGCCGGGGCACCAGCACGTTCGACGGCCTGGCGCTGGCCAGCGGCATTGCCACCCACTTGCATGACAAGACCCGCGCCTTCACGCTGTTTGCCACGCACTACTTCGAGCTGACCGAGCTGCCCGCCAAGGCGCGCCACGCGATCAACATGCATGTGAGTGCCACCGAAAGCGGCGCAGACATCGTGTTCCTGCACGAGATCCAGCCCGGCCCGGCCAGCCGCAGCTACGGGATTCAGGTGGCCAAGCTGGCGGGCATGCCATCGCCCGTGCTGCACCACGCACGCCATGCGCTGGCTGCGCTGGAAGAGCGCGCGGGTGAAGACGAACTGCAGGTGGACCTGTTCGCCGCCCCCGAGGTGCCCGAGAGTGTCGGCGCCAGCCCGGTCGAGGCAGCGCTGGCAGGCATCAACCCCGATGCGCTGAGCCCGCGCGAAGCGCTGGATGCGCTGTACCAGCTCAAGCGGCTGGTGGGCTGATGCGCCCACAGCACCCGCAGCGGAAACCGCTCCAACCTACAGATCCTGCGCCACCGGCGCCAGCTGCCCCAGCATGAAGGTGATGAACGGTGGCACACATGGCAGGTGCCCGGCGGGCTGAGCGCGGCAGTCGGTCAGGCTGACCAGGTCGCCTGCGCCCCGATCCTGCATGGCGCGGACCGTGGCGGCGGAGCTGGCATAGGGCACCGTGCGGTCGTCGCGACCGTGGTACAGGCGCACGGGCAGCTGGGGCTTCCAGTCGTAGACGTTGCTGATCTCCTCCAGGGCGCGCACATCGTCCGCCAAAAAACGGTCGATGAAGTGCGTGTCATAGGCCACGTCGGCATCGCCCGGAATGAGTGCGCGCAGCAGCAGGCGGCGTACCTCGCGCTGCACGCTGCCGCCCAGGTAGCGCAGGAAGCCGGGGTTGATCAGGGCGCCAATCACCGGCTGTTCTTGCCGCACCAGGTCCACCAGCCCATCCATGGTGGCCTGCACGTTGTAGGGCCCGGCGCCGGGCACCACCATGCGCAGCTGCTGCAGGTGGGGCGAGCCGCTGGCCTGCAGCGCGCGGTGCGCGGCCATGGTCACGTAGCCGCCTTCCGAGTAGCCCGTGAGGAAAAGCTGCCCGTTGTCCGCTACACCGGTCTGGTTGCGCCAGGTGCGGGCAGCGGTCAGAAAATCGACCGTGGCGGCTGCCGATGGGCCTGCCAGCAGGTAGGGGTGGGGCGTGCCCTTGGAGGCACCAAAGCCCACATAGTCGGGCGCGAGCACGATGTAGCCCAGCGAGGCCAGCACCACGGCCACTTCCGACGCCACGGCGTTGTTGCCAGGGGCCTCGGCATCTTTGAAGAGGGTGCCGTGCTGGTAGCTCAGCACCGGGCTTTTGGCGCCTGCAGCCTTGATGGGCACGCTCACCAGGCCCGAGGCGCGCACCTCGCGGCCATCGGCATCGGCGGTGAGGTATTCGAGCCGGTAGGAGGTGACGCCGTAGCGCGGCACCACGTCCTGGGCCAGCGACTCCTTGGCGGCAAGGGCGGCCGCGATCTCGCTGGCCGGGATGGCCCCGAGCAGGCGGGCGGACTCCAGCCGCCCCGAGCGCTCGGGCAGGATGGGCGGCACGGTGGGCGAGCCCCCATCGGCCGGGGTGCTGCTACCGCCCCCGCAGCCCGCAAGCCCCAACGCCAGGCACGCCCCCAGCGCGGCGGCGCACACACGGCGGTTGCCCGCCAGCTTCCCCACAATCCACATGGTCCACCCCACCAGAAAGTCCAGCGCCGGATGATAGGGCGGCGGGCCCCAACGCGCCGGAGCGGCGCGGTTTGGCCCCTGAATCATGGCCAAAATTGCCGTCACCGCGCGACCATCAAGCAAAGTTTGCTATCAAATTAATAACAAACAAGTCTACAGCCGGGCGCGTGGCAGCCCGCCCATCAGGGGGTGAGGCACGCGCACGACTAAACTTGCGGGTTCCCCACACCACGGACCCATTCCTGTTCATGACGTACTGCGTCGCCATCAAACTCAACGCCGGGCTGGTTTTCCTGTCCGATTCCCGCACCAATGCAGGCCTGGACCAGATCAGCTCGTTCCGCAAGATGATGGTCTATGAAAAGGCGGGTGACCGCTTCATGGTGCTGCTGTCGGCGGGCAATCTGTCTATTTCGCAATCGGTGCGCGAAATCCTCCAGAACGAGCAGATCAAGGACGGCGAGTCGGGCGAGGCCATCACGATCTGGAACGCCAAGAGCATGTTCGATGCCGCCCGCGTGCTGGGCGCTGCCGTGCGCCACGTGCATGAACGCGACGGCGCTGCGCTCAAGCGCTCGGGCGTGGACTTCAATGTGTCCATGGTGTTTGGCGGCCAGATCAAGGGCGAGGGCATGCGCCTGTTCCAGGTCTACTCGGCGGGCAACTTCATCGAGGCCACGTCCGAGACGCCGTACTTCCAGGTGGGCGAGTCCAAATACGGCAAGCCGGTGCTCGACCGCGTGCTCACGCCCGAGACCCCGCTGGACGAGGCCGCCAAATGTGCGCTGGTGTCCATGGACAGCACGCTCAAGTCCAACCTGTCGGTGGGCCTGCCCCTGGACCTGGTGGTCTACGAGGCCGACCGCTTTGCCACCGACAAGGTGGTCTGCATCGACGAGAACAACCCCTACTTCCGCATGCTGCACGACAGCTGGGGCCAGAAACTGCGCCAGGTGTTCGACAGCATCGAGGACCCGGCCTGGAGCGGCGGTGCCACCGAGGTGCCAATCATGGTGAGTCCCGCGCGCAGCAAGCCGCTCAAGAAGATCACGACCCACACCGACCGGCTCATCTAAGCCTTTCGGGCCGCCCTGCCCCTTGCCCTGCCGGTACGCCTTTTGCCCATGCTCCCCATCGTTTTTTCGCACGCCAACAGCTTTCCAGCGGGCACCTACCGCCTGCTGTTCAAGCTGCTCAAGGCCCGTGGTTTCCAGATCAGCGCGGTGGAGCGCTATGGCCATGACCCGCAGTACCCGGTGACCAACAACTGGCCCCATCTGGTGCAGCACCTGGCCGACTTTGCGACCGCCCAGGTAGAGCGGCTGGGGCAACCGGTGTTTCTGGTGGGGCATTCGCTGGGCGGTTTTCTGAGCGTGATGGCGGCGGCCCGCCACCCGGAATTGGTGCGCGGCGTGCTGCTGATCGA
This sequence comes from Acidovorax sp. NB1, assembly GCF_005405905.1. Classification (GTDB taxonomy): domain Bacteria; phylum Pseudomonadota; class Gammaproteobacteria; order Burkholderiales; family Burkholderiaceae_C; genus Acidovorax. The sequence continues at coordinate 6,942 of NZ_BJHU01000003.1, forward strand.
CTCGCCGCTGATCGGCGGCTGGAAGGCCAACGTGGTCGGTGTGGCCAAGCGGGCCCAGGTGGTGGGCTCCATCTCGCCGGGGCGGGTGAGCCGCCAGCGCCGCTTCAGCTGGGCCAGCGACGAAGAGGCCCTGGAGCATTTTCGCAAGAAGAAGGCATTTGCCCGCTGGCACCCCGAGGTGTTACAGGACTACATCACCCACGGCCTGCAGGACCAGGACGGCAAACGCGTGCTGGGCTTTGACCGTGCGGTGGAAACCGCCATCTACAACACCCTGCCCCACAACCTGGGCCGCCTGCTCAGCGCCCACCCGCTGCAGTGCCCGGCCGCCTTCATCGGCGGGCGTGACTCCGAAGAGATGAAGCAGGTGGGCATGGCCATGACGCTGCGCATCACCGAGGGCCGCACCATGATGCTGGACGGCAGCCACCTGTTCCCCATGGAGCAGCCGCAGGCCACGGCGGCGGCCATCGAGGCCGCGCTGCTGAACCTGGCCTCGCTCACCCCCGCACAGGCTTGAGCCCCGGGCCCGCTGCCTGCGGGCCCTCCTATAGCACCAAAACCCCTGGTGCAGCGCCCCAAACAGCGCTGCTGAGACTGCCTTTGATCAGGGCAAACAGGGAGCACGGCGGTCTGGGCAATCCCCTACACTGGTGGAATTGTTACAGCGTGATACAGCCGACATGCCTGCACAGCCCTACTTCGCCTCGCGCCTGCCCGCGCTGAGCTACGTGCTCCTGGCGATCTACCTGGTCATCCTCGCGTTTCGCACCCACAACGACACCACCATCGCCCTGGTGATTGCCTCGGTGGTGATGTTTGCCTGCTGCTGGGCCAGCGCCACCCATTTGCTGGGTGCGCGTCCCGCGCTGCAGTTTGTGCTGATCGCCGTGAGCTTTGGCTGGTTTGCCGAGCAGATGGGCTCGTCGCACGGCTGGTTCTTTGGCCACTACACCTACACCGATGTGCTCGGCCCCCGCCTGGGCGATGTGCCCCTGGTGATCCCCCTGATGTGGTTTGCGCTGACCTATGCAGGGTATGTGATTGCCAACCTGATCGTCTGGCAAAGCCCGGTGGACGGCGCACGGGGCCTGGGCAATACCGTCATGCTGTCATTTCTGGCGGCGATGATCGTCACCGCATTTGACCTGGGCGCAGACCCTTACATGGTGTACACCCTCAAAGCCTGGATCATGACCAAAACCGATGGCGCCTGGTTTGGCGAGACGGTGCAGGGCTTTTTTGGCTGGGTGTTTGTCTCTTTTGTGATCCTTCTGGGCTTTCGCATGTCGGTCCGCACCCTGGCGATGCAACCCAGCAGCCCGTTTTTGCGCCACCATGCGCTGGTACCGCTTGCACTGTATGGGAGCAACATGGTGTTTCAGATGATTCTGGGCAACCCCGTGGAAATCCGCTCGATTGCCCCCTTTGCGATGGGCATCCCCCTGTTGTGCGCGCTGGCGGGCTACCAGCGCTGGGTTGCACCCGCCAAGGCCCCCGTATGAGCCAGAACACATTGCACACGCACCCCATTTCAGACGCCACGCTGGCGGGCATGGAGCACCACGCCGACCCGCTGGCCGACCAGACCATCGCCGACATCCTGGGCGACTGGCCCGCAGGGGATGTCGCGGTGGACGCCCCGCAATGGGCACGCATCGACACCGTGAACCGCCTGTTCGGGGAGTGGACGGACAACAAGAGCCTGGTGGGCTGGACCGCCCAGGGTGACGGTGTGGACGCCGCCATGTCCAAGGCGCTGAACCACTACGTGCAGACCGCCCAGGTGCTGCCGTCCTGGGCCGATGCGAAAAAGATCGAACGCGCCGAGAAGCTCTTCATGGAGCACGGGGCACTGTCGTGCATCCTGCTGTTCTGCGCCAGCCTGCCCGAGTGTTATGTGATTCCCGATCTCTCCAGCGTGCTGCACACCTCGGGCCAGCTGGAGCAGAACGCCGAGTACCGCATCCGCTCCACGGCGGCGATGATCTTCCCGGTGATGATGCATGGCGGCCTGAGCCAGCGCGGCGCAGGCGTGGCGCAGGTGCTCAAGGTGCGGCTGATCCACGCCACCATCCGCAACCTGATCCTGCACGGCAGCCCGCAAAGTGCAGTGAAGCAGTTGGTGGCCGGCGGCAGCGGACATGTGCCCCCCCAGGCCCTGCCCACCGGGGGCGGGCGCCAGGCCATGTTCAAGACGCTGTACGCACGCGGCTGGAACCTGAAAGGCGACGGCCTGCCCTGCAACCAGGAGGAGCTGGCCTACACCTTGCTTACCTTTGGCTACGTGTTCCTGCGCAGCCTGCGCCGCCTGGGCATCGGTTTGCGCCCGGCCGAAGAAGAGGCCTACCTGCATGCCTGGAACGTGGTGGGCCACATCCTGGGCATCGACCGCGCCCTGATGGTGGACACCATGGACCAGGGCCAGGCCCTGATGGCCCGCATGCAGGCGCGGGGCCGCGCAGAACCAGTGCAGCCAGACCCTCGCCCCGCCCTGGGCCGGGCCTTGATGCAGACCATGGAGAAATCACTGCCCTGGAGCATTGTGAAGCCCTTCCCCGAACTCATGACCCGCTACCTGTGCGGGCGCGACACCGCCAACGACCTGGGCCTGACCCAGCCGGTGCCCTGGCCGTCTGCACTGCTGTTCTGGGGGGTGTTGCTGCTCGCACGGGCCCTTGATACGCTGCTGCGGATGGTGTTGCCACGTTTTTCCCTTGTGCGAACCCTCACCCGCATCCTGGGTTACCACTTCATGAGCCGTGTGCTGATGAGCCAGACCCGCCCCCTGCAACTGCCCACCGAACTGCTCAACCAGGTGGACGAGGTGGTGCACAGCTGGAGCGATGACCCCCACGCACCCGACTGGATCAACCGGATCGAAGACCGGTTGACCACGCATGGCAGCTGGAGCCCGGGGCTGGCTCGCACGGCGCAGACTGCGCGCTCCGCAGAGGCGCAGCAACCCGCCTAGCCGTAGTTGTTTCCACGCCGATGTACCCGCTGCTCTGCGCCCTCCTGATGCTGGCCCGGCATTGGCACGCGCGTCGCGGCGTTGCGGCCACCCTGCTGTGGGTGATCGTGCCCATGGTGCTGCCCCTGGGCGTGCAGGCAGCCTCCCCCTTGGTGCTGACGCCTGACCGACCCCAGGTGGATGCCTGGGAGGCCGTCACGCTCAAGGCAGACCCGACCTACCAGCTCTCGGTGCAGGACATGCTGGGCCAGTTGCGGGCGTTCGATACGCCCGCCCAGCGGGGTGGGTCCATAGGCGTGCACAAGGCAGCGATGTGGCTGCACATCCCCATCATTGCGCCCGAGGCGCCGCGCACCCCCTGGGTCGTCAACATCGGCTACAGCTCGCTGCAGGCGGAGCTTTACCTCGCCCGCGATGGCAAGGTGCTCCAGCAGGCCCGCAAAAAGGAAGGCAACCAGACACAACTGTCCAGCCGCACGCCAGCCATGGTGTTGGACCTGCAGCCCGGGCAACCTTATGACTTGCTCATACGGGTGCAGGCCACCGGTCCGCTGATCCTGCCCATTACGGTCAGCGAAATGCCCGTCTACCTGCACCAGTCCCTGAGCGAGCAGCTGTTGCAGGGCCTGCTCAATGGGCTGGCTTTGTGCCTGCTGGCCTACAGCCTTATCCAGTGGGTCACGCAGCGAGACCGCATGTTCGCCTTTTATGCGCTGGTGGTGCTGGGCAGTATGGGCTTTTCGATGCAGTTTTTTGGCATTGGCCCTCAATATCTGTGGCCTGACAACCCGTGGATGAATCGGTATTCTGGCCCGGCGGCGGGGCTGATGGCCCTGGTCGGCTCGTTTCTCTTCCTGGGGCATATGCTGGCCGACAGCACGCAAAAAAGCCGCTATGCACGCACCATGCGCGCGGGCGCAGCCATCACTTCGGCGGTGTGCGGTGCCTTGCTGCTCGGTTGGCTGAGCGTACCCATCGCCATCGCATTCATGAGCCTGGCGGGCCCCCTGCCATCCATCATCAGCTTGCCCGCCGCCATCGCGCGCGTACGACAAAAAGACCCGATCGGCATGACGCTGCTGTTGGCCTGGATCGCTTTTGGCGTGGCCGCTGGCGTGATGGTGTGCCTGGTACAGGGCTGGGTGCCCGCGAACTTCTGGACGCTGCACTCGTTCCAGTTCGGCGCCACGCTGGACATGCTGCTGTTCTTCCGCGTGCTGGGCCTGCGCGCCCAGGCCGCCAAGGCACAGGCGCAAGAGGCCATGCGTGAGCGCGACCTGATGCAATCCCTGGCCAACACCGATCCGCTCACAGGCCTGAGCAACCGGCGCGGCCTTCAGCATGCCCTGCACACCGCACTGGCCCACTGTTCGCCACAGCGTCTGGTCGCGTTGTACCTCATGGATCTGGACGGTTTCAAGCCCGTCAATGACTCTCACGGCCACGATGTGGGCGACGAACTGCTGGTGGCCGTGGGCCAGCGGCTGCAAGCCAGCGTCCGCCAGCAGACCGATCTGGTCGCACGGTTGGGGGGTGACGAGTTCATCATCATGGCCTGCCACCTCGAAACGCCACAGCAGGCAGAGGATCTGGGCCGTGCATTGTTGCAAGCCGTCGATCAGCCGTTTTGCCTGGGCAATCTGCGCTTGAAAGTGGGCTTGACCATCGGTTACGCCCTGGCCCCCCTGGACAGCAACGACCCCCAGGGGCTGATCCGCCTGGCCGACGCCGCCATGTACGCGGGCAAGCAGGGGGGCAAGCGCTCGATCCGGCGCAACACTGGCACGTTGGCGCTGGCACCATGACACGAGCCCTTCGCCCCATGCCGAACCGGCCCTGGCTGCGGCTGCAGCACACCCTCTGGCTGGCGCTGCTGTGGGTGCTGCTGGCCTGCACCGGCGCATGGGCCAACAGCCCCGTCTTGCAGCTCAACGATGAAAAGCGTGCCATCGACGCCTGGCCCTCCGTCAAGCTGCTGAGCGACCCCAGCCGCCAGCTTTCTGTGCGGGATGTGCTGCCGCTGGCCGACAAGTTCACCCCTCCATCCAGCGTGGGCGCCACGCTGGGCGTGCGGCCCGACGCAGTCTGGCTGCGCATCCCGTTCGAGGTGGCCTCCACCTCTGACGCCCAGTGGATTCTGGACATCAACCACTCCGACCTGAACCACATCGACATTTACCTCACGACCAGCGGGTACCTGGTCCAGCAAGCCACCCTGGGCAGCCTGCACCCTTATACGCAGCGCCCCTTGCAAAGCCGCTCCCACGCCATCCCGCTGAACCTGATGTCCGGGCTGCAGTACGAGTTGCTGGTGCGCGTCCAGACCCGGGGGGCCATGATCCTGCCGATCTCGTTCTACAAACCGGCAGCCATGCTCAGCAAGGCTGTCAACGAACAAATGCTGCAGGGGGTGTTGACCGGGCTGGCCCTGTGCCTGCTGGTGTACAGCCTGGGCCAATGGCTGAGCCTGCGCGACCCTCTTTTCATCTACTACGCACTGCTGACGTCTGGCAGCCTGCTGTTCTCGATGCATCTGTTTGGGGTGGGGCGGCAATTCCTCTGGAGCGACAGTCTCTGGTTCGAAGTCCACATGGGGGGGATGTCGGCCTTGCTCGCCACCTGTGGCTCGTTCCTCTTCATCGGGCAGGCCCTGGCAGAGCCCGGATCCAGCAGCCGTTTCATGCGTTTCATGCGGGCCGGTGCCGTGTTGTGTGTGCTGCTGGCTGTGGCCTATGGGCTGGATGTGATCTCCACCCGCGCCATCGCAGCCATCGTGAGCATCCTGGGCCTGGTCCCGGCACTCATGGGCATCCCGGGCGCCGCGCGCCGCGCCATCCGGGGCGACGGAGTGGGCACCAGCCTGCTGCTGGCCTGGCTGGTTTACTTTGTGGCCACGGCCGTCGTCATCGGCGTGATCAATGGCCGGGTGCCCGTGAATTTCTGGACCATGCACTCCTTCCAGTTCGGCGCCACGCTGGACATGCTGCTCTTCATGCGGGTGCTGGGTCTGCGCACCAAGGCCCTGCGGCTGGAGGCGCTGGATGCCAACCGCGAGCGCGACGTGATGCGCTCGCTGGCGCACACCGATCCGCTGACTGGCCTGCCCAACCGGCGCGGGCTCAACATCGCGCTGGCATCGGCGCTCTCACGCTGCAGCCCAGAGCGGATGCTCGCGGTGTATGTGATGGACCTGGACGGCTTCAAGCCCGTCAATGACCAGCATGGACACGATGTGGGCGACGAGCTGCTGATTGCGGTGACCCGGCGCCTGCAGGGCCATGTGCGCCAGAGCGACCTGGTGGCGCGCCTGGGCGGGGATGAGTTCGTGGTGATGGCTGGGCAGCTGCACAGCCTGCAGCAGGCGCAGGAGCTGGGCCACAAACTGCTGGATGCGTTCCGCGCACCGTTCTCGCTGCAGAACGTGCGGGTGGAAGTGGGGCTGACCATTGGCTATGCGATTGCCCCCCACGACGGCAACGATGCCATCGGCCTGCTCAAGCTGGCCGATGCCGCCATGTACAGCGGCAAGCAGGGCGGCAAGTTCTGCCTGCGGCGCAACACGGGCGACCTGGCACTGTCATCCACCTGACCAAGACGAGACCCGCAGCAGGCTGTCGGCCACATACGGCACGGCCCCAAAAAGCAACGCGGGCCATTTGCGGCTGTTCAATCCGGCGCTGATCCATTACACACGGGACTTCGTCTTTTCACGGAGGATCGTTCGCCATGGCCCATCGCAAAAGCCCTGCCCGCATTGCCAAAGACGCGCGTGTTGCGTATTTCCGCTCGCTGGCGGCCCCACAGGCCGCCGCCCTGAATGCAGCGGCCGCCCCCGGCCCGGCGCTTGCCTGGGACGCCATTGCCGCGCTGGAAGCCCGGCTGGTGGGCCGCATCGTGCTGCCCTCCAGCCCCGACTACAACGAGGCACGGCAAGAGTCCAACCCCGCCTTCCAGGCCTATCCCGAGATCATCGTGTACTGCGCCTGCGAGAACGACGTGCTGGAGTGTCTGGCCGTGGCCCGCGCCTACAAGGTGTGGGTGGCCGTGCGCTGCGGGGGGCACAGCACAGCGGGGTATTCCGTCAACAGCGGCATGGTGGTGGACTTGAGCGACATGCAAGGCGTGGTACTGGACCCGGCACGCGAACGGGTGCATGTGCTGCCGGGTACCGACTTTGACCATTTCAATGGCGCCATGAACCACACCGGCTGGCATGTGCCCACCGGGGCCTGCGGCAGCGTGTGCGTGGGCGGGTTTGTACAGGGCGGCGGCTATGGCTACACCTCGCGGGCCTTTGGCATCCAGAGCGACCTGGTGGAGTCGTTCCGAGTGGCACTGGCCAACGGCACCATCATCACCGCCAGCGCCCAGGACCACGCCGACCTCTACTGGGCGATGCGGGGCGGCACGGGCGGCAACTTCGGAGTGCTGCTGCAGGTCACCTACCGCATGCACCGGCTCGACCAGGTGTGGGCCTGGGCCATCAGCTGGGACCAGGCCCATGCCGCCCAGGTGCTCACGCTGATGCAAAAGAGCTTCATGAAAACCGGCGCCCCCGATGCGCTGGGCTACATGATGAACCTGGGCTACCAGCAAGGTGTGCCGGTGTACATGGTGCAGGGCATGTTCTGCGGCACCCGCGAGGCCGGCCTGCAGGCCATTGCCCCCCTGCTCGCCATCCCCAGCGCCCAGCTGCTGGTGGACAAGACCGGCACCTACCCCGAAATGAACATCTGGCTCGAAGACCACCCCTACACCCTGCCCGACAACCTGCCGGACGGCGTGGCAGAGACCAAGGCCAGCGGCTACATCAGCACCCCGCTGTCGCCCGCCGACTGGCAGCGCATCATCGATTACTTCAAGACGTCGCCCAACCCCTGGTCCCTAGCTTACCTGGAGCCCTATGGTGGCGCCATCAACCGCTATCCGGTGGCCGACAGCGCCTTCATCCACCGCCATGTGGATGCCGACCTCGTGGTGGATGTGTTCTGGACCAACGACGCAGAGCGCACACAGATGGAGGCCTGGCTGGACGGTTTCATGCAGCTTGTGAAGCCCTTCCTGAACGGGCATGTCTACCAGAACTACCCGGACGCACGCCTGGCAGATTTTGCGAACGCTTACTGGGGCCCTGCCTATCCCCGGCTGCAGCAGGTCAAGGCCACTCACGACCCGACCAACTTCTTCCACTTCCAGCAGAGCATCCGGCTGCCCCAGGGATGAACACACCAGGCCGGAAGAGGCCCGGCCTGGCTCAGGACACCGCCTGCTGCGCGTAGTGCAGCCGCCCCTTGCCCGCGCGCTTGGCCGCATACATGGCCTGGTCCGCGCGGTTCATGAGGGCATCGATATCGCCCTCCATCGGGGGGTACATCGCCACGCCAATGCTGGCGCCGATGGACAGCTCGCGCCCGTCCACGGCCATGGGCTGGTGCAGGGCCTCGATGATGCGGTGACCGATGGTGTCGATCACTTCGCGCGTGACCTCCTGGTCCAGCATGACCAGAAACTCATCGCCCCCCAGGCGCGCCAGGGTGTCGCCCGCGCGCACCGTGCTGGCGATGCGCTGGGCCACGGTGCGCAACACCTCGTCCCCGGCGCGGTGGCCCTCGGCATCGTTCACGCGCTTGAAGCCATCCAGATCGATGAACAACAGCGCCACCGCCCCGGCGCTATGGCGGGCCTGCAGCAGGGACTGCTCCAGACGCCCCTGGAACGCCGCGCGGTTGAGCAGCCCGGTCAGCGAATCGTGGTTGGCCAGATAGTGCTGCTGGCGCGCAATCTGGATTTTGGCCGATACATCCTGCACCAGGGCCATGATGGAGGTCACCTGGCCGTCCTCGTCTGTCAGTGCCGAGTTGAACCACTCGCAATGCACCTCGGTCCCGTCGCCGCGCACAAAGCTGGTCTCGGCGCGGTTCTGCGATTCTTCACCCGACTGCAGGCGCGACAGGGCCAGCTGCAGGCTGTCATCCACGAAAGCCGGGTCGAGCAGATCGGTCAGCAGACGCCCCTCCAGCCCCGCCACATGCAGCCAACCCATGAGCTGCACCGCCCGCTGCGAACAGTGCAGCAGCTGCAGCTTGTGGTCCATTTCCAGCACCGCCAACGGGCTGTTTTCCATGTGGGAGGACAGCCGCTGGTTGGCGGCACGCAGCGCGTTCATGGTCACCTGCAGCTCGTGCACATCCAGCGCCGTGGTGATGAAGCCGTCGATTTCACCCTGGCTGTTGTGCCAGGGCGTGAGACAAATGGTGCGCCACTCGTCAAAACCGTAGGGCGTGTGCAGCATGCGCTGGTACTGCACCCGCTCGCCCCGCAGCACGCGCTCCACAAAAGGCATGAAGCGGGCACAGTCCTGCTCGCCATACACCTCCACCAGCGTCTTGCCTACGAGGCGCTCCGGCGCTGTGCCAAACCAGCGCGCATATTCTTCGTTGACGTAGATCATGGCCAGGCTGCGGTCGATGACCGCCATGGTCGCTCCGGCACTGCGGGAGATCAGGTCCAGCAGCTCCGCCTTGGACCACGTTTGCTTCCGCGCGGCAGCGGAAGGCAGTGACAACTCTGGCTCGTCTTGCATCATGCGGAGAAAGCCCATCGGGGCATGGTCATCAACAGGAAGACTACAGCCCCAGGTGGCACGCAGCCGCCGGGGCACTGACAGCGGCCTGCAACGCGCGGCAGTGGGTTGCCGCAGCTTATCACTTTCGGTAACAGTTCCGCCTGCCCCCAGAGCAGCGGGCCATGCCCGGCACCTCAGCGGCAGCAGCGGTAGGCCAGCCCCACGGACACCGAATAACCCACGGGCTCCACCGTGAGGGGGCTGCGGCGCGCGTCCCCCTTGAGCTGCGACACCCGGGCCGCCCCCAGGATCACCCAGTGGCGGTTGATGGCGGACATCACCTCCACCCCGCCATCCACGCTGTAGAGACCCGCACCCGGATCAAACGCAGGCAACGGGCTGGCACTGCCCGCAGGCACACCAAAATGCCCCCGGACATAGGCGCTGTCGCCAAAACTGGCCCCCGCGCCCATGGTGACCTTGGTCTGCTCGGTGAGGGGCCAGGTGTAGCCCACACTGGTGGACAGCTGGGCACCGCCATCGCGGCCCAGAATGTCCTGCGACACCCCTGCTCCCACCGACCAGCGGTCTGTGACCACGTACCCGGCGCTCAGCCGCGCGCGCAGCGTGGAACGCACCGATGGCAAGCCCACCAGGATAGGGGCATCGGAGCCATCGCGGCCCTTGTCAATGCGCAAGGCGGCGCTCAGGCTAGAGCGGTCGCTTTGCGCGAGGGTCGCGCTGGCGCCTGATTCGCGGGGAGTCCCCAGGCCGTGCCCCATGAAGGCGCTGCCGCGCGAGGTGCTCAGGCGGAAACGCCCGTACTCCACCGCCCAGGCAGGCCGCAGGCTGCTCTTGCGGCCATCGCCCCCCGCATAGTCCGGGCCATTGCTGGCAATAGCCCCCAGCGCGTAGTGCAGCCTGGGCCCAGCCGGTTCGTCCGAGGCAGCCGTGTCTTGCGCCCATACAGGCGACAAGGCAAACCCTGACGCCACGGCCAGGGCGCCAGCACGCAAAAAAATCAAACCCGTAGAGCAATGCATGAACGGATTATCAATCCGCCCACTGCACCCAACCCGTCCACGCTGTCACCAAAACAACGACCCCGAACACGATGCGGTAGTACGCAAACGGCACAAAGCTGTGGGTGCTGATGTAGCGCAGCAGCCAGCGCACACACAGCCAGGCGCTGAGGAAGGAAAAGACCAGTCCCGTGAGGAACATCGGAAGGTCCGCCATGGACAGCAGCGCCCGCTCCTTGTAGAGGCTGTACACGCCCGCGCCGATGAGCGTAGGAATGGCCAGGAAGAAGGAGAAATCGGTGGCCGCCTGCCGCGACAGGCCCAGCAGCATGCCGCCGATGATGGTGGAGCCGCTGCGGCTGGTGCCGGGGATCATTGCCAGGCACTGCACCAGGCCCACCTTGAGCGCATCCAGCGGTGTCATTTCATCCACGCTCTGCACCCGCGTGGCGGAGGCCGGGCGGCGCTCCGCCCACAGGATGATGAAGCCCCCGATGATGAAGGTGCTGGCCACCACCACCGGTGTGAAAAGGTGCGCCTTGATGGCCTTGCCAAACAGCAGGCCCAGCACCACGGCGGGCAGAAACCCGATGAATACGTTGAGCGCAAACCGCTGCGCCTGGCGCTCGGTGGGCAGGGCCACCAGGGTCGAACGGATCTTCTGCCAGTACACCAGGATCACCGCAAAGATGGCGCCAGTCTGGATCGCAATGTCGAACACCTTGGCCTTGGCATCGTCGAAACCCAGCAAGGAACCCGCCAGGATCAGGTGCCCCGTGGAAGAAATCGGCAAAAACTCGGTCAGCCCCTCGACGACCCCCATGATGGCGGCCTTCACCAGCAATACAACGTCCACGCGCACTCCTTGCAAATAGGTGCGGGATTATCCGCCGGGGCGTGGCGGTGCAGCGGGCGGCATGGCTCTCTCGCAGCCGTGCAACCTGCTTTCGCCCCCCAAAACGCCGCGCAACTCACGCCGCGCCCGTGCATTTCGCGGCCCGGCGGCTGCATTTCGTCGCAACGCGCTGGCCGCTAGCGCAGGCCCCCGGCACAGTCCACCCCATCGAACGCGCCAGGAGCCCCACCATGCAAATCACCCCCGTCATCGCCATCCACCTTGCCGCCGCGCTGGCAGCCGTGGCCATCGGCCCCATCGCCCTGTGGGCCCGCCGGGGTGCCACGCAGCGCCCCCGCCTGCACCGTGCGGCCGGGTATGCCTGGGTCACCCTGATGGTGGCCACTGCCGTGTCCGCCATCTTCATCACCGGCGGCCCTGGCCCACGCTGGGGCAGTTTTGGGCTGATCCACCTGCTGATCCCGGTCACGCTGGGCATGCTGGTGATGGCCTTTGTCTACCTGGCCCGCCGCAACATCGTCGGCCACCGCAAGACCATGCAGCAGATCTACATCGGTGCCTGCGTGGTGGCCGGTGGTTTCACCCTGCTGCCCGATCGCTTCCTGGGCCACTCGCTGTGGTCTGCACTGGGCGTGATCTGACCCCTCCTTCAACCCCTTATCTCTTCAGGACACCCCATGCTTGCCAACCTGCTGATCCAACAACCCCAGATGCTGGGCGCCATCATCCAAAACACCCCGTACTGGGTCTGGGCACTGCTCGCCGGCCTGCTGGCGCTGGGAGCCAGCCAGCTGATGGACCGCCACGTTGGCCTGACGCGGGCCCTGGCCATGCCGCTGGCCATGACGGGCCTGTCGGTCTACGGCCTGGTGTCTGCCTTTGGCGGCGCAGGCCAGGCAGGCACTGCGATAGCTGCCTGGCTCGCGGCGGCTGGCGCCATCACCGGGCTGGCGCTGTGGCTTCAGCCTGCAGCCCCCAGCGGCACGCTGTACGCCGCCAGCTCGCGCAGCTTCTTCATTCCGGGCAGTGCCATGCCCCTGGCGTTGATCCTCGGCATCTTCCTGACCAAGTACTTCGTGGGCGTGGAGCTGGCCTTGCAGCCCGCGCTGGCCCGCGACGGCAGCTTTGCCCTGCAGATTGCCGTGCTGTACGGCGTCTTCAACGGCCTGTTTGCTGCCCGGGCGCTGCGCCTGTGGAGCCTGGTTCGCCGCAGCGCCGCCTTCGTCACCACACCGGCGGCTTCGTCTGCATCGGCCTGAATCGCCCCGTCGCCGCCCCCCAACACTCACGAAAGCCCCCTGCCATGTCACACCACCACCTGATCACCGACCCTCTGGAACGCCTGGCCCGCCGCCGTGCTGGAGCCAAGCTGGGCTGGTACCTCCATGCCGGGGTCTACCTGTTCGTCAACCTGCTGCTGGCCGTGCTGTCGATGAGCAGCGGGCACCACTGGGCCGTGTTCCCCGCCGTGGGCTGGGGCATCGGCCTGGCCATCCACGGTGTGGTGGTGTTTGTGCTGGCAGGCAGCAGCGGCCTGCACGAACGCATGGTGCAGGCCGAGCGCGACCGCGTGGCGCAGCAAGGCCCACGCTCCTAAAAAAGCGCTCCGTACAGCCCCAGCTTACGCAAAAGGAACCCCATGAAGCTGCTCCAGCGCCTGACCCTCGCCCTGCTGACCCTGGGCGCCGCCGCCACCTGCCAGGCGGGCACTGGCCTGATGGAGTTGCCCGGTTTGCCAGGAGACGGCCCCGTCACCGTGTTCTACCCTAGCAGCGGGGCGGACGCGCCCGTGCAGCGGGGCCCCTTCCAGCTGCAGCTGGCCTGGCAGGCGCCCCCCGTGCAGGGCAATGGCCGCCTTGTGGTCATCACCCACGGCTCGGGCGGCAACCCGTGGGTGCACACCGACCTGGCACGCGCGATGGTGGCAGCGGGCTTTGTCGTTGCGCTGCCCGAACACGCAGGGGACAACTCCCGGGACCCGTCCACGCCCGGCCCCGAGAGCTGGAAGCGCCGCCCTGCCGAGGTCTCCCGCGCCATCGATGCCGTGGCCCGGGACACCCGCCTGGCCCCGCTGCTCGCACTGGACAAGGTGGGCGTCTTTGGCGGCTCCGCCGGTGGCCACACCGCGCTGACGCTGGCAGGCGGCGCCTGGTCGCCCACGCGCTTTCGCCAGCACTGCGAGGCCCACATTGCCGATGACTTTTCCTCCTGCGTCGGCTTCATCACACGCCTGCATGGCAACCTGCTGGATGGCCTGAAAAAATGGCTGGCACTGGCCGTGATACGCCACCGCTTCAACGACGACACCGCCTACACGCACGAGGACCCGCGCATCCAGGCCGCCGTGGCCAGCGTGCCTTTTGCGGCCGACTTCGATATGGCCACCCTTGCCCACCCACGCATCGCACTCGGGCTGGTCACGGCGGGGCTGGATGTAAACCAGGTGCCACAGTTTCACAGCAGCGCCGTGCTCGCCGCCTGCCAGGACCGCTGCACCCATGTGGCCCACTTGCCGGGCGCCAGCCATGGCGCCATGCTGTCGCCCATGCCACCGCTGCACCTGCTCAACGACGTGCAGACCGCGCTGCTGGGCGACCCGCCCGGCTTTGACCGCAAGGTGCTGCCCGAAGTGGACGCGCGCATCGCGGACTTCTTTGCCCAGCACCTGCAGCCGCTACCAGCCCCCCAGCGCTGAACCGCCAGCAGGTGGCGCCCTGGCCACCATCCACCGTATGCTCCCCATCACCACGGCCAGCCAGGTCCGCCCGCCTCCATGACACCCACCCGCACACCCCAGCACCACCGCCGTTACACCATGTTGATCGCAGCCCTCCTCCTGACCGCCGCCATCGCTGGGCTTGCCGCCGCCATTGCCTGGGGCGGCCCCAAAGACATCCCGCCGCTGGCCAGCATCAACAACCCGTTCAAGGATGTGGACTACAGCAATGTGCCTCCGGCCCAGCGCTACACGGCACGCGATGGCACATCGCTCGCCTGGCACGGCTACAGCCCTGCGGGGGGCACAGGGGGCACGGATGCCTCGGCAAGCGCCCCCTTGCGCCGGGTGGTGCTGGTGCACGGGTCTTCCGCACGGGGACAGTCCAACCATGTGCTGGCACAGGCGCTGGCGGCTGCAGGTTACGCCGTGGCCTCCTTGGACATGCGGGGGCATGGCGAGTCCGGCCCCCGGGGCCAGGCCGCCTATATCGGACAGATGGAAGACGACATCGAGGACTTTTTGCGCGCCGTGCCCCACGTGGGCCCGCAAACGCTGATGGGCTTTTCGGCAGGCGGCGGGTTTGCGCTGCGTTTTGCGGGCAGCGCGCGGCAGGGCCTTTTTGACCGCTACGTGCTGCTGTCACCTTTCCTGCACCACAACGCACCTACATCGCGGCCGGACAGCGGCGGCTGGGTCTCGGTGGGCCTGCCGCGCATGATTGCCGTCACGCTGATCAACCAGGTCGGCATCACCCGGTGGAACCATTTGCCGGTGCTCAGCTACGCGCTGAACGACGTGGCCCGCGGGCTGCTCACACCCTACTACTCCTACACCGTGGCCACCAACTTCCGCCCCCACAACGACTACCAGGCCGACATCCGCAATGCCCGGGGCACCGTCTGCATCGTGGCCGGGCAGGACGACGAGTTGTTCTACGCCGACCGCTTTGCCGACCTGTTTGCCCAGGCAGGCAAGCCCGTGCCCGTCACCCTGGTGCCGGGCGTGAACCACATCGGGCTGACGCTGGATGCGCAGGCCGTGGCCACAGTGGCGCGGCAGGCCTGCCCTGCGTAGCAAGCCGCCGTGCCCCCTAAAATTCTGACCACCCTGCCCCACCACGCCCCTTTGCCGCCATGCCAACTCCCCTGAGCCCCGAAGAACTGGACACGCTGGCCCGCCGCCGCGCCAACGCCAAGCTGGGCTGGTACCTGCACGCGGTGGCCTTTGTGCTGGTCAACGCACTGATCTTTGCCATGTCGCGCTATGCGTTTGGCACGCGCCCCTGGTCGGTGTACCCCCTGCTGGGCTGGGGACTGGGGCTGGTGCTGCATGGCGTGTCGGTGTTTTTGCTGGGCACCGGCAGCGGCCTGCGCGAGCGCATGGTGCAGCGTGAGCGCGAGGCCCTGCAGCGCCGCCACGACCGATCATGAAGCTGCGCCAAGACTTTAACGGGGTCAGCAAGCTGCGGCACTACCTGCAGGTGGTGGCCTTCACGCTGGCCGTGGCCACGCTCCAGTACGCCTTCATGCCCGACAAGCCCTACGGGCCACCGGTGGTGTATTCGGTGCTGATCGGCACCTTCACCTGGGCCATCATCGACCTGGGGCGCGAAGTGATGCCCTCTGCCGCAGAGACCGGCTGGCCGCATGGCTGGCGAGGCGTTGCGCTGGTGGTGGTGGGCATCGTCGTCGGCTACCTGGCGGGCACCTTACTGGCCGACACGCTGTGTGTGCACTACTTTCACTTCTACCCGGCGGGTGCATCGCTGTCCGGTGCAGACCAGCGCACCTCCATCCTCATCACGGCCATTGCCGGGCTGGTGGGCACGTTCTACTTCTACGCTGTCAACAAGTCGGCCTATCTGGAAGGCAAGATGGCCGAGGCGCGCATGCACGCCACCGAGGCGCGCCTGAAGCTGCTGGAAACCCAGCTCGAACCCCACATGCTGTTCAACACACTGGCCAACCTGCGCGTGCTCATCGGCACCGACCCGGCCCGCGCTCAGGACATGCTGGACCGCATGATTGCCTACCTGCGCGCCACGCTCAGCGCATCGCGCAGCACCCAACACCCACTGGAGAACGAGTTTGACCGCCTGCGCGACTACCTGGAGCTGATGGCCGTGCGCATGGGCCCACGCCTGGCCTACACGCTGGACCTGCCCGATGCGCTGCGCGAGGTGCCTGTGCCCCCGCTGCTGCTGCAGCCCCTGGTCGAGAACGCGATCCGCCACGGGCTGGAGCCCCAGGTGGAGGGCGGGCACGTCACCGTGCGCGCCACCACGCGGCCTGGCGGCAGCGGCCCCCAGCTGGTGCTGGAAGTGATCGACACCGGCGTGGGCCTGCCGCAGCAGCTGCCCGCCTCCGGCCCCGGGCAGAGCTTTGGCCTGGCCCAGGCGCGCGAGCGGCTGGCCACCTTGCACGGCACCGCAGGCACTCTTGAATTGATAGCTGAAAAAGTAGGTGGGACGCGCGCAAGCATCACTTTTCCCTTAAAAAATTCGCCCACACCATGACGCTGCCCGCCCCCCGTGCCCTGATTGCCGAAGACGAACCCCTGCTGGCTGCCGCCCTGCGCCAGGAGCTGGCCCGCGCCTGGCCCGCGCTGGAGATCGTGGCCACCGTGGGTGACGGGCTCTCGGCCGTGCAGCAGGCGCTGGCACTGCAGCCCGATGTGCTGTTCTTCGACATCCGCATGCCCGGCCTGAGCGGGCTGGACGCCGCCGTGGAGCTGGCCGACGCCTGGCCTGCCGACACGCCCTTCCCGGCCCTGGTGTTTGCCACGGCCTACGACCAGTACGCCGTGCAGGCCTTTGATGCCCAGGCGGTGGACTACCTGCTCAAGCCCATCGATGCCCGCCGCCTGGCGCGCACCGTGGCCAAGGTACAGGACCTGCTCGCACAGCGCCAGCCCGCCCCTGCCCCCGCAGCAGCCGTGGCGCCCCCCGCGCTGGAAGCGACCATGGCCCAATTGCGCGCACTGCTGCAAGCGCCGGGCCTGGGTGCCAGCGCAGCACCACCGCCTTTGCAGCCCGCGCAACCCGCCACGCGGCTGAGCGTGATCCAAGCCAGCCATGGCACGCAGATCCACATGGTGCCGGTGGCAGAGGTGGTGTACTTCGAGGCGGCCGACAAGTACGTGCGGGTGTTGACCACCGAGCGTGAGTACCTGATCCGCACCGCGCTCAAGGAGCTGATCGAGCAGCTCGACCCGCAGGAGTTCTGGCAGGTGCACCGCAGCACCCTGGTGCGCGCCACGGCCATTGCCACCGTCACGCGCGACGAGGCAGGCAAGCAGCACCTGAGTCTGCGCGGGCGGCCCGAGCGCCTGCCGGTGAGCCGCCTCTACGCGCACCTGTTCAAGGCGATGTAGCTGCGCCCCTTTTCAAGCGAGCTTCACGCGGGCGGCAGCGCCTCCCAGCGCCCGGCCACATTCTTCAGCAGCGCATTCACCGCCGTCAGGCGGCGGCCCTTCACGTCGATCAGGCTGCGCTGCGACGACAGCACGGTGGTCTGGGCCGCGAGCACATTCAGGTAGCCCACGGTGCCCGCACGGTACTGGTTCTCCACCACGTCCAGCGCACGCTGCGCGGCGGCGGTGGCCTCGCGCTGCAGTTGCTCCTCTTGCGCCAGGGCGGCGGCGGCCGTGAGGTTGTCCTCCACCTCCTGCAGCGCGGTCAGCACCGTCTGGCGGTAGGCGGCCGTGACTTGCGCGTGGTTGGCACGGGCTGTCTCCACCGCCGCACTGCGCGCGCCGCCGTCAAAAATCGACGCCGCCAGCGCAGGCCCCAGCGACCAGAACAGGTTGGGCGCGCTGAACAGGTCCGCGAGCGGTGCCCCCCGGTAACCCCCCGCTGCCGACAGCGTGAGCGTGGGGAAATACGCCGCGCGCGCCACGCCAATCTGCGCGTTGGCAGCCGCCACGCGGCGCTCGGCCGCCGCAATGTCGGGCCGGCGCTGCAGCAGGTCGGACGGCAGGGCCTGGGGCACGTCCGCCGGTGCGGGCAGCGTAGCCGTGGGCTCCAGAGCAAAGGCGGCAGGCGCCTGCCCCAGCAGCGCGGCCAGCGCGTGCTCCAGCTGGGTGCGCGTGGTTTGCGCCTCCAGCAGCTGCGCCTGGGTGGACTTGTACTGCACCTCGGCCTGCGCCACATCGGCGCTGGAGGCCACACCCGCCGCCTGGCGGTTGCGCGTCAGCTCCCAGCTCTTGTTGTAGGCCTTCAGCGTTTCGGCCAGCAGGGCGCTCTGCGCCTCGGCTGCACGCAAAGAAAAATAGGTCTGCGCCACGGCGGCCTGCAGCGACAGGCGGGCAGCAGCCAGGTCGTCGGCACTGGCCTGGGCGCTGGCCTGCGCGGCGCTCACCCCGGCCGACACGCGCCCCCACAGGTCCAGTTCCCAGCTGGCAGACAGGCCCAGCGAATGGCTGGTGCTGATGCGTGCGGTGCTGCTACCGTCGGCCAACTGCGTGCCGCTGCGCGCACGGCTACTGCTGGCATTGGCCCCCACCGTGGGCAAGGCGGCTGCACCACTGCTGGTCACGGCCGCCTGGGCCGCGCGCAGCCGGGCAGCGCTTTGCGCCAGTGTCGGGCTGTTGGCATCGGCCTGCTGTTGCAGGCGGTCCAGCACGGCGTCGCCATACGCCGTCCACCATGCCTCGGGCAAGGCCGGGGCGGTCTGCGTTTGTGCGGGCTTCCAGATGCCCTGGGCCTGGGCCGCAGCCTGTTCTTTGTAGGCCCCTGGGATGTCCATGCCCGGGCGCTCGTAGGGCGGCGTCTGTGCGCAGCCTGCCAGCCACAGGCCGCTGGCCAGCACCACCGGCCAGGCGGCGTGGCGCGAAAAAATGGTAGGAGAGGTCATCCGTCGTTTCCTTGCAATACCGCCGGGGCCACAGCTGCGGCGCCCGCTTGCTTGCGGCGCCGTCCCACGGCGCGCAGCACCCGCGCACGCAGCCGGTCCAGCGCCACATACATCACCGGCGTGGTGTAGAGCGTGAGCAGCTGGCTCACCAGCAGGCCGCCCACAATCGCAATGCCCAGCGGCTGGCGCAGCTCGGCCCCATCGCCCCGGCCCAGGGCCAGTGGCAACGCCCCAAAAATGGCAGCCACCGTGGTCATGAGGATGGGCCGCAGGCGCAGGTTGCAGGCACGGTAGATGGCCTGCGCTGCCGTAACAGGCGCCCCGCCCTGCTGGCGCTGCCGTGTGAGCGCAAAGTCGATCATCAAGATCGCATTCTTTTTCACGATGCCGATCAGCAGGATCACCCCGATAAGCGCGATGAGCGAGAACTCGGTCTTGAAGAGCATCAGCGCCAGCAACGCCCCCACGCCCGCCGACGGCAGCGTGGACAAGATGGTGACCGGGTGTACCAGGCTTTCATACAACATGCCCAGCACCAGATAGATGGTGATCATGGCCGCCAGGATCAGCAGCGGCTGCCCCGCCAGCGCCGACTGGAAAGCCCCAGCCGTGCCACTGAAGGTGCCCCGCACGGCCACGGGCACGCCCAGCTCGGCCACCGCGTTGTTCACCGCCTCGGTGGCCTGTGACAGCGAAACGCCCGGCGCCAGGCTGAAGCTGATGCTGCTGGCGGGCGTGCCCCGGTCGTGGTTGACCGACAGTGGCGTGTTGGTGGTGGTGATGCGCGCAAACGCCGTGAGCGGGATCTGTTGCCCCTGGCTGTTGACGAAGAAGAAGCCGCGCAGCGTTTCAGGGCTCTGAAGAAAGCGCGGCGCGGCCTCCATCACCACGCGGTACTGGTTGAGCGGGTTGTAGATCACCCCCACCTGGCGCTGGCCGAAGGCATTGTTGAGCGTGGAATCGATCTGCGCCATGGTCAGCCCCAGGCGCGTGACGGCATCGCGGTCGATGACCAGCGAGGTCTGCAGGCCATAGTCCTGCACGTCGCTGTTCACGTCCTCCAGTTCGGGCAGCTGGCTCAGCACCTGCCGCACACGCGGCTCCCAGGTGCGCAGGTCGCCAATCTCGTCGGCCTGCAGCGTGTAGTCGAACGATGCGCCGCTGCTTTGCCGCCCGCCAATGCGCACATCGCGCTGCGGCGACATGAACAGGCGCGCGCCCGGCTCGTTCTTGAGCTGCTCGCGCAGCCGCGCAATGACCGCATCCGAACTCTCCTGCCCCGGCCCGCGCTTGAGGGTCATGAACAGGGCCGCAGCGTTGCGCTGCCAGCCGCCGGTGAAGCCGGTCACATGCTCCACAGCCGGGTCGGCCTGCACGATGGCCAGAAAACGCTGCAGCCGCTGCTCCATCGCCTGGTACGACGTGGCCTGGTCGGCCCGGATGAAGCCCGAGATGCGCCCGGTGTCCTGCTCGGGCATGAAGCCTTTGTCGATGGCGGTGTAGAGGTATACGTTGAGCCCCACCACACAGACCAGGGCCAGCAGGGCCACCGGCTGGTGGCGCAGGCACCAGGCCAGGCTGCGGCGGTACAGGCGCATGCCCCGCACCTGGACGCGGCCCATCCAGCGGCCCAGCCACTGGCCCACCGCCCCTCCCCAGCCCCTGCGCCGCACAGGGGCCAGATGGTGGGGCTTGAGCAGCGCCGCACACATCATGGGCGTGGTGGTGAGCGACACCACCATCGACACCAGGATGGCCGAGGACATGACGATGGCGAACTCACGGAAGAACCGGCCCACGATGCCGCCCATGAAAAGGATAGGCACGAACACAGCAATCAGCGAGATGCTCATCGACACCACGGTGAAGCCGATCTCTCGCGCGCCGTCCAGCGACGCCCGCAGCGCGGTCTTGCCCCGCTCCATGTGGCGCATGATGTTTTCCAGCACCACAATGGCATCGTCCACCACAAAACCCGTGGCCACCGTGAGCGCCATGAGCGAGAGGTTGTCGAGCGTGTAGCCCGCCAGGTACATCACGCCAAACGTGCCCGCCAGCGACACCGGCACCGCCACACTGGGGATGAGCGTGGCGCGCCCGTTGCGCAAGAACAGGAACACCACCAGCACCACCAGCGCCACGGCAATCAGCAGCGCGTGCTCCACCTCCTTGACCGAGGCGCGCAGCGTGGGCGTGCGGTCGGAGACGATTTCAATATCGATGGCCGCCGGGATGGAGGCCTTGAGCGCAGGCAGCAACGACCGCACCCGCTCCACGGCTTCGAGGATGTTGGCGCCCGGCTGCTTGTACACCTGCAACAGGATGGCGGGCCTGCCATTGGCCACGCCGAAGTTGCGCACGTCCTGCACCGAGTCCACCACTTCGGCCACGTCCTGCAGCCGCACGGCCTGGCCGTCCTTCCAGCGCAGCACCAGCGGCGCGTAGTCGGCCGCCACGCGGGCCTGGTCGTTGGTGGCCACCTGCCAGTAGTGGTCCTCGCGCTCCACCGCGCCCAGCGGGCGGTTGGCATTGGTGGTGACGATGGCGCTGCGCACCTGCTCCAGAGAGATGCCGTTGGACGCGAGCCGCACCGGGTCCAGCTCCACGCGCACAGCGGGCAGCGCGCCGCCACTCACGGTGGCCTGGCCCACGCCCTCGACCTGCGAGAGCTTTTGCGCCAGCACCGTGGAGGCCGCGTCGTACATCTGCCCGCGCGTGAGCAGGTCGGACGTGAGCGCCAGGATCACGATGGGCGAATCGGCCGGGTTGACCTTGCGGTAGGTCGGGTTGCTGGGCATGCCCGTGGGCAACAGCGTGCGAGCAGCGTTGATGGCGGCCTGCACATCGCGCGCGGCGCTGTCCACGTTGCGGTCCAGGTCGAACTGCAGCGTGATGGAGGTGCTGCCCAGGATGGAGCGCGAGGTGATTTCGGTGACACCCGCGATCGCGCCCAGCGACCGCTCCAGCGGCGTGGCGACGGTGGCGGCCATGGTGTCGGGGCTGGCGCCGGGGAGGCTGGCGCTGACCGAGATGGTGGGGTAGTCCACCTGCGGTAGCGGGGCCACGGGCAGCAAAAAGTACGACACCGCACCGGCCAGGGCCAGGCCCAGGGTGAGGAGCATGGTACCGATGGGGCGGTGGATGAAGGGGGTGGAGAGGCTCATGGTTGGGCCTCCTTTTTTAGGCTTTTTGAGGCTCTTCCGCGCGTTGTTATTGCCTTGTTAGCTATTGTTTTTGTAGTTACTTGCGTGGTTTTGCCAAGGGCGGGGGCCGGGGTGTGCGCCCGGCGGCGCAGTGGCTTTCTTTTGCTTCGCCAAAAGAAAGTCACCAAAGAAAAGGCGACCCTGCAGGCTGCGTCCCTGCGCTTCGCTGCGGGCAACCTGCGGTGCTCGCGTCCAGCGGGGTCTCGCTCCAACTCGCTCCACTGCGTTGCGCTCAGACAATCGCGAGCCCTGATCCGCTGGCCGCTGCGCTCCTCGGCGCATCCTGAAGGGAACCCGGGGAGCGGACATCCACACGGGCCATTGCTTCGCTCGGCCCGGCCTGCGCAGCGCGTGGCGCTTGCGCCCGCGAGGTGGGGCCGAGCGAAGCAAAGGCCCGCGTGGCTGTTCGGCTGCCCAACCCCCTGCTGGCTGCGCCTGCGGCGGGGCGGTTGTGGGGTGAGCATGGGCGTCGAAGCGCCCATGCCTCGTGCTCTGACTCGCCGTGGCTGTCCGAGCGGCGCGCGCAGCGCAAAGCGAGTTCCACGGCGCACCCCGCAACCGACACGGCGCAGGTTTGCCCCTTCGCAACGCGAAGGGGTCGCAGACTGGGGGTCGCCTTTTCTTTGCTTACTTTCTTTTGGCGAAGCAAAAGAAAGTGAGTCGCCCGCCGGGGCGACAACCCGGCTCCCGCCCTGAGCACAGGCACGTCGCCAAATCAACCCACAAGCCCTGGCTTCAACAGGCTCAGCCAGAACGGCAAATGACGAAGCGAAATCCAAGGATGCCATCACGCCCCCTCACCCCGCCGCCCACGCCACCGCTGCGCCCACCCCTCAAACGTGAGGTAAATCACCGGCGTCGTGAACAGCGTGAGCAACTGACTCAGGATCAGCCCCCCCACCATCGTCACCCCCAACGGATGCCGCAGCTCACTGCCCACCCCCGTGCCCAACATCATCGGCAACGCCCCCAGCAAAGCCGCCAACGTCGTCATCAAAATCGGCCGGAACCGCAACAGACACGCCTGATAAATCGCATCGCGCGCACCCAAGCCTTCGTCCCGCTGAGCCTCCAGCGCAAAGTCGATCATCATGATCGCGTTCTTCTTCACGATGCCGATCAGCAGCACGATCCCGATGATCGCAATGATGTCCAGGTCCAGCCGCGCCGCCATCAACGCCAGCAAGGCCCCCACCCCGGCCGAGGGCAAAGTGGACAAGATCGTGACCGGATGCACCGTGCTCTCGTACAACACGCCCAGCACGATGTACATGGTGACCACCGCCGCCAAAATAAGCAGTAGCGTGTTCGACAGCGACGCCTGGAACGCCAGCGCCGCGCCTTGAAAGCTCGTCTCCACCGACAGCGGCAACAACCCCTCGGCCTGCACGGCCGCCTTCTCGCGCTCGATAGCGGCCACGGCGTTGCCCAGCGACACGCCCGGCGCGGTGTTGAACGAAATGGTGGCGGCTGGCAGCTGGCCCACGTGGTTGACCACCAGCGGCATGTTGCGCTCCTCGATGCGCGCCACCGACGACAGCGGCACCGGCGCACCGGTGCTCGACGGCACATAGATGCTCTGCAGCGCCTCGGGCCCCACCTTGAACTGCGGCGCCACCTCCAGCACTACGCGGTACTGGTTGGACTGGGTGAAGATGGTCGAGATCAGCCGCTGGCCAAAGGCGTTGTACAGCGCCGCGTCAATGCCCGCCACCGTCACCCCCAGCCGGCTGGCTTGGGCGCGGTCGATCTGCACATAGGCCTGGCGGCCCTGGTCCTGCAGGTCGCTGGCCACGTCGGTCAGCTCGGGCAGGGCGCGCAAGCGGCGCAGCAGCTCGGTGGTGCTGGTGGTCAGTTGCTGCATGTCGGGCGACGACAGCAGCCACTGGTATTGCGTGCGCGCCACCCGGTCTTCAATCGTCAGGTCCTGCACGGGCTGAATGAACAGGCGGATGCCCGGCAGGTTCTGCACGCGCTCGGCCAGGCGCTGCTGCACCACATCGGCCTTGTCGCGGTCTGCATGGGGTTGCAGGTCGATCAGCAGACGGCCTGTGTTGAGCGTGGTGTTGGCGCCATCCACACCGATGAACGACGAGACGCTGCGCACGGCCGGGTCTTGCAGCAGGCGCTCGGCAACGGCCTGCTGGCGCGTGGCCATGCCGGCAAACGAGATCGACTGGTCGGCCTCGGTGGTGGCCTGCAGCGTGCCGGCGTCCTGCACCGGAAAGAAGCCCTTGGGGATGAACAGGTACAGCACCACGGTGAGCGCCAGCGTGGCCGCAAACACCAGCCAGGTGGTGCCCCGGTGGTTCAGCACCCAGCCCAGCATGCGGCCATAGCCCGCAATGGTGCGGTCGAAGAAATGGCCCGTGGCGCGGTACAGGCGGCCGTGGCTCTCTTCGGGCGTGTGGCGCAGCAGGCGCGCGCACAGCATGGGTGTGAGCGTGAGCGACACCACGGCCGAGATCAGGATGGACACGGCCAGCGTGATCGCGAACTCGTGGAACAACCGCCCCACCACATCGCCCATGAACAGCAGCGGGATCAGCACCGCGATCAGCGAGATGGTGAGCGAGATGATGGTGAAGCCGATCTGCTGCGAGCCCTTGAGCGCGGCTGCCAGCGGTGCCTCGCCCTCTTCCACATAGCGGGCAATGTTCTCGATCATCACGATGGCATCGTCCACCACAAAGCCGGTGGAGATGGTCAGCGCCATCAGCGTGAGGTTGTTGATGGAAAACCCCGCGAGGTACATCACGCCACAGGTGCCGATGAGCGACAGCGGCACGGCCACGCTCGGGATCAGCGTGGCCGAGGGGCTGCGCAGGAACACAAAAATCACCGCCACCACCAGCAGCACGGCCAGGCCCAGCTCCACCTGCATGTCGCGTACCGAGGCGCGCACCGTGACCGTGCGGTCGGTCAGCACCTGCACATCCAGCGACGCAGGCAAGGTGCTTTGCAGCTGCGGCAGCAGGGCCTTGATGCGGTCTACCGTGTCGATCACGTTGGCGCCGGGCTGGCGGCGGATGTTGAGGATCACGCCGGGCTTGGCTCCGGTATCTGCCGTGCCCGCCCAGGCTGCGAGGCGCGTGTTCTCGGCATCGTCCACCGTTTCGGCCACATCCTTCAGGCGCACGGGGGCGCCGTTCTTGAAGGCGATGATGAGGTCGCGGTATTCGGCCGCCGACTGCAGCTGGTCGTTGGCATCGATGGTGGATGCACGGGCCGGGCCGTCGAAGCCGCCCTTGGCCTGCTTGACGTTGGCTGCTGCGATGGAGGTGCGCACGTCCTCCAGGGTGAGGCCCAGCTGCGCCAACGCCGTGGGGTTGGCCTGGATGCGCACGGCCGGGCGGCGCCCGCCCGCAATCGCAACCAGCCCCACGCCCTGCACCTGCGACAGCTTGGGTGCCAGGCGGTTTTCCACCAGATCGTTCACGCGGATCACGGGCAGCGAGGGCGAGGTGATGGCCAGCGTGAGGATGGGCGCATCGGCCGGGTTGACCTTGCTGTACAGCGGCGGCATGGGCAGGTCGCTGGGCAGCAGGTTGCTGCCCGCGTTGATGGCTGCCTGCACCTGCTGCTCGGCCACGTCGAGCGCCATGTCGAGCGCAAAACGCAGCGTGATCACCGAAGCCCCGCCCGAGCTGGTGGAAGACATCTGCGACAGACCCGGCATCTGGCCGAACTGCCGCTCCAGCGGCGCCGTGACGTTGGAGGTCATCACGTCCGGACTCGCGCCCGGGTAGAGCGTGGTGACCTGGATGGTGGGGTAGTCCACCTCGGGCAGGGCCGAGGTGGGCAGCAGCCGGTAGGCCATCAGCCCCGCGATCAGGATCGCCACCATCAGCAGCGCGGTGGCGATGGGGCGCAGGATGAAAAGGCGCGACAGATTCATGGCGACGGGTGCGCTGGCAAAACAGGCAGGAGAGAAACCGGGGTGCAGCTGCGCTCAGCGCGCCGGGCTGGCCGTGCCACCGGGGGACAGCGGCTGCTGCAGCCGCTCGCGGATGTAGGCACGGCGCTCCTCCTGCGGCATTGCCATCACGCGGGCACGCTCGTCGGCGGGCATCTGGTCCAGCAGTGCCTTCACCTGCGGAGGAATGCCCCGTGGAGGTTCAGAGGCCCGGTCTGCAGGCACTGCTGAGGCGGCAGGTGGTGCAGCGCCAGGGGATGCTTGCGGTGCAGCGGCGCGGGCTGGGGCTTCACTGCGCCGCTGTTGTGGCGCTGCAGAGGCCTGCGGAGCAGAAGCAGAAGCAGCAGAGGCCGCCGATGCCGGCGCAGTTGCGCCGCTCGCACCCATCTGCGCACGCCGCTCGCGCAGGAAGGCGCGGCGTTCTTCGGGGCTCATCTTCTGCAGCTTTTCACGCACATCGGGTGGCAGGGATGCGATGAAGGCACGGCGCTGCGCAGCCTGGTCCTGGGCCGCCTGGTCGGCACGGGTCACCGCACCGGCATCGATCACAGCAACCTTGGCGCCTTCGCGCAGGCGGTCGATGCCGTCCGTGACCACCTGCTCGCCCTCGCGCAGCTCGCCTTCAATGCTCACGCGGTCGCCATCGGTCACGCCCACGCGGATGCGGCGCTGGGTCACGGTGCTGTCTTCCTGCACCAAGTACACGTAGTTGTTCTGCACAGCCGTGGCAGGCACGGTGAGCACGGATTCGATCAGATTGACCTGCAGGCGCACATTGACGAACTGGTTGGGGTACAGCGCGCCGTCCTCATTGGCAAAGGCCGCCTTCACCTTGATGGTGCCCGTGGCTGTATCGATGGCGTTGTCCAGCGCCACCACGCGCCCCTTGGCCAGTTGGCGGCGCGCGTCGCGGTCCCACAGCTCCACAGGCAGTTCCTCACCGGCGGCCAGGCGGCGGCGCATCTGGGGCAGGTGCGCCTCGGGCACGGAAAACGCTGCGTCCATGGGGCGCACCTGGTTGATGGTGACGATCCCATTGGCATCGCTCGGCCCCACCACATTGCCCTTGTCGGCCTGGCGCAGGCCCAGCCGGCCGGCAAACGGCGCGGTGACCTGGGTGTAGCTCAGTTGCAGGCGTGCGGCATCGACCTGCGCCTGGTCCGAGGCCACGGTGCCTTCCAGCTGCCGCACAAGTGCGGCCTGGGTGTCCACCTGCTGGCTGGCGATGGAGTCGCGCGCCAGCAGGTCCTGGTAGCGCTTGAGGTCGAGCTGCGCATTCTTGAGCAGCGCCTGGTCGCGCTGCAAGGTGCCCTGGGCCTGCGACAGTGCGGCCTGGTAGCTGCGCGCATCGATCTCGGCCAGCACCTGGCCTGCGCGCACCTCGTCACCCTCCTTGAAGCGCACCGACGTCAACTCACCACTGACTTTGGCACGCACCACGGCCGTGGCGCGGGCGCTCATGGTGCCGATGGCGCTGACCACCACCCGCACATCGCCCCGCTGCACCGTGCCCACCGACACGGGCTGGACGCCACCGCCGCCAAACCGGCCCGGGCCGCCCGCAGGCTTGCGTGCTGTGGAACCTGGGCCACCGGCGTCGGCCGTGGCGACAGCGGCCGCATCCTGGCGCTGCTTCCACCACCAGGCACCGCCCCCCACAGCGCCCACGAGCAGGGCCGCCAACAGCACAGAGGGCAACAGCCGCAGCTTGCCGGACTGCGATACAGCAGACCGCTGCGGACGGGCAAACGAACGGATCAGGGGCATGGTCAGGCGCAACGGTGAATGGGCAAGGGGCTATGGTAGCCAGCGCAGCCCCGGGGATTGCCGCCAAGCAGCCCCCCTTTACCGAGGATTTACGCGGGCTTTGGGCGGGGTTTACCGGGGACACAAACGCCCCCCCGCCCCGCATGGGGGATCAGCGGTTGGTGGCCAGCAGCAGGCCACCAGCACCCATGAAGAAACCGCCCGTGGCCTTGTTCAGCCGCGCGACACCGCGCGAGGTGCGGATGAAGCGGCGGATCTGCCGGCCAAAGCTGGCGTACACGGCGGTAGAGACAAATTCGCTGCCCAGGTAGATGGAGCCCAGCACCAGGAACTGGCGCGCTGCAGGCTGCGCCGGGTCGATGAACTGCGGAAAAATCGCCGCAAACAGGATGATGGCCTTGGGGTTGGTAATACCCAGCAGGAATTCCTGGGTGATGAGGGCCCGCAGATTGACCTGCGCCGGCTGGCCCGATGACGAGCCACTGCCGGGCGCATCTTCCAGCGCCAGGCCGCTGAACTCACGGCTGTGCCAAGCACGCCAGCCCAGCCAGAACAGGTAGGCTGCGCCCACCCATTTCACCGCCGTGAACGCCGCTTCGGACGCCAGCAGCATCGCACCCAGCCCCACCGCAGACACCGTGAGAAAGATCGCAAAAGCCGCTGCGCGGCCCACCGTCGCGATCATGGCAGGGCCCACACCTGCGCGGATGCCGTTGTTCAGACCACAGAAGTTGTTGGGCCCAGGGGTGAGCGAAATAGCGATGGCGACCGGAACAAATAGCAGCGCATCCATGGGGCAGTCCTTGCGGCAGAAATGGGAGACAACGGGGGGACAGGACAGTCTACGGCAGTCTTCCCCACCCTGCGACCCAGGCAGCAGACGCCCCCGAAAATCCAGAATATGTTTTGAAAGGATGAACGGGCACGACAGGCCCGTTCATACCTTGTCAGGGCCGCACCAGGTCCACCACCGTGCCCCGGGGCACATCCGCCAGGGCCTCATAGTGCGCCACCACCGTCAGGCGGTCCTGCCGGGATGCCTCCGACGCCAGGGCTTGCGCCAGGTAGCGGATAGAGGGTTTGTCCAGCCCGCCCACGGGCTCGTCGATCAGGGTCAGGGGCGCGCCCGAGGCCAGGGCACCGGCCATGAGCACCTTGCGCTTGCTGCCGGTGGACAGCGCATAAAACGGTTTGTCCAGGTGCTCTTGCAGCGTGAACCCCTCGGTGTGTGCAGCCAGCGCGGCGGCATCCCAGAGCGGATAACGGGTGGGCAGTCCCTCCAGCCAGCCCCGGGCGGTGAACGAGTCCAGGTCACCCGCGCGGGGGTCGGCCCAGAAAACTTTTTGCGCATACGCCTTAGGGGTTTCGGCCGGGCCCGTACCCTGCAGCAAGATGCGCCCGGCCTGCGCGGCAAGCTCCCCGGCCAGCAGGCGCAGCAGCGTGGTCTTGCCACTGCTTTCATCGCCCCGCACCAGCGCCAGCCCTGCGGGCCATGCCAGAGACAGCCCGTCCAGCACGGCACACTCGGGATAAGAAAACCGCAGTCCATCGACCTGCAAAAAAACGCGCTCAGCCACCCTGCCTCCGTGATAGCAAAAGCGGGGATTCTAGGGATCCTCTGCACGAACCGAGCGGAAAGTGAGCGTTGCGGATCGGGATAGACTGCAAGGCTGCAAAACGCAGCAATAGCCTTAGCTATTGCGAGTATTTGCAACGCCGCAGGCCGCCCGAGTCCGCAAATGCACACGGCGCGGTGATTCGTGCAGAGGGTCCCTAGGAACCTGAAGCGCGGCGCGCCCACCACCAGCCACCAGCCTGGTTCACCACCAGACCACACAGCACGGCCGCCGCGCCCGCCCACTGCAGCGGTGCGGGGGTTTCCCCTAAAAAGGCATAGGCCGCCCACAAGCCCACCACAGGCACCAACAGTGAAAACGGCGTCACCCGCCCCGCCGCATGGCGCTGCAGTAACTGGGTCCACAGTGTGTACGCCAGCAAGGTGGCCAGGAAGGCCAGGTAGCCCACGGCCAGCAGCGCCGTGCCGTTGACGGCCTGCAGCTGCGCCGCTACGCCGCTCAGCCCTTCGCTCCACACCGCCAGGGCAAAAAACGGCATGATGGGCACCAGGCTGCTCCACACAATAAAGGGGAACGGCGCATAGGCCCCGGCCTGTGCCGCTCGGCGCACCACCAGGTTGGACACTGCCCACATGAACGCGGCCCCCAGCGTGAGCACAAACCCGGCCAGCGTCATCTGCCCCGGTCCTTCACCGTGCGCCAGGCCGATGGTCATGAGCCCTCCGAACGCCAGCGTAAGCCCCGCCCATTGCCAGGGCTTGGCACGCTCACCCAACAGGGGTGCAGCCAACAGCAAGGTGAAAAATGCCTGCGTCTGCATGACCACCGAGGCCATGCCGGCAGTCATGCCCAGTTGCAGGCCCAGGAACAGAAAACCAAACTGCCCCAGCCCCTGCGCCAGCCCGTACCCCAGCACAAAACGCCACGGCAGGGATGGACGCGGCACGAACAGCAGAAAGGGGAGCGAGGCTGCGGTGAAGCGCAGGGCCCCCAGCAGCATCGGGCTGAGCCCCTGCAGGCCGAGCTTCATCACCACAAAGTTCAGCCCCCAGATGACCACCACGGCCAATGCGCGCAGCAGGTCACCACGGCTCAACGCGGTGGTGGTCATGCGGGCGCCCCAGGCGCCGCTGCAGCCACGGGCCGCCCTTGCCGGGTGCGGGCGGCCACAAAGGCATCGAAGGCCTGTGCGCTGGTCTTGCCCGGCACATAGCCCAGCACCTCCTTGAGCGCAGTGTTGAGCAGCACCGGGCGGTAGCGCAGAAAATCGAGCTGCTCCGGCCCGTAGCGGCTTACGCCGAGCGCGGAGCCCACGGCCAGCGCGGCGCGCAACAAGCCCGCAGGCAGCTCCAGCACAGGTTTTCCCAGGCGCCGCGCGATGTCCCTCAGCGGCAGCGCGCCATCACCTGCCAGGTTGAAACAGCCCGCTTTGCGGGTGCGCAGCGCATGCACGATGGCACCGGTCACGTCCTCGTCCCAGATGAAGACAAACGGGCTGGCGCTGCCGCGTATGGCCAGCAGGCGGGGCTTCTCGAACAAGGCAGTGATCTGGTTGTCCACCCGCTCGCCCAGGATGGTGCCGATGCGCAGCACCGTCTGCACCAGCGCCGGGTGTTCCACCCGGTAGCGCGCCAGCATCTCCTCCACCAACCGCTTGTGGTACGCATAGGCAAAAACCTCGTTGCCCCTCAGCGCGTCCGTCTCACGCAGCCACGCGGGGTTGTCCGCGTGGTAGCCATAAGCAGCGCCGCTGGAGCTGACGACCAGGTGTTGGACGCCCACGGCCACACAGGCATCGAGCACGTTCTGGCTGCCCAGCACGTCCACCGAATACTCGAACTCGCGGCTGGAGCCCTTGCCTGGCGTGACGATGGAGGCCAGGTGCACCACGCTGTCGATAGCGTGCGCGGACAAGGTCTGGGCCAGCGCCGGGTCGCGCACGTCCTGCACCACGTAGGCAACGCCAGGCAGGCGGCGCTCGGGCGGCACTTCGCGCACATCGGCCGCCACGATGGCCTGTGCGCCTTCGCCTTCGCGCGTCAGGGCCGCCACCACGCTGCGGCCCAGAAAGCCATCGGCACCGGTCACCAGGATGCGTGCACTCATGCGCCGCCCTCCTGCCCCGCTGCTGCCGCGTGCGGCACCACGGGCGGGCGCCGCCCCCACCAGCCTGCGAGCGCGAGGCCCGCAATGATGTCCCAGAAGCCCCACACGCCCGCCACCACGGCCATGCCACCCAGGCCGCCGAAGAAGCTGAAGATCAGCACCAGGCCCAGCCCCGCGTTGCGGATGCCCACCTCGATGCTCACGGCACGCCGGTCATAGTCGGAAAGGCCGCTCGTCCGCGCACAGGCATAGCCCGTGCCAAAGGCCAGTGCATCGTGCAGCGCCACGGCCAGCAGCACCAGGCCCACGTAGTCGAGGAAATAACGCCAGTTACCCGCCACAGCCCCCACGATGAAGCCGATGAGGCACAGGAAGCTCAGGATGCGCACCGGCTTGTGCACGCGCTGCGTGAAGCGCGGCAACTTCTCGGCGCACAAGATGCCCAGCACAAACGGAATGCCGATGATGGCCACGATGTGGCCCGCCATCTCCAGCGGATCGAGCGCAATGCTGCGCAAGAGGGTGGACGCCGTGGGGTGCATGCCGCCCCAGAACGCGAAGTTGAGCGGCATGAGCACAATGGCCAAGGCATTCGAGATGGCCGTCATCGACACCGACAACGCCACATTGCCCCCGGCCCGGTGGGTGAGGATGTTGCTCACATTGCCTGGGGGGCAGCAGGCCACCAGGATCATGCCCAGCGCGATGCTGGGGCCGGGCTTGAGCAGCAGCGTTAGCACAAAGGTCACGGCCGGCAGCACGATGAACTGAGCCGCAATCCCCACCGCCATGGCGCCGGGCATGCGCAGCACGCGCTTGAAATCAGCCACCCGCGTATCGAGCGCGATGCCGAACATGAGAAAACCCAGCACAACATTGAGCACCACCAGCGATGCAGGGTTGAAGTTGAGGCGTATTTCGTCCACAGGCAGCATGGCGTTAGTCCTTTCAGGCAAGTGCAGCGGAAGCCGCGCGCACCGCGTTGCGGTAGGTGTCCTTGTGCACGTAGTACGCCATGCGTTCGAGCTGGAGGTACTTGAAGCCGCCCGACAGATCGGGCGGCGGCCCGGCCTTGGCCTGGCGCAGGGCCTCAGCACGTGGTGAGCCCTCAGCCTGCGCCTTGAAGAAGCGGGCCACCAGCTCGGCCTGCTCATAGCGCCCCTGCCAGCCGATACCGCTTGCCTCGATCATGCCCATCACGGCAAGGTTGTCGAAGCGGGGCGACAGGATGTTGAGGTACAGCTGCGGCGCCATGCCCTGCCAGTTGAGCAGGTTGTGGTCAATGAACGGATAGTGCAGCTTGTAGCCCGTAGCGCAAAGCACCAGGTCGTAGTCCTGCGCGCGGCCATCCTTGAAGTGCACCGTGTGACCGTCCAAACGGGCGATGTCGGGCTTCACATGGATGTCGCCATGGCCCAGGTGGTGCAGCACCAGCGAGTTCACCACGGGGTGGGATTCGTACATTTTGTAGTCCGGCTTGGGCAGGCCAAACCGCGCCGGGTCGCCCGTGAACCACTGCAACACCACCCGGTCGATTGTCTGCTTGAGCCAGGGCGGCATCTTGAACTTGCCACCCAGTGTGTCTGCAGGCTGGCCGAACACATACTTGGGCACAAAGTAGTAGCCGCGCCGCACCGAGATGTCCACGCTGCGCGCGTAGTGCACCGCGTCCACCGCAATGTCGCAGCCCGAATTGCCAGCGCCCACAATCAGCACCCGTTTGCCCTTGAACAGCTCGGCACTTTTGTAGGCGCTGGTGTGCAGCAGCTCGCCATCAAACCGGCCTTCAAAACGGGGCATGTTGGGCTCGGCCAGCGTGCCGTTGGCGATCACCACGCCCTTGAATTCGGCGGTTTGCGCAGGGCCGCCCTGCTGGCTCCAGGTGATGCGCCACAGCGGAGCGGCGCCCTCGCCCACCGGCTCGACCTTGAGCACCCGGGTTCCAAACCGGTAGTGCGGGCGCAGGGCAAAGTGCTCGGCAAAGTCCATGAAGTACTGCCGCATCTCGCGGTGGCTGGGATAGTCAGCCACCTCGGCACGCATGGGGAACTCGCTGAACTCCGTTGTGTGCTTGCTGGAGATCAGGTGCGCGGATTCGTACACCGTGCTGCGCGGGTTTTCGATGTTCCACAGGCCGCCCACATCGGTGTGCGCTTCAAAGCCCTGGAAGGGCAGGCCCAGCTTTTGCAGGTTGCGGGCGGCCGCTAGGCCGCTGGGGCCTGCGCCGATCAGGGCGATCTGGGTGCGGGTGTCTGTCACAGTGGGTGTTGTCTCCGTTGTCATGCGTTTTTGCTTTCGTTCTTGATCGGTGTCTCTGCGGGCAGCAGCAGGCCTGGTATGGCCGTTGCACCCGCCTCGCCCACACGTGGCTTGCGCGGCTGGCCGAGCAGCAGACGGTCGTGCAGCGCATCGGGCAACAGGTTCAGCAGGCGGGCCAACCAACCGATGCGCGCGGGCAGCACGATGTGGGAGCGGCCTTGCGCAACGCCCGCCAGCAATGCCCGGGCGGCGGCTTCGGGCTCCATGAGGCCCGGCATGGC
The DNA here is from genome assembly GCF_005405905.1 of Acidovorax sp. NB1. GTDB lineage: Bacteria > Pseudomonadota > Gammaproteobacteria > Burkholderiales > Burkholderiaceae_C > Acidovorax. The sequence goes on from NZ_BJHU01000003.1 coordinate 41,040, forward strand.
AAACCGGTTGCCCGCCGTGAGTGCGGTGCGCAAATAGCCGGGGCTGACCGTGCTCACCACGATGGAATCGCTGCGCAGCTCGGCACGCAGGCTCTCCAGGTAGCGAATCAACCCCCCCTTGCTCGCGCAATAGGCTCCGTTACCCGGCATGCCGCGCCAGCCCGCAATGCTGGCCACACCCACCAGTGCGCCGCGCCGCTCCTCGCGCATGGCTTTTACAAAGGGCTGGAAGGTGGTGGCTGCGCCAAGCAGGTTGATCTCCAGCATGCGGCGCAGCACAGCCAGGTCGTCGGCTTCGGCAGTGTCAAAACCGCCTGCCACGCCCGCGTTCGCAATCACCAGGTCGGGGGTGCCAGCGCGCGCCATCCAATCGGCCGCCATGGCCTGCATCGCAGCGCTGTCGGCCACATCGGGCGTGTACACCGCACAGCGCTCGGGCGCAAGCGCTGCCAGCGCCTGCAGGCTGGGCCTGTCCAGCCCCACCAGCGCCACAGCGGCGCCATGGCCGATCAGCGCCCGCGCCAGGGCCTGGCCCAGGCCACCACAAGCGCCTGTGAGTACCGCGTTCTGAAAAGTCGCCGCCATGACCACCCCGTGAAATGTTGGTTTGCAGCTTAGCCACAATGCTCAATAATCCCGAAATGTTTTATGAATTCGTCTCGAATTCCGGGATTTATGACCAATCCTTCACCCAGCCTGCGTTTGTTTGAACTGCTGGAAATCATGTGCGCGCACGGTCGGCCGTTCAGCCTGGCGGACGCCATCGATGCATCGGGCTGGCCCAAGCCCAGCGTGCACCGGATGCTGGGCCAGCTTGAAAGCGGCGGCTTGCTGGCCCGCGAGCCCGACGGGCGCCGCTACACCCCCGCCCCCCGGCTGCTGCGCCTGGCCGAGAGCACCCTCAGCGCAGGCACCCAGCATGGCGTGCGGCACGCGGTGCTGCGCCAGTTGGTGGCCGACATCGGCGAGAGCTGCAACCTCACGGCGCTCAGCGGCGCCGAGGTGATTTACCTGGACCGGGTGGAATCGGCCTTTCCGCTGCGCATGGAGCTGCGGCCCGGCACCCGGGTGCCCATCCACTGCTCGGCCAGCGGCAAGCTGTTTCTGGCCCACCTGTCGGCCGCGCGCCGGGCGGCGATTCTGGATGGCCTGCCCCTGACCCGCCACACGGCCACCACCTTGACCGACCGCGCCGCACTGGAGGCCGAACTGGAGCAAATCCTGCGGCAGGGTTATGCCACCGACGCCGAAGAGTTTGTGGATGGCCTGGTCTGTGTGGCCGTGCCGGTGCTGGCTGGCGGGCGGCGCCATGTGCGCAGCGCCGTCGCACTGCAGGCGCCAGCAGCCCGCATGCCCCTGGCCCAGGCGTTGCAACTGGTGCCCCGCCTGGGCGAAGCCGCCCAGGCGCTGGGCCGCACCTGGGCATGACCTTGAATGAAAAACATGAACCTGAACTACCTGGATTTTGACTACAGCGAAGATGCCGAAGGCGTGGGCACCTTTGATGCCATGGCGAGCGTGTCGCCCGCGCAGGTTCCTGCGTTGCACGCCGAGATCAGCGCCGTGCTGGCCTGGGCGCACCAGCATTGGCCCGATGCCTGCGGCCCCTCAGAAGACGGGGGCGAGTGGCAATACGACCTGCAAGGTGTCCAGGAGGTAAGCACACCTCTGGTGCTGGCGTTTGACGGCGCCACCGGGCCACTGCGGGCTGCAGCAGGCAGCCCCGCACCGACTAGGACCACGATCACCCTGACAGTCAGCGGAACCCCGGCCTTTTGCAGTGCACTGCGCGAAGCCTTCGGAATTGAATAGGCCTTCAACAAGGGGTTAACCCCAGTTACTGGCAAAAAGCCCCACGTTGTGCACAGGTTAGTGCAGCGGCGCGTGATCGTCTCTCTGACAACGCTAAAGTTGCGACTCATCAGTTCAACTCAAGACCGGAGAGTTTCATGCTGTCACGCCGTCACTTCCTGGGCGCAAGCCTGGCCACCACCGTTTACGCAGCGGGCTCCTTTGTCCCCGCGTGGGCGCAGAACGCTCCCAATTTCGGTATGCCCACGCTGCCCAGCCCGAGTTTCCGCCGCATGAAGGTGGGCGACGTGGAGGTGATTGCCCTGAACGATGGCATCACGCGCCGCCCGCTGGGAGAAGAGTTTGTGAAGAACGCGCCGCTGGCTGAAGTGCGCGCGCTGCTCGCGTCGCAAAGCCTGCCCACCGACTATATCGACGTGCCTTACACCCCGTTCCTGGTGGTAGCGGGTGCGCGCAAGATCCTGATCGACACGGGCCTGGGGGAGTTTGGCGGCCCCACCACCGGCAAGCTGCTGGAGAGCCTGCGCGCTGCAGGCATGCAGGCCTCTGATATCGACACCGTCCTCATCAGCCACTACCACGGCGACCACATCAACGGCCTGCGCAACAAGGCAGGCGAATGGACCTTCCCCAACGCCAAGGTGATGGTGCCCGCCGCCGAGCACGCCTTCTGGATGGATGATGCCCGCATGGCGGCGGCCCCTGCGGGCATGAAAGGCGCATTCGACAACGCCCGCCGCACCTTTGCCAGCATGCCTGCAGACAAGCTGGTGCGGTTTGAAGCGGGTACCGAGGTTGCGCCGGGCATCCAGTCTGTGGCCGCCTACGGCCACACTCCGGGCCACACACTGTTCGAGCTGAAGTCTGCAGGCCAGAACTTCTTCTATGTGGCCGACCTCACCAACGTGCCTGCACTGTTTGCCCGCAATCCCGACTGGGCCGTGACTTTTGACATGGATGCAGAGGCAGCCCGCAAGGTACGCCGCGATGTGTTCGCGCGCATCACCGCCAGCAACGCCATGCTGGGCGGCTTCCACTTCCCGTTCCCGGCATTCGGCCGGATGGCGGTTTCGGGCAACGGCTATGCCTTCCAGCCAGCCACCTGAGCCCCGTGTTGCCCGCAGGGCGGTGCTGGGCGCAGGGCTGGCCTTCGCCAGCCTGCGCAGTTGGGCGGCACAAGACGCCAATGCCGAAACCTTGTTGCGCAAAGGCGGGGTGGTGGCAGCCTTTCGCCACTCGCTGGCCCCTGGCACGTTTGATCCCCCCGGATTCTGTTTGGGTGATTGCAGCACCCAACGCAATCTGAGCGAAGAAGGCCGGGCACAGGCGCGCAGCGTAGGTGCATGGTTTCAGCAGCGAAATCTTCAACCGAGCAAGGTCTTATCGAGCCCCTGGTGCCGCTGCGTGGACAGCGCCACCCTTGCCTTTGGGCCGCCAGAGGTCTGGGCAGCGCTCGGGTCACCCCGTGGCAGCCCGGGGACCACCAGTGCTGCCCATCTGCATGAGCTACGGGCCGCGCTGGCTGTGGCGTCCTCCCGGCCCAATCGTTTTGAGGTGTGGTTCACCCACATGTTTGTGCTGTCCGACCTGGCAAACGCCAACACCAGCTCTGGCGAAGCGCTGATCCTGCGGGCCAACCCCAGCGGCAAAGCCGAGGTACTGGCACGTCTTGCCATCCCTGCCTGACCAGAGAGCTTGCCGGTGCCCGAGCAGATCCGAAGGGAGCAGGCAAGGGAACGGCCATCCAGGGCATGGGGTGGGCAGCTGTTTTGTGGTGCCAGGGGCACTGCAAAAACACCCACCAAACACCTTTGAAAGTCTGGCAACCCGGCTGTGGCCTAAAATCCATCTCTTTTCCACCAACTTTGAGACCTACCATGGGCAACAAGATCGTCACCGAAGCAGACCGCAAGCGCACCCCCCGCCCTACGCCCGTGCCTGGCTACACCCTGGCTACCCCCGGCCGTGGCCAGCGCGTGAGCCTGGAGCGCGGTGTGGCAACCCGTAGCAAGAAGAACCCTGGCAAGCGCTCCAAGAAGGGCGGCTGATCGCCCGTGTGCCATGGGCCGGCTGCAGCTGGCACCTTGCAGAAAAGCCCTCGCGAGAGGGCTTTTTGCTTTGTGTGCCCACTCCGCCAGCGCGGCGCTAGGAAGGCATGGACGCAATATCCTCGCGCGCCATCTCCAGCAGCCACTGGCGGAAGACCGGCAGACTCGCCGCCATATGGCGGCCGGGCAAGCTGCACAGAAAGTATCCGCGCGGCAAGGTGATCGGCAGATCAAACGGCGCGACGAGACGGCCCGCATCCAGTTCAGCGCGCACTAGGCAGCGCTGCACCAGCGCCACTCCCATATCGGCCATGGCCGCCTGGATCAGGATGGAAACCTGGTCGAACACCGTCGAGAGTTCGGGCACCACCTCACCAGCCCCAGCGGCATGCAGCCAATGCGCCCAGTTGCTGGGAGAAGTGGAGTGGGCAAGCAAGGATTCGGCCATCAGGTCGGCGGGGTGCTGCCAGCGCTGCCTGGCAGCCCGCGCAGGATGGCACACGGGCACCACTTCGCGGCCAATCAGGTAGTCGCACTCCCAGGCAGGCCACTGGGATGGCCCGAGGCCCGTCAGGATGGCGGCATGCGGCGTAGGACCAGAAAAATCCTCGTCCTTGCGATAGGGGACAAAGCGCACACGCACCTGCGGATGCCGCGCCTGAAAATCCGGCAGGCGAGGCACCAGCCACACACTGGCCAGCGTCGGCACCACCGACAGGACCAGCTCGGTGGTCTGCGAGGGGCCAACCCTCAGCGCCTCGCTGGCCGCTTCAATGGCGGCCAAGGGCTCCCGCACAGCCTCCAGCAACTGCGCTCCCGACTGGGTGAGCACCATCTGGTGCGCGCTGCGCCTCAGCAACACCTTGCCGTAGTGGCCCTCCAAGCGCGCCACAGCGCGACTGATGGCGCCCTGGGTCACGCACAGCTCCTCAGCCGCCCGCGAGAAGCTGCCCGTACGCACCACCGTGACAAAAGCATGCAGCTCGGACATGGACGGCGAGTGAAGGCGCATGGTGTGGCGGAATGTGAAAAGACACGGAAAACAGTGGGCGGCCAACTGTTTGTATGACCAATGGTAATGCGAGAGTGCCAGACTGTCGTTTGCCGGTACAGGCCGTTCCCCAGAGACTAGGCGTGTCATCCATCCATCCGACCACCATGGCCACCACCCACACCCCTTTCTCACTTGCCCGGCGCGCTGCGTTGCTGGCACTGGCACTCGCACCATGGAGCGGTGCAGTCCAGGCGCAGGCAGCTTACCCAGACCGCCCCATCAAGCTGATCGTTCCTTTCGCGCCCAGCGGCTCCACAGACCTGGCGGCACGGCTGATTGCCGAGTTTGCAAGCCGCGAACTGGGCCAGCCCATCGTGGTGGAGAACAAGGCGGGCGCCGGCGGGTCACTGGGCATGGAGCAGGTGGCCAAATCACGCGCCGATGGCTACACCCTGGGCATGGCCACCATGAGCACGCATGGCTCCAACGCAGCGGCCTACGGCAGCCGCATGAAATACGACGCTGTGAAGGACTTCGCCCCCATCTCCAATGTGGCCACCGTGCCCAGCGTGTTCGCGGTGCACGCAAACTTCCCCGCCAGGACCATGCAGGAGTTCATCGCGCTGGCCAGGGCCAACCCCGACAAGTACACCTTCGGCTCGCCAGGCACAGGCTCGCTGGGACACGCGAATGTCGAACACTTCTCCAGTCTGGCGCAGATCCGGCTTCTGCATGTCCCCTACAAGGGCGCAGGCATGGCGCTCAACGACGCCGTGGCAGGCCAAGTCGATGGCATCACCGACAACCTGCCTTCGGCCCTGCCCCATATCAAGTCAGGGCGTTTGCGCGCCCTGGCAGTGCTGTCCGAGAGCCGCTCTGCCCTGCTGCCCGACGTGCCGACTTACGGCGAGCTGGGCTTCAAGGAAATGGGCTCGGGGGGCTGGTTCGGCGTGGTAGCTCCGGCTGGTACGCCCGCCCCGGTGGTCAACCGGCTCAACCAGGCGATTCATGCCGCCATGAAACAGCCCGACTTCATCAAGAAGATGAACGAGGCGGGCGCCACGTTGATTCCCGGCACGCCCGCACAGTTTGGTGTGCAGATCCAGCAGGCGCTGGACCGCTATGCACGTGTGGCAAAGGTCGCCAAGCTGGCTGCAGAATGAACATGGAGCACTTGCACGGCGGGTCATCTGCATTCACCCTTCGGACCCCAGTGGCGCCCTCCATCCCACTGGTCTGCGACTCCCCGCACAGCGGCACCACCTACCCGGATGACTTCGGCCACGCGGTCCCGCGCGCGCTGCTGCGCGCTGCCGAGGACACGCATGTGGAGGCCCTCTGGCAGGCCGCACCGGATGTGGGCGCCACCTTGCTGGCGGCGCATTTCCCGCGCAGCTACATCGATGCCAACCGCACACTGGACGACCTGGACCCGGAATTGCTGGACGCGCCCTGGCCCACCCCTCTCGCCCCCAGCGAGAAAACCCGCCTGGGATACGGCCTCATCTGGCGCAATGTGAACGCCACCACCCCCATCTATGCCCGCAAACTCCCGGTGGCCGAGGTGCAGAGGCGCATCACACGCTGCTATCAGCCCTACCACACGGCACTCGCCACCGCCATTGAACAAACCCATGCGCGGTTCGGCGCCGTCTGGCACCTGAACCTGCACTCCATGCCCAACAACGCCTACGAGCGGTTGCAGATCCAGAACACCCACCCACTGGCTGACTTCGTGCTGGGCGACCGCGACGGCACCACCTGCGAACCGGCGTTCGTGGACCTGGTGGAGCGGGAACTCAAGGCCCGGGGGTACACCGTGGCCCGGAACGACCCCTACAAAGGCGTACAGCTCATTGCCCACATCGGCCAGCCCGGGCGCCAGCGGCACAGCATGCAAGTGGAAATCCGGCGACCGATCTACATGGACGAAACCAGCCGGGAGCGCAACGCCCAGTTCGGCACCGTGCAGCGCGATCTCACTGGCGTATTGCAGGCCATTGCCTGCTACCTTCGGGATCACTCTGCCGTACGGCAAGAATGCTGAACAAGAGTCCTGGCAAGCGGCACCGGTTTACCCCTAGTCGGCCCCGGTAGGAGCAACACCGACAGACCATCCGTCTGCAAAAAAGCTTGGAAGTGGGTGCATGGCCACTGATCGACTATTCCAGTCCGAGGGGTGCGGGCATGGTTTCCGCCTGCCCTCGGGCTGGCAGGATGATGTGGAACGCCGCACCACTGGCCGGCACGTTGCGCGCATAAATCTGCCCCCCCATCGCCTCGACGATCTTGCGGCAGATGGCCAGCCCCAGACCGGTGCCCCCCGAGCCATCCTTGGTTTTGCTCGACTGCACAAACGCCTCGAAAATAGTTTCGATTTCGGACTCCGGGATTCCTGGCCCCTCGTCCTGCACCACCACGTGGGCCTGGCCCTGCGGGTCCATGAAGCCCTGCAGCGTGATCGTGCTTCCCGGAGGCGAAAACTTGATGGCGTTGGCGACCACGTTCCGAATCACCTGCTGAAAACGCAGTGGATCGGCCTTAGCCACCAGGGGCGTATCGGACATGTCCATATCCATCATCAAGTGGCTGCGCTCCAAGAGGGGCTCCAGCTCGCGGATGACCGGGCGCACCACGCCACGCAGGTCGATGCGCTCCAGGTGGAAGGTCCCCACCGTGCTCTCCAGCTTCGAAACCTCCAGCAGGTCGTTGACCAGCGTCAGCATGCGCTTGCCCGCAAGATGAATGTCTTCAAACATTCCCGCTAGCTTGGGCTGCGCACGCCCGCGCAACATGCCCAGCTCGGCGAAACCCAGGATGGACTGCAGTGGGGTACGCAGTTCATGGCTCATGTTGGCCACAAACTCCGACTTGGCCCGCGACGCCTCTTCGGCAGCATCACGTGCCTCCTGGGTCGCACGCTCGGCCTCGCGGAACTCACTCACGTCCATCAGGATGCTGAGCACACCCGTCACCCGGCCATGCTCGTCTTCAATCGCCGCCTTGGCGATACGCGTGTCACGCCGCGATCCGTCCCCGTGGCGAACCTTGGTGTCCAACAAGGCCCGCCCACCCCAGCGCAGCAACTGGACGTTGGAGGACTGGTGCACCTTGGCCTCATCAGGTGGAAGGACGGATACGAATTCCCGACCCAGCACGGTTGCGCGCTGCCGCCCTTTGTATTGCTCCCAGGCCTTGTTGACCAATATGAATCGCCCCTGCTCATCGGTGACCGAGATCGGAAGCGGGTTGGTTTCCAGCAACAAGTCCTGAAACGCCAACTGAGCATGCAACTGCTGCTGCGCGACCCAACGTTCAGTCACATCCACTGCGCTGCCTGCAAAGCCGGTTACACGTCCGTCAGAAAGCAACGGGACCACAGCGAGCTGCAGCATCATCTCCTTGCCCTCACCCACATTCAGCACGACCTGGCATGTACGCACCCCGTCGGCGGAAATGGGATTCAGTATCCTGGCAAGGTCGGCGCGGCTCAAGGGGGCCACAACGTCCCGCAAATTCTGCCCCTTGGCACGCGTTGTTGCATCTCCCGTAAAGGCCGTCCAATGGGCATTGACATAGGTAATGACACCATCGGCATCGGTGCGAAAGATCAACTCCTGCACACTGCGCATTAGGACTGAAAGTTCCCGCTCATTGCGGGCTACACGGGCATGCGCCGCATCCAGCGCACGGCGCGCAAACTCGCGGGTTCTCACACTTCGCCACACCACAAAAGTCAAGCCAATTACCAGCAAAACCAGCGCAATGCCAATGCCCAGCAAGGCACGTGCCTCCCGCAACCAGCGCTGCACAGCACTGCGCGAGGATTCTTCAACAATGACCAACAGCGGCTTGGTGCCCGAAACGCGAAAGCCGACGATCTGGTCCTCGCCCAACACACCCGCGCCAAGGTAGGCCGCGTGTTCTTGGCCCGGCAGGTAATGCGTGAACACGGGGACGCGCTGGTTAACCCAGGTCCCGACGTGTCCAGCAGCGGGCCCGGAAGTAGCAAGAACCTGCCCCCCGTAAGAGGTCACCACTGAATCGAAGCTGTCTGTCTCCAGCGTCAGATGCTGAAAATTTGAGAGCGAATCCGGGTTGACCAAAGCGATCAATGTCAACTCGTGCCCGGCTTCGTTCTTGTAGCTGTACAGCATCGGTACGAACGCCACGCCAGCCGGTGCCGGTGCAGCAGCTCCATGAAGACGGATTGCCTGCAGGCTGCGTCCGGGGGTCAATGGTCCCAGAACACTGCGCCCGAGGGTAGCCTTGCCTCCGAGCCGGGACATGTCCACAAACGTTTCCGCATCCCCCTTCTGCGTACTGGCCACTATGCGGCCGCCGGCGTCTACCACCGCCAGGCTGCGCAGAAACGACAAGCCCGTCAACGCCTGGGTCAAAGCTTCTTCCATCCGCCGGGGGTCCGCCGCCACCGACCCCAGCGCAGGTGCAATAGCCAGCGCCTCCAGCGCCAACTCCGCGGTCTCGAAGGTTCGGGTGGCCTGGTCCTCCAGGATGCGGGCCAGCATCGTGGCATGCGACAGGTCATTGGCCCGGGCACTTCGAAAGTCATTCACAGCCAACGCCCCTACGGCAAGAAGACTCGCGAGCGCAGCGAGTGCCCCCACCACCAGGACCATGGTGCTTGCATGCGATATCCACGAAACAGACCTCATGGACAAATGCTCCAGATGGCGCTTGAGGCCCATCAGCGCACCACGATCGATTTGAGGCTATGGTGGCTCGCAGCGCGTAGAAGCCGACCGTCTGCCTTTATGCGAGAGACAAAGGCATCCACAGCTGCGAGCCAAGCGGCATCCCCTTGCTTGACCGCATAAGCGTAAGGGAGCACGGAGAAGGGCTCCGAAGGTTCGATCAGCCGGGCCCAGTCCGCGTTGTCCAGCAAGCGTCTGCTGTAGGGGTAGTCGGTCATGAACACATCCACGCGCCCTGCGACCAGTTCACGCTCCCGGGTTGCGGGGGGGCTGATTTTCACCATGGTTGCACTCCTGAGGCGCTGAGCCATGATGGGCTCCATGAACGTGCCTGCCTGAACGGCCACCATCACGCCAGGCTTGTCGATATCAGCCCATTGTTTGACCACCACGTTGCTTTTGGTGGTGACAGCATAGATGTCGCTTTGCATGTAGGGCTGCGTGAACGCGAGTTTTTCCATGCGCTGGGGCAGCATGCCAACGGCAAACATCGCAACATCGCAGCGGTCTTGACGCAAATCTTCGATCAGCGTTGCGAATGAAGACTCCACGTATTCGACTTTGGCCTTGAGATCGCGCCCCAACTCTGCCGACAGCTCGATGTCGATACCCGCCAGCTCCTGGGTGCGCGGGTGGCGATATGTCACCCCATAGTAGTCTGGCCAGATGCAGACCTTCACCAGGGCCTGGCCCTGCACACGATCCAGCACCGGGCCCGCAGCGGCACTTGGGGCGACCAAGGCCATGCACAGGCCCGCGGCTACGCTCCATCGACTCACACCAGACATCAGCATACGAACTCCTTGAATTTCGGTTGTTTACAGCACATGTTTCGCCCTAGGGCGAGTCAATCAGCGAATCGAAAGAAGGACACTCCTGCGTGATCCGGCAGCGCAGGGCATTGATGTCCTCGGCATGCGCCAGGAAGGCATCCACCACCGCCGGATCGAAGGCACGGCCCCGCTCTGCCTTCAGCATCTCCAGCGCCTCCGCCACACTGAAGGCGGGGCGGTAAACACGGTCCATGGTCAGCGCGTCAAAAAAATCGACCACAGCCGTGATACGACCAGACAGCGGAATGGCATCCGCGGCGAGCCCCGCCGGATACCCTGCGCCGTCAAAACGTTCATGGTGTGTCAACGCCACCTCCGCGGCCATGCGGAACACCGGGATACGAGAACGCCCCAGTATCTGCGCCCCCATGGCGGCATGGCCGTTCATGATCTCTCGCTCCTCAGGGGTCAGCTTGCCGGGTTTCTTGAGCACGCTGTCGGGTGTGCCAATCTTGCCGACATCGTGCATAGGCGCTGCCTTGCGCAGCATGCGGGCAAAACCCACTGTTTGCCCCAGCGCCAAAGCCAGCGCTTCTGCGAGGTAGCCGATGCGCACGATGTGTATGCCCGTGTCATCGTCCTTGAGATCGGCTGCCGCTGACAGGTGCAACAAGGCTTCGTGGTGAGCGCGGGTGACTTCGCGCAGGGCTTCGTTGCGCTCGCGGTACATTCGGCCGAAGTCGTCCACAAAACGCTCCATCTGCGCTGCGGCGGCTTCGTCGAAACAGCGCACCCCTTCTTCTGTCTGGGGCGCAGGGTCAACAAGAGCGGCCAGCATCACAGTGCCGCCTCCATGCGGTAGATCGTCTCCAGGACCTGCAAGGTGCTGAAGGGCTTCATCAGGTAGTCATCCGCACCGGCAACGAAACCTGCGGCCCTGTCTTCGGACTGCACCCGTGCCGTGAGCATGATGACCTTGGTGTGCCGCATCTCAGGATCGGATTTGATGCGACGGCATACATCCAGACCATTCAAGGCGCCCGGCATCATCACATCCAGCAGCACGATGTCGGGCTGCAGTTCGCGGGCCAGTACCCACCCGGCATCGCCGGTGGCAGCTTCATGGATCTCGAAGTCATCAAATTCCAGCGTCATCTTGAGCAGCTTGCGGATATCCATATGGTCTTCAACGATGAGGATCTTCTTCACAGCGGGCCCCTTTCCAGGACATGAATCAATTGGGAGCAAAAAAACGCGACTTCAGGTGATTTTTTGCGATTGATTGAATCATATCAATCATTTTTATCAAATACAAGAGATCTCCAACAGAAAAACCCGTCAAAATGCGGGATCTATGCAATCTGACAAATATCCACCGGAGCGCCAGGTGCCGGATCACTACACCACACTGGAAGTCGCCAAGATCCTGGGTATGGCCGTGCGCTCGGTCCAGCTGATGGTGGACCGCAACGAACTGGAGGCCTGGAAGACCCCCGGCGGACACCGGCGGATATCCCGGGCCTCGGTAGAACGCTGGGCCAGCGCCCACGGCCTAGCCGGAGCTGGCGGCACTCCGCCCTCGCCCTCCCCCGCAGCATCTACAGCTGCCGTTGCCCCCCTCCCGGTGCCCCCCAGGACGGCTGCCGCTCCAGCGCCCGCACACACACCGCAGATCCTGCTGATTGAAGACTCGGTCCATTTCCAGAATCTGCTGGGGCTTATCGTGAAGCAGCACTTTCCGGCAGCGGCGCTGCAAGTGGCCAACGACGGGATCACGGGCCTGGCGCTGTACGGACAGATCCAGCCGGATGTGCTCATTGTTGACATCCTGCTGCCCGGCATCGACGGGGCCACCTTGATCACCACCCTACGTTCTCACCCGCAGTTTGCGCGCAGCCACCTCATCGTTGTCACCTCGCTGGACGAATCGCAGCGCGAGCCCTATGCATTTGCCCTGCAGGGCGTGAAAGTGATCCACAAGCCCCGGCTGGTGGCCGAGTTACCCGCCGCCCTCGCGGCCTGCCTGCCACCGGGCCAGGTGCCTTCATGAATCCGCCCCGGGTCCTGCTGGTCGAAGACGACGCCTCCATTGCACGCTTTGTGCAACTGGCCCTGGAAGAGCTTCCCATCGAGCTGGTCACCTGTACCAATGTGCGCGACGCCATGCAGGCGCTGCAGGCCCACGACACGCGGCTCATCATCACCGACCTCATGCTGCCCGGAGAGTCCGGCATTGACCTGGTGCAACGGCTGCTGCATGAGCCAGTCCCCGGCCACCCCATCCCCGTGGCCGTTTTCAGCGCGGGCCTGACGCCGGATGTGCGCGACCAGCTGAGCGCCATGAAGGTCTGGCGCATGTTGTCCAAACCCACCTCGGTGATGGAGCTGGAAGACTGCGTGCGCGACGCCCTGGCGCTGCCCGCGCCCTCACCAACCAGCCAACCTACCGACGGAACCATCCGCACCTCGGCCCATGCGGAAACCACGGCCCAGGCCGAGGCAGAAGCGATTGCCACCCACTTTGCGGGGGACGAATTCCTGTTCAAGGCCTACCGCGCCAGTTGCTTGCAGCAGTTCCCCAACGATGTGCGGCAAGGTGATGCGGCCTGCGCCGCACAGGACTGGCCCGCCCTGCGCCGTCTGGCGCATAGCCTGGCCACGGTGTTGCTGACCCTGGGGCACCCCACACAGAGCGTGCGGGCACGCCAGCTGGAGAACGCCGCCGCCCAGCCCGATCCCCTCCATTGCCTGGACCATTGGGGCAAGCTGCGCGCATTCCTCACCCAGCTCCAATAACCCGCACAGGATCACACCATGATCACCCTCCACCACCTCGAAACCTCGCGATCGCAGCGCATTCTCTGGCTCCTGGAAGAACTGGGGGTGCCGTATGAACTCAAGATCTACCAACGCGACAAGGCCACCAAGCTGGCACCGCCAGCGCTGAAGAAGATCCACCCGCTGGGCAAATCGCCAGTGATCACCGACGGTGGCGAAGTGATTGCCGAGTCGGGCACGATCATCGAATACCTGGTGGAGACCTACGGTGCCCAAGCCAGCGGTGACCTGGCCCACTTGCAGCCTGCACTGCGCACGCCCGAACACCGCCAGTGCCGCTTCTGGATGCACTATGCCGAGGGCTCGCTCATGAACTGGCTGGTGATGAAGCTGGTGTTCATGACCATCCCCACCCAGCCCATGCCTTTCTTCGTGAAACCCATTGCGCGCCAGTTGTGCGGCACGGTACAGAAGAAGCTCATCGACCCCAACGTGGACGGTGCACTGGCTTTCATCGAGGCGCACCTGGCCACCCACCGCTGGTTTGCGGGCGAACACCTCACCATGGCCGACTTCCAGATGAGCTTTGCCGTGGAGGCCCTGCTGTCCCGCGCCAACGACACCAGCGCCAGCCCCCACTTGCTGGCCTTCAAGCAGCGCATGGAAGCCCGCCCCGCCTACCAGCGCGGCATCGCCAAAGGTGGCCCGGTGGTCATATCTGCTTGAACACTGCCGGGGCCAAAGACATGCAGGATCGCATCGCCACCTATTCGGTGCTTTTTGTGTGCATGGGCAACATCTGCCGCAGCCCCACGGCCCACGGCGTGTTCCGGCACAAGATGATTCACAGTGGCTTGGCAAACCAGGTGCAGGTGGACTCGGCGGGTACCCACAACTACCACCCGGGCGAAGCGCCAGATCACCGCACCCGGCGCCACGCGGTACAGCGCGGCTATGACCTGTCGGACCTGCGAGCACGCCAGATCACAGATGCCGACTTCGCCCGCCACGACCTGATCCTGGCGATGGACTGGGACAACCTGGCCTTGGCCCAAGACCAGTGCCCGCCAGAGCATGCCCACAAGCTGCGGCGCCTGACCGAGTTTTGCCTGCGCTTCGACAGCCCGGTAGTGCCCGACCCGTACTACGGCGGCAGCCAGGGCTTTGAGGAGGTGCTGGACCTGGTGGAAGACGCCTGCGAAGGGTTACTCAGGCATGTGCGGCGGCAGCTGCAGGCGCAGGCGCAGATGCCACCAGTGCAGCACTGACACTGAAGCCCGGAGCTACCGCACCCCGCACACCAGCGCGCCGGGGTCGTTGTGCGCTTGCTCCCGCTCGTTCTTGGCCCGGGCCACTTCCACATCGCGCGGCAGGGCCACACCGTTCTTCACGGCCAGGATCTCGGCCATCACGCTCACCGCGATCTCGGGCGGCGTCTTGCTGCCGATGTAGATGCCAATCGGCCCGCGCAGGCGTGCCAGGCTGGCCTCGGTCTGCTCGAAGTGCTCGATCATGCGCGCGCGGCGCGCCTCGTTGTTGCGGCGCGAGCCGATGCCGCCCACGTAGAACGCCTCGGTGTTCAGCGCCTCCAGCAGCGCTAGGTCGTCGAGCTTGGGGTCGTGCGTGAGCGCCACCACGCAGCTGCGGCGGTCGGGCTTGAAGGCCTGCACCACGTCGTCGGGCATGTCGCTCACCACTCTGGCGCCAGGCACGCTCCAGCTGCCCCGGTATTCCTCGCGCGGGTCACACACCGTCACAGCAAAACCGTTGAACAAGGCCATGGTGGCCAGGTACTCGGTGAGCTGCCCGGCGCCGATGAGCAGCATGCGGTACTCGGGCCCGAAGGTATTGGTGAGCTGCGCCGCATCCACCGCCAGTTCTTCCGGCGCCTGGGTGGGGGCCAGGGTCACGGCACCATCGGACAGGCGCACCGTGCGCCGCATCAGGCGCCCGACCTCCAGCGCGGCAATCAGCGCTGCCAGGCTGTCGGGGTCCGGGTCGTATTCCAGCAGCAGCTCCAGCGTGCCGCCACAGGGCAGGCCAAAGCGGTGGGCCTCATCGGCGCTGATGCCGTACTTGACGAAAGACGGCGGTCCGCTGGGGATGCTGTGGGCACCGCCAGCCGTTGACGCAGCCGCCTGCGCATAGGCGCGGGTGTGGCGGTCGATCAGGTCGTCCTCGATGCACCCGCCAGACACCGAACCCACCACTGCGCCATCCTCACACAGCGCCATGATGGAGCCCACGGGCCGGGGCGACGAGCCCCAGGTGCGCACCACCGTCGCCAGCAGCGCGCGGCGCCCGGCGGCACGCCAGCCCTGCAAGGTGCGCAGCACCACAACGTCCAAATTTTCCATGACTCGCTTCCTCTGGCTACCCGGATCACTCAGCCGCGATTGAACCACCAAGCCAGCAACACCAGGGCCCCCGCGCCAACACCCCACGCCCATGCAGGGATACCCCCGCCCTGGATGGCATCGCCTCCCGCACCCGGTGGATTGACAGCTTCGGCCTGCGCGGCATCCGACGCACCAGCTTGCGGAACCTCGGCACGCGGATAGCGGCGCTGCATCTCGTCGTCGAAGCGCTTGAAGAAGTCTTCCGCCATGGTCTTGGCGGCGCCGTCGATCAGCCGCTGGCCCAGCTGGGCGATCTTGCCGCCCACGGTGGCATGCACCGTGTAATGCAGCTCGCAGCCGGTCTGCCCCACCCCGTCCACAGCCAAGGGCACCAGCTTGACCTGTGCATTGCCCTTGCCGAAGCCCGCCACACCGCCCGAGCCATCAAAGGCGATGTGGTAGCTCTCGGGCGGCACGATGTCCGACAGCGTGATCTTGCCCGCGAACTTGGCCGACACGGGCCCGATCTTGAGCGCCATGGCCACGGCGTACTGGTTGTCACCCGTGGGCTCGATCTTGTCGCAGCCAGGGATGCACAGCTTGAGGACCTCGGGGTCGTTGAGCGCCTCCCAGGCCTGTTGCTGGCTCACGGCAAGGGTACGGCTGGCTTGCATTTCCATGGTGGGTTCCTCCTGGTGTCTTATGTCTGAAATCGGTCATTGCCGCAGCACGCTGGCCAGGCTGGCCGCCAGGTCCTGCAGGCGGCTGAGGTTGTGCACAGCGAGCATGCCGTGGGCCTGGCGGTGCAGCTCGGCCGCCCCCCGTGCCGTGGGCGCATAGCCTTCAAAGCGCAGCAAGGGGTTGAGCCACAGCAGGCGGCCACAGTGGCGACGCAGCCAAGCCAGCTCCTGCGACAGCACCTCGGGCGTGCCGGTGTCCAGCCCGTCGCTGATCAGCAGCACCAGCGTGCGCCGCCCCACCAGGCGCCGCGCATGCTGCTGCCGCAGCTGGGCCAGGCTGTCCCCCATGCGTGTGCCGCCAGCAAAGTCGTTGATGGCGTGGCTGGCCACCTGCAGCATGGCATCGGTGTCGGCCAGGCGGAAGGCGGGGGTGAGGTCGGTCAGCCCCATGCCAAACGCAAACACGTCACGGCGCACGGCGGCGCCCACATGGCGCGGCGCCGTGGCGGCGTGCAAAAAGGCCAGCAGCAGGCGCGCGTAGCGCTCCATGGAGCCCGAGACATCCACCAGCACCAAGAGCGGCAGGGGTTGCTGGCGCCGCTGCAGCAGGGGCACGCGCAGCACCTCGCCACCGCTGCGTGCGGCCAGGTGCATGGCACCCGGCCAGTGCGGGCGGCTGCCCCGCGCGCCGGGGCGCGTGCGGCGGGCCGCGTAGTGCGGCAGGGGCAAGGGAATCTCGCGTGCCAGGCGTTCCACCAGGATGTATTCGCTGGCCGAGAGCTGGTTGAAATCGGCCTGCCGCAGGCGCTGCAGGTCGCTGGCCGTCATCGCGGCATCGAAGTCCACCTTGTCTTCCTCACGCGGCGGCGGCGCGTTGCGCGCTGCGCGCACCGGGGCCAGCGCCTCGCTCACGCGCGGGCGGCGCTTGGCGGGCTCTGCCTTGGACTCGGCGCTGGGCAGCATCTGCGCGAGCAGCTTCTGGGCCACGTTGGGGTTCTTGAAGTAGGCGTCGAACAGCTCGCGAAAAACCAGCCGGTCTTGCTCGCGGCTGACCAGCACAGCCTCTAGCGCCGCGCAAAAATCCTCGCGCTGTAGGCCCACCAACATCACCGCCTGCTGGGCCAGCGCCATGCGGGCGGCGTCCACGCGCACCCCGGCGCGGCGCAGGGTGCGGCCAAAGCCGCTCAGGTTGTCGGCCAGCTTGCCAGTGCGGGCATCGCCGAGCTGGGAGATGGTTGCACCCTGAGCCATGGCAACGCCTTCTGACGGGTTCACGCGGTCTCAGGCATCGGCGGGCTGCAGCAGCTGCACCGCCATGTCGCGCGTGAGCGCCGCCACATCCTCGCGCTGCTTGAACAAGATGCCGGCCGTGTCGGATACTACCTCGGGGTCCACCACGATGGTGTCGAGCGCGACCAGCGCCTTGGCCCATTCCACGCTCTCGGCAATGCCCGGCGCGCGCTGGAAGGCGTTGGCAAACGGCTGGCTGCGCAGGCGGCCCACAAACTCGGCCACCTGCTGCGCCAGCGCGGCGCTGGCGCCGGGCACCTGGGCGCGCACGATGGCCAGCTCGCGCTCGCGCTCCGGGTAGTCCAGCCAGTGGTAAAGGCAGCGGCGCTTGACGGCGTCATGCAGGTCGCGCGTGCGGTTGCTGGTGAGGATGGTGACCGGCGTGGCCGTGGCACGCACGGTGCCAATCTCGGGGATGCTGACCTGGTACTCGCCCAGGTATTCGAGCAAGAAAGCCTCGAAGGGCTCGTCGGCGCGGTCCACCTCGTCGATGAGCAGCACCGCGCCGGGCGCGGGGGCCTGCAGGGCCTGCAGCAGGGGGCGGCGGATGAGGTAGCGGTCCTGATACACCTCGCGCTCCACCTGTGCCATGTCGGCACTGCCTTGGCCCTCCGCAGCGCGCATGTGCAGCAGCTGGGCGGCGTAGTTCCATTCGTACAGCGCCTCGCGCTGCTCCAGGCCGTCGTAGCACTGCAGGCGGATCAGGCTGCGCGCCAATACTTCCGACAGCGCCTTGGCCAGCGCCGTCTTGCCCACGCCGGGCTCGCCCTCCAGCAGCAGCGGGCGCTGCAGCTTGAGCGCCAAAAACACCGCCGTGGCCAGGCGCCGGTCGGCGAAGTAACCCACGCTTTGCAGCGCTTGCACCAGGGCATCGACGGTGGTTGGCAAACTCATTGCTACTCTTCATATAGCTACCAGCGCTTGATGGACGCGCGCAGGAGGCCTGTTTGGCTATCAATTGATCTTGTCGGCAATGCGCCCGGGCTCTGGCAGGTGCTGTCCGGACGGTTGTCACGACCCGCGCCACACGCCATAGGTCGGGGGACGCCCTGACGGGCCCACCCGACCTGCTGCGGTGCCGCGCGCCCTGCTCAACCAAGCATCTTCTGCACGGCCCTCTGCGTCTGCACGCTGATGAGGTTGGCGCGGTAGGCGGCACTCGCGTGGATGTCGCTGTTCAGGTCGCTCGCGTCGATCTTCACCGCTGCTGCCGCTGCAGGCGTGAAGCTCTGGCCCAGCGCCGCCTCCAGCCCTGCATGGCGGAACACGCTGGTCGCCGCGCCGGTGATGGCCACGCGCGCGCCGCTGTCGGTCTGCGCCACAAACACCCCCACCAGCGAGAAGCGCGACGCAGGCTGCTTGAACTTCATGTAGGCCGCGCGCTTCGGTATGGGGAAGCGGATGGCGGTGATGATCTCGCCCTCATCCAGCGCCGTGGTGTACATGCCCACGAAGAAGTCGTCGGCCTTGATCTCGCGGCGGTTGGTGATGACCGTAGCGCCCAGGCCCAGCACCGCGCTGGGGTAGCAGGCGGCAGGGTCGTTGTTGGCCACCGAGCCGCCCAGCGTGCCGCGTGCGCGCACCTGCCGGTCGCCAATGTGCGCAGCCAGGTCGGCCAGCGCGGGGATGGCGGCCTTCACATCGGCGCTGTTCGCCACGTCCATGTGGCGCGTCATGGCGCCGATGACGAGGGCGTTGCCGTCGCGGCGTATGCCCGCCAGCTCGGCCACGCCGTTCAGGTCCACGATCTTCTCGGGGTTGGCCAGGCGCAGGCGCATGGAGGGCAGCAGGCTCTGCCCGCCCGCCAGCAGCTTGCCGCGCTGGGCGATGAGCTGCGCGGCAGCGGCGGTGGAGGTGGGCGCTTCAAAGGTGAATGCGTACATGGTCGATCTCCTTATGCCTTGGCGTTCTGAATCGCTTCCCACACGCGGTGCGGCGACGCGGGCATGTCGAAGTCCTTCACGCCCAGGGGGCGCAGGGCGTCGAGCACGGCGTTGATCACCGCCGGGGGCGATCCGATGGCCCCGGCCTCGCCGCAGCCCTTGGTGCCCAGCGGGTTGTGGGTGCAGGGGGTGCAGACATGGCCGAGCTTGAACTCGGGGAAGTCGTCGGCGCGCGGCATGGCGTAGTCCATGAAGCTGCCGGTGAGCAGCTGGCCCGTTTCGCGGTCGTACACGCAGTTTTCCAGCAGCGCCTGGCCAATGCCCTGCACCAGCCCGCCGTGCACCTGGCCCTCCACGATCATGGGGTTGATGATGGTGCCAAAGTCATCCACGGCGGTGAACTTGTCCACGCGCGTGCTGCCGGTGGCGGGGTCGATCTCCACCTCGCAGATGTAGGTGCCAGCGGGGAAGGTGAAGTTGGTCGGGTCGTAGAAGGCGGTTTCGTTCAAGCCCGGCTCCAGCTTGTCGAGCGGGTAGTTGTGTGGCACATAGGCCGTGAGCGCCACCTGGCCAAACGGAATCTTCTTGTCCGTGCCGCGCACGGTGAATTCGCCGCCGCTGAAGTCGATGTCGGCGTCGCTGGCCTCCATCAGGTGGGCCGCGATCTTCTTGGCCTTGGCCTCGATCTTGTCCAGCGCCTTCATGATGGCCGCTCCGCCCACGCTGATGGAGCGCGATCCATACGTGCCCATGCCAAACGGCACGCGGCCCGTGTCGCCGTGCACGATGTCCACGTTCTCCACCGGGATGCCCAGGCGCGCCGCCACCACCTGCGCAAACGTGGTCTCATGCCCCTGGCCGTGGCTGTGCGAGCCGGTGAACACCGTCACGCTGCCCGTGGGGTGCACCCGCACCTCGCCGCATTCAAACAGCCCGGCGCGCGCACCCAGCGCCCCGGCGATGTTCGAAGGCGCAATGCCGCAGGCCTCGATGTAGCTGCTGTAGCCGATGCCACGCTTCAGGCCTTTGGCCTCGCTGGCCGCCTTGCGCGCGGCAAACCCGGCCACGTCGGCCAACTGCTGCGCCTGTGTCATGCACGCGTGGTAGTCACCAATGTCGTACTGCAGCGCCACAGGTGTCTGGTAGGGCCAGCTGGTGATGAAGTTGCGCTTGCGGATTTCGTCCTGGCCCAGGCCCATCTCCCAGCCGCAACGCGTGACCAGGCGCTCAAGCAGGTAGGTGGCCTCGGGCCGGCCCGCGCCCCGGTAGGCATCTACGGGCGCGGTGTTGGTGAACCACGAATCCACCTCCACGTACACCTGCGGCGTGGTGTACTGCCCCGCCAGCAGCGTGGCGTAGAGGATGGTGGGCACGGCGCTGGCAAAGGTGCTCAGGTAGGCGCCCAGATTGGCGTGGGTGTGCACGCGCATAGCCAGGAACTTGCCGTCCTTGTCCATGGCCATTTCGGCGTGGCTGATGTGGTCGCGGCCATGCGCGTCCGACAGGAAGGACTCGCTGCGGTCCGCCACCCACTTGATGTTGCGGTTGAGCTTCTTGGCGGCCCAGGTCAGGCACACGTCTTCGGCATACAGATAGATCTTGGAGCCGAATCCGCCCCCCACATCGGGCGCAATCACGCGCACCTTGTGTTCGGGCAGGCCCATCACAAACGCCGTCATCAGCAGGCGCTCGACGTGGGGGTTCTGGTTGCTCACGTACAGCGTGTATTCGTCGCTGGCCCGGTTGTAGCTACCGATGGCCGCGCGCGGCTCCATGGCGTTGGGGATGAGCCGGTTGTTGATCAAATCAAGCTGGGTGACATGGGCGGCGTTGGCAAACGCGGCGTCCACCGCGCCCTTGTCGCCAATGGCCCACTTGAAGCAGTGGTTGTCGGGCGCGATGTCGTGCAGCGCAGCACCTGGCACGGCCCCTGCGGCCGCATCGGCCACGTTGACCACGGCGGGCAGCACGTCGTAATCCACCTCCACCAGCTCGGCGGCATCGCGCGCCTGCTGCAGCGTCTGGGCCACCACCATGGCCACATGATCGCCCACATAGCGCACCTTGCCCTGCGCCAGGATGGGGTGTGGCGGCTCCTTCATGGGCTCGCCGTTGGTGCTGGTGATGAGCCAGCCGCAGGGCAGGCCATTGATGTTGTCGGCCGCCACATCGGCGCCCACAAACACGCCCAGCACGCCGGGCGCGGCCTTGGCGGCGCTGGTGTTGATGCTGTTGATGGCGGCATGCGCGTGTGGCGAGCGCACAAACACCGCATGGCTTTGTGCGGCCAGCACCACGTCGTCGGTGTACTGGCCTGCGCCGGTGAGGAAGCGGTAGTCCTCCTTGCGCTTGAGCGATTCGCCAATGTGCGGCAGCTTGGAAAAGTCGGATGCACCCATGGTTCTTCTCCTGTGTGTTTAAGCTGATGCCATGGCCTTTTGGCCGACCTGCACCGCACGCACGATGTTCTGATAGCCCGTGCAGCGGCAGATGTTGCCTTCGAGCAGCTCGCGGATCTCGCCTTCGCTGGCGTTGGGGTGGTTCTTGCACAGGTCCACCGCGCTCATCACCATGCCGGGGGTGCAGAAGCCGCACTGCAGGCCGTGGCATTCCTTGAACGCCGCCTGCATGGGGTGCATGGTGCCGTCGGGCGCGGCCATGCCTTCAATGGTGGTCACCTCGGCCCCCTGGGCCTGCACGGCGAGCATGGCGCAGGATTTGACGGCGCGGCCGTTGACGTGCACGGTGCAAGCGCCGCACTGGCTGGTGTCGCAGCCCACATGGGTGCCGGTGAGCGCAAGGTGCTCTCGCAGCGCATGGACAAGCAGGGTGTTGGGAGGGACGTCAACACTGGCAGCGCGCCCGTTGACCGTGAACTGGACTTGCATCTGGCTGTCTCCTGGGTAGGTTTTGGCTGGACTTACCTCGCGCATCTTCTGCCGCCCCCTACCACCCATCCCTAGGGACAACCCTAGATTTTCGGGCCCCCTCGCTGGATATTCTCAAAATGAAACATGTTGCAGCGCACACCGGCGCATCATGCGCAGCTCAAGGATTCGGATCACCATGCTGTCCTCCGCCCCCAGCTCCACCGCCCACCGCCACGCGCTGATTGCGCAGGCCCGCCAGACCCTGCTGGTGGATGGCGCAGCGCCCCTGCGTGCAGAGGTGGAGCCCTGGATTGCGCGGTCGTGGCAGCGCTGCCTGGCACAGGGCATGGACCCCACGCAGCGTGTGGTGTTCGAGGCCGTCAGCGCCCCAGCGCTGCGCCACAGCCTGGAGCAGAACCAGGCCCTGCTGCGCGCGGCCCGCCCCGTGCTGGAGCAGCTCACGCGCGCCATCGCGGGCATGCGCTACTTCGCCATCCTGACCGACGCCCGGGGCACCGTGGTCGAGGTGCAGGGCCACTGCGACGCGAGCGACCCACGCGCCAGCAGCATCGGCCGCGTGGGCATTGACCTCTCGGAAGCCGCTGTGGGCACCACGGCCATTGGCGCGGCGCTGGCCGAGCTGCAGCCCGTGTGGCTGCACCGGGGCGAGCATTTTCTGGATGACAACGGCAGCTACAGCTGCGCGGGCGCACCGCTGTTCGACCCCGAAGGCCGGTGCATGGGCATGCTGGACTTGACTGGCATCGACGTGCCCGAACGGCCCGAGCTGCGCCACCTGGTGGCACGCTCGGCCCGCGCCATGGAGGACGCCTTGCTGCTGCAGCGCCCCCACGCCCTGCTGCTGCGCATGAACTGGCCCGGCTGCACGCTGGGCGGCGAAGGCGACGGCCTGCTTGCACTCGACGCCGAAGGCTGCGTGGTGGGCGCGAACAGCATGGCCCGCCAGTTGGTGCCCCAGCCCTTGCGCGCAGCCGGAACGTCCACCCACTGCAGCGACCTGCTGGCCATGCCCTGGACCATGCTGTTCGACGCGGCCCGGCGCCACCCCGCGCAGCCACTGGACCTGCCCCTGTGGTCGGGCCTGCGCCTGCAGGCCCTGGTGCAGTGGCCTGCCCACCACCGCCGAAGTAGCCATGGAAGCCTTGGCGCTTCCACCTCTTTCAGCCCCAGCGCGGCCGCGCCCCTGGCGCCCACATCGCCGCCCGTGGCCGCACCGCTGCGCGAGGCCGAAACCGCCCTGATCCGCCAGGCGGTACAAGACGCCCGGGGCAACGTGGCCGAGGCCGCCCGCGCGCTGGGTATCAGCCGTGCCACGGTGTACCGCAAGCTGGGCACGCCCAAAGGGACATGAGCGGCGCTGCGCCAGCCCTACCCCGCGCGCACGCTGCCCGCCACCGTCGAAAACCTGAGTCAAAAAGGGCTTCTGCGCGCGACCCTATTGCCTTATAAGCTATAAAATAGATAGTAAACAAGTAATCCAGCAGGCCGCTGATCAGAGTTCCGCCAGTGCCAGCACCACGGCGTTTTCTTCGAGCACCAGCACCACGGCACTGCCCGCGCGCAACCCGCTCTGGGGCGCGGCAAAACCCACCATGTGCAGGCCCGCCGCCAGCTCGGCCGACACCTCATCGCCCGATTCGCCGCGCACCACACGGGTGGCCCGTGCGGGCAACCGGTGGGTGCCTGCGGGCGCGGCATCGGCAGTGGCGGTAGCAGACGCCGCACGCCCGCCACGCTCTACCCGCACCGCCGTGGCCTTGCACAGCGCCAGCACAGCCAGGCCCGGCTGCAGGCCCAACAGCTCGGCACTCTCGCGGGTGATGCGCGAGGCCAGCGACACGGCGCCTGCTGCCCCACCCAAGGCGCCTGCGCCCTCCCCCTCCAGCCGCAGGTGCACACACACGATCTGCCCCTGCACCACGAGCCGGTCCACCACGCAGGGCAGCTGGTTGCGCATGCTGGTGCGCACCGCCAGCCGCGCCAGCGCCGGGCCCGCGTGGGGCGTGGCCTGCCAGCGTGAGAGCACGGCGCCCCGCGCCTGCGCCATCGCATCGGCGGCGGCCAGCAGCTGGTGGCCCGCCTCGGTCAGTTGCGCGCCGCCGCCGCCCGCCCCGCCCACAGCGCGGGCCACCAGCGGTGTGCCCGCCAGGTTGGTGAGTGTGTCCACAGCCTGCCACGCGGCCTTGTAGCTCACGCCCACGGCACGGGCGGCCTGCGAGATGGAGCCACAGGCGCCAATCTGGCGCAGG
This sequence comes from Acidovorax sp. NB1, assembly GCF_005405905.1. Lineage (GTDB taxonomy): Bacteria > Pseudomonadota > Gammaproteobacteria > Burkholderiales > Burkholderiaceae_C > Acidovorax. Next base: position 65,492 of record NZ_BJHU01000003.1, read on the forward strand.
ATGTCGATGCGTTTGTCGGTCAGCGCGTGGCCCAGCGCGTCCGTGAGGGAAAGTGAAGCAGGCATGGGCTGATGATGCCTCACAGGGCTGTCAGCAAAGGGCCTTCAGGCCACCTTGCGGCGCAGCCCCGTGACCGGCTTGGCCTGCTTTTGCTGGCGCGCCAGCGCGCCGTCCGCCGCAGCCTTCAGCAACCGCTGGAAGGACGGGCATTGCGCATGGCTCTCGGCCGGGCAGGCGGCGGCGTGGCGCAGGCCGTTGCTCATGGCCTTGAGGCGCTTGACCATGGCGTCCAGCTCGTCGGCCTTGGCCGAGAGCAGCTGCCGGTCGATGCTGGGCTCGCCGCCGGGCAGAAACATGGAGCGGATCTCGTCCAGCGAGAACCCCGCCGACTGCCCCAGCGCAATCAAAGCCAGCTGGTCCAGCACGCCGGGCGCAAACCGGCGGCGCTCGCCGGGCGGGCCCACCGAGTGCACCAGCCCCTTTTCTTCGTAGTACCGCAGCGTCGATGCCCGCAGGCCCGAGCGTTTGGCGACTTCTGCAATGTCCATAAAAACACCTCCAACAAACCCTTGACTTCAAGTTGACTTGAACTTTTACAGTCCATTTAACCGTGAATTCAACCCGTTTTCACGTCCACCGTCCAAGGAGTTTTTTTATGGCTTTTCAATGGCAAGACTTCCCCCTCGCCCTGCTGATCGGCGTGGGCGCCACCGCCGTCATGGATGCCTGGCTGGTGCTGCTCCAGCGCCTGGGCGTGCCCACGCTCAACTTCGCGTTCATTGGCCGCTGGGTGGGCCACCTGTTGCGCGGCCAGTTCGCCCACACGGCCATCGCCAAAGCCAGCCCCATCCCGGGCGAGCAGGCCTGGGGCTGGCTCACGCACTACGCCGTGGGCGTGGGTTTTGCCACGGTGTTGGTGGCCATCCAGGGCGCGGACTGGGTGCGCAGCCCCACCCTGCTGCCCGCACTGGCCCTGGGCATTGGCACCGTGGCCGCGCCCCTGCTGGTGATGCAGCCGGCTATGGGCGCGGGCTTTGCCGCATCGCGCACGCCCACGCCGCTCAAGAACTGCCTGCGCAGCCTGGCCAATCACACCGTTTTTGGCTTCGGCCTGTACCTGTCCGCGCTGGCCATCGCACTGATTTCACGATGACCTCTTCCGCGCCTTTCCCAAGAAATCACCCCAACGGAAACCACACCATGCAACACATCGCCATCATTTATCACAGCGCCCACGGCCACACCGCCCACATCGCGCAGCAGGTCTGCCAAGGCGCCCAAGGGCTGCCCGGCATCCACGCCGAGCTGGTCCGGGCCGAAGACCTGGCCCACACCCCCGACGCCCTGCTGCGCTACGACGGCGTCATCCTCGGCTCGCCCACCTACCTGGGAGGGGTGTCCGGGCCGTTCAAGTCTTTCATGGACGCCACCGGCCGCTTGTGGAAAACGCAGCAGCTCAAGAACCGGCTCGCGGCAGGCTTCACCGTGTCGTCGTTGCCTGCGGGCGACAAGCAGTCCACGCTGCTGTCGATGTTTGTGTTTGCCATGCAGCACGGCATGGTGTGGGTAGGCAACCCCATCCTGCCCGAGCAGCATGCCGGTGTGCCGTATGACGAGGCCGCCAACCGGCTGGGCTCCTGGTCGGGCCTGATGGCGCAGGCAGGCCACGGGTCCCCCGCCGATGCCTTTGCGCCGGGCGATGTGAAAACGGCCCGGATGTTTGGCCGGCATTTTGCGCAGACCCTGCAGCGCCTGGGTACCGTGGCTGCACCGCAGCCCCACGAGGAGGTCACTGCGTGATCCCCGCCCGCTATGCCCCTTTGCTGTTCAGCCTCATCCTGTCGGGATGCATGTCGCTGCTGGTGTCGGGCATCTCCACCTGGCGCACGCTGCCGCCCGACCAGGGCTTTGTGGGCCTGTGGATGGGCGCCTGGCTGACCGGTTGGCTGTTCGCCTTTCCGGCGGTGATGCTGGCTGCCCCGCTGGCGCGCCGGGTTGTGGCCCGGCTTACCCAGCCAGGCCATGCAAAACCCAGTCAATAGCGATGCGTCCAGAAGGTTACTGCAGGCCAGTGCATATACTCTCGCTATTCCATTCATGAATAGCGCTTTGCGCCGCCACACCATGCTCCATCGCATCGTGCCCCTGACCCGCCACCTTTTGCTGGCGGGGCTCACCTACTCCGTGCTGCCAGCAGCGCATGCCGACACCGTCTCCGTCGCCGTGGCAGCCAACTTCACGGCCCCCATGCAGAAGATCGCTGCGGCCTTCGAGGCTGATACCGGCCACAAGGCCGAGCTGTCGTTTGGCGCCACCGGCAAGTTCTATGCACAGATCACCAACGGCGCACCGTTCCAGATCCTGCTGTCGGCCGACGACACCACCCCGGCCAAGCTGGAAAAAGAAGGCAAGGCCGTGCCCAACACCCGCTTCACCTACGCCGTCGGCACGCTGGTGCTGTGGAGTGCCCAGCCCGGCTATGTGGACGCCCAGGGCGCCGTGCTCAAGACCGGTGACTTCAAGCACCTGGCCATTGCCAACCCCAAGATCGCGCCCTATGGCCTGGCAGCCATGCAGACCATGGACAAGCTGGGCGTGACCGCCCGCGTGCAGCCGCGCCTGGTGCAGGGCGAGAACATTGCCCAGACCCACCAGTTCGTGGCCACCGGCAATGCACAACTGGGCTTTGTGGCGCTGTCGCAGGTGATGGCCGACGGCAAGATCACCAGCGGCTCGGCCTGGCAGGTGCCCGCCAACCTGCATGAGCCCATCCACCAGGATGCCGCCCTGCTGGAGACCGGCAAGGGCAATGCGGCGGCACTGGCGCTGATGCAGTACCTCAAGGGCGAGAAGGCCAGGGGCATCATCAAGTCCTACGGCTATAGTTTCTGACGGGCGACTGCTAAAACTCTCCTGGCGTCGTTGCCCCGCCTTGCTGTACTTTCAGTACTGTCTGCGACGGAGCGCCTAGCCAGGACCGCTACGCTGAGTTTTATCAGACGCCTGGAAGCGCCGTCAGCACTCCAATTACCTCAGAGCACTTCAACCTTCCATGCCTTTCTCCAGCGCCGATCTGGCGGCCATCGGCCTCACGCTGCGGCTGGCGGGCACCACCATGGTGCTGCTGCTGGTGCTGTGCACGCCGCTGGCCTGGTGGCTGGCCCACACGCCGTCGCGCTGGCGCGGGCCGGTGTCGGCCGTGGTGGCGCTGCCCCTGGTGCTGCCGCCCACGGTGATCGGTTTTTATCTGCTCGTGACCCTGGGGCCCCATGGCCCCGTTGGGCAGTTCACCCAAAGCCTGGGCCTGGGCACGCTGCCCTTCACCTTCTGGGGGCTGGTGGTGGGCTCGCTCATCTATTCGCTGCCGTTTGCGGTGCAGCCGCTGCAGCACGCGTTTGAAAGCATCGGTACACGCCCGCTGGAGGCGGCTGCCACGCTGGGCGCGGGGCCCATCGACCGGTTCTTCACGGTGGCACTGCCGCTGGCACGCCCGGGCTTTATCACTGCGGCGATCCTGAGCTTTGCGCACACCGTGGGCGAGTTTGGCGTGGTGCTCATGCTGGGCGGCAACATCCCCGGCGTGACGCGCGTGGTGTCGGTGCAGATCTACGACCATGTCGAGGCGCTGGAATACGCCCAGGCCCACTGGCTGGCCGGGGGCATGGTGATCTTCTCGTTCCTGGTGCTGCTGGGGCTCAACCTCACGCGGCACCGCGCGTCCATGGTGTCGTGAGGGAGTGATGGAAAAAGCACTGCACCGCCCCTCCATCGAGGCCCGCCTGCAACTGGTGCGCCCAGGCTTCACGCTCGATGTCGATTTGCACCTGCCCGGGCGCGGCTTGACGGCGCTGTTTGGTCCCTCGGGCTGCGGCAAGACCACCTGCCTGCGCGCCATCGCAGGACTGTCCCGCGCACGGCCCGGCCGCGTGGTGGTCAATGGCGAGGTCTGGCAGGACGAAGACGCCCACCTTTGGCGCCCCCCCCATGAGCGCGCGCTGGGCTATGTTTTCCAGGAGGCCAGCCTGTTCGACCACCTGAACGTGCGCGGCAACATCTCCTACGGCCTGCAGCGCACGCCGCCCGCACGGCGCCAGGTGGCGTTGGAGCAGGCCGTGGAACTGCTGGGCATTGGCCACCTGATGGAGCGAATGCCCCAGGCCCTGTCGGGCGGTGAGCGCCAGCGCGTGGCCATCGCGCGCGCGCTGGCCACAAGCCCGCGCCTGCTGCTCATGGACGAACCCCTGGCCGCGCTGGATGCGCAGCGCAAGGCCGAAGTCCTGCCCTACCTGGAGACGCTGCACCGCACGCTCGACATCCCGGTGCTGTACGTAAGCCACGCCATCGACGAAGTGGGACGGCTGGCAAACCACATGGTGCTGATGGGCGACGGCCGCGTGCTGGCCCAGGGCCCCACGGGCGAGCTGATCACGCGGCTGGATCTGCCCCTGGCCCATGGCGACGCGGCCGCCACGGTGATCGAAGGCACGGTGCAACGGCACGACGCGCACGACCACATCACCACCGTGGGGTTCAGCGGCGGGCAACTGCTGCTGGTCAGCCCCACAGCCCGCGCGCCAGGCGAGGCACTGCGCCTGCGGGTGCAGGCCCGCGACGTGAGCCTGGCCCTGGCCGCACCCGAAGACAGCAGCATCCTCAACATCCTTCCCGCCACCGTGGTGGCCCTGGCCGAAGACAGCCCGGGCCAGTGCATGGTGGCGCTGGATGCCGGGGCCACGCGGCTGCTGGCGCGGGTCACCCAGCGGTCGGCCCAGGCGCTGGGGCTGGCACCGGGCCGGGCTGTGTTTGCACAGGTCAAGGGCGTTGCCGTCGTGAACTGACCCCGTCCGAGAGCAGGCCGCACCGACCGTATGATGCCCCGCAGACACACAGCACAAAAGGGGAGGACAGGGTGGCCATGGTGCGGAAAAACCTATGCAGACAATCACTGACCGGCACGCACGCGCGACGCCTTGAAGGCGTGCACAACAATCCGCGCGCGGCCTGAACCATGGCAGCGCTCAAAACCCTGGTCCTGGGCGGTTATGGCAACTTTGGCGCACGCATCTGCCGCGCGCTGGCAGGCGGCCCGGCCACCCACCACGGCATCGCGCTGCTGGTGGCAGGCCGCGATGCCACACGCGCCCAGGCCCTGGCGCACACACTGGGCCATGGCGCACAAGGCATCGCGCTGGACCACCAGGCGCCCGGCCTGGCCGACCGGCTGCGCGCGCTGGGCGTGGGCCTGGTGATCCACACGGCGGGCCCCTTCCAGGCCCAGGCCTATGGCGTGGCCCAGGCAGCGGCCGAGGCGGGCGCGCACTACATCGACCTGGCCGACGGGCGCCGGTTTGTCTGTGACTTTCCAGCGGCGCTGCAGGCCACATTTGCGGTGGCCGGGCGCACCGCCGTCACCGGGGCCAGCACCGTGCCCGCGCTGTCGTCGGCCGTCATCGACCACCTGTGCGCAGGCTGGCAGCACATCGACAGCATTGACATCTGCATCGCCCCGGCGCAGCGCGCACCGCGCGGCGAGGCCACGCTGGCGGCCGTGCTGAGCTACTGCGGGCTGCCGATCCCCGTGTGGGAAGGCGGCCGCTGGCAAGCCCGGCGGGGCTGGGCTGGGCCCACACCGGTGCAGTTCCACCGCCTGCGGCCGCGCTTGGGGGCGGTGTGCGACATCCCGGACCTGGAAATTTTCCCGGCCCACTACCGGGTGCGCGACCGCGTCATGTTCCGCGCCGCACTGGAAGTGGGCCTGGCGCAGCGCAGCTTTGCCACCCTGGCCGCCCTGCGCCACTGGGGGCTGCTGCCCCACCCCGAAAAGCTGGCGGGGCTGCTGCACCGCACCGGCGGCGTGCTCGACGCCCTGGGCACTCCGCTGGGTGGCATGGTGGTGCGGGTGGCGGGCACGGATGCCCAGGGCCAGCCGCGCCAGCGTGCGTGGCACATTGCAGCCGACCACGACCATGGCCCCGAGATCCCCTGCATGGCCGCCATCCTGCTGGCCCGCCAACTGGCCGCCGGGCAGCCCCTGCCCACCGGCGCCCACACCAGCACGGGCCTGCTGCCCCTGGAGGCCTTCGCCCCCGAGTTTGCAAAGTGGGGCATGGTGACGGACATCGTGGAGGAGGCATGACGCCCGCAACCCATGCGCTGCTGCGCTGGAGCCTTGTCTTCGTCTGGCTGGCCACGGCCGTGGTGAGCGTGGTGGAGCTGAACGGCCAAAGCCGCGAACTGCTTGCGGGCTTGCCCAGCGGCTGGACCACGGGCAACGCCGTATGGCTGCCCACGGCGATCATTCTGGCGGGCGCGGCGGCCGATGCCGTGCTCGGGCTGTGGCTGGCGTTGCGCCCCAGTCGCAGTGCTTACCTGGGCGCGCTGGTGCTGATGGGGGCGATGACGCTGCTGGCCACCTTCATCCACCCCGCATGGTGGCTGCACCCACTGGGCCCGCTGACCAAGAACCTGCCGATTGCAGCCATTTTGTGGGTGCTGCTGCAAGACACGACCAATCCCACGCCCGAGCCATGAGCCTGTACCTGATCCTGAAATGGCTGCATATCGTCTCCAGCGTGCTGCTGGTGGGTACCGGGCTGGGCTCGGCGTTCTACATGTTCTTCACCAACCGCAGCGGCAATGTGCAGGCGCAGGCGGTGGTCACGCGCCTGGTGGTGCGGGCGGACTGGTGGTTCACCACGCCCACGGTGCTCATCCAGCCAGCCACCGGGCTCGCCATGGCGGCCATGGCCGGGCTGCCCTGGAGCACACCGTGGCTCGCGGTGTCCATCGCGCTGTACCTCGTGGCCGGTGCCTGCTGGCTGCCCGTGGTCTGGCTGCAGCTGCGCATGCGCGACATGGCAGCAGCGGCAGCCCAAGGGGACGGCGTGCTGCCCCCGCTGTATTGGCGTTATGCACGCTGGTGGGAGGCGCTGGGCTACCCCGCCTTTGTGGCGATGGCCGTGGTCTTCTACCTGATGGTGAACAAGCCCACCCTGGGCGTCTGAACCTATGATGGCCCCATGCTCATCGAAACGCTGGACACGGCCCGCGACCTGGGGCGCCTGAAGGAAATCCTGGGCGTGATGGTGCGCCACGGGTTTGGCGACACCGTGCGCCGCATGGGCCTGGCCGACCGGCTGGAGCGCGCGGGCCAGGCACTGAACTGGACGCACGCCGCCGACCTGGCCCGTGTCGAGCCCCCCGTGCAGGTGCGGCTGGCGCTGGAAGAGCTGGGCCCGGCGTTCGTGAAGTTCGGCCAGATCCTCGCGGGCCGGGCGGACCTGTTCGGCCCCGAATGGATTGCCGAGTTCGAGAAGCTGCACAGCCAGGTGCCCGCCGTGCCCATCGACGCCCTGCGCCCGCAGCTGCGCGAAGACCTGGGCGCCGAGCCGGAGGAGGTGTTTGCCTGGTTCGACACCACCCCGCTGGCCGCTGCCTCCATCGCCCAGGTACACCGTGCCCGCCTCCATGGCGGCACCGAGGTCATCGTCAAGATCCGCCGCCCCGGCATTGCCGACACCATCCACGCCGACCTGCGCCTGCTGCAGCGCCTGGCTGCGCTGGCCGAGGCCGAGCTGCCCACGCTCAAGCCCTACCGGCCCCAGCAGCTGGTGCGCGAGTTTGCGCGTTCGCTGCGGCGCGAGCTGGACCTTGCAGGCGAATGCCGCCAGGCAGAGCGCATAGCGGCCAACATGGCCGAGGCACTGCCCCACATCGTGATTCCGCGTGTGCACTGGACCTACACGCGCGAACGCATCAACGTGCAGGATTTCATCGACGGCATTCCGGGCGGCGCGCTGGCAGCGCTCACACCCGAGGCGGGTTTTGACCGCCGCGTGCTGGCGCAGCGGGGCGCACAGGCGGTGATCAAGATGATTGTGGAAGACGGCCTCTTCCACGCCGACCCGCACCCGGGCAATGTGTTCTACCTGCCGGGCAACCGCATTGCCTTCATTGACTTCGGCATGGTGGGGCGGCTGTCGCAGCGGCGGCGCGACGAACTGCTGCAACTGCTGCTGGGCCTGGTGGAGCACCAGCCCCAGGTGGTGGCCGATGTGCTGCTGGACTGGACGGGCGACGCCCAGGGACTGAACCTGGGCCAGCTCGAAACCGAGGTCGAGGCCTTTGTGGACCAGTACCACGGCGTGCCGCTGGCGCAGCTGAGCCTGGGCCAGATGCTGGCCGACGTGAGCGCCATCCTGCGCGAGCACCGCCTGGGCCTGCCGCCCGACCTGGCGCTGCTGATCAAGGCCTTCATATCGCTTGAAGGCATGGGCCGCAACCTGGACCCGGGCTTTCACATGGCCACCGAAACCCTGCCCGTGCTAAAGCAGGTGGTGCGCCACCGTTACCGCCCCGAAGCACTGGCCGGGCGCGCCTGGACCACACTGCGGCGGGTGCTGGCCACGGCGGAGCAGCTGCCGGACGACATAGGGCGCCTGCTGCGCAATGCGCGGCGCGGGCACCTGCAGGTGGGCATTGAGCTGGCCCACCTCAAGCGCGTGGGCGACCAGATCGACCGCTCGGCCAACCGCCTGGCCATGGCGCTGGTGATTGCGGCGCTGATCATCGGCTCGTCCATCGTGATGACCGTGAAGGGAGGGCCCACGCTGTTCGGGCTGCCCGCGTTTGGTTTTCTGGGCTTCTTTGGCGCGGTGGTGTGTGGCCTGTGGCTGGTGCGCGCCATCTGGCGCAGCAGCCACCACCGGGACGATGACTGACGACTGGGAAATTGCGGGTGTTGCCGCGCCACGGCTCAACCATCTGAAAAAGCCACACACCGTGCCGCCCCACCAGGCGGGCAGACGCGGTGTGTGCACACAAGAATCAACGCCCTATGCGCGCGGTGGTCAGGGCGCCCCAAACCCCATGCGGCGCAGCACCGCCTGTGCCGCCGGTTGGCGCAGCGCCTCGGCAAAGGCCTGCGCTGCCGCAGGCGCATCGGCGCGCACCGTCAGGCCATAGGCCGCGCCCACCTGCAGCGCAGGCGGCAGCTGCACCACGCGCAGACGCGGCACCTCGGCCTGCGCGGCCACGGCATTGGTGCAGTAGGTCAGGAACACATCGGCCTGGCGCTGGTCCATCACCCAGGCGTAGGTGCCCCGGCCTGTAGGCGGTTTGGGCGAATCCGCACCGCCCGTGAGCTTCAGGGCCTTGGCGTCCAGCTGCGCGTAGGCGCCCGTCTGCATCTTGTCGGCCTGGCGGAACAACGCCCAAGCGTAGTCGCCCGACGGGTCGGCCTTGGGCGTGGAGGTGCCCACACGCACATCGTTGCGCAGCAGGGTGGCCAGCAGGGTGTCGGGGGTGGCGCTGATCTGCTCGCTGGTCAAGGCACACAGCGCATTGCGTGTGAACACCACCGGGGCCAACCAGCCGCCCCGCGCCGCCAGGCGCTGGGGGTGGTCGGTGTCGGCCGAGACAAACACCTGCGCGGGCTCGCCCTTTTCGATGCGCTCGCGCAGCAGGCCCGAGGCGCCAAAGGCCAGCGCCACTTTCTGGCCCGTGCGCGCTTCGTGGTCGCGGGCGATCTCGGTGAAGGCCTCGCGCAGGCTGCCTGCGGCGTGGACCAGCACAGGGGCTGTGTCAGCCACCGGCGCCTTCGCAGGGCCCGCCGAACAACCGGCCAGGGCCCACGCGGCGACTGCAGCCGCAGCCACCAGGGAACGGCGTGCCATGGCGACCGCTCACTTCGCTGCGTTGGGGAAGAACAGCTGCTCCCCACCGATCTTGTAGCCCGCAATGGCCTGCTGGCCTGTGGGCGACACCACCCAGTCCACAAACTTCTGCGCGTCCTGTGTCTTCACATGCGGGTGCTTGGCAGGGTTGACCACCATCACGCCGTACTGGTTGAAAAGCTTGGTGTCGCCCTCGACCAGGATGGCCAGATCGGCACGGTTCTTGAAGTTGAGCCAGGTGCCCCGATCGGCCAGCACGTAGGCGTTGCTCGACGCGGCGATGTTGAGCGCAGGGCCCATGCCACAGCCGCATTCCTTGTAGCCGCTGCCCTTGGCTGCGTCAGCGCCCGCGAGCTTCCAGTAGCGCAGCTCGGCCGCGTGGGTGCCGCTCTTGTCGCCGCGCGAGACAAAGTTGCCGTTGGCAGTGGCCAGCTTCTGCAGCGCCGCCACGATGTCCTTGCCCTTGGTGCCTAGCGGGTCGTCCTTGGGGCCAATCAGGATGAAGTCGTTGTACATCACGGGGTAGCGCTTCACGCCCCAGCCGTCAGCCACAAACTTTTCCTCAGCCACCTGGTCGTGCACAAACAGCACATCGGCGTCACCGCGCCGTGCCATGTCGAGCGCCTGGCCGGTGCCCAGGGCCACCACCTTCACATCCAGGCCGCTGGCCTTTTTGAACTCGGGCATCAAGTGGCCAAACAGACCCGACTGCTCGGTGGACGTGGTGGACGCCATCGTGATGCTCTGGGCTGACGCAGTGCCGCTCGCTACAAAAACAGTAGCTATCAGCGCATACTGGACGCGCGCAAGAGGCTTAAAAACCTTGAAATTTTCTGTCATCGACATCATCCCAGTTCTCCTTTGACAAACAAACGGGCAGCCTCCGGCAAGGGGCCGTTGAAAAAATCGTGCACGGGCAGGTCGGCCACCAGGCGGCCGTGCTCCAGGTAGATCACGCGGCTGGCCAGGCGCTTGACCTGGCCCAGGTTGTGGCTGCTGAACACCATGGTCACGGGGTGGGCCGGGCCTGCGGCGCCGTGGCTGGCGGCAAAGTCGGCCATCAGGGCCTCGACCTCGCGCTTGGCATGCGGGTCGAGGCTGGCGGTGGGTTCGTCCAGCAGCAGCACATCGGGCCGCAGGGCCCAGGCGCGGGCCAGCGCCACGCGCTGCTGCTGGCCGCCGGACAGCGTGCGGGCGTTCTGCGCAGCAATGTCCTGCAGGCCCACGCGCTGCAGCGCCGTGAGCGCCTGAAGCCGCGCATCGCGCCAGCGCATGCCACGCAACCACAGGCCCAGCGCCACGTTGTTCTGCGCGCTGGTGCGCAGCATGTGCGGGCGCTGGAACAGCATGGCCTGGCGCAGCGTGGCATCGCAGTGCAGGCCGCCCGCCTGGGTGCCCGCCAGACCATTGAGCAAACGCAGCAAGGTGCTTTTGCCACAGCCGTTGGCGCCCACCAGCGCCACGCGCTCGCCGGGGGTGATGCGCAGCGTGACCTGTTCGAGCGCGGGCACGCGGCCATAGCGCACCGTCACCTGGCGCAGTTCGGCCCAGGGGGTGTCTGGCAAGCCGCTCATGCAGCCACCCCCACCGAGGTGCCGGATGCCGAGCCATCCACCCGCTCGCGCCAGCGGCGCAGCAGCGCAATCAGCACATTGAGCGCCAGCACCACGGCCAGCAGGATGATGCCCAGCGCCAGCGCCAGCGGCAGGTCGCCCTTGCTGGTCTCCAGCGCGATGGCGGTGGTCATCACACGCGTGAAACCGTCGATGTTGCCGCCCACGATCATCACCGCACCCACCTCGGAAATGGCGCGGCCAAACGATGCGAGCAGCACTGTGAGCAAGGCATAGCGCTCGTCCCAGGCCAGCAGCAGCGCCCGCACCAACGGGCCCGCGCCCATGGACCGCAACTGCTCGCCATGCGCGCGTTCGGCGTCTTCCACCACCTGGCGCGTAAGCGCCGTGACCACAGGCAGCACCAGGATGGCCTGCGCCAGCACCATGGCCTTGAAACTGAACAACCAGCCCAGCGACCCCAGCGGCCCGCTGCGCGACAGAACCAGGTAAACCACCAGCCCCACCACCACCGAGGGCACGGCCAGCAGGGTGTTGAGCACCGCCAGTGCCGCCCCGCGCCCCGTGAAGCGGGCCACGCCCAGCCAGGCGCCCAGCACCAGGCCCGCACCACACGCCAACAGGCATGCGGTGGCGCTGACGGACAGGGATCGGCCCACGATGGTCCAGAGGACGGGGTCGGAGGAGAGGGTGAGCTGCAGCGCTGTGACCGCGCTTTCGGTGAGGGTAGACATGGGTTCGGCTATCGTAGGCACCCATCCAATATCCAGCGATATGAACGTCCGTGCATAGGGTCCAACTTCACTACACACTCAGCAAGGATGCAGGCAACGCCCTCATCCGCAACCCGCTGCCCGAGCTGCTGCAGGCCGTGGCAGAACACGGATCCATCTCTGGCGCTGCACGCGCACTGGACCTCTCGTACCGCCATGTCTGGGGCGCACTCAAGCGCTGGGAGGACCAGCTGGGCGGCGAGCTGATCATCTGGGGCAAGGGCCAGTCGGCCCAACTCAGCGAGTTTGGCGCCAAGCTGCTGTGGGCCGAGCGCCAGGCCCAGGCCCGGCTGGCACCGCAGATTGCAGCCCTGAACGCCGACCTGGAGCGCGCGTTTGCCGTGGCCTTCGACCCCAACGCCCATGTGCTTACCCTGTACGCCAGCCACGACGACGCCCTGGTGGCGCTGCGCACACACGCCGCACAGGCCGATACAGGGGCGCTGCACCTGGATATCCGCTTCACCGGCAGCGTGGACGCGATCCGCGCACTGAACGAGGGGCGCGGCACGCTCGCAGGCTTCCACACGGTGGACAAGGCCGGGGCCGACTCGCTCACCGCCCAGACCTACCAGCCCCTGCTGCAGCCGGGCCTGCACAAGATCATCGGCTTTGCGCAGCGCACGCAGGGCCTCATCGTCGCGCCGGGCAACCCGCTGGCGCTGCAGAGCCTGCAGGATGTGGCCCGCACCGGCGCCCGCTTTTTGAACCGCCCTCTGGGCACAGGCACGCGGGTGCTGCTGGACGACCTGCTCGCGCAGGCGGGGCTGGAGCCGGCCCGCATCCTGGGCTACGAACTCAACGAGCCCTCCCACACCGCCATTGCCCAGGCCGTGGCCGCCGGGGCGGCCGATGTGGGCATGGGCATCGAGGTGGCGGCGCGTGCGCGCGGGCTGGATTTTGTGCCGCTGGTGCACGAGCGCTACCACCTGGCCTGCCTGAAAGCCAGCCTGGACCAGCCCGCCACGCTGGCCCTGCGCACCCTGCTGCAAACCCCCGAATGGCTGGCGCAGATGGCCACCCTGCCCGGCTACAGCCCCTTGCGCTGCGGCGAGGTGCTGGCCATGAGCCGGGTACTGCCCTGGTGGGAGTTCACGCGCAAAAAACGCGCTCCGACATCTAGGAAGAAACCCTAATCGCTCCACTTTTGATAGCTAAAGAACAAGAGCCTGCTGCGGGATAACACCGTCACGCATCCGTCAGCCTGGGCCTACAGTGCTCCGTAGAATCGCGCCGTTGTAAAAGTTTGTCGGGCCGCTGCGCCCACCTGCGCGCAGCCCGACATATCGCATGCACAGCCTTTTTATTGGAGACACCATGCAGGCTCTACTGAAGTTATCAAGGGGGATCGACTGGCTTAACACCCAGGTCGGTAAATACGTGGTCTGGCTGATTCTGGCCTCCACAATCATCAGCGGCGTGAATGCCATCGTGCGCAAGGCGTTCAACATCAGCTCCAACGCCTTCCTCGAAGTGCAGTGGTACCTGTTTGCCGCTTCGTTCCTGCTGGCAGCGGGTTACACGCTGCTGCAGGGCGAGCATGTGAAGGTGGACGTGATCTCCAGCCGCTTTTCCAAGCGCACCCAGATCTGGATCGACGTGTTTGGCTACATCGCCTTCCTCACGCCCATGTGCCTGGCCGTGCTCTGGTATGGCATTCCCTTCTTCACCCGCGCACTGGCGTCGGGCGAAATGTCGAACAACGCAGGCGGCCTGATCCGCTGGCCCGTCTACCTGATGATGCCGCTGGGCTTTGCGCTGCTGTGGCTGCAGGGTATCTCCGAGCTGATCAAGCGCCTGGGCTTCCTCCAGGGCCTGATCGAAGACCCCACGGTCAAGAAAGTGGAAAAAACCGCCGAGGAAGAACTCGCCGAATCGATCCGCAACCTGGCTGAAGCCGCCAAGGGCAACGGCAAGAACAAGACCGAGGCCGTCTGAGCGGAGCACACACCATGGAATTCATTGCACACAACCTCGCCCCGATCATGTTCGCGGGGCTCATCTGCTTCTTGCTGGTCGGCTTCCCGGTCGCCTTCAGCCTGGGTGCCTGCGGCCTGTTCTTCGCATTCATCGGCATCGAGCTGAATGTATTGCCCGAGGCCCTGCTGCAAGCCGTGCCGCTGCGCATCTTCGGCATCATGCAGAACGACACCCTGCTGGCCATTCCGTTCTTCACGCTCATGGGGCTCATATTGGAGCGAAGCGGGATGGCGGAAGACCTGCTGGACACCATCGGTCAGCTGTTCGGTCCCATCCGTGGTGGCCTGGCACTGGCCGTGATCTTCGTGGGCGCGCTGCTGGCAGCCACCACGGGCGTGGTGGCCGCTTCGGTGATCTCGATGGGCCTGATCTCGCTGCCCATCATGCTGCGGTACGGCTATGACCGGCGGCTGGCCGCCGGGGTGATTGCCGCCTCCGGCACGCTGGCGCAGATCATTCCGCCCTCTCTGGTGCTGATCATCATTGCCGACCAGATGGGCCGCAGCGTGGGCGACATGTACAAGGGCGCCTTCCTGCCCGGCCTGATGCTCACCGGCTTCTATGCGCTATACGTCATCCTGCTGGCCATCTTCAAGCCCCAGTGGGTGCCTGCCATCCCCCCCGAAGCACGCACGCTCCGGGGTGACGACGGCAAGAGCGGCGTGCCTTCGCTGCTGGTGCTGACCGGCATCTGCGTGGCCGCTTCGATCTATGTCGCCAAGAACATGCCCGCCCTGCACAGCTGGTGGTCGGGTGAAACCGTAGACAAGGTCGCGCTGGACGAAACCATCGTGGTCTCCATGTGTTTTGGCGTGGCCCTGGCCTTTGTGGCCGCCAGCATCAACAAGATCACCCGCATGGGCCTGCTCTCCCGCGTGGCCGAGCGTGTGACCTTTGTGCTGATCCCGCCGCTGCTGCTGATCTTCCTGGTGCTGGGCACCATCTTCCTGGGTGTTGCCACCCCCACCGAAGGCGGCGCCATGGGCGCACTGGGCGCCGGCATCATGGCCATCATCCGTGGCCGACTGACGCTGTCGCTGCTCAAGCAGGCCATCACCACCACCACCAAGCTGTCGTGTTTTGTGGTTTTCATCCTGGTGGGAGCCACCATCTTCGGTCTCACCTTCCAGGGTGTGGACGGCCCGCTGTGGGTGGAGCACCTGCTGACCGGCCTGCCTGGCGGCCAGCTCGGCTTCCTCATCGTCGTGAACATCATGGTGTTCTTCCTGGCGTTCTTCCTGGACTTCTTCGAGCTGTCCTTCATCGTGGTGCCTTTGCTGGCCCCCGTGGCCCACAAGCTGGGTATTGACCTGATCTGGTTCGGCGTGCTGCTGGCCGTGAACATGCAGACCTCGTTCATGCACCCCCCATTTGGCTTTGCGCTGTTCTACCTGCGCAGCGTGGCACCAGCCAAGGAGTACATGGACAAGGTCACCAAGAAGATGATTGCACCAGTGACCACGCCACAGATCTACTGGGGCGCCATTCCCTTCCTGTGCATCCAGCTGCTGATGGTGGGCCTGATCATTGCGTTCCCCGGCATCGTCTCCAGCGGTCTCGACAAGGAAGTGGTCTATGACCTCGACAAGGTGCGCATGGAAATGGAAGCCACCATGCCAGGCGAGGCAGCCGAAGCCGCGGACCCCACCGCAGGCATGGAGGGCGCCGCAGCAGCCCCCGGCAGCGACACGGCAGCGCCCGCAGCAGATGACCCACTGAAGGCCCTGCAAGACTCGATGGCCAACGATAAGAAGTGATGTGACACGGCTGCAGGGGCGGCAACACCCCTGACAACAGCCTCTCACAGAGCCCCTTCAAAGCCCCGGCGGACGCCATCCGCCGGGGCTTTTTTCATGGCCGCACGCACAGGGACCGATCGAGGGCAGACCAGAAGCAGCCCCAGGCCACCCGTGGTGCGGAACACCCGGCACCCACAGAAGGCAGGCCGGGGCACCCTCCGATGTTTGTGTCCGCAACTCGCCAGGCGGGGTCGTGGCGCAGTTGCAGGGACTCGGGAACGGGACTGTGGAGGACGGCGCAAGGCAAGGGCCAGCGCAATGCCGACTGGCGCTTTTACAGCCCGCTGCAGAAGCTTCCGCCCCTCCATCCCGAGACATGCGCGGTTAGAAACACTGCCCCATCCCGCATGGCCGCCTTTCGCACAGCCGCTTCCCGCCATCGCCCCTCCAGCATCAGCAGCTCTGCAGCGGGAATATCACGCCACCCCGGGCACCGGGCACAAGACAAGCACTGTTGGCAAGGCTCAGGCACAAAAAAACCCGCCAGGCGAACCTGGCGGGTTGATCGTTGGAACCATGCGGCACGGGGCCGCAAGGACTCGCAGCGCTTAGACCTTCTGCGCGGACATGAAGGTGTCGTAACGGGCTTCGGCAAAGCGGAACCACAGGATCTGATCGCGCTGGAAAGTGCGCATGTCGGCGTAGATCTTCTTCCACTCGGGGCTCTTGGCGTCGTTCTCGGCGAACACTTCCATGGAGGCCTTGAAGGAGGCATCCATCACCGCCTGCGAGAACGGCAGCACCTTGGTCTTGGCAGCCACCAGTTGCTTGAGCGCCGTCGGGTTCAGTGCGTCGTACTTGGCCAGCATGTCGATGTGGGCCACATTGGTAGCGGCTTCGATGATGGCCTTGTTCTCAGCCGACAGGCCGTCAAACGCCTTCTGGTTGACGAAGAAGTCCACTTCAGGACCACCTTCCCACCAGCCGGGGTAGTAGTAGAAGGGAGCAACCTTGTTGAAGCCCAGCTTCTGGTCGTCGTAAGGACCCACCCACTCGGCAGCGTCCAGCGTGCCCTTTTCGAGGGCTTGGTAGATTTCACCGCCAGGGATGCTCTGGGGCACGGCACCCAACTTCTGCATCACTTCACCCACCAGACCGCCGCCCAGGCGCATCTTCATGCCCTTGAAGTCGGCAGGCGACTTGATTTCCTTGCGGTACCAGCCACCCATCTGGGTGCCGGTGTTGCCGCCTGCAAAGCTGATGGCGTTGTAGTTCGCGTAGAACTCGTTCATCAGCTTGCGGCCGTTGCCATGCAGCATCCAGGCGTTCATCTGGCGGGCATTGAAGCCGAAGGGGATGGCCGAGCCCAGCGCGAAGGCGGGGTTCTTGCCATAGAAGTAGTAAGGCACGGTGTGGCACATCTCCACGGTGCCTTGCTGCACGCCGTCCATCACGCCGAAGGGAGGCATCAGCTCGCCACCTGCGTGCACGGAGATTTCAAACTTGCCACCGGACATGGCCTTGACGGCCTTGGAGAACACATCAGCGCCACCGTAGATGGTGTCCAGCGACTTGGGGAAGCTGGAAGCCAGACGCCAGCGGATGGCGGCCTGGGCGTGGACAGCAGGCGCAGCGCCCGCAGCCAGCACACCGGCGATGCCAGCGTGCTTGATGATTGAACGACGATCCATGAGGTTCTCTCCGATATATTGATTGCAAAACTTGGACTGCACGCGTTGTGCACGACAAGCCAAGGACTCGATTCAGCCGAGGCTCATTGTAGGAACATGCCCCGGGGGACTTTTGCGGGTTTTCCCGCGAAATCCGGCGCTGGCGATGCACCTTCAGGCTTCTGCAAGCATCCGCAAGGCAGCACGGAAAGGCGCGCCCGGCGACGCGCGAAACAACCACCGGGCTCCACCACCCGGCAGGCACGGACGGTCAGGCGGCGTGGCCGGGCAGGAAACGCGCCGCAATCGATGCGCGGATGCCTGCCGCATCCAGCCCTTGCAGCGACAGCAGCTTGGCGGGGTCACCGTGTTCGATGAACACATCGGGCAGGCCCAGTTGCAGCACGGGGCGCACGATGCCCATGGTGTTGAGCGCCTCGGTCACCGCGCTGCCAGCACCGCCCTGGATGGCACCCTCTTCCAGCGTGACCAGGGCATCGTGGCGCTCGGCCACATCGCGCAGCAGGGCCTCGTCGATGGGTTTGGCCCAGCGCATGTTGACCACGGTGGCATCGAGCGATTCAGCCGCCTCCAGCGCAGGGTACAGCAGGGTGCCAAACGAGAGGATAGCAATGCGCGGCGCCTTGGCGTCTGTGCCCTGGCGCTCACGGCGGATCTCGCCCTTGCCGTACGGCAGGGCCTCCAGACCAGCCAGCGGCGCAACACCCGCGCCGCTGCCGCGCGGATAGCGCACGGCCACGGGATGGTTCTGTTCGAAGGCCGTTGTGAGCAGCTGACGGCATTCGCGCTCGTCGGCCGGGCAGGCCATGCCCATGTTGGGGATGCAGCGCACGAAGGGGATGTCATACGCCCCCGCATGGGTGGCGCCGTCAGCGCCGACCAGGCCCGCGCGGTCCAGCGCAAACACCACGGGCAGGTTTTGCAGGGCCACGTCGTGGATCAGCTGGTCGTAGCCGCGCTGCAGGAAGGTGGAATAGATCGCCACCACGGGCTTCACGCCCTCGCAGGCCATGCCCGCTGCAAACGTAACGGCGTGCTGCTCGGCAATGCCCACGTCGTAGTAGCGGTCGGGAAAGCGCTTTTCAAATTCGACCATGCCCGAGCCTTCGCGCATGGCAGGCGTGATGCCCACCAGGCGCATGTCCTGCGCGGCCATGTCGCACAGCCACTGGCCGAACACCTGGGTAAAGGTGGGCTTGGGCGGGGTGGCGGGCTTGGTCAGGCCCACGCTGGGGTCGAACTTGCCGGGGCCGTGGTAGGCCACGGGATCGGCCTCGGCCAGCTTGTAGCCCTGGCCCTTCTTGGTCACCACATGCAGGAACTGCGGGCCCTTCAGGCTCTTGATGTTTTCGAGCGTGGGGATCAGCGAATCGAGGTCGTGCCCGTCGATGGGGCCGATGTAGTTGAAGCCGAATTTTTCGAACAGCGTGGCGGGCACCACCATGCCCTTGGCCTGCTGCTCGAAGCGCTTGGCCAGCTCCAGCAGCGGCGGCACGGGCTTGAGCACGGTCTTGCCCACGTTCTTGGCAGCCGCGTAGAACTGGCCGCTCATGAGCTGTGCCAGGTAGCGGTTGAGCGCGCCCACGGGCGGGCTGATCGACATGTCGTTGTCGTTGAGCACCACGAGCAGGTTGGCGTCGGCCACGCCCGCGTTGTTCAGCGCCTCGAAGGCCATGCCTGCCGTCATGGCGCCATCGCCAATGATGGCCACCGCGTGGCGGTTCTCACCCTTGCGCTTGGCGGCCAGGGCCATGCCCAGTGCGGCCGAGATACTGGTGCTGGAATGCGCTGTGCCAAAGGTGTCGTAGATGCTTTCGGCACGCTGCGGAAAGCCCGAGATGCCACCCAGCTGGCGCAGCGTGTGCATGCGGTCGCGCCGGCCGGTCAGGATCTTGTGCGGATAGGTCTGGTGGCCCACGTCCCACACCAGGCGGTCTTCCGGGGTGTTGAAGACATGGTGCAGGGCCACGGTCAGCTCCACCGTGCCCAGGTTCGAGCTGAGGTGGCCGCCGGTCTGGGAGACGCTGTGCACCACAAACTCGCGCAGCTCGGCAGCCAGCGCCTTGAGGTCGGCCCGCGCCAGCTGGCGCAGGTCTGCCGGGTCATTGATGGTCTGCAGCAGGGGGAATGAGGTCGTGGACATTTACTATTCTTTTAATAGCTACTAACGCATGATGGACAGGCGGTAGAGGCCAATTTTGTTCAAATTCTAGTAAGAGCGGCGCACCACCATGTCGGCCAACGCGGCCAGGGCGCGGGTGTCGGGCAAACCGCTGCGCGCCAATGCGGCGTGGGCGTCGTGCAGCAGTTCCTGGGCATGCGCCTGGGCGCGCTCCAGGCCCAGCAACGAGACATAGGTGGGCTTGTCGGCGGCGGCATCCTTGCCTGCAGTCTTGCCCAGCGTGGCGGAATCAGCCACCACGTCCAGGATGTCGTCCACCACCTGGAACGCGAGACCCATGGCCGCCCCGTAGTCGGACAGTGCCTGGTAGGCGTCGGGTGCCGCGTGGCCACACACGGCGCCCATGAGCACGCTGCCCTGCAGCAGCGCGCCGGTCTTGAGCCGGTGCATCTGGCGCAGTTGGTCTTCGGTCAGCGCCACGCCCACACTGGCCAGGTCGATCGCCTGGCCGCCCGCCATGCCGGCCGAGCCTGCGGCGCGCGCCAGCAGGCGACACAGCGTGGCCTGCATGGTGGCTGGCACGGCGCTGTCATCGGGGGTGAGCAGTTCGAACGCAAAGGCCTGCAGCGCGTCGCCCGCCAGCAAGGCCTGGGCTTCGCCAAACTGCACATGCACCGTGGGCTTGCCCCGGCGCAGCACGTCGTTGTCCATGCAGGGCATGTCGTCGTGCACGAGGGAATAGGCATGGATCAGTTCCACCGCACAGGCGGCGCGCAGGGCCGCTTCGCCGGACACCTCCGCAGCAGGCGTGCCACTGCACACCGCCTCGTACGCGGCCAGCACCAGCAGCGGCCGCAGGCGCTTGCCGCCATCGAGCACGGCGTAGCGCATGGCATCGCCCAGCCCGGCAGGGGCGCCGTGGCCCACCCACCCGGACAGGGCCTGCTCCACGCGGGCCAGGTGGTTCTGGCTCCAGGGGCTCACATCAAACAAAGGGAGATGACTCATCACTGCGGCGGTCGGCGCGGGCACTGCACTCATTCCTGGGTCCATGGTTGGAGCTGGCCATCGTCCAGCACCTTGATCTGGTCCTGCACGGCGGTGAGCCGCTGGCGGCAAAACGCCAGCAGCGCCGCGCCACGCTGGTAACCGGCCAGCATCTGGTCCAGCGGCAACTGCCCCGACTCGATGCGGGCCACAAGCTGCTCCAGCTCTTCCAGCGCCGCTTCGTAGCTGGCAGGTTCGGCGGGCGGCGCGGGGGTGGCAGGAGCCTTGGGCATGGGGGAGGCGGCAGAGCGCAGGTGAGAAAACCGGCCATTTTAGGCGCACCATCACGGCGCACAGACCGGAGCACGCCGAATGGATGCGGCGCCCCAGAACCCGCCCGGCAACCGCCAAAGGCACAGGACCAGCCAGCGCCTGTTTGACCTGCGTCTAGAACAAGGATTTCAATACACGTAGGGGGGGTGCGGGAATAACCCCACCGCCTATAATCCCATTCCCGTCGAGCCGGCTACCCACCCTAGCCGGTTTCTTTTTTCTGGATGCGCCATGGCGCACCTCCCGCACTTCCCTGTGGGGAGTCTTTAGGTCAGGTCACCCATGTCTGATTTAAGTCTTCAACTGCAGCAGGCCGCAAGCCAACTACCAGTTTCAAGCTACTTTGACGAAGCGCTGTTCCAGCGCGAGCTGGACACCATCTTCCAGCGCGGGCCCCGTTATGTGGGGCATCAATTGAGCGTGCCGAACCCCGGCGACTACTATGCACTGCCCCAGGAGGGCGAGGGCCGCGCCCTGGTGCGCAACGCCCAGGGCGGCATCGAGCTGGTCTCCAACGTCTGCCGCCACCGCCAGGCCGTCATGCTCAAGGGCAAGGGCTCGCTGTCGGGCCAGGGCAAGGGCCATGCCGGTGGCAACATCGTCTGCCCCCTGCACCGCTGGACCTACAACCCCAAGGGCGAACTGCTGGGTGCGCCGCATTTTGCACACGACCCCTGCCTGGACCTGAACAACTACAAGCTGCGCGAGTGGAACGGCCTTCTGTTTGAAGACAACGGCTGCGACGTGGCTGCGGACCTGACCCAGATGGGCCCGCGCGCCGACCTGGACTTTGGCGGCTACGTGCTCGACCACGTAGAGCTGCACGAGTGCAACTACAACTGGAAGACCTTCATCGAGGTCTATCTGGAGGACTACCACGTCGGGCCCTTCCACCCGGGCCTGGGCAGCTTCGTCACCTGCGACGACCTGCGCTGGGAGTTCGGCAAGAACTACTCGGTGCAGACTGTGGGCGTAGCCAACCGCCTGGGCAAGGCCGGCAGCCCCGTGTACGAGCGCTGGCACAAGGCGCTGCTGGACTACCGGGACGGCAAGCCACCACAGTACGGCGCCATCTGGCTCACGCTGTACCCACACATCATGGTGGAGTGGTACCCGCATGTGCTCACCGTGTCCACGCTGCACCCCATCAGCCCCACCAAAACGCTGAACATGGTGGAGTTCTACTACCCCGAGGAAATCGCCGCCTTCGAGCGCGAATTCGTCGAGGCGCAGAAGGCCGCCTACATGGAGACCTGCATCGAGGACGACGAGATCGGCGAGCGCATGGATGCCGGTCGCAAGGCCCTGCTAGCGCGCGGTGACAACGAAGTCGGCCCCTACCAGAGCCCCATGGAAGATGGCATGCAGCACTTCCACGAGTGGTACCGCGAGGCTATGGGGAGCGACACCCTCGACCCAGCTGCGGCAAAACGCTGAATACGGCGGCAAAACCCCGCCAATCCGCAGGCCCGCTGTGGCCTGCTCTCATTACAATAGCTGCCAGTGCTCAAAAAATAAGCGCTGGCAGCTATTTTCATTTCTGCGCCCCACGGCGCCCCTGAAGAGACCTCAACCCGATGCAAGCCCTTTGGATGGTGTTGGCCGCGTTCCTGTTCGCCAGCATGGGCGTGTGCGTGAAGATCGCATCGGACTTCTTCAACTCGGCCGAGCTGGTGTGCTACCGGGGCCTGATCGGCATGTTCATCCTCTGGCTGCTGGCGCGTTCGCAAAAGGTGACGCTGGCCACGCAGTACCCCGGCATGCATGCCTGGCGCAGCCTGGTGGGTGTGACGTCGCTTGGGGCCTGGTTCTTTGCCATCGCCCATCTGCCCCTGGCCACGGCCATGACGCTCAATTACATGAGCAGTGTGTGGATCGCGGCCTTTCTGATTGGGGGCACGTTGCTGGCCTGGCGCCCCTCTGCGGCCACTCCCCGCCCCGCCCTGCAAGGCCCGCTGGTGGTGACCGTGCTGGTCGGTTTTGTGGGCGTGGTGCTGATGCTGCGCCCCAGCCTGGACCAGAACCAGGCTTTTGCCGGATTGATCGGACTGATGTCCGGCCTGACGGCAGCATTTGCCTACATGCAGGTGGTGGCGCTGTCGCGCATCGGCGAGCCCGAATCACGCACCGTTTTTTACTTTGCGGTGGGCTCGGCCGTGGCGGGCGGTGGCGCCCTGCTGTTCACGGGCACTTCGCCCTGGCCGGGCTGGCAGGCGCTGTGGCTGCTGCCCATCGGCATTCTGGCCGCCGGGGGCCAGCTGTGCATGACCAAGGCCTATGCCAGCGCCAAGACCCAGCGCGGCACGCTGGTGGTGGCCAACCTGCAGTATTCGGGCATCGTGTTTGCGGGCCTCTACAGCGTGCTGCTGTTTGGTGACCAGATCCCCCCCATCGGCTGGATCGGCATGGCCCTCATCGTGGGCAGCGGCATTGTGGCCACCATCCTGCGCGCCCGCGCGGCGCCCGGAGCCCCCGCAGAAGAACATTGATACAACGTGGCTGCACGAGGCTGTAGGCAGTTGGACACAATGGAGCCCGTTTTCCCTTCGCACCGGCACACACCATGACCTACACAACCCTCATCTCTGCCACCGAACTGCAGGCCCAGATCGACAGCGGCGCGCCGCTGATGGTGTTCGACTGCAGCTTTGACCTGATGCAGGCCTCGGCTGGCGCCCAGCAGTACAGCGAGGCTCACATCCCGGGCGCGGTGTACGCCGATCTCAACAACCACCTGAGCGCCAAACATGGCGTGCCGGGTGCGGGCGGCACCGTCACCGCACAGGAGGCCGACAAGCCCGCATCCGGTGGCCGCCACCCGCTGCCCAGCCGCGAGCGCTTTGCGATGTGGCTGTCCAGCGTGGGCTTTGCCAACAACATGCAGGCCGTGGTGTACGACCGCCAGGGTGCCAACTACTGCGGGCGGCTGTGGTGGATGCTCAAGTGGGCCGGCCATGACGCCGTGGCGGTGCTCGACGGCGGGCTGCAGGCCTGGCAAGCGGCCGGGGGCCCCGTGCAGAGCGGTGAAGAGCCCGCACATTTCCAATCCAATTTCGAACTGGGCCAACCCCTGCGCAGGCTGGCCACGGCCAGTGACGTGCTGGCCGCCCTGCACAGCCCCCAGCAGAACGTGATTGATGCCAGGGCGGGCGCGCGCTACCGTGGCGAAGTGGAGCCTCTGGACCCGGTGGCGGGCCACATCCCGGGAGCACTCAACCGCCCGTTCACAGAGAACATTGGCAGCGACGGACGCTTCAAACCCGCAGCCACGCTGCGTGCTGAATTCGACACCCTGCTCGCAGGCCGCGACCCCGCCACCGTGGTGCACCAGTGCGGCAGCGGCGTGAGCGCCGTGCCCAATCTGCTGGCCATGGAAGTGGCCGGTCTGGGCCCCACGGCACTTTTTGCCGGCAGCTGGAGCGAGTGGTGTGCCGACCCTGCGCGACCTGTCGAAAAAGGCTGACCGGGGCCCAACCCGATCGGCGGCAGTTGCAAAAGCGCAAAAAAGATGGCTTTGCAGGCGCTATCAAAACCATGAGCAGAATTCAGGGCTCGCTGCCGAGCAACGCAGCAGGAACCCACTCCTGAAAAGCCAGCCAAGGCCTGATCGGCGTGTAAGGCAAATTCCTACACAGCCCACCGCAGAACCAGACACGCGGCACAGCCAAATCCCGACTTAATTTCTGATTGGGGCGGTTTCACAATCCATTTCAACGGATCACGCAAACCTGCAACCAGCAGGCAACGCAGGGTCCGGGAACTGGAACAAAGGAAGCCGCCATGACCAACGAACAACTCCTCGCCGAAATCCGCGAAGCCAACCTCACTTACCTGATGCTGGCACAGACCCTGATTCGCCAGGACAAGGCAGAAGCCGTGTTCCGCCTGGGCATGAACGAAGAGTCTGCCGATATTCTCGCTTCGCTATCCGCAGCACAAGTGATGAAATTGGCGTCACGCAACACGCTTCTTTGCAGCTTCCGCGTGGATGACAACCTGGTGTGGAGCTTGTTGACCAACCACTCGGCCAAGAAGGTGGGCAACGAAGCCACCAACACACTGCACGCCAACATCCTGATGGCCAGCCGCGTGTCGGAAGTGCTCTGAACCCGAACCTTCATCCAGCCTGAAAGCCCGCCATGTCCACCTCCGCCAAAGCCCCAGCCAAGAGCGTTCTCAACGAATCCAAGCAGATCGAGCGCGCCGCCATGCTGATCCAGATGGGTGCCCGCATGCAGGTGCTGGAATCGGAAACCACGCTGTCGTATGAGCGCCTGATCCGCCTCTACAAGGAGATTGCAGGCAAGTCGCCATCCAAGGGCCAGCTGCCCTTCTCAACCGACTGGTTCCTGACCTGGCAGGAGAACATCCACAGCTCGCTGTTCCTGAACATCTACGAGTACCTGTCCAAGGGTGTGGACCTGGATTCTGTGGAATTGCTGACCAAGGCCTACCGGCTCTACAACGAGCAGGTCACCACGGCCGAGATCGAGCCCCTGCTGTCGTTCACCCGCGCCTGGCGCCTGGTGAAGTTTGTGGACGCCGGCATGCTGACGCGCACCAAGTGCTCGCAGTGCAGCGGCCAGTTCGTGACCGAGCTGTACGAAAACCGCCATTTCACCTGCGGCCTGTGCAACCCCCCAGCGCGCGCAGGCAAGAGCAAGACGGCGGGTGCGTTGATGTTGCATTGAACCTGCGCCGTCCAGAAATCCAGAACCACCAGCACAGGCCGGGGTGCCTGACGGACCGACCAGCCACCTTGGGTGGCTGGTTTTCTTTTTGGTCACAGCATTTCGTCTTTACCGCCAGGCCACATACACGCGGCAATGGACCGTTTCTCAACGGCCAGCCAGCAAGGTCCGCACGTTTTCGTCCACCGGCACCGCGTAGTTATGGGCGGCAACCACCTGGTTACCCACTGGATTCACCATCTTGAGGCTGATGTACAGCATCGACGCCGATACCGCGTATGTGCCCACCACCACGGCCTGGGCATTCTGGGCCTGACTGACCTCCCGCGCCTCGCGGGAAAGCAGCAACTCCCCTTGGTCGCGGTGCAGCACGAGGCTCTCGCGCAGCTTCACCTCCGTCAAGCGAAGACCTCTTTGCACCATGCGCCCGGCAATCTGTTCTGAAAAAATGCGCCCCAGGCGGGAAGACTCATTCAGCCGATCCACGCTGACCAAGGTTGCCACCAGCACCGGCTGATGGGGGTCCAGCCTCGCGTTCTGCAGCAACGCATCGGTGGCCTGGTCATTGACCTCGATCAGGTCGGAGCGGGCCCCACCACCGGAACGGTCACCGTAGTAGTAGGCACTGACCGGATTGCTGACGCAGGCAGGAAGACTGCAAGCCGCAAAAAAAATGGCCGGCCACCACCAGGCCCTGCGCACCAGAGGATGCTGCATCTTCATGGCGCCACCACCCGCCAGGTCTTGACCGGAGTGGGCGGCGGAGCAACTGGCGGCAGCTCGGGAAGGTAGAGCACGGCATCGGCTCGTTCGATGTAGTACATGTCTGCCGACCCTGCCAGGTAGCGGTCCTGACTTTTGAGTGCAGTGGTAATGAGCACTTCTGTGCGTGTGGGGCCTCCCGCCGCAGCACCTTGCGTATACAACTGCGCCATGTCCAGGGCCACCCCGGCGCCCACACCCAGTGCAGTCGCCACACCCGGGAGCAGCGTGCGGTCTGCGTAGTGCACCTTCCAGTCGCGCCAGACACCCACACCCGTGCCCAGCAGCGTCCCGCCGATGGGAACAGGCAAGTTGCGGGGAACCGCCGACTCGTGCTGGACCAGCTGGGTTTGCACCTCCAGCTCTACGGCGGTTGGCACTGTCGAAACAGCCACCCCCCGATTGAGCAAATGCACCTTCAAGAGCTTGAGAAAACCGAGATTGAAGCTGGAGTTGTCCGCTACCGTGACGTGAATGGGGTACTCGCCTTGTGGCCAGGACGCAATTTTGTCTGCCACACGTGCCGCCACGTCGCCGGCGAGCACATCCCAATGGTGCACGGCACGCGCCTTTTTCTGGCCGGTGGCAGGATAGTTGTCGGCGCGCGGCACGTCCAGGGTGCCACAGCCTGACAGCAGCACCGCAGCCAGCACGACCGCGAGGCTCGGAATGCGGAGGAAGGGGGATGACATGGAACCCATGGTAGCGGCACAGGCCCGCCACGATCGGCACAACAACACGGCTTTTCCGGCCCAAAGCCCCGCTTTCAGCGCTTGGAAGCACCACGGCATGCGTTCACAATAGCTCCACAAAACGAACCTCCTGAACACCATGCGCACCATGAACACGACAAACCGCCTCGCATCCCTGCTGGCCTTGACCGCTGCTCTGGCGGGCTGCGGAGGTGCCTCCGACAAGGCCAGCACACCTGCCCCGTCGCCCGCACCAACACCGGCACCGGCCCCCGTTCCAACGGCGCCGATCGGCGTGGGTTTTGTACAACCCGGCAACAACGTGCTCGAACCCAACGCGTCAGAGCCCCTGTCGGTCAACGTCACCGTCAATGGCAGCCAGGCCCCCAACGGCACCACCACGACATTCACGGTCAGCCCTGCGAGTGCAGCCACCCTGGCACCCGTGGCTCCGACAACAGTGGGCGGCGTTGCCAGTACGACATTGACGGTGAGCAGCCTGCCGCCCACTGCCACCTTCCAGACCACAGCCACAGCCGTCAGCAGTTCCAATACGGCCACGGACAGCCTTACCTACTATGTGCGCCCCGCGCACAAACCATTGCAGGTGCTGGTGCCCGCCTATTTCAGTGCCACCGGCACCACGTCGCCCTGGGTCACCCTCACCGGCGGCGCGACGAGCTACCCCGACGTCAAAATCACAGCCATCGCCAACCCCAGCAGTGGGGTGCTGACGGCGGACACCAAGGAAGACACAGACCTCACCAAGGCCATCAAGGCATTCCAGGCGGTTGCGGGCACCAGCAACCGGGTGATTGGCTACGTCGCCACCACGTCAACCAGCAGCGGTGCGCTGTCGGTTGCCGACATCAAGGCCACCATCACCAACTACATCCGGCTCTACCCCGGCCTGTTTGATGGTTTCTTCCTGGACGGCATGGCCACCGACAGTTCCCGGGTAGCACACTACCAGGAGGTCTACACCCATGTGAAGGGGCTGACCACGGGCCTAACCACCGGCGCAACACCGCCCTCCGCCCCCGTCGTGATCGGCAACACAGGCACCTACCCGGTCGCGGCCTATGCAGGCGTAGCGGACACACTGGTGACCTATGCGGGCAATGCGGCGGCCTACACGAACATTGACCCTCAGCCGGGCAACACCTGGGTCTATGCCAAGGACAACAGTGCGCAGGCGATGCTGGTGCACACAGCAAGCACCTGCACCGACATGCAAACGGCCGTGAAGAATGCCAATCGCCCGCGCATGAATACTGGTCTGGTCTATGCCACCAATCTGGCCATCGGAGCGCCCTGGTCCGCGCTGCCCACCTACTGGCAGCAGATGCTGGGCACCGTGGATGCACTCAACAAACAGCGCACTTTGCCTTTGTGCTGATGGCGGTAGGGACAGTCGCCTCGGAGCGGCGGCAAGCAGCAGGCACAAAAGCCTGTTTACGATGGGCACATGACGACCGATTCCATCACCGCCGCACCATCGCAAGACACCCACTTCACTGCAGATGAGGGAGCGGGCCTTCCCGCAACCAGCCCTTCGCCCCGCGAAGGGCCAGAGGCAGTCCCTGAAGCAGCCACACCAGCGGCCCCGAGCATCGAGGCGCCGCCCGCATCACCCCTGACCATCCACATGCCTGTGGACGTGCGCAACCTCTCGCTTGCGCTGCTGGCGCTTTTTGCGAGTGTGGCGCTGCTGCACTGGGCCAGTGCGGTGTTCATCCCGATCATGCTGAGCCTGTTGCTCACCACGGCGCTGCGGCCATCGGTGGACATCCTGCACCGCTGGTACATCCCGCGCTGGCTGGGCGCGGGTATGTTGCTGGTCGCCATTGTGGCCGGGCTGGCCAGCGCCGCCTGGTCGCTCAGCGACGGTGCCGCGCAGCTGGTGGACTCGCTGCCCGTGGCGACCAAGAAGGTGCGCGACAACCTCAAGGCCCGCGCGGGCGGGAGCAGCCCACTGGACACCATGCAGAAGGCCGCCACGCAGATCGAGCAGGCAGCCAACGAAAACAGCGCCACGGCCACACCGCGCCGGGGCGTACAGCGGGTCATCGTCGAACGGCCCCCCTTCAATATCCGCGACTACCTCTGGAGTGGCACCGTGGGCCTGATGTCCGCCCTGGGGCAGCTCATGGTGGTGGTGTTCCTGACCTTCTTTGCCCTGGCCTCGGGCAACCTGCTGCGCGACAAACTGCTGCGCATCGCGGGCACCAGCCTGGAGCGGCGCAAGGTCACGGCCCATGTGCTCGAAGACATCACGCGGCAGATCCAGCGCTACCTGCTGCTGCAGGTGTTCACCAGCGTGCTGGTGGGCCTGGCCACGGGCCTGGCCTACTGGGCACTGGGCTTGGAGAACGCAGCAGTGTGGGGTGTGGCGGCCGGGGTGCTCAACCTGGCGCCCTATATCGGGTCGGCGCTGGTCACAGGGGCGTCGGCGCTGGTGGCCTTCTTGCAGTTCGGCACGCTCGACATGGCCCTGGCCGTCGGCGGTGCATCGCTCGTGATCCACACCATTGTCGGCAACCTGCTCACCCCCTGGCTCACCAGCCGCACCAGCCGCATGAGCCCCGTGGCCGTGTTCGTGAGCGTGCTGGCCTGGGGCTGGCTCTGGGGCCTGTGGGGGCTGCTGCTGGGCATCCCGGTGATGATGGCCGTGAAAGCGGTGTGCGACCGGGTGGAAGACCTCAAACCGGTGGGTGAACTGCTGGGGCAATAGGCGCCACCTGGCCCCTGGCCTGCTGCGCGCACTGCTGCACAAATGCGGGCAGGCCGTCAGCCGCCAGCGCGCGGCTGTAGTACCAGCCCTGCACGCTCAGGTCGATGGAGGCGGGCAGCACCTGCAACTGCCCATCGGTCTCCACGCCCTCGACCACAATGCCCAGCCCCAGGCTCTGGCAAAAGTGCAGCAAGCCTTCCAGCACGCGGGCGCCCTGTGGCTCGGCGCTCGTCACCACAAAGCTGCGGTCGATCTTGATGGTGTCTACCGCAAACGCATGCAGATAGCTCAGGGACGAGTACCCCGTGCCAAAGTCGTCGATGGACACCTTGGCACCCACGGCATGCAGCCGCGCGATGGCGTCGCGCATCTGCGCCACATCGGCCGCCAGGGCGTCCTCCGTGATCTCGATGCTGATACAACCTGCCGCTGGTGCTATCAACGCCACCAGGCGCTGGCAATGCACGGGCGACATCAGGGTGGGCCCTGTGACGTTGATGGAAATAGGCAACTCAAACCCCGCATTGCGCCAGCGCCGGTACTGCCGCAGCGCTGCCGCAGCCACCCACAGGTCCACCTCCTTCATCAGCCCCGCCTCGGACAGCCAGACCAGGAAAGACCCTGGCGATTGGGTGCGCCCCTGTGAATCGCGGGCCCTCAGCAACGCCTCACACCCCACACACAGGCCCGTGCGTGGCGACACCTGCGGCTGGTACTCCAGGAAGAACTCATAGTCCCCCATGCGGCGCACCCGTGCTACCAGATCCTCCCTGCGGGCCTGGCCCTGTTGCGCTGCCACGATGGGGTCGTGGGCATACAGGCTCCCCTCCTCCTGCAACCGCGTGAACGTGGTGTCCAGGCCGGGCAGGTGCACGGTGGTGGCGTGGTGGCGCTCCAGCGCGCGCACAGCCGGTGCATAGATACAGGCCCCGATCAGCACCAGGGCCAGTTGCAAGATCACGGCCGACCAGGCCCCCTGGGTGCTGACATAGGCATTGAACACCACCGGGGCGTTGAGAGGCAGGGGCACCGTGGCCATGGGCACCCAGCCTGCCTGCACGGCCGCCAAGGCCAGGCAGGCGTTGACCGCAGGCACCAGGATGAAGGGGACAAGCAGGCGCGGATTCAGGATCAACGGGATACCGAACAACAGCAGTTCATTCACGTTCAGCAGGGCCATGGGCAGGCTCGCCACTGCCAGCAGGCGCAGGCCCGGGCTGCGCGCACGCCACAGCACGGCCACCACCAGCGACAAGGTGCCACCCGCGCCGCCGATGAAGGCAAACGCCCCCAGCAGCCCCGCATTCAACGGGTACTGGGGCACCTGGTCGGTCAGCAACTCGATGGCGTTCCAGCCCACGGCCTGGTCCAGCAGCTGGAACAGGGGCTGCAGCGCGTGGTAGCCATGGATGCCAAAGAACCACAGCAGCGAGTTCATGCCGGTGAGCACCACGGCATTGAAGTAGGGACGGCCGGGGTCCACCATGTCCATCGGCAGGCTCCAGTGCGCCAGGCCCGACCATTGCTGCAACAGCGCCAACACCGCCGCCAGTAGCGCGGCGGTGAGGATGCCGGGCACCACCATGTTCACGGCGTCCTCGACGTTGTCGCTGACCAGCGCCCCGCGCGACACCTGCAGCCAGCGCACCCGCATCAAACGGGCCATCAGCGGCACATTGACGAGAGGGGACGCTATCGCGATGAACAGCACCAGCGTGGCAGCGGCACGTGGCTGCCCGCTGAGCTGGTACGACGCCAGCGCCACATACACAAAACACAGAAAAGCCACCGGCAGCCGTGGCAACTGGTGGCGAATGGCCAGCATGTAGCCAATCGAAGCAGCAATCAGCAGGGGCAGGATGCGGCTGATCTCTCCATGCAGCCCCGCAAGCATGTCGCCTACCGCGGGCGGCAGGCCCACCACACGCGCCAGCACGGACAGCACCAAAAACACCGCCGACACCATGAGACAGGGCAGCACCCACAGCAGCCCTTCGCGGATAGCGCGCATGGAGTCGGCGCGCGCAACAGCCTCCAGCCGTTGCGACAGCAACACCCTCCAGGCCGCCAGATCAATGCCCAAAGCCATGCCTCCCAGCCCGTTGGCGGGCCACCACCATGACGACGCACGCAGGGCCAGCCACCACAGCAACGGCCCCACACCTACAGTCTGGGACGCTGCTGCCAGCGCCCCGCCAGGGGCACTACCGCGCCCAGGCAAGCATGCTAGCGTGCGCGGGCACTGGCGGCAAAACGGAGGACAAGACGGGCGGGATCAGCCCGTGTTGCGCAGCCCGGCAGCAATCCCGTTGATGGAGATGTGGATACCCGTCTGCACCCGCTCGTCTCCCTGCCCCGCGCGCCAGCGGCGCACCAGCTCGACCTGCAAGTGGTGCAGCGGGTCGATGTACGGAAAGCGGTGCTTGATGGAGCGCGCCAGCGCGGTGTTGTGTGTCAGGCGCTGCTTGTCGCCCGTGATGCGCGTGAGCGCATCGGCCGTGCGCTGCCACTCGGCCTCGATGGCGGTGAACACTTTCTTGCGCAGGCGCGCGTCGGTCACCAGTTCGCTGTAGCGCGAGGCCAGGGCCAGGTCGCTCTTGGCCAGCACCATGTCCATGTTGGACAGCAGGGTGCGGAAGAAGGGCCACTGGCGGTACATCTTCTGCAGCAGGGCCAGCTGGGCCTTGGGGTCCTTGCCTTCGGTGTTGATGAAGGCTTCCACCGCCGAGCCAAAGCCGAACCAGCCGGGCAGCGTGAGGCGGCATTGCCCCCAGCTGAAGCCCCAGGGGATGGCACGCAGGTCTTCGATCTTCTGGCTGGCCTTGCGCGATGCAGGGCGCGAGCCAATGTTGAGTTCGGCAATCTCGCGGATGGGGGTGGAGTTGAAGAAATAGTCGGTGAAGCCCGGTGTCTCGTACACCAGCGCGCGGTAGCTGCCCATGCTGGCCAGCGAGAGCTGCGCGGCGGCGTCCAGGAAGGCCTTGGTCGCAGGCTTGGTGGGCTGCAGCAGGGTGGCTTCGAGCGTGGCGGCCACCAGGGTCTCGAGGTTGCGCCGGCCAATCTCGGGGTTGGCGTATTTGGAGGCGATCACCTCGCCTTGCTCAGTCAGGCGGATCTGGCCGCGCACGGTGCCAGGGGGTTGGGCCAGGATGGCCTGGTAGCTGGGGCCGCCGCCCCGGCCCACGGTGCCGCCCCGGCCATGGAACATGCGCAGCTGGATGCCGTGGGTGGTGGCGAGTTCGTCGAAGAGTTCGACGAGAGCGATTTCGGCGCGGTACAGCTCCCAGTTGCTGGTGAAGATGCCGCCATCCTTGTTGCTGTCGCTGTAGCCCAGCATGATGTCCTGTTCGCCACCGCTGCGCTGTACCAGCGCAGCCACACCGGGCAGTGCGTAGAACTCGCGCATGATGGGCGCGGCGTTGCGCAGGTCTTCGATGGTCTCGAACAGGGGCACCACGATGAGGTGGTTGTGCGACTCGGCATCCAGCGTGCCGTTCATCAGCCCCACTTCCTTTTGCAGCAGCAGCACTTCGAGCAGGTCGCTCACCGTTTCGGTGTGGCTGATGATGTAGTGGCGGATGGCCTCGTGGCCAAAACGCTCGCGCATCACACGGGCGGTCTCGAAAATAGCCAGTTCGCCCTGTGTGTGGGCGGAATACTCGGCGCCCACCACGCGCAATGGGCGGGCGTCATTGAGCAGCTTGATCAGCAGCGCACGTTTGGCGGCTTCCTGCAGGCCTGCATAGTTCGGTTCGATGCGCGCCTTGGCCAGCAGCTCGGCCACCACGTCTTCGTGTTTGTCGGAGCTTTGACGCAGGTCTACTGTGGCCAGGTGAAAGCCAAACACCTGAACGGCGCGGATCAGGGGGTGCAGGCGCTCTTGCGCCAGGGCTTCGCCGTGGTGCGACTTCAACGATGCTTCGATCACGCGCAGGTCCGCCAGAAATTCTTCGGCACTGGCATACGCATTCTGCGGCGCCACGGCATGGCGCGCGGCCTCGCCACCCGTCAGGTCCTTGAGCGATGCAGCCAGGCGCGCGTAGATGCCGGTGAGCGCGCGGCGGTAAGGCTCGTCCACACGGTGCTCGTTGGTGTCGGGCGAACGCTGGGCCAGGGCCTCCATCTCGGCCGACACCTGCACCAGGCGGGCGGACAGCGACAGCTCGCCGCCCAGGTAGTGCACCTCAGTGAGGTAGTGGCGCAGGGCCACCTCGGCCTGGCGGCCCAGAGCGTATTGCAACGTCTGCGCCGTCACATTGGGGTTGCCGTCGCGGTCGCCGCCGATCCACTGGCCCATGCGCAGAAAGCTGTGCACGGGGTATTGGCCCAGTTCGCTCTCCAGGTCGGCATAGATCTTGGGGATCTCGCGCAGGAAGGTGGCTTCGTAGTAAGAGAGCGCGTTCTCGATCTCGTCGGCCACGGTGAGCTTGCTGTAGCGCAACAGGCGCGTCTGCCACAACTGGGCCACGCGGGCGCGCAGCTGGGCTTCGTTGGCGGCCAGCTCGCGCGGGGTGAGTGCGTCCTTGGCGCTGTTGTAGAGCTGGGCGCGCACCTGGATGTCGTCGCGCGTTGCCAGCAGCTGGGCGATATCGCGCTCGGCATCCAGAATGCTCTTGCGCTGCACTTCGGTGGGGTGGGCCGTCAGCACCGGAGCCACGTAGCTGCCGGCGAGCGTCTGCGAGATGGTCTTGGGTGCGATGCCAGCCCAGCGCAGGCGCGAGAGGGCGACTTCGATGCTGCCCTCTTGCGTGTCGCCCGCACGTTCGTGCACGGCGCGGCGTCGGATGTGGTGGCGGTCTTCGGCCAGGTTGGCCAGGTGGCTGAAGTAGGTGAAGGCGCGGATCACGCTCACCGTCTGGTCGCCCGAGAGCGACTTGAGCAGCTTCTTGAGCGCGCGGTCGGCCTCCTGGTCCGCATCGCGGCGGAAGGCCACGGAGAGTTTGCGCACCTGCTCGACCAGCTCATACGCGGCCACGCCCTCCTGGTCCCGAATCACATCGCCCAGAATGCGGCCGAGCAGGCGGATGTCGTCGATCAGGGGCTGGTCCTTGTCGGATCGTTTCATGGTGCGTGAGTCTCCGGAGGTGGGTGGTGGCCGGGAGCCGCCTGCCCCCGTGTCCCCCGGGGCGCACCAGCCCCAGTGCGGGCGCATGCTAGCATCGCCGGCCCCTGAAAGATTACAAACAGGTTACGAACTTGAGCCTCCAGAACGCCCCTCTTTCCATCGTGATCGCCACGCGCGAGAGCCGCCTGGCGCTGTGGCAGGCCGAGCATGTGCAGGCCCTTTTGCGCGCGCAGGGCCACCAGGTGGAGCTGCTGGGCATGACCACCAAGGGCGACCAGATCCTCGACCGGTCGCTGTCCAAGGTGGGCGGCAAGGGCCTGTTTGTGAAAGAGCTGGAAGTGGCGCTGGAAGAAGGCCGCGCCCACATCGCCGTGCACTCGCTGAAAGATGTGCCGATGGAGCTGCCCGAGGGCTTTGCGCTGGCCTGCGTGATGGAGCGCGAAGACCCGCGCGATGCCTTTGTCTCGCCCAACTACGCGAACATTGACGCCCTGCCCCAGGGGGCGGTGGTGGGCACATCGAGCCTGCGCCGCCAGGTGCTGCTCCAGGCCCTGCGGCCTGACCTAAAGATTGAGCCCTTGCGCGGCAACCTGGACACCCGCCTGCGCAAGCTGGACGAAGGCCAGTACGACGCCATCGTACTGGCGGCTGCGGGCCTGAAGCGCCTGGGGCTCGAATCCCGCATCCGTGCCACCTTCGCGCCCACCGCCATGTTGCCTGCGGCAGGCCAGGGCGCACTGGGCATCGAAGTGCGCAGCGACCGGCAAGACCTCATCGACGCGCTGGCACCGCTGGCCCATCAGCCCACCTGGCTCACCGTGGCCGCCGAGCGCGCCGTGAGCCGCGCGATGGGCGGCAGCTGCTCCATGCCGCTGGCGGCGCACGGCACGCTGAACGGCAGCGTGCTGCAGCTCGACGCGGCCTGGGGTGACCCGGACGGCCAGGCCCCGCTGGTCCGTGCCGCAGCCAGCGCGCCC
Source organism: Acidovorax sp. NB1 (assembly GCF_005405905.1). GTDB lineage: Bacteria > Pseudomonadota > Gammaproteobacteria > Burkholderiales > Burkholderiaceae_C > Acidovorax. Next base: position 101,286 of record NZ_BJHU01000003.1, read on the forward strand.
GTCACGACCCTGGCTCAGGCCGAAGCGCTGGGCGACGCGATTGCACAGCGCCTGCGCGCCGGTGGTGCGCGGGGTGTGGACCCGGCCCACGCCTGAGCCCCATGCCCACGCCCCGGGTGATCGTCACGCGGCCTGCCCGCGAGGCTGCGCACTGGGTCGGGCTGCTGGCCGCACATGGCGTCCCGGCCGTGGCCCTGCCGCTGATTGACATTGGCCCCTGCCCCGACGCGGCGGCGCAGCATGCGCTGGCCCAGGCCCATGCCCGGCTGGCGCAGTACCGGGCGCTGATGTTTGTCAGCGGCAACGCCGTGGTTCATTTCTTTGAGAAAAAATCGGCCTTTGCGCGCGACAGTCAAGCGCTTTTAGCTATAAAAGCAAGAGCATGGGCACCTGGCCCCGGCACAGCGCGCGCGCTGGAGCAGGCCGGGGTGCCGCCAGACCGCATTGACGGCCCGGCGCCCGACGCCCCGCAGTTCGACTCGGAAGCGCTGTGGCAGGAGGTGGCCGGGCAAATCCAGCCCGGCGACCGGGTGCTGATCGTGCGCGGGCGCTCTGGCTGTGTGCACGACACGGCCCAGGGCAGCGGGCGCGACTGGCTGGCCCGGCAGATCGAGGCCGCAGGCGGTCAGGTGGACTTTGTGGTGGCCTACCAACGCGGCGCCCCCCGGCTGACCCCGGCCGAGGTGGCGTTGGCGCAACAGGCGGCGCAGGACGGATCGGTCTGGCTGCTGAGCAGCTCCGAAGCCGTGGCGCACCTGTCAGAGGCCCTGCCCGGCCAGCGCTGGGGGGCGGCGCGTGCGCTGGCCACCCACCCGCGCATTGCCGAAGCGGCGCGTGCGGCGGGCTTTGGCACCGTGGGGGAATGCCGTCCGGCGCTGGAAGACGTGGTGGCCTCGATAGAATCGGCCGCATGAGTTCTGCGCCGCCCAACGACCTGCCTCCAGCCCCCACCGCCGCCCCTGTGGCCGCACCCGTGGGCGCGCCTGCGGCAGGCCCTGCAGCAGCGACACCCGCTGCAGGCGGCCCCACGCCAGGCCGGGGGAGCGCCGTCACCCTGCTGCTGGGCGCCGTGGCCGCAGCCGCGCTGGTCAGCAGCGGCATGCTGTGGCAAAAGCTCAGCGCCATCCAGGAACAGCTCGCCCGGCAGTCCGCCGACTCGGGTGCGCAGGCCATCGAGGCCCGCACCATGGCCCGCCAGGCCGAAGAGCTGGTGCGCGAGACGGCCGCCCGCCTGTCGGTGGCCGAAGCCCGAGTGAGCGAAGTGGCGCTGCAGCGCAGCCAGCTCGAAGAACTGATGCAAAGCCTGTCGCGTTCGCGCGACGAAAACCTGGTGGTGGACATCGAATCCGCCATCCGCCTCGCTCAACAACAGGCCCAGCTCACCGGCAGCCTGGAGCCGCTGGTGGCCGCCCTCAAGAGCGCCAATCAGCGCATCGAGCGTGCCGCCCAGCCGCGCCTGGCGCCCGTGCAGCGCGCCATCGGCCGCGACCTGGACCGCCTGACCCGTGCCACCGTGACCGACACCGCCGGCCTGCTGGGCCGCCTCGACGACCTGGTGCGCCAGGTGGACGAGCTGCCCGTGCTCAACGCCGTAGCCCAGGCTGCGTCCACCAAGCGCCTGTCCACCGGCCCCGCCGCCCCGGGCAGTGCCCCCGCCCCCACCGAAGGCCTGGCCTGGTGGCAGGCAGCCCTGCAACGCAGCTGGGAGGTGGTGCGCGACGAGGCCAGGGGCCTGGTGCGCGTGAGCCGCATCGACCAGCCCGAGGCCATCCTGCTGGCGCCCGAACAAACCTTTTTCCTGCGCGAAAACCTCAAGCTCAAGCTGCTCAACGCGCGCCTGGCCGTGCTGGCACGCCAGTTCGACTCGGCCCGCGCCGACCTGGGCGCCGCCACGGTGGCGCTCAACAAATACTTCGACCCGGCCGCACGGCGCACCCAGATCGCCGCCAATACGCTGCAGACCGCCCAGGCCAGCCTGAAGGCGGCCGAACAGCCCCGCCTGGACGAAACCCTGTCCGCGCTGGCCACTGCGGCAGCGGGCCGGTAAAGGGCGGTACGCATGCGCGCTGCACTCTGGCTCCTGGCGTTGTTTGGCGTGGCCGTGGCCACCGCCTTGTTTGCGGGCAACAACCAGGGCACCATCACCCTGTACTGGCCGCCGTACCGCATCGACCTGTCGCTCAACATGGTGTTGCTGCTGCTGGTGGGCGGGTTCGTCACCCTCTATGCGGCACTGCGCGCCCTGGCTGCGCTGCTCGAATTGCCCCACCAGGCCCGCCGCTGGCGCGTGCAGCAAAAGGAGCGTGCGATGCACGCCGCCTTGCTTGATGCGCTCACCCACATGCTGGGGGGCCGCTTCATCCGCTCGCGCAAGGCCGCCGTGGCGGCGCTGTCGCAGGAACACGCTCTGGAGGCCAGTGGCGAGGCCGTGCCCCACGGCAAACAGCTGCGCGCCCTGGCCCACATGATTGCAGCCGAGGCATCGCATGCCCTGCAAGACCGCGCCACACGCGAAAGCCATTTGCAGGACGCCCTGCAGGAAGCCCCGATGCGTGGCACGGTGAACGAGCAGGAAATGCACGAAGGCGCCCAGATGCGCGCTGCCCGCTGGTCGCTCGACGATCGCGATGCCAGCGCCGCCCTGGAGCGCCTGGCCGCCCTGCCCCAGGGCGCAGCCCGCCGCACGCTGGCACTGCGCATCAAGCTCAAGGCCACACGCCTGGACCGGCAGACCCAGGAAGCGCTGGACACCGCCCGCCTGCTGGGCAAACACCGCGCCTTCTCACCCGCCGCAGCACAAAGCATCGTGCGGGGCCTGGCCACCGAACTCATCAACAGCGCCCACGACACCGCCCAGCTGCAGCAGATCTGGCTGTCGCTGGAACCTGCCGAGCGCAGCATGCCCGAGCTGGCCATCCACGCGGCGCAACGCCTGGCCGCGCTGGGCGGCGAAGCCACCCAGGTGCGCGCCTGGCTGCTGCCCGTGTGGGAACGCATGGTGGACCTGCCCGATGCCCTGGCAGATCACCACGCGCTGAAGCTGGTGCGTGCACTCGAAGCCGGGCTCGACGAACTCGACGCCCCCTGGCTGGCCCGCATCGAATCGGCCCACCAGACCAACCCGCGCGACGCCCGGCTGCAGTACCTGGCAGGCATGGCCTGCCTCAAGCGCCAACTCTGGGGCAAGGCCCAGCAGCTGCTGACCCAGTCGGCCCAGCAACTGACCGACCCCCAGCTGCGCACCAGCGCCTGGCGCCGCCTGGCTGAACTGGCCGAGCAGCGCGGCGACGAAAGCGCCGCCGCCAACGCCTGGAAGCAGGCCGCGCTGAACCGCTAAGAACCTGTTCTAAGCCACCAGCCCCCTGGCAGCATCCACACGCCGGGGGCGGCTCCAAAGCAGCCCGGTGGGCGGGCACTCTCCGCCAGAGCGCTCCAACGCCAACATCCGCCCCCTTCGGCCACCCCTGTCGGCTCCCACGCGCGGCATTGCGCCGCCTGGCCCGGCGTGCCTGCGCGCACCTGGTTGCCCGCAAAAAAAGCGCAAAGCATTGGGGAACTTTGATTGCTGGGGGCTTCTCAATTCATTTTTTTTGAAATGAAGCGTCAATCTGCCTGAAGCCTCGCCCGGCAGGTGCTTCCTACACTGCCTTCACGCCGTACCCGCCCGCATCCTACCGGGCCCCGGCACACAGGTTTCCAGCCCTTTCACTGCACACGCTTTTGATGACTGCTTCTGCCACCACCACGGCCACCGCCCCGCGCCGTTACACGCGCACCGCCATGCTGCTGCACTGGGTGCTGGGCCTTGCGCTGATCAGCCTGTTTGGCGTGGGCATCTACATGACGGGCCTGCCGTTTTCGCCGCAGCGGCTCAAGCTCTACAACTGGCACAAGTGGGCGGGGGTCATCCTGCTGGTGCTGTCGGTTCTGCGCCTGCTGTGGCGTGCCACGCACCGCCCGCCAGCCCTGCCATCGGCGATGGCCAAGGCCATGCCCGGCTGGCAGAAACTGGCCCACCATGGCACCCACGGGCTGCTGTACGCCCTGTTCTTTGCCGTGCCGCTGATTGGCTGGGCCTACAGCTCGGCCGCAGGGTTCCCCATCGTGTTCATGGGCCTGTGGCAGCTGCCCGACTTTGTGCCCGTGAGCAAGGAGCTGGCCGAGGCCATCAAGCCCTGGCACCAGATCACCGCCTTCGCCATGGCGGGCCTGGTGCTGCTGCATGTGGCCGCCGCCATCAAGCACCACCTCATCGACCGCGATGGCCTGCTCTCGCGCATGCTGCCCTGGTAAACGGGGCGTTCCCTGATCTACTCGCCTGCACCTCACGCCCCCTCTCCTCTGGACGGGGTATGCACCCGGTGGCCCGGCTTTGCCGCTCTCACAGGCGCACAGGCCACGGCCTCACCAGTCTCCAACACTGCCAGCGGCGCGCAGCGCCCTCGGCCACCGACACGGCTTTCACTTTCTGTCTTTTGAACGGAGTTTGCGAATGAATCTGTCTTCCCCCCTGTCCCGCATCGTGCTCGGCGCCGCCCTGGTGGTGGGCGCCCAGGCCGCCATGGCCCAGCAGCAGCTGGTGCCCGCCCAGAGCGAGGTGCAGTTCACCGCGCGCCAGATGGGCGTGCCGCTGGACGGCCATTTCAAGAAGTTCAGCGCCCAGGTGGCGTTTGACCCGGCCAAGCTGGCCAGCAGCAAGATCGCCCTCACGGTGGATACCGGCAGCGCCACGCTGGGCTCGCGCGAGACCGACGCGGAATTGCCCAAGCCCACCTGGTTCAACGTGCCCAAGTTCCCGCAGGCGCAGTTCGAGTCCACCAGCATCAAGGCGCTGGGCGGCGGCAAGTTCGAAGTGGCGGGCAAGCTCACCATCAAGGGCACGCCACAGAACGTGACCGTGCCGGTCACACTGACCCAAAGCGGCGCCACCACCACGGCCACCGGCACCCTGCCCATCAAGCGCTTGGCGTTCAAGATCGGTGAGAACGAGTGGGCCGACACCTCGATGGTGGCCGACGACGTGACCGTGAAGTTCAAGCTCGCACTGACCGGCGTAGGCAAGCTGTGACCGGTCTTTGACCGGTCTCTGGCTGCAGCGCCGCCTCTTTCGTCCTCCGTTTTCCCCTGGTTCGTTTCGTAGTTCCTCTTTTCAAGGAGTCTTTTCATGCGCAAGTCCCTGTTCTCCCTGCTCGCCGTGGCCGCTGCCACTGCAATGACCGCTGGCGCCGCCCAGGCCGCCAACTACGCCATCGACCCCACGCACACCTTTGTGACGTTCGAGATCGGTCACTTTGGCGCCACCACCAACCGCGCCCGCTTCGACAAGAAGCAAGGCACGGTCGAGTTTGATCGCGCCGCCAAGACCGGCAAGGTGGAGATCTCCATCGACACCACCTCGGTGAACTCGGGCACGCCTCCGTTTGACAAGCACCTGCAAAGCGCCGACCTGTTCGACGCCGCCAAGCACCCCACGATCAAGTTCGTGTCCGACAAGTTCAGCTTCAACGGCGACAAGGTCAGCGAAGTGACCGGCCAGCTCACGCTGCTGGGCAAGACCGCGCCCGTCACCCTGAAGGCCACGCAGTTCAACTGCTACGACAGCCCGATGCTCAAGCGCGAAGTGTGCGGCGGCGACTTTGAAACCACCATCGACCGCACCCAGTGGGGCATGAACTACGGCGTGGAATGGGGCTTCCCCAAGAACGTGCGCCTGGTGGTGCAGATTGAAGCTGTGAAGCAGTAAACCAGCACGCCTCCAAGACAGAGGTGCCACGAGCCCTGAGCCCTGGACCCTCTTCTGTGCAAGCCACCCGCAGCATCCGTGTTGCGGGTGGCTTTTTCTTTGGTGGCTCGTTCTATTGAAAATTAACTTAACGTAAATCAATTACGAATAGTAGAATTACCAAACCGATTTGAGGAGACTCCGCATGAACGCTGTCCTGAAGAAGCCCGACCTGGCCACCCTGCCCGCGCCTGCTGCCATCCAGCAGCTGCACCACTACGCCTACAAGGCCCGTGATGCCGAGGAAACACGCCAGTTCTACGAAGACATCCTGGGCCTGCCGCTGTACCACATCATCCAGAGCGACTACGTGCCCAGCACGGGCGAATACTGCCCCTACACGCATTTCTTCTTCCGCCTCAAGGATGGCTCGTTCATTGCCTTCTTCGACCTGGGCGACGACGTGAAGGCCGAGCCTTCGCCCAACACACCGCTGTGGGTCAACCACATCGCCTTCCGCGTGGACACGGTGCAGGAGCTGGAGAACACCAAGAAGCGCCTGGAAGCCCACGGCATCGAGGTGCTGGGCGTGACGGACCACCACATCTTCCACAGCATCTATTTCTTTGACCCCAACGGCATCCGGCTGGAGCTGTCGGCCCAACTGGCCAACGAGGAGCAGATGGCCAAGGACAGCACCGTGGCCCACGCACGCCTGGCCGAATGGACGGCCCGCAAGGAACAGTGGCGCAAGGAGCGCGCCGAAGGCAAGGTGGCCGAGCCGCTCAAGCCACAGCAGAACGACCGGCCGGAATTCGTCAAGGCCTGATCCGCTCTTGCCGCTGCCACGCCCCGCCTGCCAGCGCAGGATGGGCCGTGGCGCGGGCGGAAAATAGAAGCAAAAATGGCCGCTACCGCGCGACCATCAAGCGTCAATAGCTATATATTTGATAGCAATCCAGCCTCAACAGCTTTGGCCGGTAGCGGTCACCCCTTGTGCGGCGGCTCTTGGTGTTGCTGCTGCTGGGCCCGCATGATCTGGTGGCGCTGCCAGTAGGCACCCACCACGGCGTTGAAGCGATCTTTTTCCTTGGTGAGGCCCGACAGCTTGACCTTGCTGGTCTTGGCGCCCAGGCCCAGGGCATTCTTCTCGGGGTGGGTCACGAGCAGCGTGTTGCCAAAGCTGCTTTCCTTGAATTCCAGCGCCTTGACGGCGTCCCAGAACACAGTGGTCTCGTCGGCAGAGGTGCGAATACCGTCGATGCTGACCTCCACCGTGTTCTCCCCCTTGAGCGCAAACACCACGGGCGGAAAGTAGCGCAGCACCAGCGCGCGCTCTTCGTCGGTGGCGGGCTCGTAGCGGTAGGCCAGGCTGCGTTCGTGGTCCTGCGCAAACTGCTGTTCGTAGTCGCTCCACAGACGCTGCTCAATCGCGTCGGCCGTCAAAATCTCCTGCACCCAGGTGGTGGCGGGCACGCGCACGGCGATGGCGCCATAGTCCCGCTCCTTCAGCGCCATGCCCACGTTGCGCAGGCGCTCGGGCATGGCGGGGTGCGAGTCGAAGGGGTGCGGCACGTTGGCCGTTTTCATCGCCTCCAGGAAATCGTCGGACGCCGCATACGGCGCCAGCCCCTGGGCCACAAAACGCGCAATGCCCAGCGTGGCACCGTCCTGCTGCTCATTGCGGCCAAACAGCTCGTCCTCGATCCTGGCGCGGTATTGCGCGTAGGCCGCAATCTTGACCAGCGACTGCGCAATCGCAGCGGGCGAGATGAGCTTGGCGGCAATGCGGTCGGCCTTGAACTCGCGCTCGCGGCTGTCGCGCGCCAGGGCAAACTCGAAGATGGTGCGGAACAGGTCCAGCACTGGCGACACCACGGCCGACAACCCGCCGCTGCGGACCGCGTGGCGGTAGTGGTCAAACTGCACCAGCTTCGGACCCAGCCGGGCGCTGCTCTGGGTGTCGCCGCCGCGCAGGTGGGCCAACTCGTGGCCGAACACGGCGTCGGCCTCGGCCTGGTCGAGGATGCGCAGCAGCGGCAGGCTGACAAACAGGGTGCGTCCTGTCAGTGTCTGGTTGCCCACCGTGAGCGGCGCCTCGGTCACGAAAAAGTTGGCGTCGATGCCCGCCACGATGTGCTGCGGCGGATCGGTCTTGAGGCGCCGCGCCATGTGGCGGATGCGCTTCCACAGCAGCGGCGCATCGTCCTCGGACACCAGCTCGCCCACGGCACGGCTCTGGGACTGCACGCGCTTGAAGATGCCAGCCACCGCCACCAGCACGCCCGCCAGCACCGCAAACCCCACAAACAGCACCAGCTTGGGCGAATACTTGTGAAAGAAGAAGGCCGTGACCCAGAACGACAACCACACCGCCATCGCCCCCTGCACCACCAGCGCGGCAGCACTGGCCCAGGTGGTCAGGCGCCAGCCCGCCACAAAGCTGGTGTACTGCAGCGTGCGGTCGGCAAAGGCCAGCGCGCCCAGGCCCAGCACCACCACCAGCAGCACAACGCTGGCGACCAGGGTCCAGAACGACACCTTGTGCGCCATGTGGAACTGCCACACGTCGGAAAACCGCTCGCACAGGGCTTCGCGGTACTCCTGCGCCTCGACAGAGCGGTTGTCGCAAATGGTGGACGGCGGGTTGCTGCGGAAGTAGTCCTTGCGCGCCTGCTTCTCGGCCGATGGCATGGCCTTTGCGGCGTCGATGCGCTGGCTCATGCCCGCCACAAAATCCGCGTCCTGGTCGCGCTGTGCGTAGACGCTGAACCCCAAGGTCAACGCCGGGATGAGAAAAAGCGCCAGCAGCGCATAGACAAAGACCTTGGCAAGGCCCGCGCGGAGTGCGGAGGAAAGATGCATGGGTGGGACCGATTGGTTATATGTTTTTGACCCGGGCGAAGCATGAAGCTACGCCTCCCTCTCCGAAGGCCCTCTTGCTCCACCGGGCGGGATTATCAAGACGCCACGGCGGGCCGGTCGAGCGACAAGGTAACAATTGGCGAGAAATGCCCGACAGGCGGAACGACAATGGAGCGCTGGAGGGACCGGGACGAGCGAAAAACGCCGCCAGGCACCGGCCGACACTCCCGTAAAATGCCCGGTCCACCCTCTTGACCGCTGAGGCGCGCCCTGTGCCCGCCTCTTCCTTCTGCCAGACCCCATGAGCACGCCCCAAGCACAACCCGGCCTCGACAGCCTGTCCAAGTCTTTTGAACCTGCCGCACTGGAAGCCCACTGGGGCCCCGAATGGGAAAAGCGCGGCTATGGCACCGCAGGCCACCGTGGCACGGGCCAGCCCCAGGCGGGCGAACCGGCGTTCTCCATCCAGCTGCCGCCCCCCAACGTGACGGGCACGCTGCACATGGGCCATGCGTTCAACCAGACGATCATGGACAGCCTCACGCGCTACCACCGCATGCGCGGCTTCAACACCGTCTGGGTGCCCGGCACCGACCACGCGGGCATCGCCACGCAGATCGTGGTGGAGCGCCAGTTGCAAGAGCAAGGCATCAGCCGCTACGACATGGGCCCCACCCCGCCCGAGGCGCGCAAGAACTTTGTGAGCAAGGTGTGGGAGTGGAAGGAAAAGTCCGGCAACACCATCACCACGCAGATGCGCCGCATGGGCGACAGCGTGGACTGGAGCCGCGAATACTTCACCATGGACGACAAGCTGAGCGCCGTGGTGACCGACACCTTCGTGAAGCTGTACGAGCAAGGCCTGATCTACCGCGGCAAGCGCCTGGTGAATTGGGACCCCAAGCTGCAGTCCGCCGTGTCCGACCTGGAAGTCGAGAGCGAAGAAAAAGACGGCTCGCTGTGGCACATCGCCTACCCACTGGCCGATGGATCGGGCAGCCTGACCGTGGCCACCACCCGGCCTGAGACCATGCTGGGCGACGTGGCGCTGATGGTGCACCCGGAAGACGCGCGTTACACGCACCTCATCGGCAAGATGGTCAACCTGCCCCTGTGCGACCGCCAGATTCCGGTGATCGCCGACGAGTACGTGGACAAGGAGTTCGGCACGGGCGTGGTCAAGGTCACCCCCGCACACGACCAGAACGACTATGCCGTGGGCCAGCGCCACAAGCTGCCCATGATCGTGGTGCTGACGCTGCAGGCCACCATCAACGAGAACGCGCCCGCCAAATACCAGGGCATGGACCGCTTCGTGGCCCGCAAGGCCGTGGTGGGCGACCTCGAAGCCATCGGCGCGCTGGTCGAGGTGAAGAAGCACAAGCTCATGGTGCCGATCTGCACCCGCACCGGCCAGGTGATCGAGCCCATGCTGACCGACCAATGGTTCGTGGCCATGAGCAAAGTCAGCGACCAGGACCCCACGGGCAAGAGCATTGCGCAAAAGGCGATCGATGCCGTGGCCAGCGGCGATGTGAAGTTCGTGCCCGAGAACTGGGTGAACACCTACAACCAGTGGATGAACAACATCCAGGACTGGTGCATTAGCCGCCAGCTGTGGTGGGGCCACCAGATCCCGGCCTGGTACGACGAAGACGGCAGCGTGATCGTGGCCCGCACGGAAGCCGAGGCGCAGGCCAAGGCCCCGGGCAAGCAGCTGCGCCGCGACGAGGACGTGCTCGACACCTGGTACTCGTCCGCCCTCGTGCCCTTCAGCACCATGGGCTGGCCTGAACAAGGCACCGCCGAGACCGACGACTTCAACCTGTACCTGCCCAGCACCGTGCTGGTCACGGGCTACGACATCATCTTCTTCTGGGTCGCCCGGATGATCATGATGACCACGCACTTCACCGGCCGCGTGCCGTTCAAGCACGTGTACATCCACGGCCTGGTGCGCGACGCGCAGGGCAAGAAGATGAGCAAGTCCGAAGGCAACGTGCTCGACCCGGTGGACCTGATCGACGGCATTGCGCTGGAACCCCTGCTGGACAAGCGCACCACCGGCCTGCGCAAGCCCGAGACTGCGCCCACCGTGCGCAAGAACACGCAAAAGGAATTCCCCGAAGGCATTCCCGCCTACGGCGCCGATGCGCTGCGCTTCACCTTTGCGGCGCTGGCCAGCCTGGGCCGCAGCATCAACTTCGACAGCAAGCGCTGCGAGGGCTACCGCAACTTCTGCAACAAGCTGTGGAACGCCAGCCGCTTCGTGCTGATGAACTGCGAGGGCCAGGACTGCGGCCTGAAGGAACACACCAAGGAAGAGTGCCAGCCCGGCGGCAGCGCCCACGGCTACATGGAGTTCAGCCAGGCCGACCGCTGGATCACCTCGCTGCTGCAGAAGACCGAGGCCGAGGTCGCCAAGGGCTTTGAGGAATACCGCCTCGACAACGTGGCCAACACGATCTATGACTTTGTCTGGAACGAGTACTGCGACTGGTATCTGGAAATTGCCAAGGTGCAGATCCAGAACGGCGCCGAAGCGCAGCAGCGCGCCACGCGCCGCACGCTGATCCGCGTGCTGGAAGCCATCCTGCGCCTGGCCCACCCCATCATCCCGTTCATCACCGAAGCCCTGTGGCAGGTGGTGGCGCCTGTGGCCGGTATCCCTGGCGAGTCGGTCAGCATCGCCCGCTATCCGCAGGCGCAACCCGAGAAGATCGACGAGGCCGCGATTGCCCACATGGGCCGTGTGAAGGGCCTGGTGGACGCGTGCCGTGCGCTGCGGGGCGAGATGAACGTTTCTCCCTCCACCCGCCTCCCCCTGTACGTGGTGGGCGACACCGAGTTCATGCGCGGCGTGGGCCCGGTGCTGCAGGCCCTGGCCAAGCTCAGCGAGGTGAAGGTGTTTGACGACGAGGCCGCCTGGGCCGCCGCCGCGCAGGCCGCGCCCGTGGCCGTGGTGGGCGAGGCCCGCCTGGCGCTGTACATGGAAATCGACGTGGCCGCCGAAAAGGCGCGCCTGTCCAAGGAAATCACCCGCATCGAGGGCGAGGTGGCCAAGGCCAACAACAAGCTCTCGAACGAAGCCTTTGTGGCCAAGGCCCCACCGGCCGTGATCGACCAGGAAAAGAAGCGCATTGCCGACTTTGGCGCCACGCTGACCCGCCTGCGCGACCAGCTGGGCCGCCTGGGCTGACAAAAAGGACACGGGCCAGCCATCCCCTGGCCTGACCCTTGCATACCCGCGACAACAACACACCCAACACCGCCATCAAGGAGACCCATGACTGTTGCCACCACCGTCCGCAAGGCCGTTTTCCCCGTTGCTGGCCTGGGCACGCGCTTTTTGCCCGCCACCAAGGCATCGCCCAAGGAGATGCTGCCCGTGGTGGACAAGCCGCTGATCCAGTACGCCGTGGAAGAGGCCTACGCCGCTGGCATCCGCCACATGATCTTCGTGACCGGCCGCAGCAAGCGCGCCATCGAAGACCATTTCGATACGGCGTACGAGCTGGAGGCCGAGCTGGAAGCCGCCAACAAGAAGGAACTGCTGGCGCTGGTACGCTCCATCCAGCCCGACGACATGGACTGCGCCTTTGTGCGCCAGCCCCGCTCGCTCGGCCTGGGCCACGCCGTGCTGTGCGCTGAGCCCCTGGTGGGCAAGGAGCCCTTCGCCGTGCTGCTGGCCGACGACCTGATGGTCGGCCCCCCCGGCGGCCAGCCCGTGCTGGCCCAGATGGCCACCGCCTTCCGCCAGCAAGGCCGCTCGGTCATCGCCGTGCAGGAAGTGCCGGAAGACCAGGTGCACAAGTACGGCATCGTGGCGGGCGAGCCCGCTGGCGGCCCGCTGATTCGCATCGAACGCATTGTTGAAAAGCCCAAGGCCGATGTCGCCCCCTCGCGCATGGGCGTGGCAGGCCGCTACATCCTCACCCCCGGTGTGTTCGACGAAATCCGCAACCAGCCACGCGGCGTGGGCGGCGAAATCCAGCTCACCGACGGCATCGCCCGCCTGATGCAGCACGAAGCCGTGTACGCCTTCCAGTACCAGGGCAAACGCTATGACTGCGGGAGCAAGGAAGGCTTCTTGGAAGCGACCGTGGAGCTGGCCTTGCAGCACCCGCAGGTGGGGGCGCACTTCCGGGAATATCTGAAGGCATTGGCGCTGTAAGCCACCGCCCCATCCGTCAATCCATGCAGGAAGCGCCCCTAGCGCTTCCACTTTGATAGCTGCTAACGCTTACCCAATGGGCGCTAGCAGCTATTTTTATGCCTATCTGCGACGCAGGATGTGAATGAACTCCTCACCCTCCGTCTGCTGCTCCACCAGCTCGTTGCCCGTCTGTTTGGCAAACGCCTGGAAGTCGCGCAGCGAGCCGCCATCGGTGGCCACCACCTTGAGCAGCTGGCCGCTGGCCATGTCGGAGAGCGCTTTTTTGGCCTTGAGGATGGGCAGGGGGCAGTTCAGGCCCCGGGTGTCGATTTCTTTGTGGATGTCCATGGTGTGGTTCTCTTCTAGTCCTTGGGCGGCAGGTTCAGGCCACGGCGGCGCTCCTCATTTTCCTCTGCCGTGAAGAACACGGGCTCGTGCCCCCGCGTGCGCAGCCAGTCGGCCAGCGCGTAGCCGGTGCCTGCGGGCCAGCACTTGAGTTCATGCAGGTCATAAAAGCGGTAGTCCACCAGCTCGGGCGATAGCTTGACCTGCCCCTTAGCCACCACGTGGTAGGCAATGATGATCTGGTTCATGCGCAGGAACTCATACGCCCCCACCAGGGTGGTGGACTGCACGTCGAGGTTGGTTTCTTCCTTCACCTCGCGCGCAATGCCCTCCTGGGGCGACTCGCCCGCCTCCATGAAGCCGGTGATCAGCGCAAACATCTTGGCCGGCCAGGCCGCGTTGCGCGCCAGCAGCACCTTGCCATCCACCTCCACGATCGCAGCCAGCACAGGCGTGGGGTTGTTCCAGTGGGTCCAGCCGCAGGCCGGGCAGCGCAGGCGCTCCTTATCGCCGCCGTCTTCGGCCAGGGTGATGGGCTGCAGCGCGGTGCCGCAGTGGGTGCAGTGGCGAACTTCGTAGTGCATGATTTACTATTATTTTGATAGCTACTAGCGCCTATCCATCGCGCGCAAGCAGCCAATTTCATTCACATTTTGCAGACCCGGCGGCGCTGGGACACGCCTTTAGGCCGGGAACACGCCGGTGGACAGATAACGGTCGCCCCGGTCGCAGACCACAAACACGATGGTGGCGTTGCTCTCGCGCGCGGCGATCTGCTGCGCCACCCAGCAGGCGCCCGCGGCCGAAATGCCTGCAAAGATGCCTTCTTCGCGCGCCAGGCGGCGGCACATGTCTTCGGCGTTGTCCTGGCTCACGTACACCAGCTCGTCCACGGTGCTGGCGTCGTAAATCTTGGGCAAATATTCCTGCGGCCACTTGCGGATGCCCGGGATGCGCGAGCCTTCCTCTGGCTGCGCGCCGATGATCTGGATGCCGGGGTTCTTCTCTTTGAGGAACCGCGACACACCCGTGATCGTGCCCGTGGTGCCCATGGCGCTCACAAAGTGCGTGATGCGCCCACCCGTCTGCTCCCAGATCTCGGGGCCGGTGGTTTCGTAGTGGATACGCGGGTTGTCGGGGTTGGCAAACTGGTCCAGCACCTTGCCCTCGCCGCGCTTTTGCATGGCCTCGGCCAGGTCGCGGGCGTGTTCCATGCCACCGCTCTTGGGGGTGAGCACCAGCTCGGCGCCAAAGGCCTTCATGGTCTGCGCGCGCTCGATGGACAAATCCTCGGGCATCACCAGCACCATGCGGTAGCCCTTGATGGCCGCCGCCATCGCCAGCGCAATGCCGGTGTTGCCCGACGTGGCCTCGATCAGCGTGTCACCGGGGCGGATGTCGCCCCGCTCCTCGGCGCGGCGGATCATGGACAGCGCGGGCCGGTCCTTGACCGAACCTGCCGGGTTGTTGCCCTCCAGCTTGCCCAGCACCACGTTGCCACGCGCCCCGTTGTCCTGCGCCCCAATGCGCTGCAGCGCCACCAGCGGCGTGTTGCCCACCGCGTCTTCAATCGTCGGATATTTCATGCGCCCTACTGTGCCATAATTTGGGGCTTCACGAATTCCAGCCCGGGTGGTGAAATTGGTAGACGCAGGGGACTCAAAATCCCCCGCCGCAAGGCGTGCCGGTTCGATTCCGGCCCCGGGCACCATCTAATGCTCTCAGATAGCATCAAGACGGATCAAACCCGCTACATCTCATAGGTGTAGCGGGTTTTTCTTTGTCTCGCGTCACCTCACTAGCTACCATGACATACCAACAAATTGTTGGTATCTGCGTAGGTATCTGGAAATACCAACGCCAGAGATACCAACAAAAGGGGCATCCATGGCATTGACAGATACCTTCGTGAAGAACGTGAAACCCACTGGGTCCAAAGCGGGCGAAAAGTACGCAGATGGTCAGGGGCTGTATCTCCACGTCAAAGGCGCGGGTAAATACTGGCGGATGAGCTACCGCTTCCTGGCAAAGCAGAAAACCCTAGCGTTGGGTGTGTAGGCGTGAACACGCTGCACTAGCTTGCGACAGTTCTCCGTAGAGCGGCCCAGGTTCACCCCGTGGGGCCGCGCGAGGGCCGCATTAGGGCCGGTTTTGCCAGCTATCTCGGCGACCCACTCCCCGCTGCGGAGAATCTCTTTTACGCGCATCCAGAGGCGCCTCTTCTTGCCCACAGCCAGGCCGCAGTGGCCGGTGCGAGTGGCCCATGTACCGGTTCGCGACCGCCGAGAGAATCACAGAGGGTCAGGACGCGTCATAGCGTTTGATTTGCGCCACAAGCAAGACGCGTCGAAAAATGTTGGTATTTTTGACGGCACTTTTTGAAAACAAAAATCAAAAACATAGATTTCATGCGGCCTACGGGCTGATTTGCGATTCCGGCCCCGCCCTGGTGTTGCTCCCACTCGTGGAGGAGGTGGCACGAAGTGGGGTGCCGCATGGGCTGCTATCAGCGGCTCTCTTTCGCCCTGCGTTGGACTGTGCTGGGCTTGAGGATTTCCGAGGACACCAACTCGAGCATGGGGTTGGTATCAATGCGGCAGTGGGCGACGACCCAGCGGTAGATGGCTTTCGCGCACTACAGCACGCGGCCCGCTTGGTCGGCGGTGCCCCTTACTTCAACCTGCTTGACGGCTTCCCTCAGGTCTCGGGCTTGAGGCTGGCCATGGGGCATGAACCAAGGGTGGGGAAGACGCCGTTTTCGACTGAGGGTTGTATGCTGCCCAGGGCTCCCAGCCTGCAGGCTAGTGTTCGATCCAGTTGCGGGCCATGGCTTCGAGGGGGTCACTGTTTTGGTGGATGACCAGGGCCTTCTGCTCCTTGCGGACTTTTTTGTGCCCGGCTACCCCCTGCGCCGCTGCGCCGCGCGCAGCTCCTCCAGTGCCTCTTCCACAGCACGCCGGTACTCTGGCGTGAGCCCTTCGCTCTTGAGTTCCCGCTCGTGAAACGACACGCGGCGCGGGTTTTTGATGAGGTCCTGGATCACGATGCCCTTGAGTTTCAGATAGACAGCCTGGTTCATGGGGGTCTCCTGCAGGTGCCAAGGACACGATGATCCACCCAAACGGGCGGGCAAGGCCATGGAATTGTTGCCCTTGCGCCACCCGTCCTATCCATGCAGGGTCACTGGGGCACGGGGTCGCTGCGCGACACCCGCTGGGCTGCCAGGGTGATGAAGTCCTGTTCGTAGGCACCGACCGAGGCCACGGCCCGCAGCCGCTGTGCGGGGGTCATGGTGGCGTGCACTGCCGCAAAACCGGCGCAGCCTTCTTCCACCAGCGCCTGGGCGTAGCGCTGGTAGGCCGCGTCCGGGGAGGTGTTGAGGCGGGCCAGGTAGCCGCGCACCAGCGTGCGGGCCTGGTCAGTGTTGCCGCGCTCCTGCGCCATCTGGCGCAGCACCTGGACCAGGTCCGTCTGGCGGCGCAGGCGTTCGGCGTAGGTGCGCTGCGGGTCGAAGGACGACTGGGCGATGTAGCGGCGCAGCGCGGCCTTCTGGGGCTCCTGCAGGCTGCCGTAGAAGTCTTCGGTGCGCGATAGCAGTTGCTGATAGCGGTGCTCGCGCAGCTTGTCCGGGGTGGGGTCGAGCCACTCCTTTTTCCAGTCGGCATTGCTGTCAGCCTGCCTTTTTTGCAGGCTGCGGAGCTGGGCTTCGGACAGGTCCGAAGCCAGCCACACCAGCGACGGCTCGGCCCGGGCCAGCAGCTGATCGATCTGGGTGCGCAGGTCGGCGTAGGCGCGGCAGGCCTGCTCGGGGGACATGGGGGCGGGCAGCTGCTGGCGCAGCTTTTGCAGCAGCCCGGCGTGCTCGGGCAGCAGGGTGTCGCGGTGCCAGCGGTGCAGCTCGGCCAGCTCGTCACGCACCCGCTCGGCCTGCGGCTGCGACAGGTCCAGATACCGGTTCAGTTGCCAGGCCAGCAACTGCGGGGCCTGGCCGTAGGCCAGCTTCACGGTGCTGCAGCCTGCCAGGAGCAGGCCAGCCAGCACCAGGGCGACCACACCGATAGTGGTGCGAAGAGGAAACATGGGCAGACCTCGCAAAGAAGGCCGCAGGATAGAACGGCGGCCCGGCAAGTGCCTGTGCGCGCCCGAATACCCAGTCAGGCATCTCTGAATTGCGACTGGACGCATCGCCCGGGTCAATGCCGGGGCACTGGCCAGTGCACCCGGCGGGGGGCTCGTACAGGGCGCTTCAGTTGTCCTGCCGCCGAATCAGCTGGCGGCCGCTGGCCGTGATGGCCAGATCTCCCCCAGGCCCCTTGGTGACAAACCCCCACTCCAGCAGGCGCCCGGAGACATGGTCCTTGAGCGCGTGGGGCAGGGTGATGATTTCGCCCATCTCCAGTTGCTTGAGGGTTGCAATCTCGTCCACGGTGGGGTCGAAATGCGGAGCGTGGTAAGTGGTCATGGTGGTCGCTCTCCAACAAAGTTGCTGAATGAAAGACAGACTTCCGCGCAGCCAGATTAGTTCACCGCCCGGGTGGACGCAAGCGCGTCATCCCGCAACCGGAGCGCCCGCCGCCTCGGCCATCTGCTGCAGCCAGCGCGCAAACGTGGCCAGCACCGGGGGCTGGACCTGCGCGGGGCTGATGAGGTAATACGCCCGCTCACCACGCAACGGGCGGTTGCAGGCCACCACCAGCTCGCCGCTGGCAAGCTCGGCCTCGATGAGCAGCGGCGGGATCAGCGCCACGCCCATGCCGTGCGTGGCCGCCACGGCCAGCATGGAGAACAGCTCGTAGCGCGGGCCATCGAGCGCATGCGGCGCATCCACCGCCATCGCATCGAACCACTGGCGCCAGCCGTAGGGGCGTGTGCTTTGCTGCAGCAGGGGCAGGTCGGCCAGCGCCTCGGCGGCCACCGGCTGGTGGGCGCGGCCCAGCCCCCGGGGCGCAGCAGATTCGAGCAGGCGGGGGCTGCACACGGGCACCACGTCTTCGTGCATCAGTAACTGCGCCTGCACGCCTGGCCAGTTGCTCACCTGCTCGGCCGTGCCCGCGTACAGCGCGGCGTCAAACGTGGTGTCGGCAAACAAAAAGGGCCGGGTCTGGGTGTCGATGTGCACCACGATGTCGGGGTGCGCCTGCGCCAGCTGCGGCAGGCGCGGGATGAGCCAGCGCGTGGCAAACGTGGGCACCGCCGCCAGCGTGATGGTGCCGCCCTCGCCCTGGTGGGCCATCACGTCGAGCGTGTCGCGCTCCAGCCCCTGCAGCCAGCGCGCCACCTGGCGGCCATAGTGCGCGCCCGCAGGCGTCAGCACCACCCCGTGGCGCGTGCGGCGGAACAGTGCCACGCCCAAAAATTCTTCCAGCGCCTGGATCTGGCGCGACACGGCGCTTTGGGTGAGCGACAGCTCCTGCGCGGCGCGGGTGTAGCTCTCGTGGCGGGCGGCGACTTCAAAACAGGCCAGGGCCTGGGTCGATGGAATGTTGCGGCGCATGATGAAGAGGAACTTGTAAGGAGTCAGCCAGCCCTTAAAGCTGTCTGCGGCAAGTATTCCATACATTCCATAAACGCATGTCTGGATGAAAAGAACTCGCTTGCGGGCCATAGCTCCCAGGCCTACGATGCGTTCCAGATTCGTTTTTTCTTCCCTTTCCTGACCTGGAGACACACATGGCCCACGCCGCTTTTCAATGGGATGACCCGTTCCTTCTGAGCCAGCAACTGACGGACGACGAGCGCGCCATCCGCGACGCGGCAGCCGTGTATTGCCAGGACAAGCTGGCCCCCCGCGTGCTGGATGCCTTCCGCCACGAAAAGATGGACGTGAGCATCTTCCGCGAGATGGGCGAAGTGGGTCTCCTGGGCCCCACCATCCCCGAGCAGTACGGCGGCCCCGGCCTGTCGTACGTGGCCTATGGCCTGATCGCCCGCGAGGTGGAGCGCGTGGATTCGGGCTACCGCTCGATGGCCAGCGTGCAGTCGTCGCTGGTGATGGTGCCCATTTATGAATTCGGCAGCGAAGCCCAGCGCCAGAAGTACCTGCCCAAGCTGGCCAGCGGCGAGTGGATTGGCTGCTTTGGCCTGACCGAGCCCGACCACGGCTCCGACCCCGGCAGCATGGCCACGCGCGCCTACAAGGTCGATGGCGGCTACAAGCTCAAGGGCAGCAAGATGTGGATCACCAACAGCCCCGTGGCCGACGTGTTCGTGGTCTGGGCCAAGGAAGTGTCCGAAGGCGGCGCTGTGGGCCCCATCCGCGGCTTTGTGCTGGAAAAGGGCTGGAAGGGTCTGACGGCCCCCGCCATCCACGGCAAGGTGGGCCTGCGCGCCTCCATCACAGGCGAGATCGTGATGGACGATGTGTTCGTGCCCGAAGAAAACGCGTTCCCTGAAGTGCAGGGCCTCAAAGGACCCTTCACCTGCCTGAACAGCGCGCGCTACGGCATCGCCTGGGGCGCCCTGGGCGCGGCCGAATTCTGCTGGCACACGGCCCGTCAGTACACGCTGGACCGCAAGCAGTTTGGCCGCCCCCTGGCCGCCAACCAGCTCATCCAGAAGAAGCTGGCCGACATGCAGACCGAGATCGCCATCGGCCTGCAGGCCTGCCTGCAGTTCGGCCGCATGAAGGACGCGGGCACGGCCAGCGTGGAAGGCACCTCCATCATCAAGCGCAACAGCTGCGGCAAGGCGCTGGACATTGCCCGCCTGGCACGCGACATGATGGGCGGCAACGGCATCAGCGACGAGTTCGGCGTGGCGCGCCACCTGGTGAACCTAGAAGTGGTGAACACCTATGAAGGCACGCACGACGTGCACGCGCTGATCCTGGGCCGGGCACAGACCGGGATCGCCGCGTTCGCCAACTGAAGCAAAGAAGACCTTCTGGCCGCTGCACGCTGCACGCTGCGGCGGTGAGAACTCCCCTCTCCCCTCGCGGGAGAGGGGCCGGGGGAGAGGGGGCAGCGGCGCAAGCGGTGTGCCTGATCGCCCCCTCTCCCCCACCCTCTCCCGCGAGGGGAGAGGGAGTTGAACAGGGCACACCCCGCAACTTCCAAGCTTTTTAGGCCGTTTCCGCGCTCTGGACATGCCTTAAAAGCTATCAATTTAATAGTACCCATGACCACATCCCACTCCAACGCTGGCGCCCTCGCAGGCATCAAGGTCCTCGACCTCTCCCGCGTGCTCGCGGGCCCCTGGTGCACGCAGGTGCTGGCCGACCTGGGGGCGGATGTGGTGAAGGTAGAACGCCCCGGCGTGGGCGACGACACGCGCCAGTGGGGCCCGCCCTTTTTGAAGGACGCCGAGGGCAACGACACCAACCAGGCCAGCTACTACACCGCTTGCAACCGCAACAAGCGCTCGGTCACCATCGACATGGCCTCGCCCGAGGGCCAGGCGCTCATCAGGCAGATGGTGCTGGAGGCCGACATCGTGGTCGAGAACTTCAAGGTCGGCGGCCTGAAGCAGTACGGCCTGGACCATGAGAGTCTGCGGGCACTCAACCCGCGCCTCATCTACTGCTCGGTCACCGGTTTCGGGCAGGACGGCCCCTATGCCGAGCGCGCGGGCTACGACCTGATGGTGCAGGCCATGACGGGCCTGATGAGCATCACCGGCCAGGCCGACACCGAACCCGGCGGCGGCCCCATGCGCGTGGGCGTGGCCGTGATCGACCTGTTCACCGGCCTGTACGCCAGCAACGCCATCCTGGCCGCGCTGCACGTGCGCGACAACGCCGTTAACGGCACGGGCCAGGGCCAGCACATCGACATGGCGCTGCTCGACGTGGGCATGGCCGTGCTGGCCAACCAGGCATCGGGGTTTCTCGCCACGGGCAAGGCGCCCGGGCGCATGGGCAACAGCCACCCGAGCCTGGCGCCCTACCAGGACTTCGCGACCGCCGACGGCAACATGCTGCTGGCCATCGGCAACGACGGGCAGTTCCAGCGCTTTTGCGCCGCGGCCGGCCAGCCCCAGTGGGCCACCGACCCCCGCTATGCCACCAACACGCTGCGCGTGAAGCACCGCACCGACCTGATCCCCGCCATGGAAGCCGTGACCCGCACGCGCACCACGGCCGACTGGATCACCCTGCTGGAAGACAAGGCCGTGCCCTGCGGCCCGATCAACACCATTGCCCAGGCGTTCGATGACGCGCAGGTGAAGGCGCGCGGCCTGGCCGTGACGCTTCCGCGCTGGAAGGACGGCAAGGCCGCCACGGACAGCGTGCAGCACATCACCGGCGTGGCCAGCCCTCTGCGCCTGTCGGCCACGCCGCCGGTGCTGCGCAATGCGCCGCCGGCGCTGGGACAGCACACGGATGAAGTGCTCGCCGAGATGGGGCTGGATGCGGCGCGCATTGCGGCGCTGCGGGCGCAGGGCGTGGTGTAGCCGCGCGCAAAGCCACTCGACGCACATCAAACAATGCCCCGCACCGACAGGATGCGGGGCATTGTTCTTTCTGGGCCTAAGGTGCTGAATGCCCCGGCAAAGCGGCCGACGCCAGCAGGCAGTCCGTTACCTCGTCCGAGAAGCGCATCCACCGGCCGTCCAGCCACAGCGCGTCCGATCCGTTCGGATCGGGTGCAGCAGGCGGCACGCCGTGATCCAGCAGTGCCTGGGCACAGCCCGCCCAGTCACCACCGTCTTCGGGCGTGTTGATGGAACCCCAGGCAAGCGCGCCACAGGCGTTGTCCTCAAAACCATGCCGTGCCTGCCAGCGCGCGCCGTGCTCCAGCAAGAAGCGGGTGAGCACTGCATCGCCCCGGAAGATGGCGTGGTGCAGCGCCGTGCCGTCCCAGTCGCCGCCCGGCGTGTCGATGGGCCAGCCCAGGCGCACCATCAGCCGCACGGCATCGCCGCAGTCCGGCTGCGCGGCCAGCTCGGGCAGCAGGCGCTGCAGGGTGGGCGTCAGCCGCTGCACCAGGCCCGGCTGGGCGGCCAGCAAAACATGCGCCTGCGCTTCGTCGCCCTGCGCACAGGCCGCGACAAAAGCTTCGCCGGGGGGGATGTCGCCCACACCCTGCACACCGCGCAGAAAGGCTGCAACCTCCGGCAGGCCGTAGCGCAACGCCTGGATGTGCGCGGGGGTGCCCTCGGCAGTGCCCACCGCAGCATCGGCCCCCGCTGCCACCAGCGCCTGCACATGGGCCTGCGACCTGCGGCGGCGCAGCGCCCACAGCAGCGGCGCGGCGCCGGGGGCGCTGCCACCCAGGGGTTCGTTGGGGTCTGCGCCATGGGCCAGCAGCAGTTGCAGTGCGGGCAGGTCGTCCATGTCGAGCACGTGGTGCAGGGCGTTGGTGCCAGACACCCGTGCACCCGCCTCCAGCAGCAGGCGCGTGCACTCCAGGCTGCCCAGCGCGTGGTACAGCGACTCGCCATCGTTGGGGTTGGCCCCCGCCGCCAGCAGCAGGCGGGTGATGCCCGCATGGTGGTTAGCACCCACCGCGCCGTACAGGGCTGAGAGCGGGTGCGAAGTATCCGGAGCCTGCAGCGATGCAGGGGGCCAGCGGCTGCCCACGCGCTGATTGGCATCTGCGCCCGCACGCAGCAGCAGGTCGGCGCAGGCCAACAACCCGTCGGCAAACGCGGGCAGCCGCGCCAGGCTGGAATGGGTGACGGCGATCAGCGGCGGCAGCTGCAGTGGCCCGCCGGGCTGGTGCACCCAGGCAGGGTCGCGCGCCACCTGGTCGCGCAGCCGGGCCACATCGCCCACGGCGCAGGCCAGCCAGATGTCCTGCTCTGCCTGCGGCATGGCGCCCTCGGCCCACAGCTGCTCGGCCAACGCAGGCCGCGCGGTGTGGTTGCCACCGGCAATGTCGCCCGCATACACCAGCCGCAGCCACAGTTGCGTGGCGCGCGCGGGGTCATCCACCAGTGCGCGGCGGGCCAGCACAAGCGCCTGGAACTGCGGCCACGAGGCAAAGCCATGCTCGCGCGCCAGGCACCACTGCGCATGGTGCAGGCGCAGATCGGTGCCTGCGGGCAAGGCCAGCGGCTGCAGGCGCGCCAGTGCGGCGGCATCGCCTGCGCGGGCCTCGGCCAGCAGGGTTTTGGCTTGTTTCTTGAGGTGGCCCAGATCGGGCCGGGGGGGAAGACGTTTCACGAGAACCTCCGTGCATCGAACACCGACGGCCTGCAGTTCCGGCAGCACAAAGGAAGAAAAGGTCAACAACGCATGGTGTTGGCAAGTGGGTTGCACCCTGTCCGCAGGCCCGGGCGCGGCTTGCTTCCGCGCAGGGCGGCATCTTACCCGCGCGCTTCAGCAAAATGCTTGTACAAAAAATTACAAACAGCCCACAATGCGTCAGAACCTGCTTTAAAAACCCATATCGCGCTACATGCATGGCATGTGTGGTGCGTATCTGCAGTCTTCTTCGCTCCCCCACGCTGGTTGCCACAAAAACCAAGGAGTCCGCCATGAAGCTCAGCCTCAAGCTCCCCCTCGCCTTCACCGTGGCCTTGCTGCTGCTGTTTGCGGCAGCACTGTTCGGCATCAGCCGCCTGAACCAGGCGCTGGACACCTACCAGACCACGGTGGCGCAAAGCTTCGAGAACGAACGGCTCGCAGCCGCCATGCTCAACAACTTCAAGGTGCAGGTGCAGGAATGGAAAAACGTGCTGCTGCGCGGCAAGGACCCGGCCCAGCTCACGCGCTACTGGGCCGCGTTTGAAAAGCAGGAAAAGGCCATCAAGGACGAGGCGCAAAAGCTGATCGCCGCCCTGCCCCCGGGCGATGGGCGCGAGCGCGTGAGCCAGTTTGCGCAGGCCCACGAACGCATGGGCGCGGCCTACCGCAAGGGGTTTGAAGCCTTCAAAGCCGCCGACCACGACCCGCAGGTGGGGGACAAGGCCGTGGCGGGCATGGACCGCGAGCCCTCGCAGCTGCTGGACCAGGCGGGCGACCTGATCGCCAAGGCCAGCAGCGAGGTGGCCGAACGCGCCGCCGCCACCGCGCAGCGCGCCACCACCATCAGCCTGGGCGTGATGCTGGTGGTGTGTGCCCTGGGCATTGCGGGGGCCGTGGCCTTCAGCCGCACCGTGGTGAACCCGCTGGACAACGCGGTGCGCGTGTCGCAGGCCGTGGCCGGGGGCGACCTGACGGTGGCGCGGCATGTGCAGGGCAAGGACGAGATCGCGATGCTGCTCAACGCGCTGCATGCCATGCAGCAAAGCCTGTCGCGCGTGGTGGCCGGGGTGCGCCACAACGCTGACAGCGTGGCCATGGCCAGCACCGAAATCGCGCAGGGCAACAACGACCTGAGCGCGCGCACCGAGCAACAGGCGAGCGCGCTGGAGGAAACCTCGGCGTCGATGGAAGAGCTGAGCTCCACCGTGCAGGCCAACGCCGAAAACGCGCGCCAGGCCAACCAGCTGGCGGTGAGTGCGAGCACCGTGGCCGTGCAGGGCGGCGATGTGGTGGCCGAGGTGGTCACCACGATGAAGGGCATCAACGACAGCAGCAAGAAGATCGCCGACATCATCAGCGTGATCGACGGCATCGCCTTTCAAACCAACATCCTCGCGCTGAACGCCGCTGTGGAGGCGGCGCGCGCGGGTGAGCAGGGCCGGGGTTTTGCCGTGGTGGCGAGCGAGGTGCGCAACCTCGCGCAGCGCAGTGCCGAAGCCGCCAAGGAGATCAAGGGCCTGATCCACGCCAGCGTGGAGCGCGTGGAACAAGGCACCACGCTGGTAGACAAGGCGGGCGCCACCATGACCGAAGTGGTGGCCTCCATCCGCCGCGTGACGGACATCGTGGGCGAGATCAGCGCCGCCAGCAGCGAACAAAGTGCGGGCGTGGCCCAGGTGGGTGAAGCGGTGATGCAGATGGACCAGGCCACGCAGCAGAACGCGGCCCTGGTCGAACAAAGTGCCGCCGCCGCCGACAGCCTCAAGGTGCAGGCGCAGCAGCTGGTGCAGGCGGTGGCAGTGTTCCGGCTGGCAGAGACGGATGCCCCGGCCCTGGCAAACCCCACGGCGCCCGTGGGCCGCCAGCCCCGGCTGGCCGCGACCTGAGCGGCTTTCTATGGAAAAAAAGGTCGTTACCGCGCGTCCATCATGCCCTTATAGCTATATATTTAATAGCATTACAGCGTTATCGGACAGGGCGGGGGGCGTTGCCAGGCCCGCTCAGGCTGCCACGGCCTCGGCCACCGCAGGCGTGGCCTGCTGGGGTGTGGCCAGCGTGGGCGATGCCAGCTTGCGCAGGTAGGCCATGGTCTGCAGGCAGGCCTGGGCGACCTCGGTGCCCTTCTTCACGAAATGCTCGCGGAAGAAGCGCACATGGTCCTCGTGGTCATGGAAGTCGCGCGGCGTGAGCACGGCCGACATCACGGGCACCTCGGTGTCGAGCTGCACGCGCATCAGTCCATCAATGACAGCGGTGGTCACAAACTCGTGGCGGTAGATGCCGCCGTTGACCACCAGCGCACAGGCCACGATGGCGTCATAGCGCCCGCTGCGCGCGAGCTTGCGCGCCAAGAGCGGAATCTCGAACGCACCGGGCACGTCGAACAGCGCCACCTGCGCGGGCGGCAGGCCGTGGCGGTCGAACTCGGCCAGGGCCGCGTCGCGCGCCTGGTGCACGATGTCCTGGTGCCAGCTGGCACTGATGATGGCCACGCGGGCGCCACGGTGGGCGACGACAGGGGCCAGGGGAGAGACGGAAGAAGTAGCAGAAGACTGATTCATGGGTTCCTCAAAACAGGTCATACCAGAATCAGGGCGCGCGCGAACACGGCACCTGCATAGGGCGGCGCAGGCCCAGCGCCATGCCAGCGCGCAACAAAGCACGCAGGCAAACACCTAGGACCCAGCCACCCATGGCGGGTGCTGTGGGTTTCGCGATCTCTTTCATCCGGACTGTGACCGTCGGCTCTGGTTTCGCACCAGATCTGCTGACCCTGCAGGCCTGCTCCGAAGAACGGCACCGCAGGCGCTCGCGGGCTCTTGCTGGTTTTTCAACCAACAAATACCGCCGGTGGGGAATTCCGCCCCGCCCTGAGAACGCTGTCGGCCCCAAAGGTCATTCGGGGCCGACGGGTAGGATTTTAGGCGGCGGGCACACGGCACGCCGTCGCGCAGGCGATTGCCTGCACTGGCAGTGGCGGTTTCTGTGGCTCGGGCTGTGCTGAACGCCGAAGTCTGTTCAGCGCACGCGCTGAAACCCGCCTTCGGCCCAGGCCGCTGCGCTGGCGGGTGTGAGCTTGAAGGTGGGCGGCGCGGACGCACGGGCCAGTTCCTCGCCCAGCTCGTCCTGCGCACTCAGCGTGGCCGTGGCGCCTTCCTCGTCGGGCACGATGGCCAGCGCCACGCGCAAGCGCTGGCCGTCTGCGGTGGTGATGTGCACGCTCTTGTTCAGTTGCGCGTGCAGTTGCTGCTCATGGCGGCGCACCACCTCGCTCGCGGTCTTGACCAGGGTGTGGAAGGCCGATACGTCGAGCGGCTTGGGGTTCTTCTTGTCGCGGCCCATGGTCCAGGGGCCCACCAGCGCGGGCTCGGCCTCGCCCTTCAAGGTCATGGCCACGGCCCAGCCATCGTCGTCCTCGTTCTTGATGACCTGCGCCGTCCAGCGCCCGTCGCTCCAGCAGCGGGGTTCCTGGATGGTGTCGGGCGTATCGGGTGCGTCGGTCATGGAAAAAAGGCCTGGGTTGCGGGAAAGGGCGCAGAGCATAACGGCAGGGCCCAGTGGCCCCAATTTTCAATAACCGTTGGTTATCGAAAAAGGCCGTGCACTACGAAGGGCTAGTTAGTCCCCAGAAGCGTCGGGCACCACGCCCGCCGTCTCGCGCAGCACGTCGATGAAGGCCTGTGCCGAGGGCGTGGGCGGCTCGCCCAGGCGGGTGATGAGGCCATAGCTGGGCATGCGGTCGGGCAGCTCGACGGGGATGCGCGAGAGCAGGCCCCGGTCCACGTATTTCTGGATCAGCGCGGCGGGCTGCAGCGACATCATGTGCGTGGTGTTCATCAGCTCCAGCGCAAACAGGAAGGACGGCGTCTCCACCACCCCCGCCGTGAGCGCCAGGCCCGCGCCGCCAAACAGATCGTCCGACACCTTGCGCACCGCCGTGGAGGCGGGGTACAGAATCCACGGCCAGTGCGCCAGCTCGGTCAGCGACAGGTCGGTGGCGCCGCGCAGCGGGTGGTGCTGCCCGCCCACCACATGCAGCGGCTCGGCCGACAGGTGGTCGTAGTGGAACTGGCTGCGCTGGTCCTCGGTGGTGAAGCGGCCAATCATCAGGTCGATCTTGCGTTCGGCCAGCCAGGCGATGAGCTGGTCGCTGCTCTGCTCCAGGATCTTGATGACCAAGAGGGGCCGCAGGCGC
Organism: Acidovorax sp. NB1; assembly: GCF_005405905.1. Classification (GTDB taxonomy): domain Bacteria; phylum Pseudomonadota; class Gammaproteobacteria; order Burkholderiales; family Burkholderiaceae_C; genus Acidovorax. The sequence continues at coordinate 128,698 of NZ_BJHU01000003.1, forward strand.
TGGATCTCGACCACCGACGCCACCAGCACATGCGCGGCCGAGCCGGTGATGGCGCCCACTGTCACATGGCCGTGGCCGCCCTGCTTGAGCGCATTGAATTCATCGACAAACTTGCGCTGCCCATCGAGCGCGGCGCTGGCGTAGCGCAGCGTGAAAAGCCCCAGCTCGTTGGGCCGCATGCCGCGCGAGAGGCGGTCGAACAGGCGCGCTTCCAGTATCTCCTCGATGTCCATCAGGATCTTGGTGGCCGCAGGCTGCGTGACATGCATCTGCTCGGCCGTGAGCCGCAGGTTGCGTGTGCGGCCCAGGATGTCCAGAAACTGCAAATGCCGAAAGCGCAGCCGCGCGCAGGCCTGCGCCAAAGACAAGGGTTTACCCGGAAATTCGTCTGGACTCATAAGCGTTTGGAATGGATTGTCGCAAAACATTCAGTGGACCCGCCGGGGCGTGAAACCTAACCTTCGCCTTGCGTTCATGACGGCTGGCCCCAAAAAGCCGCAGGCGCCGAAGGCCTCGCCAACGGGGTCAGCCATTCCAACGGAGACAAGACACCATGCAATTCACTTCCCTCGCCAAATCCTTGGCGCTTGCCGCCACGCTGCTGGCAGCCCTCGCCGCCCCCGTCGCGGCACAAGTCAAGGAACACACCTTCAAGGTCGGCATCGGCCTGAGCGACGACCACCCGCAGGCCCAGGCCGTGCGCCACTTTGCCGAACGCCTGCAGGCCAAGAGCGGCGGCAAGATGAACGCCAAACTGTTTGCCAGCGGCGCCCTGGGCAACGACGTGAGCATGACCTCGGCCCTGCGCGGCGGCACGCTGGAGATGACGATTCCCGATTCGTCCACGCTGATGTCGCTGATCAAGCCCTTTGGTGTGCTGAACCTGCCCCTCACCTTCAACAACGAGGCAGAAGCCGACGCGGTGCTGGACGGCCCCTTCGGACAGAAGCTGCTGGCCATGCTGCCCGACAAGGGCCTGATCGGCCTGGGCTTCTGGGAAAACGGCTTTCGCCACGTGACCAACTCGCGCCGGGCCATCAACACGGCCGATGATCTGGCAGGCCTGAAGCTGCGCGTAATCCAGAGCCCCTTGTTCCTCGACACCTTCAACGCCCTGGGCACCAACGCCACGCCCATGCCGTTCACCGAGCTGTACACCGCCATGGAACAAAAGGCCGTGGACGGCCAGGAAAACCCGCCCGCCACCATCCTGGCGAGCAAGTTCTATGAAGTGCAAAAGCACCTGGTGCTGTCGCGTCACATGTACAGCGCCTGGGTGCTGCTCATCTCCAAGAAGACCTGGGACGGCCTCTCGGCCGACGAGAAGAAGATCGTGCAGGAGGCCGCCCGCGAGGCCACGGTGTTCGAACGCAAGACCATCCGCGCCTTCAGTGAAACCGCCCTGGGCGAGCTGAAGAAGGCCGGCATGCAGATCACCGAACTGCCCGCCGCCGAACAGGCCAAGCTGCGCACCAAGCTGCAGCCCGTGCTGGCCAAGTACGGCAAGGAGTTTGGCGAAGAGACCACCAGCGAGCTGATGGGCGAGCTGGCCAAGGCGCGGGGCGGCAAGTAAGCCACTGGTTCGTTCCCCGGGGCGCAGCTCCTGGCTGCGCCCAGCCCTTCTTTTGCGACGCTCCGACCCCATGACCAAAACACCCCGCCGCCCCTTCCGCTCCCGCGAATGGTTTGCCGCGCCCGAGCGCTCGGACATGACCGCGCTGTACCTGGAGCGGTTCATGAACTACGGGCTCACACCCGAAGAGCTGCGCTCGGGCCGGCCGATCATCGGCATTGCGCAGACGGGCAGCGACCTGTCGCCCTGCAACCGCATCCACCTGGACCTGGCGCGCCGCGTGCGCGATGGCATCCGCGATGCGGGCGGCATCCCGATGGAGTTCCCCGTCCACCCCATCTTTGAGAACTGCCGCCGCCCCACGGCCGCGCTGGACCGCAACCTGGCCTACCTGGGCCTGGTGGAGATCCTGTACGGCTACCCCATCGACGCGGTGGTGCTGACCACGGGCTGCGACAAGACCACGCCCGCGGGCGTCATGGCCGCGTCCACGGTGGACATCCCGGCCATCGTGCTCTCGGGCGGGCCGATGCTCGACGGCTGGCACGAAGGTCAGCTGGTGGGCTCGGGCACCGTGATCTGGCGCAGCCGCCGCCAGCTCGCGGCGGGCGAGATCGACGAAGAAGAATTCTTGCAGCGCGCCTGCAATAGCGCGCCCTCGGCCGGGCACTGCAACACCATGGGCACGGCCTCGACCATGAACGCGGTGGCCGAGGCGCTGGGCCTGTCGTTGCCGGGCTGCGCGGCCATTCCCGCGCCCTACCGCGAGCGCGGGCAGATGGCGTACGAGACCGGGAGTCGCATCGTGGAGATGGCGTACGAAGACCTGCGCCCCTCGCGCATCCTGACGCGCGAGAGCTTTTTGAACGCGCTCTCGGTGGTCAGCGTGGCCGGCGGCAGCAGCAACGCGCAGGTGCACATCATGGCCATGGCGCGCCACGCGGGCGTGCAGCTCGATGCACAGGACTGGACCGACCATGCCTACGACCTGCCCCTGCTGCTGAACATGCAGCCTGCGGGGCAGTTCTTAGGTGAGCGCTTTTTCCGCGCCGGCGGCGTGCCTGCACTGATGTGGGAGCTACAGCAGGCAGGCAAACTGCATGCCGACTGCGCCAGCGTGACCGGCAAGACGGTCGGCGAGAACCTGCAAGGCCGCGAGACCCATGACCGCGAGGTGATCCGCCCGTTCCACCAGCCACTGATGGAAAAGGCTGGCTTCATGGTGCTCAGCGGCAACCTGTTCGACTTCGGGATCATGAAGACCTCGGTCATCTCCGAGGCCTTCCGCCAGCGCTACCTGAACCGCCCAGGGCAGGAGGGCATCTTTGAAGCCCGTGCCGTGGTTTTTGAAGGCGCAGACGATTACCACGCGCGCATCAACGACCCGACACTGAACATCGACGAAGGCTGCATCCTGGTGATGCGCGGCGCAGGCCCCATCGGCTGGCCGGGCTCGGCCGAAGTGGTGAACATGCAGCCGCCGGACGCGCTGATTCGGCGCGGCATCAACACTTTGCCCACGCTGGGCGACGGACGCCAGTCGGGCACGGCAGACAGCCCGTCCATCCTCAACGCATCGCCCGAAAGCGCCGTGGGCGGGGGGCTGAGTTGGCTGCAAAGCGGCGACACCATCCGCATCGACCTGAACACCGGCCGCTGTGATGCGCTGGTCGCCCCCGAGGAAATCGCGCGCCGACGACGTGACCTGCCCGCCCCGCCCGTGCCCGCGAGCCAGTCGCCGTGGGAAGCGCTGTACCGCGAGAAAACCGGGCAGCTGGCCGACGGCGCCACGCTGGACTTCGCGTTGGGCTTCCGGCGCATTTCTGAAAAGACGCCACGTCACAACCACTGACAACGACCAGGTGGGGCAATCGCGCTCACCCGGCTTTTTTCAAAGGACTCTCCATGAACAACATGACGGCAGCGGCAGTTGCCGAACGGGCTTGTGCGCCCCACGCCACATTGCAAGTGCTTCCCGACGACGGCCTGCAGGGCACGCTGGTGGGCCGTGTGTGGGCGCCCCAAGGGGCGGTGCCCGGCCCGGCCGTGGTGGCACTGCGGCCAGAAGGTGTGTTCGACCTGAGCGCGCACTACCCCACCATGAGCACGCTGCTCGACACCCTGGCGCCCGCCGATGCGGTGCGCACGGCCACCGGCCAGTACCTGTGCAGCGTGCAAGACCTGCTGGCCAACAGCCAGCCCGGCGCGCGCGACGGCACTCGCCCCTGGCTGCTGGCCCCGTGCGATTTGCAGGTGGTAAAAGCTGCGGGCGTGACCTTTGCGGCCAGCCTCATCGAGCGCGTGATCGAAGAGCAGGCGCGCGGCGACGCCTCCCGCGCGCAGGGCCTGCGCAGCCAGGTGATCGGCCTCATCGGCGAGAACCTGGCGGACATCCGCCCCGGCTCGCCCGAGGCCATGCGCCTGAAGGCGCTGCTACAGGACAAAGGCTTGTGGTCGCAGTACCTGGAGGTGGGCATTGGCCCCGACGCCGAGGTGTTCACGAAGGCACCGGTGCTGGCCTCGGTGGGCTGTGGCGACGACATCGGCATCCGCTCCGATTCGGCCTGGAACAACCCCGAGCCCGAGGTGGTGCTGGCCGTGAACAGCCGGGGCCAGATCGTGGGCGCCACGCTGGGCAACGACGTGAACCTGCGCGACATCGAGGGCCGCAGCGCGCTGCTGCTGGGCAAGGCCAAGGACAACAACGCATCGTGCGCACTGGGCCCGTTCATCCGCTTGTTCGACGCCAGCTTCGGGCTGGAACAGGTGCGCAATGAGACGGTGCACCTGCGCGTGGCGGGCACGGATGGCTTTGAGCTGCGCGGCATCAACACCATGGCCAGCATCAGTCGTGACCCTACCGACCTGGTGGCGCAGACGCTGGCCGCGCACCAGTACCCGGATGGGTTCATGCTGTTCATGGGCACGCTGTTCGCCCCCATCGAAGACCGCGACCAGCCGGGCGGCGGCTTCACCCACCACCTGGGCGACCTGGTGTCCATCCAGAGCGCCTGGCTGGGCGGCCTGCACAACCGCGTGGCGCACAGCGAGGCCGCGCCGCCCTGGCGCTTTGGCCTGCGCGCCTTCATGGCCAACCTGGCGCAGCGCGGGCTGCTGCAGGGCGCAGTGCTGTAGTGAATGAAATCCAAATTCGCCCAGCCGTTTGGGGTGAGCGTGTCGAAGCCTCGCGCGGCGCTTCGACAAGCTCAGCGTGAACGGATTGAGGCGAGTGCCGCTGACCCATCAAAAGACACAGGAGACACCCATGCTCAATGCCTTCATCGACCGCTGCTGCCGCTGGATCAACCTGCTCATCGCCCTGGCGCTGGCCGTGATGGTGGCCATGGTGTTCGGCAATGTGGTGCTGCGCTATGCGTTCAACTCCGGCATCACCATCAGCGAGGAGGTCTCGCGCTGGCTCTTTGTGTGGATCACCTTCCTGGGCGCCATCGTTGCGGTGCGCGAGCGTGGGCACCTGGGCACCGACTTCCTGCTGGCGCGCCTTCCGCCGCTGGGCCAGCGCATCTGCCTGGCCCTGAGCTACGCGCTGATGATCTGGTGCACCTGGCTGCTGTTCAGCGGCGCACTGACGCAGGCGCGCATCAACTGGGATGTAGATGCGCCGGTCACCGGTGCATCCATGGCCATCTTTTATGCGTCGGGCGTAGTGTTTGCCGTGGCGGCGGGCCTGCTGCTGGCGCTGGACCTGTGGCGCATCGTGTCGGGACAGATGCCGGACAGCGAGCTGGTGCAGATCTCCGAGTCCGAAGAACTGGCCTCCGTGGGCAGCCAGCTGCCACACGCAGCCCCGGCGCCCACGGCCTCGCGCCAGTGAGCCGCCCACCGCAATGACCTGGAGCGCTCTTCCATGACCGTTTTTATCTTCCTCGGCTCCCTGCTCGCCGCCATGGCCATCGGCGTGCCGATTGCCTACGCGCTGCTGGTGTCCGGCGTCGCACTGATGTGGCACCTGGACCTGTTTGACGCACAGATCCTGGCGCAGAACGTGATCAACGGCGCCGACAGCTTTCCGCTGCTGGCCGTGCCCTTCTTCATGCTGGCGGGCGAGATCATGAACGTGGGTGGGCTGTCGCAGCGCATCGTCAAACTCGCGCTCACGCTGGTGGGGCACAAGCGCGGGGGGCTGGGCTTTGTCGCCATCCTGGCGGCCTGCATGCTGGCGGCGCTGTCGGGCTCGGCGGTGGCCGACACTGCGGCACTCGCGGCCCTGCTGCTGCCCATGATGGTGAAGGCCGGGCACGACAAGGCCCGCGCAGGCGGTCTGATCGCCTCGGCGGGCATCATCGCGCCGGTCATTCCACCCTCCATCGGCTTTGTGGTGTTTGGCGTGGCGGCCAATGTGTCGATCAGCAAGCTCTTTCTGGCGGGCATCGTGCCGGGGCTGCTGATGGGGCTGGCGATTGCGGTCACCTGGTACTGGGTCTCGCAGCGCGAAAACGTCACGCCGCCGGCCAAGGCCTCCACGGCCGAGAAGCTGAAGGCGCTCAAGGAATCGACCTGGGCACTCTTCCTGCCAGTGATCGTGATCGTGGGCCTGAAGATGGGCGTGTTCACGCCCACCGAGGCGGCGGCGGTGGCTGCGGTTTACGCCCTGTTCGTAGCAACGGTGGTGTACCGCGAGCTGCACTGGCGCCAACTGGCAGAGGTGTTCACCAGCGCCGCCAAGACCACAGCGGTGATCATGTTCCTGGTGGCGGCCGCCATGGTCAGCGCCTGGCTCATCACCGTAGCCGACATCCCGCGCCAGCTGGTGGGCCTGCTCAAGCCGCTGATGGAGCACCCCACGCTGCTGCTGATCGCCATCATGGTGCTGGTGATGGCCGTGGGCACCGCCATGGACATGACGCCCACCATCCTCATCCTCACGCCCGTGCTGATGCCCGTGGTGAAGGCCGCAGGCATCGACCCGGTCTATTTCGGCGTGCTGTTCATCATCAACAACGCCATCGGGCTCATCACTCCGCCAGTCGGCACCGTGCTGAACGTGGTGGCAGGCGTGGGCAAGATGCGCATGGACGAGGTCACCCGGGGCGTGATCCCATTCATGGTCGCCCAGTTCGCCATGATGTTTCTGATGGTGCTGTTTCCGTCGATCGTGCTGGTGCCGATGCGGTGGTTCATCGGGTGATCCGCTGTTTGGCTGAAAAACTTAAAGCTTTTTGGCCGCTTCCGCGCATCCATCATGCCTATTTAGCTATCAAAAGAGGAGCTTTCGGCCTTTTGACTGCTCCTCCACCTGCGGTCGGCACACTGGCGCAATGCCTCAGTTCGCCACCGTGAACCGTTTCTGCACATGCCGCGGCGTTTCCAGTTCGTCCACCATCGCCACGGCCAGATCGGCCACGCTGATGCTGCCGGGCTGCTCGCCGTTCATCAGCGGGGCTTCGTCGCCCAGGCGGTACTGGCCGGTGCGCTCGCCGGGCTGCAGCAGGATGGGGGGCGAGAGGAAGGTCCAGTCCAGCGTGTTTTCGGTGCGGATCCAGTTCAGCGCCTCGCGGGCGGCCAAGGCGCCCTGCTTCCATTCAGCGGGGAACTGGGGCGTGTCCACCAGCTGCAGGCCGGGCGCCACAAACAGGCTGCCGGCGCCGCCCACCATCAGGAACCGGCGCACGCCCGCCTGCTTGGTGCCGTCGATGATGGCGCGTGTGCCCTTGAGGAACTGGTCGTGGATGTCGGGCACCGTCCAGCCGGGGTTGTAGGCGCTCACCACGGCGTCGTGGCCTGCGGCGGCCTTGGCCACCTGGGCAGCGTCCTGCGCGTCGGCGGCGACCACCGTGAGGCCTTCGCGGGGGGTGAGCTTGCCAGGGTTGCGGGCCAGCACGGTCACGCGGTGGCCGCGTTGCAGCAGTTCATTCAGCACGGCCGAGCCGACAAAGCCGGTGGCACCAATCAGGGCGATGTTCATGGGAGGTCTCCTGGGGTCAAAGTTGCGATGGGGTGAGATTACGGGCTTGTCAAAGTGCGCGGTAGAGGGCTGAAAATGCCTTCTCCTTGAAGCTGTGCTTCACAATCACCCCATGGAAGACCTCAAACGCATGGCCGTGTTTGCCGCCGTGGTGCAGCACGGATCGATGAGTGGCGCCGCCCGCGCGCTGGGTATGAGCACGTCGGCCGTGAGCCAGCAGGTGCGCAAGCTCGAAAGCGACGGCGGCGTGACGCTGCTGCACCGCTCCACCCGCAAGCTGGCACTCACCGAGGCAGGCCAGCGTTACCACGCGCGCTGCGCCGCCATGTGGGCCGCCGCCGAGCAGGCGCGGGCCGAGCTGGCGGCATCGCGCGATGCGCCCAGCGGCGAGCTGCGCCTGTCGGCCACCGTGGGCTTTGCGCGCCACATTGCGCCCGCCTTGGGGGAGCTTTTGGCGGCGCACCCGGCGCTGCGCCTGCGGCTGCTGGTGGACGATTCGCCCATCGACCTCATCAATGCGCGCATCGACCTGGCGGTGCGGTTCGGGCGGCTTTCGGACTCGACCTGGGCCGCGCGCAGGCTGTGTGGCATGCAGTGGTACCTGGCCGCATCACCGCAGTGGCTGGCAACCCATGGCGCGCCGCGCGACCCCGATGCACTCCTGACCCACAGCTGGCTGGGCTTTGCGCGCGCGGGGGGTGGGCTGCTGCTGGACCTGCACAGCCCGGCGGGCGAACCACGCGCGCTGCGGGTGGAGCCACGCATTGCCAGCAACAACCAGCTGTCCATCCAGCAGATGTGCGAGGCCGGGCTGGGGCTGGCGCTGGTGGGCAGCATGGACGCGCACGAGGCCCTGCAGGCCGGCCGGCTGGTGCGGCTGCTGCCCGAATGGTCGTTTGGCACGCTGGACATCTGGGCCGTGACCCCGCAGCGCGACGCGCAGCCCGCCAAGGTGCGCCAGTCGATTGCGGCGCTGCATGCCTACCTGCGGCAGGTGCCCGGGATCTCGGACTGAGCGCCCGCCCCGCCCGCCTTCCCATTGGTTTTTTATCGCCCAAAGCGACAAATTCCATCGTTGTGCGCGTGCCGTGCTCTGCCTACAGTCGCGGCTCCCTGGCCAGGGTTTGTTTGATTGATCCCACCACCCACCGGAGACCCGACATGACGACCAACCCACCGCTGACCTTTCCCATCGACCGTGTACTGACTGCCTTCGAGCAGCAGGACGTGCCCACGCTGCTGGCCACCATTGCCGATGATGTGGACTTTCGCATCGACCACTACCGCGACGATGCCGACACCCGCTGGCAGATCGCCCGCAACAAGGCCGAGGCCTTGGGCGTGGTGCAGCGCCTGGGCGCCGAGGTGTTCCCACGCGGCACGAAGATCCTGCACACGCACAGCCAGCCACTGGGCAACGACTGGGTGCTCACGCACTTTCACCAGCGCTTCTTTTATGCGGTACAACAGCGCGAAGTGGAATCCGTGACCTGGATCACCAGCCATTCACGCAATGGGCAGGTGGATTACTTCCGCGAGACCGTCACCACCATCAACCCTGTCTGACCACCCGACCAAGGAAGGCCCTGCCACCATGCTGTTTGACCTGCGCGCCCTGGGCTACTTTGTGGCGGCCTATGAAGAGCGCTCGGTCACTGCCGCTTCGCGCCGCTGTTTTGTGGCGCAGCCTTCCATCAGCATGGCCATCAAGGGGCTGGAGGATGCGCTCGAAACCACCCTGTTCGAGCGCAGCCGGCAGGGCCTGGCCCCCACACCCGCCGCGCACCGGCTGTATCCGCGCGCCTGCAGCCTGCTGGCCCAGTCCAGCGCCATGGTGCGCGACTTCCGCGATGCGCCGCGCGAAACGCTGTGCGTCTTCCTGCAGGACGACCTGATGGTGCAGCCCGCCGCGCCCCTGTTCGCGCAGATCGCGCAAGAATGGCCCCACACCATGGTGCGGCTCACCGCCAGCGCGCAAGAAGCCCGGTTGCGCATGGTGGCAGAACACTGCAAGTCGCCGGGCGACACCTTTGTGCCACTGTGGCACGAGCCCTATGTGATGCTGGTGCCCGAGCAGCATCCGCTGCGCTTCAAGAAGCGGTTTGGCCTGGCAGACATTGAGAACCTGCCCCTCATCGAGTGGCCCTATTGCCCGCTGCACCAGTCCTTCATCCGCCTGCTGGCCGAGCGGGGCATTGCGCTGCAGGTGCAGGCCAGCGCCGCCCGCGAGGAACTGCTGCTGCACATGGTGGATGCCGGCATGGGGCTGGCCGTGGTGCCGCAGTCGCACGCGGCCCACGCACGCCGCGCGCTCACCCGACCGCTGGACGGGCCCCTGGCCTTTTCGCGCCACATCGGCCTGGCCTGTGATGCGTCGGACGCGCCCATGCTCGGGCTGCTTCACCGCCTGGCGGACGGCATGAAGGCAGTCGCAGCCCAGCCCGAGCTCACGCAGCGCAGCAATGTGGTCTGATCACCGGCTTGATCAACCCTTCGCCCCCTCACCCATGATTCTGGAAATCGCCCACCTCACGGTCCGCCCCGGCCAGAACAGCGCCTTCGAACAGGCTTTTGCCCAGGCGCAGCGCATCATTGCCTCCATGCCCGGCTACATCTCCCATGAGCTGGGCCATTGCCTGGAACGCCCGCAAGACTACGTACTACTGGTGCGCTGGGCCACCCTGGCCGACCATGAGGTGGGGTTCCGGCAATCCGCCCCCTACCAGGAGTGGAAGCGGCTGCTGCACCACTTCTACGACCCGTTCCCCACGGTGGTGCACTTTGAGCCGGTGGCGCTGGCCGGGGTGTGACGCCCCCGCCACGCCCGCATGCTGCGGCGCACTATTCGGGTATTGCCTGAAGATTTAGCGCACTGCGCGCGCCGTTTGGGTCCTAGAATTTGTAAAAGCGCGTATCTTTATTTCTGCGCAAAGGATCCACCATGAAAGCCATCCAGCAGGACATCGACGAGCGGACCAACCTCACCAGCACCAACAAGTTTGAGCTGCTGCTGTTCCGCCTGGGCACCGACACCGCCTTGAACAAGTCCGAGCTGTTCGGCATCAATGTCTTCAAGATCCGCGAGATCGTGGCCATGCCCAGCATCACGCCGATTGCAGGCACCACACCGCATTCGCTGGGCGTGGTCAACCTGCGTGGCCAGGTGATTCCGGTGCTCGATCTGCCCTCCATCGTGGGCTGCAAGCCCCAGACGGGCCTGAACATCATGCTGGTGACCGAATACGCACGCACCACCCAGGCGTTTGCGGTCGAATCGGTGGAAGACATCGTGCGCCTGGACTGGAAGCAGGTGCTCTCGGCCGAAACCAGCGGCGCCAAGGGCAAGCTGGTCACCAGCATTGCCCGCCTGGACGGCAACACCGACGAATCCCGCCTGGCCCAGGTGCTGGATGTGGAAGCCATCCTGCAGATGGTGTCGCCGTCCGACGGCCACGAGGTGACCGAAGAGAAGGTGGGCGCCAAGCTCAAGCTCAAGCCCGGCACCATCGTCCTGGCGGCAGACGATTCGTTTGTGGCCCGCTCGCTGATTGAGCAGGAACTCAAGGTGCTCAACGCCCCCTACGAGATGGTCAAGTCGGGCAAGGAGGCCTGGGACCGCCTCAACGCCATCGCCAAAAGCGCCGAGGCCGAGGGCAAGACCGTGCTCGACCGCGTCGCCATGGTGCTGACCGACCTGGAGATGCCGGAAATGGACGGCTTCACCCTGACCCGCAACATCAAGCAGGACGCCCGCTTCCATGGCCTGCCGGTGGTCATCCACTCGTCCCTGTCGGGCTCGGCCAATGAAGACCATGTGCGCAGCGTAGGCGCCGACGGCTACGTGGCCAAGTTCGTGGCCGAAGACCTGGCCGACACCATCCGCCGCGTCCTGCCCAAGTAAGACACAGCAACCCTGCCCGCCTCCCCCCAGGAGGAAGGGCAGGAGCACGGACAGAAATTTTTGGCATTTTTGGCCTTCTCCGCGCATCCAGCATATCTTTCTAGCTATCAATTTTGATATGACTGCCAACCGGTACGGTGCAAGGCCGGGCACAGACCGTGGCAGCGCCCGGCAACTGCACAGTGGCAGTCAACCAAATGGCTGCGCCAAACGCTAAAGGGCTTGGCACAGCCAACGCCAGCCCCTGAAATTTGTAACATCCCACCGGGGTGTTTTTCATGGGCTTTACGGACCCGGGCGGAACGCGCACCCCGGGCCGGAGTCTGAACACCATGACCTACACACTCGCCCGCATCCTTTCTGCCTCGGCCCTGGGGATCCTCGTGACAGGGTGCGCCACCGTGCCGGGCGACCCGTACTACGAGCCCTCTCGCTACCAGGTGTACGAGCAGCCGGGCTATATCTACAGCGCCCCGCCGCCGGTGTACCAGGCGCCCCCCGTGTACCGCGCCCCGGGGGTGATCTATTCCGCCCCACCACCGCCCCCCGTCTACTACGGTGGGCGCGACCGGCACGACGACCGCTGGGACAAGGGCCGTGACCGCGACGACTGGCGCGAAAGGGAGCGCGACCGTGACCGTGCCGAACGCGACCGTGCTGCCCGTGAGCGGGATCAGCGGGAACAACAGGCCCGCGAAGCCGACCGCCGTGCCCGCGAACGCGACCAGGCCCGCCGCGAACAGGCCGAGCGCGACCGCCGCGCCGCAGAAGACCGACGCAACCGCAACCCTGGCCAGATGGCACCCGGCAGCTACACCCCCCATCCGCAGGACTGGCGCTCGCGCCAGTTCTCCAACAGCCAGGAACAGCCCTGAACCACCTCGCCTGGTGACCACAGCCGAACCCCACCTTGGAGCGGTAACAAAATCATGATCCGAGCCCAGCACCTTCTCGCATGCCTGTGTGTGGCCTGGATCGGCACAGGTGCCCAGGCGCAGGTCGTGCGCTGCACCGACCCCGTCACCGGCAAGGTGACCTATACCGACGGCAGCTGTGCAGGCGGTGCCACTGCGCGCGAGGTGGAAGCCCGCAAGACGCCCGAAGACATCCAGCGCGAACGCGAGCAGGCCGCCCAGGCACTCGCGCACAAGCAACAGCGCCTGGAGGCCGAGAACAAGGCCGCAGAAACCGAGGCCCTGCGCAATGCCCAGCGCGACAGCGCACGGCCCGCCACTCCGGACTACGCACGGTCGCCCGAATGCGCGCGCTCACGCCGCAACCTGGATGTGGTGCTGAGCAGTGCCAGCGGGGGCAGCTACGACCAAAGCCAGCGTGTGGAGGCGGCCCAGCGACAGATGGACCTGGACTGCCTGGGCCCTGCGGGCTACGCAGAGGTGGAAAAAGCCCGCGCATCGCGCCCCACCACGGTCAACACCACCCCGGCACCGGTGGTCGTGGTGGTGCCGCCCCGCCATCCCGTGCGCCCCACGCCCCAGCCCACTCCGGCCCCAGAGCCGAAACAGTTCACACAGTGCAACGTGTTCCGTTGCTACGACAAGCAGGGCAACGTCTACCCGCGCTGAAGAGCGCGCGTGTTCAGCGCAGCCAGCCCAACTCCCCGGGGGCGGAAGCACCCCCTTGTCGTACCGCTTGTGCTGCCTGCGACAAGGCGCCTCGCCAGGGCCACACTGCCGAGCCTTGCGAGCCGCTCACGGCCCTGGTAGTACACCAGCGGCGCGCGGGCCCTGCAGCCCCTGCGCCACGCTGGGGTAGCGCAGCCGCACCCCCAGCTCCTGCAGCATGCGCCGGTTGTCCAGGCGGCGCGACTCCCCCATGAAACTCAGCAACATCAAGGACAACTGCTCCTGCGCCGTGCTGCGCGGCACCCTGGGGGGACGTGGCAGGCCATACAGGTCGGCCGCCAGATCGAAGTAGTCACCCATTTTCATGTGGCTCGCATCGCTCACGTTGTAGGCACGTTGCGGCCGGCCCTTCCACAACGCGGCCACGCAGGCACGCGCCAGGTCATCGGCGTGGACGTGGTTGGTGAACACATCGTCCTCGGGCACCAGCACCGGCGTTCCGCGCCGCAGGCGGGCTTCGGGCGTGCCGCCCTCGCGGTCGGGGGCGTAGATGCCCGGAATGCGCAGGAGGTTGGCACGCACCCCGGCGCGGCCCAGGTGGCGCACGGCACGCTCGGCATTCACCCGGCGCTGCGCGCGGGGCGTGGCAGGGGCCAGGGGCCGCGTCTCGGGCACCAGAGCGCCCTGGCAGTCGCCATAAACCCCGCTGGTGGAGGCATAGGCCAGCGACACCGGCAGGCTGCGCCGCCGCAGCACCCGGGCCAGCGCCACAGTGCGCGGGTCGGCCCACCAGGCAGCACCACCTGCGCCTTCGCCCGGCGGCGGGGCCAGGTGCAGCACCCGTGTGGCCACGCCCGACAGACGCCGCAGCGTGGCTGCATCGTCCAAGTCGCCCAGCAATGGCAGCGCGCCCAGACGGCGCAAGCCCGCCACGCGGGAGGGGCTGGAGGTGAGCGCCAGCACCTGCAGCCGCCCAGCCCCCGGGCCGGTGTTCAGGTCACGCACCACACGTTGACCCACGTCACCACAGCCCACGATCAGCAGGCGTTCACGGCGAAAGCGCGCTGGCAGGGCGCCAAGGGGGCTTTGGTTTGAAGGCAAAATCGGGGCCGTTTTTTGATTCCAAGAGCCTTCGAGGATACCCACTCCATGACCAGCGCCGAGACACCATTCCAAATCACAGTGCAGCCCAGCGGCCGCGCTTTCGGCGCCAACACGGGCCAGACCATCCTGGCCGCCGCCATCCAGGCCGGGGTGGGCCTGCCCTATGGCTGCAAGGACGGCGCCTGCGGCTCGTGCAAGTGCAAGAAGATCAGCGGCACGGTGCGCCATGGCGAGCACCAGCCCAAGGCGCTCAGCGCCGACGAAGAGGCAGCAGGCCTGGTGCTGACCTGCTGCGCCCAGCCGTTGTCGGACGTGGTGCTCGAATCACGCCAGGTCACTGACGAAAGCGCCTACCCGATCAAGAAGATGCCGGTGCGCGTGTCCACGCTCACGAAAGCATCGCATGACGTGATGCAGGTGCGCCTGCAGTTGCCCGCCGCCGACACCTTCCGCTACCACGCGGGGCAGTACATCGAGTTCATCCTGCGCGACGGTGCCCGCCGCGCCTATTCGATGGCCAACGCGCCCCACACCCAGGCCGAGGCGCCCGGTGTGGAGCTGCACATCCGCCACATGCCCGGCGGCAAGTTCACCGACCATGTGTTCGGCGCGATGAAGGAAAAGGAAATCCTGCGGGTGGAAGGCCCCTTCGGCAGCTTCTTCCTGCGCGAAGACTCCGACAAGCCCATCGTGCTGCTCGCCTCGGGCACCGGTTTTGCCCCCATCAAGGCGCTGATCGAGCACCTGCAGTTCAAGGGCATCACCCGCCCCACCGCGCTCTACTGGGGCGGCCGCCGCCCCGGCGACCTGTACATGCACGACTGGGTGCAGGCCCGGGCGGCCGAGCTGCCCTGGCTGCGCTACATCCCGGTCATCTCCAACGCCCTGCCCGAAGATGGCTGGACAGGCCGCACGGGCTTTGTGCACCAGGCCGTGCTGGATGACTTTGCCGACCTGTCGGGCCACCAGGTCTATGCCTGCGGCGCGCCCATCGTGGTCGATTCGGCCCGCGAGGCCTACAGCGCGCAGCGGGGCCTGCCAGCCGAAGAATTCTTCGCAGACTCCTTCACCTCCGAAGCCGATAAACACGGCGGCTGACGGTGGACCTGCGCGCGGCGCCCGACGACTCAACCGAGGCCGGTGCCCCGCGCCCTTCCCACGGGTTGCCCCGCCTGCGCCGGGGCGCCGGGTTCATCGCAGCCTTGCTGTGCGTGGCCGTGCTGCTGGTGGTGGCCGCCGGTGAATGGGCGGCCCAGAGCGAGCGGGACGCCCAGTGGGACAACCTGCGCCGCTCGGGCGAGGTGCAGGCCCTGGCCCTGCGGGGGGTGGCCACGCGCTACAACTACCTGCCCTTCACCACCGCCCAGCACCCACTGGTGAGCCAGTTGCTGCGCCACCCCGCCTCCCAGGAGGTGCGCGATGCCGCCAACGCCTATCTGCAGGCCGTGAACGAGCACGCGGGCTCCGACATGCTGTATGTGATGGATCTGGAGGGCCTCACGCTGGCATCGAGCAACTGGGACACGCCCAGCAGCTTTGTGCACCAGAACTACCGCAATCGCCCTTACTTCCACGATGCGCTGGACGGTGACACCGGGCGTTTTTATGGCGTGGGCAAGACCACGGGCGAGCCGGGCCTGTTTGTGTCAGCCCCCGTGCGCGACAACGGCCGGGTGATCGGCGTGGTTGCAGTGAAAGTGCGCATGGAGCCCATTGCCAACCCCTGGGAGCAGCTGCGCGACCCGGTGTTCGTGACGGACGCCCGGGGCATCGTGTTCCTGGGCTCCGAGCCCGGCTGGCTCTACCGCACCAGCCGCCCCGTGCCCGCCGCCGACGTGCAGCAACTGCAGCACAACGAGCAATACGGCACCGGCTGGACGCCCCGCCCCGTGCCCTGGACCCTGCGCCAGCAGGACGACCAGCGGGACGACCAGCCGGGTGCCGAACTGCGCCTGGACGGCAACGGCAAGCGCTACCTGGCGTTCGAGGAAGCCCTGCCCGACCTGGGCTGGACACTCACCGTCACCGCTGACAGCCGGGTGGTGGCCGTGGCCCGCCAGCAGGCCTGGGCGCTGGCCACGCTGGCCTCGGGGCTGCTGGTGCTGGGCGCGCTCTACTGGCAGCTGCGCGAACGCCGCCTGGCCGAAAACCGCCAGGCCCGCATCGGGCTGGAGCAGCGCGTGCAGGAGCGCACGCATGCACTGCAGCAGGCCCAGGCGTTCCGCCAGTCGATGGAAGACTCGCTGCTGGTGGGCATGCGCGCCCGCGACCTGGAGGGCCGCATCGTCTACGTGAACGCCGCCATGTGCGACATGGTGGGCTACCGGGCCGACGAACTCATCGGCCAGTTGCCGCCCTACCCCTACTGGCACCCCGACGACCTCGACCGGCACTGGAACGACAGCGACACCGTGCTGGCTGGCAACGCGTTTCCCCAGGGGCGGGAGAACCGCCTGCGGCACCGCGATGGGTCGGACGTTTACACCATGTTCTACACCACGCGCCTCATCGACGGCGGCGGCCAGCACATCGGCTGGATGAGTTCGGTGGTCAACATCACCGCGCAAAAACGGGCCGAGGAACAACAACAGCAGCGCGAGACCCAGCTGCAGCGGGTGCAACGCGTGATCACAGTAGGCGAGATGGCCTCCACCCTGGCGCACGAACTGAACCAGCCGCTTGCGGCCCTGGTCAACTACGCGGCGGCGGCACGCGCACTGGCCGCCCAGGGCAAGACCGGGCCCCTCAATGACAGCCTGGAAGCCCTGTCGGCCCAGGCGCTGCGGGCTGCCGACATCGTGGGCCGCATTCGCCGCTGGGTGCGCCAGCACCCAGAAAGCCGCGAGCCCTGCGACCTGTCGGCCATCGTGGAGCAGTCGCTGGAGCTGCTGCTGCGCGCCGAGGCCCGCCGCCAGGGCATCGCGGTGCGCGTCGAGCCAGCCGGAGCCCCTTTGCAGGTGCATGCCGACCGCGTGCTGCTTGAGCAGGTGGTGATCAACCTGGGCCTGAACGCCCTGCAGGCCATGCAGACGCACCAGCCCCCGCCCGAGGGGCACGAACTGCGCCTACGCTTGGCAGCAGACAACGGCCACGCGCTGGTACAGGTGCTCGACCGGGGCCCGGGCCTGCCGCCCGGCATCGCAGAGCGCCTGTTCGAGCCCTTTTTCACCACCCGTTCCGATGGGCTGGGCCTGGGCCTCAACATCTGCCGCTCCATCATTGAGAGCATGGGCGGCCAGCTGCAGGCCCACAACCGCGAGGGCGGCGGCGCCGTTTTCGAGATCCGCCTGCCGCTCACCAACGCACCTGACAATCCCTGAAAACGCCGCCACACCATGACCTACGACACCCTCCCCGCCGCCGCCGAGCCGCCCGGTGACACCGTGGTCTACATCGTGGACGACGATGAAGGCGTGCGCCAATCGTTGGCCGCCCTGCTGCTGGCACGCGGGTACACGGTGCGTGCCTTTGAAGCCGGAGAGGCTTTTCTGGCCCAGGCGGCGCTGGACCAGCCCGGCTGCGTGCTGCTGGACCTGCGCATGGAAGGCCTGAGCGGGCTGCAGGTGTTCCACGAACTCGGCCAGCGCCACAGCGCGCTCAAGACCGTGTTCCTGTCGGCCCATGGCGAGCTGTCCTCCGCCGTCGCAGCCGTCAAGCAGGGGGCGGTGGACTGGCTGGAAAAGCCGTGCAACGAAGCCACCTTGCTGGCCGCTGTGGAGAAGGCCTCCACGCTGTCGCAAGCGCAGGCACGGCAGGCGCAACGGTTGCAGCAACTGCGCGAGCGATGGGACGCCCTGAGCCCACGCCAGCAAGAGGTGGCCCAACTGGTGGCCACCGGCATCAGCAGCAAGGAGGTCGCCCGCGCGCTGGCCCAGCGTGACCCAGATCGCCCCATCGACCCGCGCACTGTGGACACGCACCGGTCCGCCATCTTCCTGAAGCTGGACATCCGTTCGTCGCACGAGCTGGGCATGCTGGTGGAAGACCTGGGCGTGGCGCTTGGCGCACCCCGCCCGGCATGAGCGTCGCCGCCTGACCCTCACCGCCCAACCATCACCGCTACAGGGCTTCATAAGCCTTCTTACGAATTTTTTGCACAATGCACCCATGAACCGCAGAAACATCCTTCTCGCCAGCGCCGTTGCCGCCGCAACGGTTTTTTCCCCCGCTATCGCTTCGGCGCAGGACACGGGCCAGCCCATCCGCCTGATCGTGCCCTACGCACCCGGCGGCCCCATCGACGTGACGGCCCGTGCGCTGGCCGAGCGCGTGCGCGATTCGCTGGGCACGGTGATCATCGACAACAAGGGCGGCGCGGGCGGCAACATCGGCGCCGACGCGATTGCCAAGGCCGCACCTGACGGACTGACCATCGGCATCGCCGCCACCGCCACCCACGCGGTCAACCCCTGGCTGTATGCGCGCATGCCCTACGACGCGGGCAAGGACTTTGTTGGCATCACGCAGATGGTGCGCGTGCCCAACGTGCTGGTCATGAATGCCGCCAAGGCCGAGCAGCTCAAGATCAACTCCGTGACCGACCTGATCGCCTACGCCAAGGCCAACCCCGCCAAGCTCAACTACGGCAGCGGCGGCAATGGCAGCGCGGGCCACCTGGCGGGCGAGATGTTCAAGCAACGCGCGGGCATCTTCGCGCTGCACATCCCCTACCGGGGCGCCAACCCGGCCCAGCTGGCGCTGCTGGCGGGCGAGGTGGACTTCAACATCGACAACCTGGCCGCCGCCGCGCCCAACATCCGAGCGGGCAAACTCAAGGCGCTGGCCGTGACCTCGCTCGACGCCTCGGCCTCGCTGCCGGGCGTGCCGCCCCTGTCCGCTACGTTCAAGGGCTTCTCCATCGACACCTGGTGGGGCCTGGTGGCACCGGCGGCCACGCCCAAGCCCATCATCGACAAGCTGAA
This sequence comes from Acidovorax sp. NB1, assembly GCF_005405905.1. GTDB lineage: Bacteria > Pseudomonadota > Gammaproteobacteria > Burkholderiales > Burkholderiaceae_C > Acidovorax. The sequence continues at coordinate 147,707 of NZ_BJHU01000003.1, forward strand.
CAAGGCCTTTGTGGCGGCGCTGAACGCGCCCGAGACCAAGACCCGCTTTGGCGCCCTGCTGGCCGAACCCGTGGCCACCACCCCGCAGCAGTTCGACAGCTTCATGGCCAGCGAACGCGCCAAGTACCAGCAGGTGGTGAAGGCGTCCGGCGCGAAGGTGGATTGACCCCCTGAGCTGCAACCCGCTCAGTGCCGCCGCCAGGGGCGGCACCCAGCCCCCAAGGGGGACGCCATCCGTGGCCCGGCAGAGCCGATCCTACGGTGGCGCTGGCGGGGGCCTCGCCCGCGCCATCCGGTGTGGGTAAGACCAGCACAGGGCAAGTGGTTTTTCAAGCCTTTTTGGCCTCTTGCGCGCGTCCATCAAGCGCAAGCAGCTCCTGATTCAGGAGCAACCACCACCCGCAACGCCTTCAGCCCAGCGCCCGTCGGCCAGTGGGTAGATGCTCTGCGCGGTCACCGCCTGCAGGGCTTCCGCTGCCACGCGCTCAGGCACCAAGTCGGCCAGGGGGCGCAGCACGAATGCGCGTTCGGCCATGCGGGGGTGGGGCACGGCGAGGGTGGGGGTGTCGATCACCTGGTCGCCAAACCACAGGATGTCCAGGTCCAGCGTGCGCGGCGCGTTGCGGTAGGGGCGCTCGCGCCCGGCGGATTGTTCGATGGCCTGCAGCGCCTGCAGCAGGGCCTCGGGGGTGAGGGTGGTGGCCACTTCGGCCACGGCGTTCAGGTAGTCCGGCCCACCGGCATCCACCGGTGCGCTGCCATAGAGCGGCGACACCCGCAGCACGCGTGTGCCCGGGCATTGGCCCAGGGCGGCCAGGGCCTTGCGCAGGGCGGCTTCGCGCTCGCCCAGGTTGGCGCCCAGGCCTACGTAGACCAGGGCGGGCTCAGCGCCCATGTCCTGCCAACTCACTCGCCTGCGGTGGCAGGCGCTGCGCCTTCACCACCGCCGCCCGTACCACCACCGGGTTTGCGGCGACGGCGGCGGCGTTTTTTGGGGGCGCTGCCTTCGGTGGCGAACTCCGCGCCCTCTTCTGAAGCGTCCGCGTCGCCCGCAGGGCCTGCTGCACGCGGGGCCGCCACGGGCGCACTACGTGGCACGCGCTTGACCACGGGCTGCTGCGCTTTCTGGCGGGCCTTCTGTTCTTCGCGCGCCTGGTCCATCAGGTCGTCGCGGCGCTCGTCGTCGGCCGCCTGGAAGTCTTGCCACCACTCGGCCAGTGCTTCTTCGACCTCGCCCACATCGGCGCGCAGGCGCATGAAGTCGAACCCGGCGCGAAAGCGCGGCTGCATGACCATGCCGAACGGCGTGTTGCCCACGCGCTTTTCAAAGCGCGGCTGCATGACCCAGATCTCGCGCATGTCGGCGGCCAGCTTGCCCCGGCCCGACACGTCACCAATGCGGCGGTCGAACACTTCGTCGATGGCCTCCTGCAACGCGGGCAGCGGGTGCTGGCGCTGGGCCAGGCGGTCCTGCCAGCCATTGCGCACGTCTTCCCACAGCACGCAGGCCAGCAGGAAGCTGGGCGCTACGGGTTTGCCTTCGTTCACACGGCGGTCGGTGTCCACCAGCGCGGCTTTGACAAACGGGGTGTCAGCGCGCTCCACGGCCACATCCAGCAGCGGGTAGATGCCCTTGGCCATGCCCAGCTTCTTGAGCTGTTCGATGGTGGCGATGGCGTGGCCGGTTTGCAGCAGCTTGAGCATTTCGTCAAACATGCGGCTTTGGGGCACTTCGGCCAGCAGGGCCTGCGACTGCACCAGCGGTGCGGCCGACTTGGCGTCGATGCTGAAACCCAGGGGGCTGAGCTTGGCAGCAAACCGCACGGCGCGGATGATGCGCACCGGGTCTTCGCGGTAGCGCGTGGCGGGGTCGCCAATCATGCGCAGCGTCTTCTTCTTTGCGTCCTGGATGCCCTTGTGGTAATCCACCACGATCTGGCTCACCGGGTCGTAGTACATGGCGTTCACAGTGAAGTCGCGGCGCGTGGCGTCTTCGTCCTGCGGTCCCCAGACGTTGTCGCGCAACACGCGGCCGCTGGCGTCCACGGCGTGCTGCATGCCCGCGAGCTGCGCCTTGGAGGTCTTTTCGTTGCCGCTGACCTGGCCTGCGGCGCTGTTGTCGAGGTAGGCGCGGAAGGTGGAGACCTCGATCACCTCGTGCTCGCGGCCCCGGCCATGCACCACGTGCACGATGCGAAAACGCTTGCCGATGATGAAGGCACGGCGAAACAGGCCCTTGACCTGCTCGGGTGTGGCGTTGGTGGCCACATCAAAGTCCTTGGGGCGCAGACCCAGCAGCAGGTCGCGCACGGCACCGCCCACGATGTAGGCCTCAAAACCTGCCTGCTTGAGCGTGGCCACCACCTCGGCGGCGCGGCGGTCCACCAGCTCGGGGTTGATGCCATGCACGCTGGCGGGCACTTCTTCGCGCTTGCCGAAGTGGGGCTTGCCGCCCGAAGTGCCGGGCGTCGATTTGCCCAGCAGTTTGTCGATGAACTTCTTGATCATGGGTAGGGAGGTATCAGGGGGCTGCGAGCGCAGGGGTCAGGAGGCCGTCTGGCTGGCGGGCTCGCCGGAGGGTGCCGAGAACAGGTCCAGTATGCGCCAGCCGCGCTGCTGGGCCAGGGCGCGCAGGCGCGGGTCGGGGTTGGTGGCGACGGGGCGGTTCACCTTTTCGAGCAGGGGCACGTCGTTCATGGAGTCGCTGTAGAACGTGCTGTCCACGTCCGCCCAGCTGAGCTGGCGCGCGGCCAGCCACTGTTCCATGCGCAACACCTTGCCCTCGCGCATGGTGGGGATGCCGTCGATCTCGCCCGTGTACCAGCCGCGGGCGTCACGCACCAGTTGCACGGCCAGCAGCTGCGGCACGCCCAGCGCCTGGGCGATGGGTGTGGTCACAAACTCATTGGTGGCGGTGACGATCAGCACCTCGTCACCCGCAGCCTGGTGCTGGCGGATCAGGTCGAGCGCCTGGGGCTTGATGGCGGGTGTGATGACCTCGCGCATGAACTGCTGGTGCGCCGCCGCTGCGGCCTCGGGCCCGCGCAGGCGCACGGCCTCGGTCGCAAAGCGCACGTAGTCGTGCACGTTGAGCGTGCCCGCCTGGTAATGGGCATAGAACTCGTCGTTGCGGCGCGCGAACTCCACCGGGTCGTTCCAGCCGATGCGGATGGTGAACTCGCCCCACTCGTAATCGGAGTCGAGCGGCAGCAGCGTGTGGTCCAGGTCAAACAGCGCAAGCCGCAGGCGGCGGGGTTCAGTAGTCATTCAGTGTCACAAAGGGCAAAAAGAGGTGCGCGGCTTCATTCCGATTCGAGCATCGTCTTGAGCAACGGAATCGTGATGGCGCGCTGGGTGCGCAAGGCAAACGCATCGAGCTGGTCCAGCAACTGCATCAGGCTGCCCAGGTCGCGCGAGAAGCGGTTGAGCATGTAGTCCATGACTTCGTCGCCCAGGAACACGCCGCGTGCGTCGGCCTCCTGGCGCAGCACCGAGCGGCGCTCGGCCTCGCCCAGTAGCTGCAGCTGGAACACATGGCCCCAGCCCAGGCGGCTGCGCAGGTCGTCGCGCAGCGGCAGGTCGGCAGGGGGCAGGTCGCCCGCAGCCAGCACCCAGCGCTGGCTACCGCTGGCCGGGCTGATGGCATTCACGAACCAGTTGAAGGCCGTGGCCTGCTGGGCGGTGTCATACAGGTGCACATCGTCCATGAGGACGGCGGCCCAGTCTTCGCTGAAATCCGGCGGCTCGGCCACCGAAGGGTCGAGCCAGCCCACGCTGGAGCCCTGCTCGCGCAGGGCCTGGCGCACGGCCTGGAGCAAATGGGTTTTGCCACTGCCGGGCTCACCCCACAGGTAGGTGGGCACGGGCGACCGGGTGGCCTGACTGCTGCCGTCGCCTGCAGCCAGGCGCAGGTGCTGCAGGGCGGCCTCGTTGGGGCCTGCAAAAAAACGGGCCAAGGTGGGCCCCGTGGCCAGGCCGATGTCCAGCGCCAGTTGCTTCATCATCATGCGCGGCACCCCGGCGGCAGGGGCAGGCCCGTGGCGATCGGTGCGTTAGCGGCAGGCGAGGTAAGGTTCAGCAGCAGCATCACAGGAGAATGGGAAGAAGGCGCCCGGCCGTGGGTGACTGCGGCAGGTGCGGCGGCAAAGTGGCTCACAGCGCGGGGCGCAACCGGCTCCCTGGGCAGGGGGCTGGGCGACAATGGCCCCGATTTTAGTCTGGCGCAGGCCCCTTGCCGCCACCACCCCACCCCGCCGCCGATATCCCCCGCCATGGCCCCCACCGCCTCCCCCTCCAAGCGCCTGCCCGCCGGTATCTGGGCCCTGGGGTTTGTCAGCCTGCTCATGGACATTTCCTCCGAGATGATCCACAGCCTGCTGCCGGTTTTCATGGTCACGGCCCTGGGGGTGAGCATGCTCACCGTGGGCCTGATCGAAGGCGCGGCCGAGGCCACGGCCATGGTCCTCAAGGTGTTTTCGGGGGCGCTGAGCGACTGGTGGGGCAAGCGCAAGCCACTGGCCCTGCTGGGCTAAGGGCTGGGCGCGCTGTCCAAGCCGCTGTTCGCGCTGGCCTCCACGGCGGGCTGGGTGGTCACGGCCCGGCTGCTGGACCGGGTGGGCAAGGGCATCCGGGGCGCACCGCGCGATGCGCTGGTGGCCGACCTGGCCCCGCCCGACCAGCGTGGCGCGGCCTTCGGGCTGCGGCAATCGCTCGATACCGTGGGCGCCTTCCTCGGCCCCTTGCTGGCCATGGGGCTGATGTTGTTGTGGGCCAACGATTTCCGTGCGGTGTTCTGGGTGGCCGTGATCCCGGCCGCGCTGTGCATCGTGGTGCTGGTGTGCGGCGTGAAGGAGCCGGAACGCCCCGCCGGACAGCCACGCACCAACCCGATCCGCCGCGAGAACCTGCGCCGCCTGAGCGCGGACTACTGGTGGGTGGTGGCTCTGGGCGCCATCTTCACGCTGGCGCGCTTCAGCGAGGCGTTTCTGGTGCTGCGCCTGCAACAAGGTGGCCTGCCGCTGGCCCTGACGCCGCTGGCGCTGGTACTCATGAGCCTGGTGTTCTCGCTGGGCGCCTATCCACTGGGCAGGCTTTCCGACCGGATGAGCGACACCACGCTGCTGGCCGGGGGCCTGGTGGTGCTGATCGCAGCCGATGGCCTGCTGGCCTGGCGCGGCAACGGGACCGTGGCCTGGCTGGGCATTGCGCTGTGGGGGCTGCACATGGCCATGACGCAAGGGCTGCTGGCCACCATGGTGGCCGCCACGGCGCCAGCCGACCTGCGTGGCACGGCCTTTGGCATGTTCAACCTGGCCAGCGGCGTGGCGCTGCTGATCGCCAGCGCCCTCGCGGGCCTGCTGTGGGACCAATGGGGCGCCAGCGCCACGTTCATCGCCGGGGGGCTGTTCAGCACCCTGGCGCTGGCGGGGGTGTTGTGGCGCGCGCGGACCGGCACAGCCCTGCCAAAGCCCCCGCTCTGACAGGGCTGAGCAGGCACGCCCGGCCAGCCCCCTTAAAATCCCCGGATTCCAGCCCGCCCGGCGGGCCTACCAGCACCAAAGCACCTCCCATGAGTTCCTCTGCCTCCTCCACCCCCATCTCCTACAAAGACGCCGGCGTTGACATCGACGCGGGCGACGCGCTGGTCGAGCGCATCAAGCCGCTGGCCAAGAAGACCATGCGCGAAGGCGTGCTGGCAGGCATCGGCGGCTTTGGCGCGCTGTTTGAAGTGCCCAAGCGCTACCAGGAGCCCGTGCTGGTGTCCGGCACCGACGGCGTGGGCACCAAGCTCAAGCTGGCGTTTGAATGGAACATGCACGACACCGTGGGCATCGACCTGGTGGCCATGAGCGTGAACGACGTGCTGGTGCAGGGCGCCGAGCCCCTGTTTTTCCTCGACTACTTTGCCTGCGGCAAGCTGGACGTGGACACGGCCGCTGCCGTGGTCGGAGGCATTGCCAAGGGCTGCGAGCTGTCGGGTTGTGCGCTGATCGGCGGCGAAACCGCTGAAATGCCCGGCATGTACCCTGCTGGCGAATACGACCTGGCCGGTTTTGCCGTGGGCGCGGTCGAAAAGTCCAAGATCCTGACCGGCAAGGACGTGAAGCCCGGCGACGTGGTGCTGGGCCTGGCCTCGGCCGGCGTGCATTCCAACGGTTTCAGCCTGGTGCGCAAGTGCATCGACCGCGCAGGCGACAGCGCACCCGCCACGCTGGACGGCAAGCCCTTCAAGCAGGCCATCATGGAACCCACCCGCCTGTATGTGAAGAACGTGCTGGCCGCGCTGGCCGCCCACCCCATCAAGGCGCTGGCCCACATCACCGGTGGCGGCCTACTCGAAAACATCCCCCGTGTGCTGCCCGAAGGCACGGCCGCCCACCTGAAGAAGGGCAGCTGGCCCCAGACCGAGCTGTTTGCCTGGCTGCAGAAGACCGCTGGCATCGACGACATCGAGATGAACCGCACCTTCAACAACGGCATCGGCATGGTGGTGGTGGTGGATGCGGCCCACGCAGACGCCACGGCCACCACGCTGCGCGCTGCAGGCGAGCAGGTCTACACCCTTGGTGCGATTGCAGCACGCGGCGATGGCGCCGCCGTGGTGGTCGCCTGAAGGCCCTCGCCCCCGTCCCGCCACGGCCAGCCGCGCGCTGGCTTGTGCGCGCCACTTGTGCTTTGGATTGTGTTCGCCCCACCCGACCGTTCCTGAGGTGACTGCGCATGGCAACGCGTCCCACCCTTCCCGCCTTGCCGCCTGCGGCAACCCCCACCCCGCCCGTTACCGTGGGCGGGGGGAACCCTTCTGCGGACTTTGACGCGGCCACGCCCGCACGCCCCGCCACCCGGGGCGTCATGGTTGCCAGTTACCTGCTGATGGCAGGCGTGCTGCTGCTGGTGATGTGGCGCGGCCTGCTGCCCGGCCTGCTGTGCGTGTGCCTGGGTTTTCTGCTCACCCGGGCGCTCACGCGATGGTTTGGCGCCCTGGCTGCGCGCGCGTTGCGCCAACCGTCGGCCACCCCCCGCAACCTGCACCTGGCCCAGATCGCCGCAGCCGCGCTGGTGATGCTGCTGCCCCTGGTGCTGCTGGGCGTGGGGCTGACACATTCGCGCGGCTACCTGGTAGCAGCGCCGCACCAGTACCAGGAACTGCTCAACTACATGGCCCGCACGGTGCTGGAGCTGCGGCTGAAACTGCCACCCGACATGGCCAGCCACCTGCCCGACGGAGCCGTCGAGTTGCAACGCGTGATAGCCAACTACCTGGGCGCCAAGGCGGGCGCGCTGGCCATGGCCGGGCGCGCCTGGCTGGCCGGGGTGCTGTTTGCCTATGTGGGACTGCTGATCGGCGCCCTGGCCGCCGTGCGCCCCCTGGGCAGCACCCTGGGCCCGCTGGCCGATCAGCTGCGGCAGCGCATCACCCTGTTCGGCGAGGCTTTCCGCCAGATCGTGGCGGCGCAGTTCTGGATCGCGGCGTTCAACACCCTGCTCACCGCCCTGTTCCTGCTGTTCGTGCTGCCGCTGTGGGGCATGGAGCTGCCCTACACGCCGGTGCTCATCACCTTCACCTTTGTCGCCGGGCTGGTGCCCATTGTGGGCAACCTGGTGTGCAACGTGGTGCTCACCATCGTGGGGCTGTCGGTGTCGCCGCTGGCGGCTGCGGCCTGCCTGGGCTTTCTGATCCTGATCCACAAGGCTGAATACGTGATCAACGCCAAGGTGGTAGGCCGCCGCACGCAGATGGGTGTGTGGGAGCTTTTAAGCGTGATGTTTGTGGCCGAAGCCGTGTTCGGCCCTGCCGGGCTGGTGGCAGCGCCGCTGTTCTACGCCTACCTCAAGAAGGAACTGGTGGCGGCGCGGCTGGTATAGCGCCCCTGCGCAGGGCTCGGCTCTTCAGCGCCCAACCGATTGGCACCGGCCCGCACCGGCCTGCCTTCTCTCCACTCCTCCACCGCCGCCCTCTGCTGCCCATGCGGGTTATTGCCCTGCCGCCCACCGGGTGGCGGCAGTAACCTGCCACGCAGGGCTTTTCCCTGTTGCGGGGATGCTGCCCCGCACAGCCTACCCACCCACCCCATTTCAGGAGGCTCCCCATGACCACCGCACGCAAGCTGGCCCTGTTGGTGCTGAGCGCTGTCCTTGGCATCGCCGTGTTGACCACCTGGTTTCTGGTGTCCGAACGCCAGCTGATTCTTGAAGAGCGCCAGACCGGCGTGCGCCAGGTGGTCGAGTCCGCGCACGGCATTGCCACCCATTTCCACGACCTCAGCACCAAGGGTGGCATGCCTGACGACGAAGCCCGCAAGCGTGCTGCGGCGGCCATCCAGGCCGTGCGCTACAGCGGCAACGAATATGTGTGGATCAACGACATGCACCCACGCATGGTGATGCACCCCGTCCGCCCCGAACTCAACGGGCAGGATCTCACCGCCAACAAGGACCCCAACGGCAAGCAGCTGTTTGTCGAGTTCGTGCGCACCGTGCAGGCCAGCGGTGCGGGCTTTGTGCCTTACCTGTGGCCCAAGGCGGGCAGTGATACGCCGGTGGAGAAGACCTCGTACGTGAAAGGCTTTGCGCCCTGGGGCTGGGTGATCGGCTCGGGTGTGTACATCGACACCGTGGACTCGGCCATCTGGCAGCGCGCCACCCGGTTCGGCCTGCTGGCGCTGCTGCTGGGCGCTGCGCTGCTGGTCATCGGCACGCTGATCTCGCGCAACCTGATCCGGCAGCTGGGCGGCGAGCCCGGTTATGCGCGCAGCATTGCCCGCAGCATCTCCGAAGGCAACCTGTCGGTGCCCGTGGCCACGCGTGCGGGCGACCACTCCAGCCTGATGCTCGACATGCAGGCCATGCAGGGCAGCCTGCACCGCATCGTGCAGAAGGTGCGCAATGGCACCGAACACATCGCCAGCGCCTCGCAGCAGATCGCAGCGGGCAACCACGACCTGTCGGCACGCACCGAATCCCAGGCGAGCGCGCTGGAGCAGACCGCCGCCTCGATGGAGGAGATGACCTCCAACGTCAAGCAGAACGCCGACAACGCCCGCCAGGCCAGCGCCCTGGCGCAGTCGGCCTCCGAGGTGGCCCGCAAGGGCGGCGCGGTGGTCGAGCAGGTGGTGCAGACCATGGGCTCCATCGATGCGTCCTCGCGCAAGGTGTCCGACATCACCGGGGTGATCGAAGGCATTGCGTTCCAGACCAACATCCTCGCGCTGAACGCCGCCGTGGAGGCCGCGCGCGCAGGCGAGCAGGGCCGGGGTTTTGCCGTAGTGGCCAGCGAGGTGCGCAGCCTGGCCCAGCGCTCGTCTGCAGCGGCCAAGGAGATCAAGGCGCTGATCGGCAACTCGGCCGAGCAGGTGAAGGCCGGTGCCGACCTGGCCCAGCAGGCGGGCAGCACCATGCAGGAGGTGGTGAACAGCGTGCAGCGGGTGTCGGCCGTGATCGAGGAGATCAGCCAGGCCAGCCGCGAGCAGACCGACGGCATCGAGCAGATCAACGAGGCCATCGCCCAGATGGACCAGGGCACCCAGCAGAACGCCGCCCTGGTGGAGCAGGCCACCGCCGCTGCGGCCGCGCTGCAGCAGCAGGCCCACGAGCTGAACCAGGTGGTGGCGGCCTTCCGGCTGCACGGGGGTGGGCAGGACGGGGCCCCGGCGGCCTTGCCCGCCGCAGCCGCGCCGCGCCAGCTGCGCTGACGGGCGGGTGGGCGGAGGACGGGCACCGCATCAGAAAGCACACCACAAAAGATGGCCTAAACTGATCGAAACCTGTCCCGGAAGAATCGGATAAAAGGGCTCTTCGGCGCGAGGATAGAGGCTTCCAACCACCCCTCTCCACAGAGCCTCGCATGAAAACCTGTCTGATTGTGATTGATGTCCAGGAATCCTTCCGCCACCGCCCTTTCTTCACCGAGCGCGACCTGCCCGCCTACCTGCAGGCCCAGAACGCACTGATCGAAGGCTGCGTCGCCCAGAGCATCCCGGTGCTGCGCGTGTTCCACAGCGACGGCCCCGAAGTGGCCGAGAACCCGTTCTCGCAGGCCTCGGGCCAGGTGCGTGCCCTGGAGGGCCTGGCGCCCTTCGACGCAGCCGCCACCTTCACCAAGTCGCGCCACAGCGCGCTGGTGGGCACGGGGCTGGATGTGTGGCTCACACGCCATGGCGTCCAGCGCCTCATCATCAGCGGCATCCGCACCGAACAATGCTGCGAAACCACCACGCGCCACGCGTCCGACCTGGGCTGGGCCGTGGACTACGTGACCGACGCCACCCATACCTGGGACATGGTGCAGCCCGACGGCCAGGTGCTGGCAGCCGCCGACATCAAGACCCGCACTGCCACCGTGCTGCAGGGCCGTTTTGCCACGCTGTGCACCGTGCAGCAGGCGCTGGACCGGGCGGCCGCATGAGCGCCGCGCCGGGCCGCCCCAAGCAAGCTCGCACCGCAGGCGAAGCCGAAGGCACAACAGTGAGCGCCGCACCGTTACAGGTCGCCATCCTGGTGTTTGACGATGTGGAGGCCCTGGACCTGGGCGGGCCCTACGAGGTCTTCACCACCGCCAGCCGCATGCACCAGCGCCAACACCCCGGCGCCCCCGCACCGTTTGTGGTGCAGTGTGTGGCCCGTAGCATGGCCCCGGTGCGCGCCCGCGCGGGCCTGCGCGTGTTGCCCGATGCGGACTTTGCCAGCGCCACCGTGCCCGATGTGCTCATCGTGCCCGGCGGCGTGGTCGATGCAGCAGCCGCCTGCCCCGACACCCGCGCCTGGGTGGCCCAGGCGGCCGGGGCCGCGCAGATCACGGCCTCGGTGTGCACGGGGGCGTTCATCCTGGCGGCCGCCGGTGTGCTGGCCGAAGGCGCTGCGACAACCCACTGGGAAGACATTGCCGACCTGCGCACGCAGTTTCCGGCACTCGACGTGCAAGAGAATCTGCGCTGGGTGGACCGGGGCGCGCTGGTCACATCCGCTGGCATCAGCGCGGGCATCGACATGAGCCTGCACCTGGTCACCCGGCTGCTGGGCGCAACGCTGTCCGAGCGCACGGCCCGCCAGATGGACACGCCCTGGAACCCCCAGCCATGACACGCTTCCTGGCCCTGCTTCACTGACACCCCCTATGCAGAACCCGGCCCCTTCTCCCATCCACGTCTATTTCGCCCTGCTGCCGGGCAGCCTGGTGCTGGACTGGGCGGGCCCGGCCGAGGCGCTGCGCATCGCCAACCAGGCACTGGCCAGACAAGGCCAGCCCGAGCGGTTTGTGCAGCACTTCGTGAGCCCCACGCCCCAGTCCGTGACCTCGGTGGGTGCGGTGCTGGCGGGGCTGGAGCCTTTGCCCGCCACCCTGCCCACCCCCGCCTGGGTGGTGCTGGTGGGCCTGGCCGGGCAACACATCGCGGTGGACGGCGACGAGGCGCGCGCGCTGCTGCACTGGCTACGCGGGCTGCGGCCCGTAGCGGGGCAGCTGGAGCTGATCACCGTGTGTGCGGGCTCGGTGCTGGCCGCCCACGCAGGCCTGCTGACCGGCCGCCGCGCCACCACCCACCACCAGCACCTGGACGAACTGGCCGCCGTGGACCCGCGCTGCGACGTGGTCGCCAACCGCGTGTTTGTGGCCGATGGCGCCGTGTACAGCAGCGCGGGCGTGACCACGGGCATCGACCTGCTACTACACCGCATCTCCGACACCTGCGGCCCCGCACTGGCGGCCCAGGTGGCGCAGGCGATGGTGGTGGCGCTGCGCCGGGGGCCCAACGACCCGGAGTTTTCGCCCTTTCTGCACCACCGCAACCACCTGCACCCCGCCCTGCACCGCGTGCAGGATGCAGTGGGCCAGCAGCCCCAGGCCGACTGGAGCGTGCCGCAGATGGCCGAGGTGGCACACACCTCGCCGCGCCACCTCACGCGCTTGTTTCTGGAACACGCGGGCATCGCACCGCTGCAGTACCTGCGCCGCATCCGCCTGGCCACGGCCGAGGCCGCGCTGCGCTCAGGCCAGAACGTGACGCAGGCGGCGCTGATGGCGGGGTTCAGCTCTGACACACAACTGCGCCGCGCCTGGCACCAGTTCGGGCGGGGCGGCACGCCGTCGCAGGGGGCGGCCCAGGGCCACGCCCACTGAACAGGCCTCTGGGGTGAGGGGACCGCCTTCGCCGCCCCCACAATGGGCGCCCATTGCGACTGCCCCGACACCGCCATGAAAGAGCCCCCGCGCCCCGCCCACGAGGACGACCGCCTGCAGGCCCTGCGCCAGTTGCTGATCCTCGACACCCCTCCCGAAGAACAGTTTGACCGGCTTACGGCGTTTGCCGCGCAAGAGTTCGACATGCCCATCGTGCTGCTGTCGCTCATTGACGAAAAGCGGCAATGGTTCAAGTCGCGCCACGGGCTGGATGTGTGCGAGACGGCTCGTGGCATCTCGTTCTGCGGCCATGCCATCCTGCACGACGACACCATGGTGGTGCCCGATGCAGCGCTGGACGAGCGGTTTGCCGACAACCCGCTGGTGACCGGCGACCCGCACATCCAGTTCTATGCCGGGGCGCCGCTCAAGATGCCGGGGGGGGCAGAACATCGGCACGCTGTGTCTCATCGACCGCACCCCGCGCCAGCTCGACGCCATCGACCTGGCCATCCTGGCCTCGCTGCGCGACCTGGCCGTGGAGGAACTGGTGCGCCGCGCCAGCGGGGAGCCCGCCGCATGAGCCCCAGCGCCGCCCAGCCGCCCATTCTTCTGGTGGAGCCCAGCTCGCTCACGGCCAGCATCATCGTGTCCACCGCGCGGCAACTGAACATGCCCGCAGTGCGCCAGGTCAGCAGTGTGCGCACCGCGCAGCAGCACCTGGCAGCCCAGGGGTTTCTGGGCGTGATCGTCTCGCTGGAGGAAGAGCAGGAGGCCGTGGCGCTGCTGGAGCAGGTGCGCGGTGCCCGCTTTGCCGTACACGCCCAGGTGCCCGTGGCCGTGACCACGGCCCAGGTCGATGCATCCACCGCCGTGAAGATGAAAGCGCTGCAAGTGCGGCGCGTGCTGCTCAAGCCCTTCAAGGTGCGGGATGTGATCGCGACGATCCAGATGCTCCAGCACCCCGCATAGGCTTCCGGATTTCAAGCTTTTCAGGCCGTTTGCGCCTGATGGCATTGCCTTTTTAGCTATTAAATATATAGCGATTGACCGCTACCAGGGCTCAGGGCTCAATACGCCTCGGGCACGTACATGGACGCTGGCACCGGCTGGCGCAGGTATTCGGGGTTGCGCACACGCTCGGGCAGCACCACGGCCGGGTGCGGCACCTCCTGGTAGGGCATTTGCGACAGCAGGTGGGCAATGCAGTTGAGGCGCGCCTTTTTCTTGTCCACCGCCTGCACCACCCACCAGGGTGCCTCGGCGATGTGGGTGCGCTCCAGCATGGTCTCCTTGGCCTTGGTGTAGGCCTCCCAGCGCACGCGGCTTTCCAGGTCCATGGGGCTGAGCTTCCACTGCTTGAGCGGGTCGTGGATGCGGCCCAGAAAGCGCAGGTGCTGTTCTTCGTCGGTGATGGAGAACCAGTACTTGATGAGGCGGATGCCCGAGCGCACCAGCATCTTTTCAAACTCGGGCACGGTGCGGAAGAACTCCTCGTACTCATCGTCGCTGCAAAAACCCATCACCCGCTCGACACCCGCGCGGTTGTACCAGCTGCGGTCAAACAGCACCATCTCGCCCGCCGCAGGCAGGTGCGCCACATAGCGCTGAAAGTACCACTGCGTACGCTCGCGGTCATTGGGGGCGGGCAGCGCCGCCACGCGGGCCACGCGCGGGTTCAGGCGCTGGGTGATGCGCTTGATCACGCCGCCCTTGCCGGCGGCATCGCGCCCCTCGAACAGAATCACCACCTTCTCGCGGCTGTGCTGCACCCAGTCCTGCAGCTTGACCAGTTCGCCCTGCAGGCGGAACAGTTCCTTGAAATACTGCTGGCGCGCCAGCTTGTCAGCGGCGGTGGGGGCGCCAATGTCGTCCACCTCGCGGTCTTCGATCTCCAGCTCCAACTCCTCGTCGTAGCTGTCGATCAGGTCGTTGGCGATGCGCTGCATCAGCTCCTGCGAGTCAAGGGCGTTGTTGTAGAACATGGGGAGCCATCCGGCAGTGCAAAAAAGATGCGCCATGGTCGCCTGCTGCAGTGACAGTGCCATGACAGCGGCGTGATCTGTCACAGCACTGTCATGCCCGCAGGCCACGATGCGGGCCCGTGCAGTCTGTCGATCACCTCCCCCCTTCCGCCACCGCCCAGCCCGCCAGTGCCAGCCTGAACTACGGGGGTGACGCTGCCGGGTTGATCTGCGGCTACCTGCTGGGCGCCGACGCTGCGCCGCAAGAAATCGACTCGGCCCAGGCGGCGCAATGGCTCGCGGGCCAGCAGGCCGGTGGCACCGCGCCACAGGGCCAGTTCCTGTGGCTGCACTTCAACCTGAGCCACGCCCAGGCCGTGCGCTGGATGCAGCGGCACGCCGACCTGCCCGAGGCTTTTTTCGACGCCCTCAAGGACCGGTCCGTTTCCACCCGCATCGAGCGCGACGACGACACGCTGATCGCCGTGCTGAACGACGCGCACTTCGACTTTGCGTTCGAACCCTCGGACATCGCCACCCTGTGGACCAGCGTGGCGCCGCACCTGATGGTGACGGGGCGCACACGCGCCCTGCGTTCGGTGGATGCATTGCGCACCACGGTGCGCAGCGGCAACGCACCCTGCTCCAGCGTGGCGCTGCTGGCCGAGCTGATGCGCACGCAAGCCTCAGGCCTGGTGGACATCGTGCGCGGCGTGACCCAGCGCATCGACGATGTGGAGGATGCGCTGCTGGCTGGGCGCCTGGACCACAAGCGCGCCCGGCTGGGCGTGCTGCGGCGCCTGCTGGTGCGGCTGCAGCGCCTGCTGGCGCCCGAGCCTGCGGCGCTGTTCCGCCTGCTGCAGCACCCGCCGGCCTGGATGGGCACGGACGATGCGCAGGAGCTGCGCGACTCCACCGAAGAATTCTCGGTGGTGCTGCGCGACATGCAGGGCCTGCAGGAACGCATCAAGCTGCTGCAGGAAGAAATCGCTGCCAGCGTGCAGGAGGCCAACAGCCGCAGCCTGTTCGTGCTGACGGTGGTCACCGTGCTGGCCCTGCCCATCAACATCCTGGCCGGGCTGTTCGGCATGAATGTGGGCGGCGTGCCGCTGGCCGACAACGGGCACGGCTTCTGGATCATCGTGGCCGTGGTGGCGGCTTTCACCGCAGTGGCGGGCTGGCTAACGCTGAGGGACGCGCGGGATCGGTAGGCGCGGCTGCCAGGCAAACCCTGCAGTCCCCGCAGGCCCGGAGACAGGCACCACTACAATCCCGCCCCTTGCCCAGATCCCCGGACCCGCCCGCCACCATGAACATCGTCGTCAACGAAGAACTCAAAGCCTACATCGAACCCCTGACCCCCGAGGAACACGAGGCCCTGGAGCGCAGCATCCTCACCGAAGGCTGCCGCGACGCGCTGGTGCTGTGGGGCGATGTGCTGGTGGACGGCCACAACCGCTATGGCATCTGCCAAAAGCATGGCCTGCCGTTCCAGACCGTGCAGAACCCGCGCTTTCAGTCGATGGAAGACGTGCACCTGTGGATGATCGACCAGCACCTGGGCCGCCGCAGCGTGTCGGACTTCCAGCGCGGCGTGCTGGCCCTGCGCAAGCGCGAGATCATTGCGGACCGCAAGGCACGCGCCGCCACTGCCGCCGAGCCTGCCGAATCGGCTGCTGCAGCCGTGGCCGAGATGCCAGCGGCGGCCCACGAGGCCGCAGCCGCCCTGCCCGCGCCCGACCCCTTGAGCAGCCGCGAGGCCATTGCCAAGGCCGCGCGCCTGAGCAGCAGCCAGGTGGTGATGATCGAAAAAATCCAGAAGCAGGCCGCGCCTGAGCTGGTGGCTGCCGTGAAGTCCGGCACCATCTCCATCAACGCCGCCGCCGCCGTGGCCACCCTGCCTGCCGAAGAGCAGGTGGCCGCCGTGGTGGCGGGCAAGGACGAACTCAAGCAGGCCGCCAAGCGCGTGCGCGAACAGAGCAAGCGCAAGCCGCGCGACGAAACGACTTCAGAAGAAAAAACCACGGCAGAAGCCGCAGTGGGCGCCGAGGGCGGTGCCGACGAGCTGCACACCCTGCGCAGCCGCGTGGCCGAACTCACGGCAGAGAACACCGAGCTGCGCAGGCAGGTGGCGCAATTGCAGGCGGCACTGCCTGAGGGCAGCGCGCCGTTCTGACAACAAATTGCACCCTCAACCGTTCACGCTGAGCTTTTCGAAGCGCCGCACCGGGCTTCGACGGGCTCAGCCTGAACGGGCAGGGAGCAATGGAGGAAGCCTGATCGCTCAGTCGCCGCCAGCACGGCGCAGCGCGCTCAACCGGTCGGCAATCAGGTCGATGTCGAGCCCGTCCTCGGCATGGGCCAGGTAGGCCTCCAGATCGGCCACTGCGTCGGGGGTGTTGCCCCGCTCGGCATGGGCCAGCCCCCGGTCGCGCCGCTCGCCCCAGGCCTCGGGCAGCAGCACGATCAGCCGGTCGAGCACGGCAATCAGGCGCTGCCAGTCCTGCTGGGTGCGGTGCACTTCCTTCAGGTTGCGCAGCATGCGCGCAATGATGTCGCGCGGCGTGGCGGCCTGCAGGTACAGGCCCAGCGGCACGTCGTAGTCGTCCACCAGACCGTTGCGGCGCTTGTAAGGCTCCAGCCGCTCGGCCAGCTCCTCGCGGCTCAATGACTGGCCCGAGATCGGGTCCAGCACCACCTGGCCCTTGGGCAGCAGCACCTTGACCATGAAATGCCCGGGGAACGCAATGCCCCGCGCATGCAACCCCAGGCCCTGGGCCAGCTCCATCCACAACACGGCCAGGCTGATGGGAATGCCCCGGCGCGTGCGCAGCACGGCGTTCAGGTAGCTGTTTTCGGGGTCGTAGTAGTTATTGATGTTGCCGCCAAAGCCCAGGTCGGCAAAAAAGAACTGGTTGAGCGTGCGCAGGCGCTGCAGCGCAGGAGCATCAGCAGGCAGGCGGCGCTGGATGCGCGCGAGCAGCTGGTCCATGTCGCCCAGCAGTTGCTGCACGTCGAACTCGGGGTATTCGTCCTGGGCCAGGCTGGCGGCGGCCTCCAGCAGCGGAAAGTGCTCATCGCTGTGCACCAGCGATGCAAAGTACTCCAGCGAGGTGGGCACGGAATAGCTCAGAGACATAGTGAATTTTTAAGCGTCACATCGGTCAGCGTCAATCGACAGAAAACCCGTCTTGACAGGGCATTTGTGGCCTTTGGGTCAATATGCCACGGGGCTTCAGCGCCGCAGCATCTGGCGCAGCTTGAGGCCCGCCGCCCAGAGCGCGCCAAAGTACAGCACAGCGGCGGCCACCATCAGCGCGGCCAGCAGGCCGATGCGCTGCCAGGATTTGCCCCGCATCTCCACCCAGTCGAAATGCTGCGCGCCCCACACCAGCAGCACGGCCAGCAAGGCGCTCGCGGCAATCACCTGCAAAGCAAACTTGCCCCAGCCCGGCAGGGGCTTGTAGCTGCCGCGCCGCAACAGGCCCACCAACAGCCAGGTGGCGTTGATGATGGCGCCGATGCCGATGGTCAGCGTCAAGGCCGCATGCTGCAGGTAGGGCACCAGCACCAGGTTCATCAGCTGCGTGAGCACCAACACCGCCAAGGCAATCAGCATGGGGGTGCGCATGTCGTGTTTGGCGTAAAAGCCTGGTGCCAGCACTTTAATGGCCACGATACCCACCAGGCCCGCCCCATAGCCCGTGAGCGCCAGCGTGGTCTTGCGCACGTCCTCGTCACCAAAGGCGCCGTAGTGGTAGAGCACCGCCACCAGCGGCTGCGAAAACACCAGCAGGGCCACCATGCAAGGCACCGACAGCAGCACGACCAGGCGCAGCCCCCAGTCCAGCATGGCCGAGTAGCGCTCGTCGTCCTGCTTGGCGCGGGCGCTGGCCAGCTGCGGCATCAGCACCACGCCCAGCGCCACGCCCAGCAGGGCGGTGGGCAACTCCATCAAGCGGTCAGCATAGGTGATCCAGCTCACGCTGCCCGTGGCCAGGTGCGAGGCGATCTGGGTATTGATGAGCAGCGAGATCTGCGCCACGCTCACGCCCAGCAGCGCGGGCAGCATCAGGCGCGCCACCTTGCGTGTGGTGGGGTCGGCCCAGGCCGCGCGGATGGCCGCCCAGCGCACGCCAATGCGCGGCAACAGCCCCAGGCGCAGCAGCGCGGGCACCTGGATGGCCAGTTGCAGCAGGCCGCCCAGCATCACGCCCGCTGCCTGGGCATAGATGGGCTCGATGCCGTGGCGCGCAAACAGTGGCGCGCCCAGCGTGATGGACAAAATCAGCGCGATGTTGAGCAGCACGGGCGAGGCTGCGGGCACTGCAAACTTCTTCCAGGTGTTGAGAATGCCCCCGGCCAGCGCGACCAGCGACATGAAGCCGATGTAGGGGAACATCCAGCGCGTCATGGTGACGGCGGCGTCAAACCCCTGGGGCTGGAGCCCGCTGGCCATGGCCCACACCATCCACGGCGCGCCCAGCACCCCGGCGATACACAGCAGCACCAGCGTCCAGGCCAGCAGCGTGCCCACATGGTCGATGAGCGCCCGGGCGCCGTCATCACCTTCCTGCGCGCGGGTGGCGGCCAGCACCGGCACAAAGGCCTGGCTGAAGGCCCCCTCGCCCAGCACGCGGCGGAACAGGTTGGGAATGCGGAACGCCACGTTGAAGGCGTCCGTCATGGCGCTGACCCCGAAGACGGAGGCCATGAGCAACTCGCGCACCAGCCCGGTGATGCGGGAGGCGAGGGTCAGCAGGGAGACGGTGGAGGCGGCTTTGAATAACGACACCGCAAGAAGTGTAGCCCTGGATGCTCGCCGCCCCCAGGGACACCCCTGGCGGCACGGCGCAAGCCGGCCCCACAGGCGCCCTGGCGATGGCACCGTGCCGGTTGCTGGCAGGGCAGTGGTAAAAATTCCTCTCTGGGCTATAATCGCTGGCTTTGCTGGCAACATCCACAGACCCAAGGAATATTCATCATGGCATCCGCTAAACCCAAAAAGAAGAACCCCCGCCTCGCTTCGGGCCGTAAGCGCGTCCGTCAGGACGTCAAGATCAACGCTGCAAACACCTCGCTGCGTTCCAAATACCGTACCGCTGTCAAGAACGTCGAAAAGGCTGTTCTGGCTGGCGACAAGACCAAGGCGACCGAACTGTTCGCAAAGATGCAAGCCGTGGTGGACACCGTGGCCGACAAGGGCATCTTCCACAAGAACAAGGCTGCTCGCGACAAGAGCCGTCTGTCTGCCAAGGTGAAAGCCCTGGCACCCGCAGCCGCTTAATTCATTCACCGCCTGCCCCGGCAGGCAAACAGCCCGAACGGCCCCGCCGTTCGCCGTTTGTAACGGGTGCGCTGCCAGCAAAAAAACGAACAAACCGCCTTCGGGCGGTTTTTTCGTTTCCGGGCCTGAAACGGCAGGCTTTACCTTAAATTATTCGAAAAGCATAATTATTGGAATTTCATAAAAACCAATAAACCATGACCTTCCGCCGCACCGCCCTCGCCGAGCAGATGGCCCAGCAGCTGCTCAGGCCCTCGTTCCTGGACACCTCGCTGCGCTCCGGCCTGTTCCTGTCGGGCCAGCGGCGCGTGGGCAAGACCACCTTCCTGGCCACCGACCTGATCCCTGCCCTGGAGGCGCTGGGCGCCATCGTGGTCTATGTGGACCTGTGGAGCCAACCGCAGGCCAACCCGGCCGATCTGGTGCACGAGGCCATCCGCAAGACGCTCAAAGAGCTGCAGCTGCCCGGCTCAAGCATCCTGAAGCGGCTCAAGGAAGTCACCAACCTCGAAGCGGGCGCAGCGGGCTTCAAGTTTGGCTTCAAGCTCGCCGATGTGGGCAAAGACGACGGCGTGAGCCTGGCCCAGGCGTTCCAGGAGCTGATCGACCAAGCCCGGACGGATGTGGTGCTCATCGTGGACGAGGTGCAGCACGCGCTGGGCAGTGCCGATGGCGACCACCTGCTGCACGCGCTGAAGGCGGCGCGCGACGCCATCAACACCCGCCCGGGCACGCCGGGGCATTTCCTCTTCATCGGCACCGGCTCACACCGTGCGCGCGTGCAGGAACTCACGCTCAAGGGCAACCAGGCCTTCAACGGCGCGGTGACCAACGAATTCCCCGTGCTGGGGCGGGACTTCATCGACTACGTGCTGGCGCAGGTCGGCCCCCAGCTGGGCGCCATGCTGCCTTCGGCGGAAGTCACCGAGGCGGCCTTTCGCAGCATGGGCAGCCGGCCCGAGGAGCTGATGAAGGCCCTCAACGTACTGCGCAGCCTGCCGCCGGACGCCCTGCCCGACGAACACCTGCCCACCATCGCACAGTCGTTGGGCGCTGCAGCGGCGGATGTGGAACTGCAGAAGGTGGAAGCCATGGGCCCGCTGGCCGAAGCCGTGTTCTCGCGCATCTGCAGCATTGGCGGCGATGTGAAGGGCGTGTTCACCGGCGAGGCGCTCAAGGCCTATGCGAAGCAGATCGGCCGCGAAGTCACGGCCCAGGAGGTGCAAGGCATCATCGGCACGATGACCTCGGCCAACCTGCTCATGCGCGTGAAACACGGACACTACGGCGTGACGGATCCGTTTGTGGAAAAAGCCTGGATGAACCGGCTGCAGGCCGACCAGTTGCTGCGTGCGAGCCCCGCTGGCGATGCACCCCGGCTGGGTGCAGAAAAAGGAAACTGAGCGCCTCAGCCCTTGGCGGGGGGCGGATCGGGCAGCAGGCAGGCCTCGGCTACCTGCAGGTTGTTGTCACGCGCAAAGTTGATGACAAAGTCCCAGGCCATGGGCTCGTGCCCCTGCAGATCACGGTGCACCACCACACACTTGATGCCATTGAGCGTGGTGGGAATGCACCAAGGCGAATAGCTCAGGTGACTGCCGGGCCGGGCTCCACCGGGGCGAAAGCTGCTCATCACCCCGGCCAGCCGCTCGGCCCAGTCGCTGGGCCGAAAGGTTTTCCCGTCATGGGTGATGCCCTGAATGAAGACTTCTTTAGAGGAGGGGGAAACCATCGGGGATTGGAGTGGTAGTGAGCGCGCCAGATACAGGATCACTGCATGCTGCACCGCAACGCGTATTCTAACTCTTATATAAGAGCTGGCCCTCTAATCCCTATGCCGGGCTCCAGCAAGCGGGCAAAAGTCGGGTAGTGCGCAGCATTGCAGTAATGAGCAATCGTCAACAGAAGATCACAGTGCGCGCCCTAGAATCGTGCTTCGTTTTTTGCCACCGTACCGTCTGGAGATTCCCGCATGACCGCTTTCATCGAAGCCGCTTCGCCCCACGTGATGAACACCTACGGCCGCGTGCCGATCGCACTGGAGCGTGGACAAGGCAGCCGCGTGTGGGATGTGAACGGCAAGGAATACCTGGACGGCCTGGGCGGCATCGCCGTGAACACGCTGGGCCACAACCACCCCAAGCTCGTGCCCGCACTGCAGGACCAGATCGCCAAGCTGATCCACACCTCCAACTACTACCACGTGCCCGGCCAGGAGCAGCTGGCCGCCAAGCTGGTGGAGCTGTCGGGCATGCAGAACGTGTTCTTCTGCAACTCGGGCCTGGAAGCCAATGAGGCGGCCCTGAAGATCGCCCGCAAGTTCGGCGTGGACAAGGGCATCGCCAAGCCCGAGATCGTGGTCTATGAGAAGGCCTTCCATGGCCGCTCCATTGCCACCATGTCTGCCACCGGCAACCCCAAGATCCACAGCGGCTTCGGCCCGCTGGTCGAGGGCTTTGTGCGCGTGCCGATGAACGACATCGAGGCCATCAAGCAAGCCACCGAGGGCAACCCCAACGTGGTCGCTGTGTTCTTCGAGACCATCCAGGGCGAAGGCGGCATCAACGCCATGCGCATCGAATACCTGCAGCAGCTGCGCAAGCTGTGCGACGAGCGCGGCTGGCTCATGATGATCGACGAAGTGCAGTGCGGCATGGGCCGCACCGGCAAGTGGTTTGCCCACCAGTGGGCGGGCATCGTGCCCGACGTGATGCCCCTGGCCAAGGGCCTGGGTTCGGGCGTGCCGATTGGCGCGGTGGTGGCGGGCCCCAAGGCAGCCAGCGTGCTACAGCCCGGCAACCATGGCACCACCTTCGGCGGCAACCCGCTGGCCATGCGCGCCGGGGTCGAAACCATCCGCATCATGGAAGAAGACGGCCTGCTGCACAATGCGACCCAGGTGGGCAACCACCTGCGCGCGGCACTGGCGCGCGAGCTGGGCAGCCTGCCGGGCGTCAAGGAGATCCGGGGCCAGGGCCTGATGCTGGGCATCGAGCTGAACAAGCCCTGCGGCGCCCTGATCGGCCGCGCGGCCGAAGCGGGCCTGCTGCTGTCGGTCACGGCCGACAGCGTGATCCGCCTGGTGCCTCCTCTGATCCTGACCACGGCCGAGGCCGACGAGATCGTCGCCAAGCTGACCCCGCTGGTCAAAGCCATCCTGGCTGAATGAAGCAAAGCAAGATTGTCATGACGACGCTGAAACATTATCTGCAGTTCACCGACCTCACCGCCGACGAATACGCCTACCTGTTCGAGCGCGCCGCGCTCATCAAGAAGAAGTTCAAGGCCTACGAAAAGCACCACCCGCTGGTGGACCGCACGTTGGCCATGATCTTCGAGAAAGCCAGCACCCGCACGCGCGTGAGCTTCGAGGCCGGCATGTACCAGCTGGGCGGCTCCGTGGTGCATCTGACCACGGGCGACAGCCAGCTGGGTCGCGCCGAGCCCATCGAAGACAGCGCCAAGGTCATCAGCCGCATGACCGACCTGGTGATGATCCGCACCTACGAGCAGGCCAAGATCGAGCGCTTTGCCGCCAACTCGCGCGTGCCCGTGATCAACGGCCTGACCAACGAGTACCACCCCTGCCAGATCCTGGCGGACATCTTCACCTACATCGAGCACCGTGGCTCGATCCAGGGCAAGACGGTGGCCTGGGTGGGCGACGGCAACAACATGGCCAACACCTGGGTGCAGGCAGCATCGCTGCTGGGCTTCAAGGTGCATGTGAGCACGCCCCGTGGCTATGAAATTGATGAAAAATTGGCCGCTGGCGCGCACGGAATCAGCGCTGACAGCTATCAATTCTTTAGCAACCCCATGGAAGCCTGCCGGGGCGCCGACCTGGTCACCACCGATGTGTGGACCAGCATGGGCTACGAAGCCGAGAACGAAGCGCGCAAGAAGGCATTTGCCGACTGGTGCGTGGACACCGAAATGATGGCCGCCGCCCAACCCGACGCCCTCTTCATGCACTGCCTGCCCGCGCACCGGGGCGAAGAAGTCGAGGCCGATGTGATCGACGGGCCGCAGTCGGTGGTGTGGGACGAGGCAGAAAACAGGATGCACGTGCAGAAAGCACTCATGGAGTACCTTTTGCTCGGCCGTGTTGCCTGATCCCGATAGGCGTTAAGAAATACAGATCCGCTCACGCTGAGCTTGTCGAAGCGCCGCGCGAGGCTTCGACAAGCTCAGCCCGAACGGCTCCAGTAGATCAAACGCGAATCCGCCCGACAGATCCCCATGCCCTGGCGCCGCCAGCCCGCCCACAGCGCCGAATTGCTGGCGCACTGGCAGTCGCTGGGCCAAGCGCTGGGGCGCGACACCCCCACCTGGCGCGCCGAGGGCCGGCGCCTGCTGCGCAGCTGGGCCCGCTGGCCCCGCGCCTACCACGACACCACCCACCTGCGTGCCTGCCTACGGCACCTGCAGGCGGTGCAGGACCACCAGCCCGGCGCGCTCCACAACCCCCATGCCGTGGCGCTGGCCCTGTGGTATCACGACGCCATCTACTGGCCGTGGAGTGGGCACAACGAGGCGCGCAGCGCCGACTGGGCCCGCGAGTTCCTCCTGCACCAAGGGCTGCCCACCACGCTGGCCGATACCGTGCACCAGCATGTGATGGACACCCGCCACACCCCGGGCCCGCTCACGGGCGATGCGCTGTGGGTGGTGGACATCGACCTGGCCATCCTCGGCCAAAGCGACGCGGTGTACCGCCAGTTCGAGCGCAACGTGCGGCGCGAATACTTCTTTGTGCGCTGGCCCCGTTACGTGGCAGGGCGCAGCGCGGTGCTGAAGGGGTTTCTGGACCGCCCGCACATCTATGGCACTGCGTACTTTGCGCAGCGCTACGAGGCGCAGGCGCGCGCCAATCTCCAGCAGGCCTTGCGTGCGCTGGGAGAAGGCAGGCTCTACACGTAGCAGGCTGCCAAGGCGCAGTTTTGTTGAAGAAAACAGGCCTTACCGCGCATCCGCAAAGCGCAGATAGCTATTAAATAGATAGCAATCTTACGCCATTGGCCTGCGCGGGACAGGCATGGCAATCGGCTTTTCGGCGCCCGTTTCAGGCGGCACGCCGCAGCTGCCACAACTGCTGCACCCACCATCGCTCCCGCCACAGCCAGGCGACTCGGCCAACCCCGGGTGGACCTTGCCCAACCCCTGGCGCCAGCGCCCGGGCAGGTAACGCCAGAGCACATAGAGTGCCGCCGCGAGCACGATCAGACCAACGATGAATTGCTGGGCCATCACAACGTTTCTCCTCAGCCCCCGCCCAGCGCCAGCGCCACGCGGTAGGTCACAAAGCTGGCGGCATAGGCCATGGCAAACAGGTACCCCACCATGAGCAGCGGATAGCGCCAGCCGTTGGTCTCACGCCGCACGGCGGCAATGGTGGAGATGCACTGCGGCGCAAACACATACCAGGCCATCAACGACAGCGCAGTGGCCAGTGACCAAGAGCCCGCAATCATCGACCCCAACTGGCTAGCGGCCTCCTCCCCCGTGGCAGACAGCGCGTACACCGTGCCCAGCGCACTCACCGCCACCTCGCGCGCCGCCATGCCGGGCACCAGCGCAATGGCAATCTGCCAGTTGAAACCAATCGGTGCGACGATGACCTCCAGCAGGCGACCCAGCTGGCCTGCCAGGCTGTAGGTGATGGCGGGCTGCGTGGCGCCTTCTGGTGCGCCGGGGTAGGTGGACAGGAACCACAGCAACACGGTGACGGCCAGGATGATGCCGCCCACCCGCTTGATGAAAATCACCGCCCGCTCATACAGGCCGTAAGCCAGGCCCCGCACGCTGGGCCAGCGGTACGCGGGCAGCTCCATCATCAGCGGCGTGGCACGCGTGTCGCTGCGGGCCAGCTTGGCCACGGCCGCCACTGCCATGGCGCTGGCAATGCCCGCCACATACAGCGCAAACAGCACCACGCCCTGCAGGTTGAACACCCCCGCCACGGTGCGCTCGGGGATGAAGGCCGCAATCAGCAACGCATACACCGGCAGGCGCGCCGAGCAGGTCATGAGCGGGGCGATCATGATGGTCACCAGCCGGTCGCGCCAGTGGGTGATGGAGCGCGTGGCCATCACGCCCGGCACAGCACACGCAAAACTCGACAGCAGCGGAATGAACGAGCGGCCCGACAGGCCCACCGTGCCCATCACGCGGTCCAGCAAAAACGCCGCACGCGGCAGGTAGCCCGAGTCCTCCAGCGCCAGGATGAACAGGAACAGGAACAGGATTTGCGGCAAAAAGACCAGCACCCCACCCGCACCCGCCAGCACCCCATCGGTCAGCAGGCTGCGCAAGGGGCCATCGGCCATGTGGCTGTTGACGAGTGCTGCAAGCCAACCTACTCCGTCTTCAATCCACGACTTGGGCAGCTCGGCCCAGCTGAACACCGCCTGGAACATCAGGAACAGCGTGGCGGCCAGGATCAGCAGGCCCCACACAGGGTGCAGCACCACCGCGTCGATCCGGTCATCGGCGCGCAGGCTGACCTCGGGCACACGCACTGCCAGGTCCAGAATGCGCCGCACCTCCTGGTGCGTGCGGATGACATCGTTCTGCGCTTCGAGGTCACTCGCGTCCAGCCGCGCCGCCGCATCGGACGCCACCACCGGGCGCTGCAGCTGCTGCAGGCTCACACCGTCCAGCCACTGCACCAGCTCCTGGGCGCCGTTGCCGCGCACACCCACGGTGGCCAGCACCGGCATGCCCAACACGCGCGACAGCACCTCGCGGTCGATGGCAATGCCCTGGCGCTCGGCCACGTCCATCATGTTGAGCACCAGCACCATGGGCAGGCCCAGGGCGCGGGCCTCCAGCACCAGGCGCAGGTTCAGGCGCAGGTGGGTGGCGTCGGTCACGCACACCAGCAGGTCGGGCACAGGCTCACCCGTGCGACGCCCTCGCACGATGTCGCGGGTAATGGCCTCGTCCGCGCTGTGCGCGTGCAGGCTGTAGGCGCCCGGCAGGTCCAGCACACGCACCCGGCGGCCCGCAGCGGTCTGCAGCAGCCCCTCCTTGCGCTCCACCGTCACGCCCGCATAGTTGGCCACCTTCTGGCGTGCGCCAGTGAGCAGGTTGAACAGCGCGGTCTTGCCGCAGTTGGGGTTGCCCAGCAGCGCAATGCGCAGCGGGGCGTCAGACGGGGGCAGGGACGCTGCAGCGGATGCTTTCGCGTTCATGCCGCCTCCTCCAGCGCCTGCCCGGCTGCATCCAGCCGCTGCACCTGCACCATGGACGCCTCTGGCCTGCGCAGCGCAAACGTGACCTGCCCCACACGCACCGCGATGGGGTCACCCCCCACCCCGCCGCGCGCGACCACGTGCACGGTTTCACCAGGCAGAAAACCGATTTCCAGCAGGCGCAACAACACACTGTGTTCCTGCGCATCACGGGCAGGCAGCAGCCCGGTCACGAGCGCCTGGGCGCGCAGGGGCAGCGTGTCCAGGCCGATGGATGCGGAGCACCCGGCGCGCTCATGCAGCAGCGCAGCCGCGCCATGGTCCATGGCTTTCATGGGGGAATGCCTTGTTGTTAATGATATTGATTCTCAATTTTATCAATATCACCATCCCACTGCCAGGGCAAGGCTGCAGAGTCTGATCCAGAGCAAACCCAGCTCGAGGCGCTGTGCACCGCCCGCACGTGTCACACGAGACTGGCGGGAGCCAAGCCAGTATGTGTGTGAGGGCAGAATCCAGCCAGGGGCAGAAATTGACACACTCGTCGAGGAGAAGGCATGGAGCGTTGGGAGGTCGTTGAGCGCAGAGTTCTCACGGTGGTTGGCATTGCCTTGATTGCGCTCGCTGTCTGGCTGGCAACAGATACGGAGAGCGTGCTCTTCGCAGTACTGTTGGCCCCCATCATCTTCTGGATTTTTTGGCAGGCATTTTTTGAGGACAAGCGAGGCTCCGCCGAGCCTGTCTCTGGCACTGAACGCCTGCTCTACGGGACGTACCTCTGGGTGAGGCACCTAGTTCTTGGAGGCTGTGCACTGTTACTGCTGGTGCTTGCCATCGTGGCTTTCAAGATGTCACAGGACCTCACGACGATTCTTCTCATCGCCGGGCTTTCCGTGTTTGTCGGCTGGGTTGCCATCTTTGGCGCCGGGGAGGAGAAATCAATATCTGACGACCTCCGCATCCACCGTGAACGTCGAAAGCGCTATCGAAAGCCCTGATGTTGGCTTAGGGCCCAAAGCGGTCTAGCGCTACCATTTTCCCAAGCAATCATTATTCACGGCCAGACTTGCTAGATGCGTCGCCCTTACTACTACTCCACTGACAGTCTTCATCTATTGCAGAGTACCGAACCGATGCTCTACTTGAAGCTAGGCAATGGCCGAATCCTAGGTCTGCTGCAGTCCATGAAGGTCACCGGCGAGGGATACAGAAAATTTATTGATGATTACCCCGCGGTCTTATGCGAGCCCCTTGAGTTGTTCTACTGCTGCCGCAGGGGGATGTGTTCACTAAACGATGAACTGCTTCAGGATCTGCTGTTTTCATTTGGTTGGCGCGAGGCTAACTGGGGAGCCTGGTTATCGGCACTTGCCCCAAGGGCTAGCTATGTCCCCCACCTTCGCTCCAGAGCAGAGAGCCTGCCGCATGGCAAGGAAGTAATGAGCCTTGCCCTTGCTGCATGCGGAGAGCCACTGGCGGAAGAAATCGAGGTTCAGCACTCACTCTTGCAAGACATCGTGACTATGCTGAACAAGCTTCCCACGGTCAAATTTCCTATGCGTAGGACTCCCTCACTTTTGGAGGAAACTGCGTTCAATGCGGAGGTGGAAAGCCTGAGGCGATGCTACCGGGAAACAGGGCTATCTCAAGCTAAAGAGCAGCTAGGAAAAGGCCTGCTCTACTACTACGGCATGTCTCACACCGCTTGGCTCAAAGTTGGCGCACCAGAGGCATCTAGTCGGGACCGCGATTGAGCGCTCTCTGGCCCCTTAAGTCGTTGGACGCGCGACTGTTTTTTGTCACCAGTGACAGCTCCTGGCCGAAGGCAGAAGTCTAGCCCCGGAGTTCATATTGCCTCTTATCGGAGCCCAGCGCTGTGACATGAGTTGCAACTCCATTTCAACAGCGCATTTCGAGTCACTCCGGTTTCAACTCAGAACGCCCACGCCCCCAGCTGGTAGTAATCAAACCCGCTGGTGCGCCCACCCAGGCACCGAGCGAGGAAGTCTTCGGTCTTGCGGTACATGGTGAGGTTGTTGGGCCAGCGCTGGTTGCCATGGCCGTCGCCTTTGAAGGTGACGTAATCGACTTCTTTGCCCGCCTTGCGCAGGGCTGCCACCATCCATTCGGACTGCTCCAGCTTCACGCGCGGGTCGTTCACGCCGTGCATGATGAGGATGGGCTTTTGTGCATGTTCCGCCCGGTACAGGGGCGACTTCGCATCCATGCGCGCACGGTCCTCGGGCACGGCGGGGTTGCCCACGTAGCGGTGCCACCAGGGCAGGCCCAGCTCCCAATACGGCGGGGCAGCCTCCAGCAGGCGCGCGATGTCGGTCACGCCCACGATGTCCACCGCACAGGCAAACACCTCGGGCGTGAAGGTCGCGCCCACCAGGGCCGAGTAACCGCCGTAGCTCGCGCCATAGATCGCCACGCGCTCAGGGTCGGCAACGCCGCGCTGCACCGCCCAGCGCACGCCGTCCACCAGGTCGTCGTGCATGCGGCCTGCGAACTCGCCCCGGGCCTTTTCCATGTGGTTGCGGCCATAGCCGCTGGAGCCCCGGTAGTTGACTTGCAGCACCGCATAGCCCCGGTTGGCCAGAAACTGCCGCATGGTGCCCTCGCCCCAGCGGTCGCGCGCCCAGGGCCCGCCATGCACCAACAGCACCAGCGGGAGCGAACGCGGCTGCTGCACGCCCGCAGGCAGCGTGAGGTAGCCATGGATGGGCAGGCCGTCCCGCGCGGTGTAGGTGATGGGCTCGGAGGGCACCAGCGCATGGGCGATCATGCTCAAGCGGCTTTCTCCCAGGAACTGCGGCTCGTGCCCATCGCGCAGCAGATAGGTGCGCGCGCCCCGCTCCGTGGTCACGGCCACGGTAAGCACGCGGTCGGACTGGTCGGTGCTGATCACCCGCACATCCGCAGGCTGGTCCCCCGCCAGGGCCGCCAGCCGGGCGGCCAGCGTCGCATCGAACACCTGGCGAGCCGGATACCCGGGCATCGAATAAGCCACCAGCGGCTCGCGCGTGCTTCGGCTCAAGGTCACGTTGTCCAGGTCCACGTCGGGTGATGCGTAAAACAGCTCTTCGGCGCCTGTGGCCAGGTCCAGCCGCACCAGCGCCAGCTTGTCGCGCCCCCGGTTGGACAAGGCCCAGGCCTTGTGCCCTTCGCCGTGCAGGCCAAAGATGTTCAGCGTGTCCCAGCGGCTCCACTGCGCAGCGGTCACCCACTGGCCGGGCTCTGCGCCCGGGCGCTCCAGCCGGCCCTGGTCACCTTGCACCTGTGCACGGGCACGCAGCTGCCCGGTGCGGTCCACGCCCCACCAGGTGACGTTGCCCGGGTTGGTGGCCAGCAGCACTGGCGCGCCATCCGCCGAGTTCACGCGGTACAGGTCAAACACCTTCTTGTCGCGCTGGTTGGAGGTGACGATGAAGTCCGAGCTGCCCTCCACCACATCCACCAGGCGCGCCACCGACTTTTGTGCGGGCATCAGCTCGCGCAACCCGGTGTCGGGCCCATTCACCAGGCCCACGTGGATGCGTGTGTTTTCGTCCCCGGTCGGGTCTGCCGTGATCGCCAGCCAGCGGCTATCGGCACTGAACCGGATGGTGCGCGCACGGATGCGGAACGCCTTGGCTTCGCTGCCATCTATGGTGCGCACCCAGATGGCAGGCACCACACCATCGACGCCGAACCACGCAATGCGCTGCCCGTCGGGCGACACCTGGTAGCCCCCGGTGGCCTGCCGACTGGTCACAAAATCGCGCACCGGGATCATCTCGGGCAGCTGGGCGTTGGCCAGTGAGGGGTGGGTGGGCCCGGAGGCGCAGCCCGCCAGGGCCAGCAGTGCGGCGAGCGCTGCACCGCCCCACCATCGCCGCACCGCATTCGCATTGTTTGTTGTCAGATACGCCATACACCCTCTCTCCCTGTGTTCCTGTGTTGAGCCGCCGGATACGGCCATTGTGCAAAGCCTTGCCTTAAGGCCAGCCAAAGGCCCCTGCCGTCGCACCATGCAACGGCCACCGCTCCCGCCACAATCCCACCCCATGCACATCCTGCTCATCGAAGACGACCTGGACCTGGGCCGGGCGCTGCAGTCCGCGCTGAAGGTGGAGGGCCTGACCAGCGAGTGGCTGCGCCGCGCGGTGGATGCGCCCGCCACGGTGGATGCCACCACGGTGGACTGCGTGCTGCTGGACCTGACGCTGCCCGACGGCAGCGGGTTTGACCTGCTGGCGCGCTGGCGCGACCAGGCGGGCCAGGGCGGGCAGGTGCCCATCATCGTGATCACGGCGCGCTCGGCCGTGGAAGACCGGCTGGCCGGGCTGGACGGCGGGGCGGACGACTTTGTGATCAAACCTTTTGCCACGGCTGAGCTGATGTCGCGCATCCGCGCCGTGCTGCGCCGCAGCGCCCGCCAGGCCAGCGAGCGCTGGGCGCTGGGCGAGCTGCTGGTGATCGAGCCCCGCCGCCACCGGGCGCTGCGCGGCGGCGAAGCGCTGGACCTGTCCCCGCGTGAATTCCAGCTGCTGCTGGAGCTGGCGCGCGAACCCGGTGCCGTGGTGCCCAAGGGGGTGCTCGCGCAGCGGCTGGACCCGCTGGGCGAGCCCCTGGACTTTGGCGCGCTGGAGGTCCATGTGTCCAACCTGCGCCGCAAGATCGGGCCCGAACTGATCCGCACCGTGCGCGGTGTGGGCTACCTGCTGCAAGCATGACCACAACGATGAAACACACGTTGCGCAGCACATGGGCCTGGCTGGCCGAGCCCACGCTGATGCGCCGCAGCGTGGCCTCGGTGCTGGTGGCGTTTGTGGTGGTCTGGGTCGTTCTACTGGGCTACAACTTCGTCAACTACAAACACACCATCACCCGCGACCCGGGCCTGATGAAATACGGTGACGCGGTGCTGGACTCGCTGGCCTCCATCACCGAGCCCGCGCACGCCGCCACGGCCATAGCGGCCACCGACCACTGGACCAACATCCGCCGCCGCCAGGTGGGCCTGCTGCCCGGGGTGCAGATGCACGAACTGCTGGATGCGGCATCGGGCCAGCGCGTGTTTGCATCGCCGGGGCTGCAGAACGTGGCCTTGCCACCCGCCACGCCCCAAGCAGAGCCGTTTATCCAGGAAGCCGCCCTGCAGGGCCGGTCGTTCCGCATCTACACCGGCCGCCATGCGCGCTGGGTGCTCCGCGTGTTCGAGACCAAGCGCACCGACTCCAACTTCCTGCAGTACAACGGCCGCGCGCTGCTGCCCTACCTGCTGCTGGCGTCGCCCTTTGTGCTGCTGGCGGTGTGGGTCTCGGTACGCCATGGCCTGCGGCCACTGCAGCAACTGGCCAGCCGCATTGCGCAGCGCGGGCAGGACGACCTGCAATCGGTAGGCTTCAACGCCCGCCACCGCGAACTCAAGCCGCTGGAGCAGTCGCTGGACCACCTCTTCGCCCAGCTGCGGCAAAAGGTGGAACGCGAGCGTGCCTTTGTGCAGGACGCTGCGCACGAGATCCGCACGCCGCTGGCTGTGATCACCGCCCAGGCCCATGTGATGGCCCGCTCGCCCAGCGAAGAAGAACGCATGCAGGCCCAGGCCCACCTGGAGCAGGCCATCGCCCGCACCTCGCACCTGGCGCAGCAACTGCTGGACCTGGCGGCGCTGGACGACGCCCAGCGCCCCGCCCCGCGCGACCTGGACGTGGCGCAGTGGCTGCGCGGCGTGCTGGCGCAGGCCGCGCCTGATGCAATGACACGGCAGATCGAGCTGTCGCTGGACGCGCCCGACACCTTGCCCGCCCGGCTCGACCAACCTGCGTTCGAATCCATCGCCCACAACCTCATCGACAACGCACTGCGCTATACGCCCCATGGCGGCAACGTGGCGGTGGCGCTGCGGCGCGAGGGCGGGGCGCTGCGGCTGTCGGTGCAGGACGACGGGCCGGGCATCCCGGCCACCGAACACAAGCGGGTGTTCGAGCGCTTTTACCGGGGCGCGGGCCACGCCGCCAACGGCTCGGGCCTGGGCCTGGCCATCGTGCGGCAGGCGGTGCTGCGCATGGGCGGGCAGGTGCAGATGGGCGCGGGGCTGGGCGGCCGGGGCGTGGGCTTTTTCGTGGACATTCCACTGCCACACCACGCCTGAAGGCACCGGGGCAGCAGCCCTCCAGCAGCCCAGCTACTGCCGCATCAAAATAGTTTAGGCCTCAACAAAAAATCGCCGAGGTGTTGGAAATAACCGACACCACGGGTTTTTCGAGACATGCAAACTTTGTCCCATGTCAACGCCCTCTTCCCCCACCGTCCGCCAGCTTTGGGACATCTCGCCGCCCGTGCATGCGGGCAGCCCCGTGTTCCCCGGCGACACGGCCTACAGCCAGCAGTGGTGCGCCACCATCGGCCCCGGCTGCCCGGTCAATGTGAGCGCGATCACGATGTCGCCCCATGTGGGCGCGCACGCCGATGCGCCGCTGCACTACGACGCACAGGGTGCCACCATTGGCGACGTGCCGCTCGACGCGTTTCTGGGCCCCTGCCGCGTGATCCACGCCATCGGCTGCAGCCCGCTCATCACCTGGGAGCACATTGCCCACGCAGTGAATGGCACCCTGCCCCAGCGCGTGCTGGTGCGCACCTACGAACACATGCCCGTGGACCGCTGGGACGGCCAGCTGGCCGCCTACGCGCCCGACACCATCGAGCGCCTGGCCGACCTGGGCGTGCTGCTGGTGGGCATCGACACCGCCAGCATCGACCCGGCCGACAGCAAGACGCTCGACAGCCACCAGGTCATCCGCCGCCGGGGCCTGCGCGTGCTCGAAAACCTGGTGCTCGACGCTGTGCCCGAGGGCGACTACGAACTCATCGCCCTGCCGCTCAAGCTGACCACGGCGGATGCGTCGCCCGTGCGCGCCGTGCTGCGCGCGCTGTAGCCCGAAAAAATCCAAGATTTTTTGGCCTCCACCGCGCGTCCATCATGCGCTAGCAGCTATCAAAACAGAAGCAAACCACTCTGAACACCATGACCACCACCTTGCAAGATTGCCGCGCGCTCGACGCGCAAGACCCCATCGCGCCGCTGCGCGCGCACTTCGCCCTGCCCCCGGGCGTGATCTACCTCGACGGCAATTCGCTGGGCGTGGCCCCCAAGGCCGCTGCCGCACGCGTGGCCGATGTGGTCACGCGCGAATGGGGCACGGACCTCATCAAATCGTGGAACACCGCCAGCTGGTTTGACCTGCCCCAGCGCCTGGGCAACCAGCTCGCCCCGCTGATCGGCGCGGGCAAGGACGAAGTGGTGTGCACCGACAGCACCTCCATCAACCTCTACAAGGTGATGAGCGCCGCCCTCAACATCGCCCGCGAAGACAGCCCCACCCGCAAACGCATCGTGAGCGAGCGCAGCAACTTCCCCACCGACCTCTACATTGCCGAAGGCCTGTGCAAAGAGCGCGGCCTGGAGCTGGTGCTGGTGGAGCCTGAAGAGATCAACGCTGCACTGACCAGCGACGTGGCCGTGCTGATGCTCACGCACGTGAACTACCGCACCGGCGCCATGCACGACATGGCGGCCATCACCGCTGCGGCGCACGCCCAGGGCATCCTGTGCGTGTGGGACCTGGCACACAGCGCGGGCGCGGTGCCTGTGGACCTGAACGGCGCAGGCGCCGACTTCTCCATCGGCTGCGGCTACAAATATTTGAACGGCGGCCCCGGTGCACCAGCCTTTGTGTGGGCCAACCCGCGCCACGCCAACCGCTTCTGGCAGCCGCTCTCGGGTTGGTGGGGCCACGCTGCACCCTTTGCTTTCACGCCCGACTACGAGCCCGCGCCGGGCATCACGCGCTACCTGTGTGGCACGCAGCCCATCATCAGCCTGTCGGCCCTGCAATGCGGGCTGGATGTTTTCACCGCCGCACAAAGCCTGGGCGGCATGGCCGCGCTGCGCGCCAAGTCGCTGGCGCTGACCGACCTGTTCATCCAGCTGGTGGAAGATCGCTGCGCAGGCCACGGCCTGGGCCTGGCCACGCCGCGTGACCATGCGCAGCGCGGCTCGCAGGTCTGCCTGACGCGCGACGAAGGTGCGGGCGTGAACGGCCAGGGCAGCGGTGCCTACGCCATCGTGCAGGCGCTGATTGCACGCGGCGTGATCGGCGACTTCCGCAAGGGCGACGGCGGCACGGGCCGCCACAAGGACATCCTGCGCTTTGGCTTCACACCGCTGTACCTGGGCTTTGAAGACGTGTGGAATGCCGTGGAGCACCTGCGCCAGGTGCTGGAGAGTGGCGAGTGGCGCAAGCCTGAGTTCAACCAGACCCATGCAGTGACCTGATCATGTGCCCCTTCTCCCACTCCAACACACCGGCCGACGCCAACCCGGGCGACAAGGCAGCGTCTGCACTGCCCGAATCCATCGTGCACGAAGAGCGCGCCCAGCTCGACTTCAGCAAGTCCATGAGCTACGGCGACTACCTGCAGCTCGACGCCATCCTCACCGCACAAAAGCCGCTGTCGCCCGCACACGACGAGATGCTGTTCATCGTGCAGCACCAGACCAGCGAGCTGTGGATGAAGCTCATGCTGCACGAGCTGCGCGCGACCATCGACCGCATTGCCAACCCCGACACGGGCACCCGCGCCGAGGCCTTCAAGATGCTGGCCCGCGTGAGCCGCATCATGGAGCAGTTGGTGAGCGCATGGAGCGTGCTAGCCACCATGACGCCGCCCGAGTACACGGCCATGCGCCCGTACCTGGCCAGCTCCAGCGGCTTTCAGAGCTACCAGTACCGCGCCATCGAGTTCTCGCTGGGCAACAAGAACGCAGCGATGCTCAAGCCGCATGAGCACCGCCCCGACCTGCTGGCCCAGGTGCGGTCGGCGTACGAGACGCCCTCGCTGTACGACGTGTCGCTGCAATTGCTGGCCAAGGAAGGCCTGCACATTCCGGCAAGCCACCTGGAGCGCGACTGGACGCAGCCGTACACGGAAAGCGAAGCGGTCAAAGAGGCCTGGTTGGCGGTGTACCGCGACCCGCAGAAGTACTGGGACCTGTACCAGCTCGGCGAAAAGCTCACTGACATCGAGGACGCCTTCCGCCTCTGGCGCTTCCGCCACGTGACCACGGTGGAACGCGTGATCGGCTTCAAGCGCGGGACGGGCGGCACGGGCGGGGTGAGCTACCTGCGCAAAATGCTGGACGTGGTGCTGTTCCCTGAAATCTGGAAACTGCGCACCGATCTGTAAGCACAACGGCGCGCCGCAAAAAAACAGGCCTGTCCACCACCCCGGTGAACAGGCCTTTTAACTGCTGCCTGCGCCCTGCGGTAGGGCGCAGGCAGCTATCGTTTTTATAGTTCTCTCCCTGATTCGCACTCAGCGGCGCTTCAGTCTCCGGCCTTGCTAAAGACCTGCCCGCCCGAGAGCTGGTAGGCCAGGTTGTCCACCTGCAGGCTGCGCTCGTTGGCGATGTCAAAGCGGCTGTACAGCCCTGGCGTGTCGCCGTTCAGGATGGCGGTGGACACCACCATGGAGCGCTGGGCGAGCGCGCCGGTGGTGGTGTTCACCTCCAGCCGCAAGGCACCCTGCAAGCCCCGCACCGGCGGCGATGCCCCCACCCCGGTAGGCGCCTGGTAGACGCGGGCGGGGAAGGCCACGCGCACCTTGCCATCCATGGCCTGCAGGTTGAGCACCGGGCGGGTGCTGTCGAGTGTGGTGATGCTGCCCCGGCCGCCCGCCGCCTGCGTGGCCAGGCGCTTGCCTTGCGCGGCATTGCGCACGTCGAAGACCGCGAGCTGGATGCCATCGGCCACACCGCCCTGGGCGCTGTCCTTGCCCACACCCAGCAGCAGGCCGTTCGGCAACGGCACCAGGTGGTCGGCATGGCCGCCCGCCGCCAGTTCGCCCGCCACCGTGGGGTTGGCGGGGTTGGCGAGGTCCAGCACCCACACGGGTTCGGTGTTGGCAAAAGGGGTGGCATAGGCCCGGGTGCCTGCAAAGAACAGGTTGTCGATCTGCTGGTCGCCCCGCGCCGTGCGCAGCCGGATCGGCAGCTTGGCCTGCGGGCTCAGGTGGTTGTCGCGGCCACTGTCGCGCAGTACGGTCAGCAGCGCGGGGGAGGCCTGCTGGGCCTGGATGCTCACCGGTGGCATGCCGCTCTGGCCTGTCTTGCCGGTGAAGGTCAGCACGCGCAGATCGTTCTGGTACTCGTTCAGGCGCGAGGGCATGCGGCGCAAGTCCCAGCCCAGGTGGCCGTCCACAGCGCCCGAGGCGTCGTAATCCACCTGCGCGCCACGGAAGCTGAACTTGTGGATGTCGGTGCGGCTGTCGGTCGGGAACACGGCGTTGATCACATCGCCGCCATAGCGGTACTGCCGCGAACTGGCCACATACACGCTGCGCGCGCCCAGATGCACCGCCTCGCTGCCGCCCACAAAACAGCGGCTGGTGCGCGCCAGGCTGGACGAGGCCAGGTCGATGGCCGTGATGGACGTGAGCTGCAGCGACAGCGAGGCATTGCCCGTCTGCACCAGGCAGTCGGCCTCGTTCACCAGCGGCTGGGGCTGGCCGCCGTCCACGCGCAGGGTGGGGATCAGCGCAGCGGTGTTCAGGTCCTTGAGCGCCGTCTGCACGGCCGATGCCGAGGCGCCCGCGGGCACGGTGAAGCGCGTGAGGTCGGGCGACCAGGTGGTGACCAGGTACAGCGTGTTGCCGATCAGGCGGCTGCCCACCAGCAGGCCATCGATGCGCATCTGCTTGAGCTGCGCGGGCGCCATGTCCTTGCTGACCGCGAACAGGTCGAGCGACAGCGTGCGGCTGTATTCGGGCAACACGGTGGTGCTGGCGCCGTCCGCAGCCACCACGGGCTGGCGGTCGGCATACGGGTCTTGCTGCGACAGCACGGCGGCGCGTGTGCCGCCGCCCGCCACGTAGAAGCCCTGGGGGATGAACTTGGCGTCCAGCGTGGCGCGGCCCACGCCGGTCAGGCTGCCATCGGCCGCGCGGGCCTGGGCGGTCAGGCGCGGCGGCTCGCGGCCGGTGTCGGTGGCGTAGGCGCGGTGCAGGCCATACAGCATGGTGCCCTCGGCCTTGATGAGGCCGTCTTCCTCCACCACGGTGCCTGCCAGCGGCGCGCCCGTGTGGGTGACCACGCTGCCTGCGCTGCTCAGCCCGCCCACGGTGGGCACGGTGATGGCCGTGCCCGGGTAGCCCAGCGCCACCCGCTGCGCAATCTTGGCCTTGAAGTAGGCCACCAGATCGCCGGAGCGCGCCACCTGCAGACGCGCTTCGTTGGGGATCTGCGGGTTGACCCCCTCCCCGCCACCGCATCCCGCCACAAATGCGGCCGTGGCCACGGCCAGCCATGCGGGCGAGACATAGGACATGCCCGCCACTTTGTTCATCAATCTTCGGTTCGTCATGTGTGTTTTTCTCCCTGTGGATACCTGTGATCTGCGCAGCGGGGCAGGCTCTTGCCCACCTCCTCCACAGATAAGTGGGATAATATCCCACACAATTTCCATCCGTCAACCAGATGACAATCACAGCCTGCTCCTGACACCTGCCGCGCTTCGGCTCCTTTTTCATGCCCTCCCGCTCTGCCATCGTTCTGGCCTCTGCCCTGCACGTGCTGCGCCCGCTGGCGCGCCTGCTGCTGCGCAATGGCGTGGCCTACCCTGCGTTTGCGGCGGCCATGAAGAAGGTGTTTCTGGACGCTGCGCACGACGAGCTGCAGCGCACGGGCAAGAAGACCACCGACAGCGCGGTGAGCCTGATGTCGGGCGTGCACCGGCGCGACGTGCGCAACCTGGGCCGCCTGGCCGAGCCTGCTGCCGAGGAAGATGCGGGCGAGACGCCGTTGAACATGGCCAGCCAGGTGGCCGCGCGCTGGCTGAGCCAGACGGACTGCCTGGACGACGAGGGACAGCCGCGCCCACTGCCCCGCAGCGGCGAGCTGCCCCACTTTGACGGGCTGGTGGCCGGAATCAGCAGCGACGTGCGCCCTCGCGCCGTGCTTGACGAGCTGGTGCGCCTGGGCATGGCCGAGGAAGGCGAAGATGGGCTGATCCGCCTGCTGGCCACGGGCTTTGTGCCACGCCAGGGTTTTGCCGAGATGGCGCAGCTGATGCAGGACAACCTGCACGACCACCTGGCAGCCGCCAGCCTCAACCTGCAGGACGAGCACAACTACCTGGAGCAGGCCGTGTTTGTGGACCAGCTCAGCGAAGAATCGGCCCGCCGCCTGCATGTGGTGGCCGCCAAAGCCTGGCGCCAGGCCTTCAAGACCGTGATGACCGAGGCCCACGCCCGTTACGACCACGACCAGAAAAACACCCCGCCCAGCGAGCGCAACCGGCGCGCCCGCTTTGGCAGCTACTTCTATGCCGCAGACAAAGATGAACGTCCCTCCTGAACTCTGGGCCCACATTGCCCGGCTCATGGCCCGGTGCACAGCCCGGCTGCTGGCTGCAGCCACCACCCTGCTGGTGCTGGCCGCCTGTGGCCCCGGCACCGGGGGCACAGGCACAGGGCCGATCCTCGGCGCGGTCAACTTCTCGGGCAGCGGCTTCGCGATTGGCGCCCCCTGCGCGCAGCATTGCGACAACACCGAGTTGCGGCTGGAGAACGAGCGGGTGGAGCTGACCGTCACCTGCCGCCACTTTGTGTTCACCGGCCCGTGGGAGATCGATGCCACGGGCCTCGCCGTGCTGAATGGAAGCCTGGAGACCACGGAACTGTCCGAGGGCCAGGTGCAGACCCGCACCGTGGCTGCAGAGATGCGCCTGCAGTTCAGCGACACACGCGCCGAGACCAGCCGCGAAGTGGCCGTCAGCGTGCGGGATGCGCAGGGCAACCACCTGGTTGCGCCCCTGACCCTGGAGCAACGCCCCGCTGCTCCAGCAGCCCCTGAGGCCTGCACGCCGGGAGCCTCCTGAAACGGCAAAGGGCCTGCGCAGTCACACTGCGCAGGCCCTCAGAAAAAATCCAGCGAACCGGCCAGCAGCCGGAAGGCAAAAAAGAAAGGTCTGTTACTTGACCCCAGCCACCATCATGGAGCGGTTGCTGCGGCACCAGATCGGTGCCAGATGGCCAATCTGGATGGTCAGCTCGTTGCCCTTGCCCAGCACCGTGGTGGGGCCGTTGCTGTAGGCGTAGCCGGTTTCTGCCACTTGCCGGGGCAGCTCCACCGTCCAGCCACTGCGGCGCATCACGCTGCGGCCCTGGTCGGGGTAGAACTGCATTTCGACCTTTTCACCGTTGCCGCAGGCGTATTGCATGCTGCTGCCGTCTGCAGGGGCACTGAACGCCTGCATCGCAGGGGGCTGGCTTGCGCAGCCCGACAACAACAGGGTGGCCAACGCACCCGAACCCAGCAAAACCATCGTCTTCATCGGTCACTCCTGACATCGCGGCGCACCCTGGCGGCGCATCCGACAACTTCCATCCAACGGCTGGTGGCCCCCGGCCACGGGGGCCTGTTCACAAGCCCCTGGCTGCCACCTAAGCACAAACCTTGCCACTCACCGCACCTGCACCTTCCCACTTGCGAGAGACCGAAACCAGCGATTCCAGAGCCATGACCCACACCCGGTGCAGCGCATGACCACAAGAGTGCCCCAGGCCCCCAGGGCCCGTCATTGGGGTGATCCCCACATCGAGAGCTGCCTCTAAAGTCTGCCCGTGCCCTGTGGCGCCCTGATGACGGGCCAGAGAACCCCAGGGCCGGGCTTTATTGGGCGCACTGGAAAACCCAATACCAGCCAGAAACATCTGATTACAAGCACCAGCAGCCCAAAACCCCCAACAACCGACGCCCTTGGTGGGGTATGACGCGCCGGACTGGGACATACCCTAAGAGCCGGTTCAAAGCGCCCGCAGCCAATGCCCCCGGGCCATCCCGGGCCTGTGCACCACCTGTCCATCCCGTCCATTCGCGACAGCAGCCTTCACGCGCTGCAGGTAACCTCGCGGGGCCCTGCGGCCGGTGGCGCCACCCCGATCCACCAGCTGCCGACTTCTTTCTGGAGACCCGCACCCGTGTCCACGCCCCTGCCGCCATCGCAACTCGCCCCCCTGCTCTCTTCCCGCGCCGCCTGGGCCATGCTGCTGGCACTGGTTTCGGGCTTTGCGCTGAGCCAGGCGTTTCGCACCATCACGGCCATCATGGCCACCGGGTTGCGGGCGGAGTTCGGGCTGTCGGCGCAGGCGCTGGGGGTGTTTGCCGGGGCCTTTGCGTTTGCGTTCGGCTCCATGCAGCTCTTCATGGGCATCGGCATCGACCTGTATGGCGTGCGGCGCACGCTGCTGGTAGCCTTCCCGCTCACCATTGCGGGCGCGCTGCTGTCGGCGCTGGCGCCGAGCTACGGCGGGGTGTTGCTGGGCCAGGTGCTGATTGGCGTGGGCTGCGCGCCCGCCTTTCTGGTGTGCACGGTGTTCATCGCGCGCTACTTTCCGGCCAGCCGGTTTGCGATGGTGTCGGGCGTGGCAATGGGCGTGGGCGGGCTGGGCATGCTGTTCACGGGCACGCCGCTGGCCTGGCTGGTGCAGCAGTCGTCGTGGCGCATGGGGTTTGGCGTGCTGGCCGGGCTGGCTGCACTGGCCTGGCTGCTGATCTTCTGGAAGGTGCACGAGCCCGCGCAGCCCGCACACAGCACGCTGCCACGCGAATCGGTCGGTGCCGCAGTGCGCGGCTTTGGAGCGCTGTTCTTGCTGCCGCACACGGCCGGCATCATGCTGCTGGCGCTGATGACCTATGCCTCCTTCCTCACCCTGCGCGGGCTGTGGCTGGGGCCGCTGCTCATCGAGCGGCACGGCTACAGCCTGGTGGCCAGTGGCAATGTGGCCATGCTTTCGTCGCTGGTGTCGCTGTTCACCCCGGCGTACTTCGGGCGCATCGACCCCGGGCCCGGGCGGCGCAGGCGCTGGCTGGTGTGCTTCACGCTGCTGCTGGCCGGGCTGTTTGCGGCCATCGGCTTGTTGCACGCCGAGTGGCTGGACGTGAGCGGCTCGATTGCCGTGGGTTTGCTGTCGGGCTACATGGTGCTGCAGTACGCCGATGTGCGCTCGTCCTACCCGGCGGCCATGACCGGGCGGGCCATGGCGGTGTTCACCATGGCCCTGTTTCTGGGCGTGGCACTGATGCAATGGGTGACGGGCCTGGCCGCCTCGCTGGCCGCCGCACGGGGCGCGGACCCGTATGTGGCGGTGATGCTGACCATCGCGGGCATGCTGGCGGCGGGCGCCATCGCCTTCAGGTGCCTGCCCGCACCGGCCCCCGCGCACTGAGCCGCGTGGTGTAGAGCAGAAACGGGGCACTAAAATAGCCCCTGCGCCTTTGCACAGTGCGCATATAGCTATCATAAAAATAGCAACCAGCCCCACCATGGGCGCTGGTTGCGCAGGCGCAGACCGGTGCGCCCCCCCTCCTACGCAATGCAAACTTTCAATGGGCTTGAAATGGCCCACCTTCAACCGCTGTATGCGCGGCTTGCCGACCGACCTGCGCTGCTGGCGAAGCTGCAGGCCCAGTGGGGCCTGCGCAGCGTGACCGGGCAAGGCAAGGACCTGATGGCGACATCTGCGCTGCTGGAGCTGCTTGAAATGCTGCATGCAGAAGGTGAGCCCCATGTCGGCGCCTGGCTTGCGCTGCAATCGGACTTGAGCACCGGCCATGGCATTGCCTACTACCTGCGCAGCTGCACCACTCTGGAAGCCGCGTTGCACGAGATCGTGCGCCTGCGCAGCCGCCTGCTGCCAGACGGCGAGTTCGGCATGCACAAGGATGGCCAGCAACTGCGTCTTGTCATGCGCCCGCACTATCAAACCCAGCGGCTGGGCCGACAACTGCGCTACGAGGCCGGCGTGGCCTGGCTGATCTGCCTGCTGTCGCACTGCGTGGCCCGCCCCCTGCGACCACAGGCCATTGAACTCATGACGCCAGCGACCCCACAGGCAGAGCAATTGGAAGCTCTGTTTGGCGTGATGCCGCGCTTTGGCATGGACGAATTCGCAGTCTGCTACCCGGCCGAAATGCTGGGCCTGCCCTTGCCCGGCAGCAACCCTGCCCTTCTCGCGGCCCTGCGCACCTCGCTCGACTACCTGGTGCCTCCCGTTCGGCATGGGGTCAGCGCCACAGAACGGCTGCGCCAGTGGCTGGGGGCCCTGACCGACCCCAGCCGGGCGAGCCAGGCGAGTGCGGCCCGTGCATTCAATTGCGGCACCAGCTCCCTGCGGCGGCGCCTGTCCGGCGAGGGCAGTTCCTTCTCGGCACTGCTGCAAGCCGACCGGCGTGCCCGCGCGCTGCGCTGCCTGGCCTATGACGAAGAAGGCATCGACGTGATCGCCCGGCGCCTGGGCTATGCAGACCGGACCACGCTGGAGCGCGCATTCCTCGGCTGGTTTGGCTGCCGCCCGGCGCAACTGCGTGGCGAGCTGGTGGCGGCCTGGCCCGACATGGCACAGCGCAGGGCCGCGCTGGAGTCCATCGACACCACCCTGCCCTGCGACGATATGGAAGCCTGGCTGGCCGCCGCAGCCACCGTGGAGCCTCGGCCTCAGGCCAACATGCACGGGCCGCGCCTGGCCGCACTGCTGCTGTGCGCAGCCGGTGCGCCGGCGGCAAGCATCCGCCAGATGCGCATGGGCATGGGCATGGGCATGGCATCAGAGGCCCTCTGACGCACAGTCCTGCCGCACTCCCGCTGCTGCCTTCACACCGCCTTGGCAGCATCAGGCGGCGTGTCATCCCGCGCGCCTTCGGCTCCGCCTGATAACTTGCGCTGCCCGTGCAGGGGTGCGATGAAAGAGTCGTACTGCTGCCACGCCCCCGCGTAAAAGGCATTCTCAGGCCGCCCCTCCTCAGAGGCATAGAAGATCTCGTTCGCACCATCGACAGCCAGTGGCCCTGGGTCGCCACGCAGCATGTGGCGCCTGCTGTTGATCGCGGCCTGCAGCTTCCAGCGCGCCGCGCTGATGCCAGCGTGGCGCTCGGAGGATGGGCCCAGGGTGGGACTTTCATCCCCCAGCAGCTCCAGGCGGATCTCCTCCGCCGTCGGCAGGCGATCAGCCACCACGACGCTGTAGGCAATGGAGCAGCGTGACAGCAGCGCGCGCCGGAACTGGCGTTGGCTGCGTGGCAAGCCCTGATCATCCTGGAGCACATCGATACAGCCCAGCACATGGCCGTCGGCAGTGCACACGGTGAAGGTGCAGTACATGCCCCGCAGCAGCGGGTGCCAGCGCAAACCACCCTCCCGCGACGGCGCCCGCGTGAAACAGGTCACCGGCGTCTTCAGCAGGATCTGGTGGTCATCAAACACCTGGTGCAGCCAGCGCCAGACTCTGCGTTCCTCGGCATTGACCACAACACGCGCCTGCAGCGGCCACCGCGCGGGCACGCGCAGGCTGCGTGCTGCAGACTGTCCCAGCCACCACCGGCGCCCCAGCACGCCGGCCACCAGACACGGCACTGTGGCAATCGACATCGCGATAGTCAGCCCATCAAGACCCGGGATCATGCAGCCTCCTGCGGACAGAGGCGGCCCCGCGCGGCCCAGATCAGAACGGATAGGCCGGTGCCTGGCCTTCCAAATTGACCCATTGGCCGGTCGAAAAACGATTGCTTTTGCCAGCAGCGATGGCATAGAAGCTCCGGTCGGCGACGGGCAGCTTCAGGTCTGCGACCGAATCCAGTGCCTTCTGGCTCACAGGCATGCCATACATCGCAAAAATCTTGCGCAAGTCTTTGGCGATGATTTTCGAGCTGAGCACAAACAGCAGATCCTGGTTGCTGATCTTGTTGTCACTGAAACGACCCATGCCGTACTTGCCTGGGTCGGTTGCATCCCAAGCCTTGGCCACGAGGCGATCGCCTTTGGTCAGCATATTGTGGTATTCCAGCGCTGTGGCCGCCGTCGGCTGGACCATGCTTAGGCGCTCCCTGGTGTACAGGAAGGACAGTTGCATCCAGAAAGCCATCTTGGCCTCTGCGCCACCACCCCAGAGGCGCGCTTCCATATCACTGCGCTGCGCCTCACCCTCCAGGTTCGTGGCACGGTTGGCCAGTATGTGCTGATACAGCGCGGGATGACCGGTGCGGTTGCCATTCTCGTCCTGCCCCAACAGCGCATAGGTCCTGAAAGTCTGGGCCACGGCCAGATTGTTGTTGTCGCATTCAACAACGCAGCCACGGTTGCTGCCAAAGTCCAGGTGCATCACCCGCTGCACGGTGTTGTGGCCCAGCTCATGCGCCCAGCCCCAGCCCAATCCA
The DNA here is from genome assembly GCF_005405905.1 of Acidovorax sp. NB1. Classification (GTDB taxonomy): domain Bacteria; phylum Pseudomonadota; class Gammaproteobacteria; order Burkholderiales; family Burkholderiaceae_C; genus Acidovorax. Next base: position 192,528 of record NZ_BJHU01000003.1, read on the forward strand.
ATGCCTGCGAAGCCATCAGAAGGATTGCCCGAGCAAAGGAAACCGCAGGTCGCTATCCAGCCCACAAAATGCTGCACGCCCGGGGCTCGGTGCAAAGGGCCGTCGCAGGTCCAGCCCAGGCTATCGCAGATGGTCTTCACGTTGGGCATCAGCGGCAAGTTGCTGTAGCCGTTGGCGATATGGTTGGTATCGAAGAGGATTCCTTTGAGTTCATCCATCACATAAGTCCGGGGACTCTTGGAACCAATGACCGATTTGGCGTAGCCAATGGTCTGCTGGATTTCTCCCCCTACGAATTTGGCCGTCATCCAACCGAAATCCTGACGCGACACAGCAGCAACCGCCTCGGCGATCTCCACATCGCTCGGCGGGGCGCCGCTGAAATCAAAGTGTGCGTATTTGGCGCCGCCCTTGATACGCAATTTGACCGTGCTGCCACCTGTGGTCCCGCTGTAGTTCAGGAACAGTGGACCGCCGAAGGGGGTCACAAAAGTCGTCACCTTGCTGCGGGGCAGTGGTACGGCAAAAGACTGTGGCCGACGCGGATGTGCGTACGTGGCGTCAAAAGGGCTACCGGCTGTGCGGATATGGCTGGTCTGAATGCCGTAGCTGCTGCCATCGGCCGCCTCCACGATCTCGATCGTGAGGGGTTTGCCAGGCAGCGCTGCACGGCCTATGGCTGTTTTCCCGCTGGCTTGCGCGATGGTGACGTTCACCACCTCATCGGCCACCACAGGCAGGCTCTGCGCCGCAACAGGCATGTAGCCCCCCTGCCCCTTGGGCGAAACGGTGGTGGCACTACGGCTGTAATGCGTCCACGAATCAGAGGCATAGGCCCGCAGGAAGGCTGCAGAACTACCGGTTTTGCTCAGGCCTTTGCCGTACTCGATGTTTGGCCGCCACAGATCCGCCCACAGCACCAGCAGCCGGTACAGCTCGGTATCGGCACTGCCGAACACAGCATCCCCGCGCCCATCAAATCCGGCCAGGTCGTTGTGGATCTTGTTGATGGGCTCGGTAGGGGTCTGGTCCGTGCTGAAGCTGTGGACCAGGTTGTCGTTCGCAAGCATGCGCAGGACATTGGGCAGGCTGCCGATCTGGTCGCTCTTGCCCAGGCTTTGCTCTGCCGTGCGGGCCTGGCCCACACTGACACCTGCAGCCCCGGCAAAGTAGTTGCCCGGATAGCCCCCGAGCGTCATGCCCATGGCCAACAGGACCTGGCGGCCGCCGGCCGACTCCGTCCAGTTGTTGTGCATATAGATCACGGCCTTGCCAGCGGCGAGGTACTTGCCGACCAGCGCCGTCAGGCTGGGGTCGGCCTTCACGCCAGCACCAAAAACCAGCAAGTCGGCCTGCTGCCAGCAGGTATTGGCGGCATTGGCGATATCGCAGACGACTTCCCGGCCCTGCTTGCCCGTTGTAGCGATGTATTTCTGCACCGTGGCGCCAGCGTAGCCCGCCGTGCTGAAGGAGATGCCGGCGGGCAAGGCGGCATTGGCATCCCCTCGCATCAGCCAGGTGAAGGCGCGCCTAAACAGTGGCGCATGCTGGGCCTCGCGGGTGCCATTGGCCATCCAGTCCAGCACGTTGGCACCATACGCCAGGCCACGGCCTGCCTGTACCTCCGACACGGCCGCCATGCCACTGTTGTTGTCGCTGAGGATGAATGGCGCCACCATGACCGACGCCGACGGCGTGGTGGCGATGGGTGTGACGGTGGTGCTGGAGGTGGTGTGATTGAGCGACAGGTCCAGCGTCTCGCCACCCCGGTAGATGTTGGCCACTATGCCCGTCTGTCGGCTTTGCAACTGCACGGCAAGGCGGGTTGCACGCTCTAGCAGAGTGAGCGTGTCGGCAGGCTGCAACGGGCGGGGGTCGCCGGACTGGAGTGCTTGAGCGATTCTGTCGGTGGGTATGGGTGCTGGTGCCGGTGCCGGTGCCGGTGCCGGTGCTGGTGCTGGTGCTGGTGCTGGTGCTGGTGCTGGTGC
>NZ_BJHU01000003.1:194520-207573 GCF_005405905.1 Acidovorax sp. NB1
TGGTGCTGGTGCTGGTGCTGGTGCTGGTGCTGGTGCTGGTGTTGGTGTTGGTGTTGGTGTTGGTGTTGGTGTTGGTGTTGGTGTTGGATCGGGCGACGGTGTGGGGGTAGGTCCGGGGACAGGCGTTGGCGTTGGCGTTGGCGTTGGCGTTGGCGTTGACGGGTTCTCTGGCTCGGAATTGCTGCCCTGACCCGGTGCGGGGCTGGTGCCAGGGGGCGATTCAACGCCTGAGTCAGTGCCTTGGGGGTGGTCATCTTTCCCGCCACCACAGGCGGTCAGAGCCACGGTCAAAAGCAGTGGGACAAGCTTGTATGCCTGCATATGTTGAGAAATCCTGTTGGAAGAAGTACGGGCATGCGGAGACTGGGTCTCTTCTGCGTTTTGCCTGGGGAGCAGCGCCCATGCGGGACCTTTGCGCCTTGGGGCGCAGCACCCCCCATCGAGGGGAAGCGGAGGTTACCGGCGCTCTGCCAAGGCGCAAATGACAATAGCGCTCAAGCTAGCCACATCGGGTGCTCACCCACGCCACGGGCCCCGTCTGGCACCCTCCACCAGATATATTCGTCGGCCGATGGACACAAAGAGTTTGGTTTGACTTCGACGTATCTCGCTGGCGTTGCGCTTGAAATGCGCTGGCTGCTGCCCCTGTACCAGCGCCTGTCAAACCGGCCCGAGTTGCTGCGCGCACTGGAGCGCGAGACCGGCCTGCGGCGGGCCGATCCAAGCGACCGCAGCCAACTCGCCCATGCGTCGTTTTGTGATCTCATCGAACGGCTGCATGCCGCGGGTGAACCCCATATATGCGCCTGGCTGGCCCTTCAGTTTGACGCCAGCGTGGGCTACGGGCAGGTGTACTTTCTGCGCAGCAGCTCTCAACTGCGCGAGATGCTGGCCGACCTGGTAACCAACCAGCCGCTCATGCTGCCGTTTGGTTACTTCGGCTTTTTCGTCAATGCGGACTCTGACAGTTTCGAGATGCGTTTGCAGCCCTACCACGCTCCCACACGGCTGGCATCGCGGTTGCTAGCAGAAGGGGCTTTGGCCTGGATCAAGCGCATTCTGGACCTCAGCCTGGCAGAGCGCGCAACGCCGCTATCAGCCAGCTCCATCGCGCCGCCCTCTCCATGCCGGGAGCCGCTGCACGCCGTGTTCGGCGCCCCGGTGCAGATGGGAGCACCCTACAGCACCCTGCGCTACCCGGCGCACCTGCTTGATCAAACACTGCCAGGCGGAAACCCCCGAATCAAGCACGCGATGCGCGCTGGATTCGTGGCCCTGTTGCGCAACAGTGACGCCCCCATCCCCCTCAGCCTGAAACTGATCGGCTGCTTTTTTTCGCACACTGGCCAGGGCGCTATGGGCATTGAGAGCACAGCTTTGCGGCTGGGCCTGAGCGGCAGTGCACTGCGCCGCCAGTTGCGGGTGGAGGGCATGCGTTTTTCGGACATCTACAACGCGCACCGCCGCCGCCTGGCGTTCCAGCTGCTGGTTCTGGAAGGCGCCCCGGTGGAGGCCGTGGTGCGCAGTCTCGGCTATGCCAGCCGGTTCTCGCTGGAACGCGCATTTGCGACGTGGTTTGACACCACGCCTGCACTGGCTCGCCGCGACCGTCTGCTGCTCGCGGCCCAGGCCATCGCCGAGGACTGGAGCGATCCCGTGGCGCTCCTGCGCATGCTGCCATCCCCCTCGCACAGCGCCATGGACGAGGCCAGCCTCAATGCGCTGCAGCAACCCGCAGGGCCGCTGGTACAAGCCTATCTGCTGGGCCTGGCCAACAGGGCCGAATATGGTGGTCGGCTGCTGGACGACGCCCGTGGCCTGACCACGCAGCTCCGTCCCGAACGTTTCGACCAATTGATCGGGGGGCTGCACCTGCAGGCCGGGCCAGGGCAGCCCGTAGCAGCCCTGGCGCCTCTGTGGCGTGCCTGCTCCACTGCGCTGGAAAGTCTGCCAGGGCTGGACTGGTTCGCGGCATTGAGCGCCGACGCGCAGCAGCGCACGCGGCAGGACGTGGCCTGGTACGAGCTGGGCGCACTGCTGATGCACCGGATGGTGGGCGCACCCTACGGCCGCCTGCTGCGCGAGGCGCAAAACTGGTCCCGTGCCCAGGTACTGGAGCAGGAACGCAAGCGCTTCGGGCTGGACCGGCACACCGCAGGCGCCCTGCTGCTCTCGGCCTGGGGCCTGCCGCGCAGCGCGGTCCACACCCAACGCGCAGCCAGCCAGCCGGTGACTGCCGAAGCCCAGCGACTCGCCGCCTTGTACGAACCAAGGCGTGCAAATTCAAGCCCCCTGTGCTCGCGCACGAAGCGCCTCTGATGCAGGAGGGCAGGTGGCGGCCGAGCCCGCACCTTGCACGCGCCACCACTGCAGCACACCAAACACCAGCTCGAAAGCGGTGAAGCCCAGCACGATGGCACTGGCCCCGTGCGCCACGGCGTAGATCTGCCACGCGGCAAACAAAAAGCGCGCCACACCATCCAGCCGCCCGAGCAGCAGCGAAGGCGCCACGATGCGCGCCACCGACCACACCACCACCACCGATCCGAGCAAGTTAGCCAGCAGCATGTGGGTGCTGTCGAGCGGGTGCAGCGTGCCCGGCAGTCCGAGCGTCTGGGCCAGCAGGTTCAGCTGGGCATAAAGCCAGGCAAAGGTCCAGGGCAAGGCAAACGGCCAGGTGACGAGCAGGTCGTACCAGCCGCTGGCGCGCACGATGCGCAGGTAACGGTCGGAAGCGAAGGCGGGGATGTGCATGACAAGAAACCTCTGTGAATGAATCAATGAGGTCCCGAGCTTCCACCTTGAAGTACGCTTCAGGGTCAAGCACTTTGTGGGGGGAGCAGGATCATGTTGATCGGAGAACTGGCCACGGCCTCGGGCCTGAGCCGCGAGGCGCTGCGGTTTTATGAACAGCAGGGCCTGATCCGCGCGCGGCGCCTGGCCAACGGCTACCGCGACTACCCGCCCGAGGTGGTGACGCTGGTGCAGTACATCCGCACGGCGCAGCAACTGGGCTTTACGCTGGCCGAGATTGGCGACCGCCTGCCCAGCATCTGGGATGCCCCCGAACCGGGCCCGCTGCTGAACCAGGTGCTGGCCAGCAAGCTCGGCGAGATCGACGCGCGCATTGCCGCGCTGCAGGCGCTGCGCCAGACACTGGCAGAGCGCGTGGCCACCGACTGCCCGCTGCACACCCGGGGGCCCTCCTCGAGCCTGGCCTAGACAGAATTTGAAGAAAAAATAGGCCTTACCGCGCGTTCACCATGCCCTTTAAGCTATCAAATAGATAGCAAACTCACCCCACACCCGCTACGCAGCCGACGCAGACGCGGGCACCACGTGCAGCAGCACCGGGTGGTTGCCATAGGCGTCCACTCCCTCGATCTGCACGCCAAAACCCCACAGGCGCGCCACATGCTTGAGCACCTCCTGGGTGTCATCGGCCAGCGGGCGGCTCTGGTACTGGGTGTGGCGCAGGGTCAGGCTGCGGTCGCCGCGCAGGTTCACGTTCCAGACCTGGATGTTGGGCTCGCGCGTGCCCAGGTCGTACTGCTGCGACAGCATCTGGCGCAGCTTGCGGTAGCCGTTCTCGTCATGGATCTCGCTGACCACCAGATCGCCCTGGCTAGCATCGTCGTGCAGCGCAAACAGGCGCATCTCGCGCATCAGGTGCGGGCTGAGGTACTGGCCGATGAAGCTTTCGTCCTTGAAGTTGCGCATGGCCTGGTCGAGCGCAGGCAGCCAGGGCGTGCCTGCGATGTCGGGGAACCAGTGCCGGTCTTCGGCCGTGGGGTTCTGGCAGATGCGCTGGATGTCGCGGTACATCGCAAAGCCCAGCGCATAGGGGTTGATGCCGCTGTAGGCGCGATGCCCCACGGGCGGCTGGTAGACCACATTGGTGTGCGAGCCCAGCCATTCGATCATCACGCCATCGCTCAGGTGGCCTTCGTCATACAGCGTGTTGAGCAACGTGTAGTGCCAGAACGTGGCCCAGCCTTCGTTCATCACCTGGGTCTGGCGCTGGGGGTAGAAATACTGCGCGATCTTGCGCACGATGCGCACGATCTCGCGCTGCCAGGGCTCCAGCAGGGGCGCGTTCTTTTCGATGAAGTACAGGATGTTTTCCTGCGGCTCCTGCGGAAAGCGGTTGTGCTCGGGCACGGCGTCGTCCTTGCCAGGCCGCGTGGGCAGGGTGCGCCAGAGTTCGTTGACCTGCTGCTGGGCGTAAGCCTCGCGCTGCGCACGCTCCTGGCGCTCACGCGCCAGGTTTTTCTTGGAGGGGCGGCGGTAGCGGTCCACCCCGAAGTTGGCCAGCGCATGGCAGGAGTCAAGGATGCGCTCCACCTCGTCAAAACCGTAGCGCTCCTCGCACTGCGCCACGTAGTCCTTGGCATACACCAGGTAGTCGATGATGCTGGACGCATCGGTCCACATGCGAAACAGGTAGTTGCCCTTGAAGAAGCTGTTGTGGCCATAGGCCGCATGGGCAATCACCAGGGCCTGCATGGCGGTGGTGTTCTCCTCCATCAAGTAGCTGATGCAGGGGTTGGAGTTGATGACGATCTCATACGCCAGGCCCATGTGCCCGCGCCGGTAGCGCCGCTCGGTGGCCAGAAACTCCTTGCCGTAGCTCCAGTGCCGGTAGTTCACCGGCATGCCCACGCTGGAGTAGGCGTCCATCATCTGCTCGGCGGTGATGATCTCCAGCTGGTTGGGGTAGGTGTCCAGGCCAAAGCGCTCAGCCGTGGCGGCGATGGCCGCGTGGTAGCGCTCGATGAGGTCAAAGGTCCAGTCGCTCGGGTCGGGCAGCGGCTCGGCGGGCGGCGCCCCGGCGGGCAGGGGCTGCTCGGGCACGGCATGGTGGCGGCGCTCGCCCACGGCGGCCGCCTTCCAGGGGTTGTCGTGGATGCGGCGCTCCAGCACGGGGTACTGGGTCATGTTGCTCATAACGCCACCCCTTCCTTCTTGAAGAGGTCGCGAAACACAGGGTAGATCTCGCTGGGCTGCGACACCTTGCGCATGGCGAAGTGCGAGAACTGCGGCAGCAGCTGGCTGTATTCATCCCACAGGTTCTGTTCCTCCTCGGCCACCTGCACATAGGCAAAGTAGCGCACCAGCGGCAGGATGCGGTCCACCAGCAGGTTGCGGCAATTGCCGCTGTCGTTGGTGAAGTTGTCGCCATCGCTGGCCTGGGCCACGTAGATGTTCCAGTCGCCACTGGGATAACGCGCGCGGATGATCTGGTCGAGCAGCACCAGCGCGCTGCTGACGACCGTGCCCCCGCTTTCGGTGGAGTGGAAGAACTGCTCCTCGCTCACCTCGGCGGCCTGGGTGTGGTGGCGGATGAAGACGATGTCGATCTTCTCGTAGTGCCGGGTGAGGAACAGGTACAGCAGGATGAAAAAGCGCTTGGCCAGGTCCTTGCGCGCCTCGTCCATGGAGCCCGAGACATCCATCAGACAGAACATCACCGCCTGGCTGTTGGGCACCGGCACCTGGGTGCGCGCGCGAAAGCGCAGGTCGATGGGATCGAGATAAGGAATGCGGCCGATACGCACCTGCAGCGCATCGATGCGGCGCTGCAACGCGGCCACCGCTTCGCTGGTGCCGTCGTCCTGCGCCAGCAGGGCATCCAGTTCCTCCTGCAGCGCCAGCAGTTCGCGGTGTGCGGACTTGCCCAGCGCAATGCGCCGCCCCAAAGCGCCGCGCATGGTGCGCAGCACGGCGAGGTTGTTGGGTATGCCGTCCTGGCTGTAGCCCGCGCGGCGCGACTTCCACAGCGGGTTCTCGCCAATGTGGGTGCGCAGCAGGTGCGGCAGCGCCAGGTCTTCAAAAAAGAGCTGCATGAACTCTTCCTTGGTCAGCGTGAAGGTGAAGTCGTCCTCGCCCTCCCCCCCATCGCTGGCCTGCGAACCGCGCCCGCTGCCCCCCTTGGGCCGCTCGATGCGGTCGCCGCGCACATGCTCTGCATTGCCGGGGTGCACCGTGTCGCGGACCCCGCCCTGGCCGTGGTGGAACACCGGCTCGCCGATGTCCTTCTTGGGAATGGTGATGTTCTCGGCCTGCTCGATGTCGCGTATGCCCCGCTGCGAGACAGCACGGCGCACGCTGTCCGCAATCTGCTCCTTGAAGCGGCGGACAAAACGCTCGCGGTTGCCGACGGACTTGTTCTTGCCTGCGAGCCTGCGGTCGATGATTTGCAGTGCCATCCACTTGCCCCCTTCATGGACCAGCGCCCCATAGCGGCACGCGGGCCAACCCATCAATCAACTAGCTGCTTTTGCGCACACGCAGGTACCACTCGCACAGCAGGCGCACCTGCTTGGGCGTGTAGCCCTTGTTCACCATGCGGGTGACAAAGTCCTCGTGCTTGCGCGCCTCTTCGGCGCTGGCCTTGGCGTTGAAGCTGATCACCGGCAGCAGCTCTTCGGTGTTGGAGAACATCTTCTTCTCGATCACCAGGCGCAGCTTTTCGTAGCTGGTCCAGCTGGGGTTCTTGCCTTGGTTGTTGGCGCGCGCCCGCAGCACGAAGTTGACGATCTCGTTGCGGAAGTCCTTGGGGTTGGCAATGCCTGCAGGCTTCTCGATCTTTTCCAGCTCGGCATTGAGCGCGCCGCGGTCGAACACCTCGCCGGTGTCGGTGTCGCGGTACTCGTTGTCCTGGATCCAGTAGTCGGCGTAGGTGACGTAGCGGTCGAAGATGTTCTGGCCGTACTCGCTGTAGCTCTCCAGGTAGGCGGTCTGGATCTCCTTGCCGATGAACTCGGCATAGCGCGGCGACAGGAACTCCTTGATGTAGCCGGTGTACTTGGTCTCCAGTTCGGCGGGGAACTGCTCGCGCTCGATCTGCTGCTCCAGCACATACATCAGGTGCACCGGGTTGGCCGCCACTTCGGCGCTGTCGAAGTTGAACACCTTCGACAGAATCTTGAACGCAAACCGGGTGGAGATGCCCGTCATGCCCTCGTCCACACCGGCGTAGTCGCGGTACTCCTGGTAGCTCTTGGCGCGCGGGTCGGTGTCCTTCAGGCTCTCGCCGTCGTACACCTGCATCTTGCTGAAGATGCTGGAATTTTCGGGCTCTTTCAGGCGCGTCAGGATGGCGAACTGCGACATCATCTTGAGCGTGCCCGGCGCGCACACGGCGTTGCCCAACGAGGATTCGCGGATGAGCTTTTCGTAGATGCGGGTTTCTTCGCTCACCCGCAGGCAGTACGGCACCTTGACGATGTAGATGCGGTCCAGAAAGGCCTCGTTGTTCTTGTTGTTGCGAAACGCCTTCCACTCGCTTTCGTTGCTGTGGGCCAGTACCACACCGTCGAACGGGATGGCACCAAACCCCTCGGTGCCCTTGTAGTTGCCCTCCTGTGTGGCGGTGAGCAGCGGGTGCAGCACCTTGATGGGCGCCTTGAACATTTCCACAAACTCCAGCAGCCCCTGGTTGGCCAGACACAGGCCGCCGCTGTAGCTGTAGGCATCGGTGTCGTCCTGGGCATAGGTTTCGAGCTTGCGGATGTCCACCTTGCCCACCAGGCTGGAGATGTCCTGGTTGTTCTCGTCACCCGGCTCGGTCTTGGCAATGCCGACCTGCTTCATGATGCTGGGATAGCGCTTGACCACACGGAACTGGCGAATGTCGCCGCCAAACTCTTCGAGCCGCTTCACGGCCCAGGGCGAAAGCACACGCTGCAGGTAGCGCCGGGGGATGCCGAACTGCTCTTCGAGCACCGGGCCGTCTTCCATCGCATCGAACAGGCCGAGCGGCGATTCATTGACCGGCGAGCCCTTAAGGGCATAGAACGGCACCTTCTGCATGAGGTATTTCAGGCGCTCTGCGATGGAGCTTTTGCCCCCGCCCACGGGGCCCAGCAGGTAAAGAATCTGCTTGCGCTCTTCCAGCCCCTGCGCCGCGTGGCGGAAGAAACTCACCACCTGCTCGATGGCGTCTTCCATGCCATAGAACTCGGCAAAGGCGGGATAGCGTTTGATGACCTTGTTGGCAAACAGGCGCGAGAGGCGCGGGTCGTTGCGCGTGTCCACCGTCTCGGGCTCGCCAATGGCAGCCAGCATGCGCTGGGCAGCGGTGGCGAAGGCCATGGGATCGCGCTTGCACTCGGCGAGGTACTCGTCAATCGACATTTCCTCTTCACGGCTACGGGCATAGCGCGCGGCGAAATTGCTGATGGCATCCATACGACCTCCTGTGGCGGCACCCCCGGCGGGCTCGGGAAGTACCACGGTGTTGCAGTGGGAATCGCTACCGGCTTGGCTCTTTGTAGCACCACGGCCTGTGCTTGAACAGCAAATTCGTGGTCACATCTGTTGCCTTTTCGGTGCTTTGCACACACAGCGGTAGAGCGCTGCACAATACACAAAGTTCACCCCGCGCCGTGCCTGCGCGGGTTGCCCCGGATAGGGAATATCCTGACAACCGACAGGGGGCGTGCAATGGCCCCAACGCGCCCCCAATCGGGTCGTGACGACAGGGCCCAGATCACGGCCCCATACGCCCCATACTCCCCATACCGCGCCCCACACCGATCACAAAGAGCTGGCGCTGGAGCCATCCCCCCGGTACAGCCAGGGCACATCCAGCACGCGCTCGCCCAGCAGGCGCAGCGACAGATCGCGCCCCCAGCGCACGGGCCCCGTGGCGTGGAAGATGCGGCCGTTGCGCGTGGACCGGGCCTGCACGCGGGCGTTGCGCTGCCAGCGGTTGAGTGCGTAGCGGGTGAGGCGCAGCGGCACCTCCAGGTCGTGCATGGCCAGCGCGCGCTGCAGCTCGGCCGCATCCTCGATGGCCATGCCCGCGCCCTGCGCCAGGTAGGGGCGCATGGGGTGGGCGGCATCGCCCAGCAGGCCCACGAGGCCACGCGCCATCTCGTCGGCACTGCCCACGGGCGGGCGGTCACACAGCGGCCACAGGCGCCAGCCTGCGGGGGCGTTATCGCTCACACCGCGCACCGTGTCCTGCAATGCGGTGCAGGTGCCTTGCAGCGCATGGTCCAGGCCTGCGGCGTTGGCAGCATGGTCCCAGTTCTCCAGGTCCTGCGGCGCGGGGCCCTGCACGATGACGACGATGTTCTGCAGCTCGCCCCGGCGCACGGGGTATTGCACCGCATGCAGGCGCGGCCCCAGCCAGGCAGTGACCTGGGTGGTGCGCAGTGCCTCGGGCAGCGCATGCTGCGGTACCAGCGCGCGGTAGGCCAGGTGGCCCGTCACGCGTGGTGGCATGGCGCCCAGCAGCTGGGTGCGCGTGCGGCTCCACAGGCCGTCGGCGCCGATCAGCGCGTCGCCCTCCACCTCCTTGCCCCGGCTGGTGCGCACGGTGACCACTTCGCCGTTGTCGGTGAAGCGGTCGATGGCGTGGTCCAGATTCAGTTGCGCGCTGGTGCCCTGGCTGACCCCCTCCAGCAGCAGGCTATGCAGGTCGGCGCGGTGGATGGTGGCGTAGGCCGCGCCGTAGCGCTCCACCGCCGTGGGGCCCAGCGGCAGCACTGCCAGCTCGCGGCCACTCACGGCATTGCGCACCTGCAAGCGACTGGGGAAGGCGGCCACCGCCTGCAGCGCCTGTTGCAGACCCCAGGCCTGCAGGCGCCGCACCACGTTGGGCCCGATCTGCACGCCCGCGCCCACTTCGCTGAACGCGGCGGCACGCTCGTACAGCCGCACATCCCAACCCGCGCGCGAGGCGCCCAACGCAGCAGCCAAGCCGCCGATGCCGCCACCGGCGACCAACACCTGCTTTTTCATCGCCGGGCCGCCCCAAGATGAAAAGCGCCCCCTTTGGGGGGCAGCGACCACACGAAGTGGGAAGCGTGAAGGTCAAATGTCATGCACTGATTGTCGCGCCCAAGAGGGGGCGGCTTTTGTCATAACGCAGGCCGCAACGCACGCTCCAGCACCTCGGGGGGCATGGGGCGGCCAAACAGGTAGCCCTGGAAGGCCTTGCAGCCGTAGCGCTGCAGAAATTCGAGCTGGCCCGTGGTCTCCACTCCCTCGGCCACCACCGCCAGGTCCAGGCTGTCGGCCAGGGCCAGGATGGTGCGCACGATGGCGGCGTCGTTGGGGTCGGTCTGCAGGTCGCGCACAAAACTCTGGTCGATCTTGAGCTGATCGAGCGGCAGGCGCTTGAGGTAGCTCAGCGACGAGTAGCCGGTGCCAAAGTCGTCCAGCGAGAACCCCACGCCGTAGCGGCGCAGGTGCTCCATGCGCGCAATGATGTCTTCGACATCGGCCATCAGCAGGCTCTCGGTCAGTTCGAGCTTGAGGCGCTCAGGATTGGCGCCCGTGGCGTCCAGTGCCCCCAGCACCTGCTCCACAAAATCAGGCTGGCGGAACTGCCGCACGCTCACGTTCACCGACAGGAAGAACTGGCGCGTGAGCGAGCTGCGCGACCAGGCCACCAGCTGGGCGCAGGCAGCCTCCATCACCCACTGGCCCAGCGGCAGGATGAGCCCGGTCTGTTCGGCCAGCGGGATGAATTCGGCGGGCGACACCATGCCCCGGCGCGGGTGCCGCCAGCGCACCAGGGCTTCGGCGCCCTGCAGGCGGCCCTTGCCGTCCACCACAGGCTGGTAGTACAGCACCAGCTCCTTTTCCTGCAGGCCCCGGCGCAGGTCGGCCTCCAGGGCCGAGCGGTTGCTCACGGCGGCCTGCATATCGGGGTCGAAAAAGCGCTGGGTGTTGCGGCCTGCGGCCTTGGCCTGGTACATGGCCAGGTCGGCGTGTTTGAGCAGTTCGTCCACGCTCAGGGTCTGCTGGCCAAACAGTGCAATGCCGATGCTGGGCGAGCTGTGGTGGCTGGCTTCTCCCAGCACATAGGGCTTGCCCAGCGTGGTGGCAATGTGGCTGGCCACCAGCGCGGCCTCGGCACTGGCATGGTCGGCATCAGGGCTGAGGCCTTCCACCAGCACCACAAACTCGTCCCCGCCAAAACGGGCCACCGTGTCGGACTCGCGCACGCAGGCCTTCAGGCGCTGCGCCACCTGCAGCAGCAATTGGTCGCCAGTGTCGTGGCCCAGGGTGTCGTTCAGGTCCTTGAAGTTGTCCAGGTCGATGAACAGCAAGGCGCCCTGGCTGTCCGAACGCGCCACGGCCAGTGTGGCGTGCTGCAGCCGGTCCACCAGCAGGCGGCGGTTGGGCAGGCCTGTCAGGGAGTCATAGAACGCCAGGCGCTCGATCTGGCTCTCGACCTGCTTGCGCTCGGTAATGTCGCGGCCCACGCCCCGGTAGCCGCGCAGGGCACCGTTGGCATCGAACACCGGCACGCCACTGACCGATATCCAGTGCATGCTGCCGTCCAGCCGCTGGCGCTGCAGCTCCAGGTCACGAAACGGCTGGTGCGCCGCCAGCACGGCGCGGTGCGCGGCCCAGTCGGCCTCGGTCATGTTGAGGGCACCAATCTCCCAGCGCGTGCGGCCCATCACGCTCGACAGCGGGATGCCGTTCACGCTCAGGTCGCCCGCCAGCTGCACAAAGCGGCCTTCGGCATCGTGTTCCCAGTACCAGTCGGACGACAGGTCGCTCAGCGACCGGAAGCGTGCCTCGCTCTCGCGCAGCTCGTTTTCCACCCGCACGTAGTCGCTCACATCGGCGAAGGTGCGCACCAGGCTGCCATCGGCCAGCGTGGTGGTGCGCACCTCGAACGTGCGGCCGTCGCGTGTGGTGCGCCAGTACAACGCCGGTGCGGTCGCCACGGCACCCTGGGCCACATAGTCGTGCCCGCGCCGGTCCACCAGGCTGTAACCCTGACCAAAGTCGCCGCGTTCGGCCTGTACCCGGGTCAGGTCGGCCAGCGTGGGGCGTGTGGCCATCAGCGATTCGGGCAGGTTCAGCAGCTCCAGCACCCGCTGGTTGTAGACCGTGATGCGCCCATCCGGGCCGGTCTTGAAGATGCCCTGGCTCATGCTGGCCAGGGTGGCCTGCAGGGCGGTGCGCTGCTCCTGCAGCATGGTCAGCGCCTCTTGCCAGATGCGGGCATCCACCATGCGCACGGGCTGGCCCTGGCCCCGGGCGTTCTGCATCAGCGCCACCAGGCGGTTGAGCAGCTCGCTCAGGTGCGACACATCGTCGGGTTCGCGCAGCACATAGTCGCCCAGCCCGCAGCGGAAAGCCCGCGCAGCCAGCGCCTCCTGGGTGGCGTCGATGCACATCAGCACCGGGCGGCCCGCGCACAGCTCCAGCAGCCCGGGCAGCTCCTGGTCCGAGGGGCGCAGGCACATCACCACGGCGTCCCAGGCCTGCGAAGCCAGCGGCGCCATAGCGGTCTCGGGGGTGGGGCTGTTCACTACACGCCAGTCGGGGTAGCGCTCGGCCATCAGCCGCCGCGCCGCCGCCGCGTGCTGCGTGTCGATGTCCACCCACAGGACCCCCACATTCGTCATGGCTTGGGCCCTTCCGGCACCGCCACCAAGGGTTGCGACATGAAGCCCAGCTGCTGTTCACGCAAAAAAATGTCCATGGGTGTCGGCCGCCCAAACAGATACCCCTGAAACCCCTCACACCCATGCAGCCTCAGAAAGCCCAGCTGCCCCGTCGTCTCCACCCCCTCTGCCACCACCTCCAGGTCCAGGCTCTTGGCCAGCGCCAGGATGGTCCGCACAATCGCCGCGTCGTTCGGGTCCGCCAGCACGTCCCGCACGAAGCTCTGGTCGATCTTCACCTGGTCCAGTGGCAAACGCTTGAGGTAGCTCAGGCTGGAGTAGCCGGTGCCGAAGTCATCGAGCGCAAAGCCCACGCCTTCGCTTTTGAGCTGCACCATGCGGGCGATGGTGTCTTCGATGTCTCCCAAGAGCAGGCTTTCGGTGAGTTCGAGTTTGAGTTTGCGGGGGTCGGCGTTGTGGGCCTTGAGGGTTTGCAGTACTTCGGCCACGAAGCCGGGTTGCCGGAACTGGCGCGCGCTGACGTTCACCGAGATGGACAGGTGGGCGGTATTGTCGTGCTGGCTCCAGCGCTGCAGTTGTTCGCAGGCGGTTCGGAGTACGTATTGGCCCAGGGGGAGGATGAGGCCGGTCTGTTCTGCCAGGGGGATGAAGTCGCCGGGGCTGATCA
>NZ_BJHU01000004.1 GCF_005405905.1 Acidovorax sp. NB1
CTGCGTGTCGTAGAGAATGTCCTTCAGCTTGACGCGCTCAGCACGCAGATCCACAGCACTTTCGGCCTGCTTCTTTAGGACCTTGCCAGAAGCCTTGTGATAAAGATCTGTGAGACATCGCGCACCGATGTCTGCGGCGAGATCGGTCTGATCCAAGAGGGTGACATGCAGGAAAGAAACTATGCGCAGATCGCGCTGGTCCTCAGAGAGAAACTTCGTCGCGGAGGGTGGACGATTGATCACCTCTTGGCTGTACGCCCTGAGACGATTCAATGGAATCGCCGACAGCTTCCACTTGTGAATTTGCAGTGACTTGAGGCACTCGATTTTCTTGGTGACCTCGCTCAGCGTGAGCTGCCCGTGCTTCCCTGGGGGTGTGCGCAGCCACTCCAGCACGGTGTGACCGCCAGGCCCTGATCGCTTGGAGAACGCGTGCGAGAGCGCCGCCTGAACCTGTTTGGGTGGCGCACAGGTGCGGATCGCAGCGATTGCGGCATTTTCCTGTTCAGCGAAGGCCATCCGCGCCATGTCGCGCAGTGTCCGGTCACCAGGCAGGACAAGCCGTCGATCAAAGAGCCAGTGTTCTGACTGGTGGATCAAGTCATCGACTGATACCGCTGAGGCGGAAAGCTCAGCCAGAGCATCGGCCAGGAGCGGCTTTGTGGCGTCGTCCACTACCGCGAAGCCAACACGTTCCCGAGCCCAGAGCTGGTGCTCGTATCGTGTGTCCTTGTCCTTGTACAGCGAGGTCACCGATGCGATGTCCGTCGCGTTCATGCCAAGCGCTGAGGTCAGGTACCGCAGCAGGACGGAGGGGATGCCTGAAAAGGCATCGGGGTGCCGCCCCGTAGCGCGCAACATGACCAATTGCACTGCGGCGCCAAGGCGTGCAGTTCCTCTGAACCGGGGCGGACGCAGCTCCTGGATGTCTTCAACACTCAGCCCAAAGCACTCTTCGACCTCCCGCTTAGATAGCGATTTGGGCAGGGTATCGGCGCCAACAAAACGTAGGTAGTAGCTAGACAAGCTGGTCCTCCCGTGGCTGGCGCGGTCGCAAGCCTGCTGCAGTCTACGTATTCGCTACTGATAATTCCAGACAATAAAAAATGCGGGTTAACCCGTAGCTCTTAACCGGGTTTTCTGCACGGAAAGTGAGATCACCCCAAGCAGCGCCCGGGCGTGAAGGCCAAGCTTTACCGCAAGGCCGACGTCGAGAAGCTCAGGAGCCGGGCCGTCGCCCGCTCGGGCGGGCCGCAGGTCTCCCAGTCGCTGCGCTACGGCGAGCCGATCGCGCAGACGTGGATCAGCGAGCTCACCGCCCAGGGCCCACGCTACCGGGGGGTGCTCGCGCGCGACCTGGTGCGTGACGGACGGTCGTTCGAGTTCGCGAGCGAGCTCATCTGGACGGGGCTGCCGCGCACCCGCGATGTCCCGTGGCCGGCCCCGCAGGACACCCGGCAGCCTGAGTCGCTGGTCCGCATGGCGCTGCAATCGGCCGAGCACGTCACGCCGCTCAAGCTCCTGGCGATGCTGACGACCTCGCTGTCCGCGTTCGAGCGGGCCGAGGACGACGTGGAGGCGGCCGGTTTCGCGGCCTGCCGCCGCCTGCTGCAGTGGCTGGCGGGCACGGCTGGCGTCTTCGGCCCCGAGCCGCGCTTCTCCCCGCCCCGCGACGGCGAGTTCGTGGCGCAGTGCGTCGCCCGCGGGCTGGGCCTGGGCGATCGGCCCGATGCCGTGCGGGCCATCGACGCCGCGCTCGTGATGTCCGCCGAACACGAGCTGTCGGCACCGACCTTCGCGGCGCGGATCTGCGCCTCGACGGGCGCGGACCTGCACGCCTGCGTCGCCACGGCGATGCTGACCCAGTCCGGGCCGATGCAGGTCGGGGGCGCCGTGGAGGTCGAGGCGCTCATCGACGCCCTGCCCTGCGGCCTGGCGCCCGAAGACGCCCTGCCGCTGGCGGCGGCCTCGGGTTTCAAGGGCAATGAGCTGCCGTGCTTCGGCCATCCCCTCTACGATGGGGAGGACCCGCGCTCGGCCGTGCTGCTCGAGCTCGTAGACGACCTCAGCGCGCACGGACCGGATCTGCCGAAGGTGCAGGCGCTGGTGACCGGCGCGCGGCAGGCGGGACAGCACCCGAACGTCTTCGCCGCCCTCGTGATCCTGTGCAAGGCGATGGGTCTGCCCAATGGCAGCGGCGCGATGCTGCATACCCTGGCGCGCACCAGCGGGTGGATCGCCCACGCGATGGAGCAGCGCCTGACGGGCGCCATGCTGCGGCCGCGCGCGAAGTACATGGGCCAGCACCTTCCGCGGTAAGGCAGCCCTCGGCCGCGGCGGGCGTGGGCGAGGAGGTTCCCTCCGGTCAGTCCCGCATCACGAGCGCTGCGGTGGCCCTGCGCACCAGAGGCAGCGCGAAGAGCAGCGTCGGGAAGGCGATGATCCATGACAGTGCCCACGCGCTGAGCCAGATGTAGAGAAAGCCGGGCGCCAGGCCGATGCTGCGCAGGGTCGACACGGCCGACACCACGAAGGTCATCAGGATCGAGAGCAGCAGCGGCATCACCAGCGTCGCGTAGGCGGCTGGCAGCTTGGCGAAGCCGAACACCGTGCGGGCCTGCGCCGCCGAAGGAGGACACTCGTTTTTCATGGGTAGGCCCGTGGTGTGTGGCCTGCACTGCCCTCGGGACTGCGGATGGCGCAGTCCGGACTGCCGTAGCGCCGGACGTTCCAGCACACGGCCATGGAACGCCCGCCCGTCATCCTGGCGTGGTTGCGGCGCAGCGGCGAAGCGCCGCATGCCGCGCGCCGGTCGCGGCTGCCGATGGCGGAGGTGTCCGCGCGGGAGGGAAGCCGCCGCGCGCTCAGGAAATGCACCGCTCCTGCTGCTTGCCGGTCCTGCGCGAAGGACTTGTCTGTACTGCGCCGCATCTGACCCTGGGCATCGGGTTGGTCCTTCGTCTGCATGGATCCTCCTTCATCGGGTTGTTTCGTTGCGCTGCCCAGCAATGGCAGCGCTATTGTTAGTTGCCAAACCAAAGTTACCCGGCGAGGGTGGAGGTGTCAACACGCAAAGCGAGCTGTCGCGGAGGCCGAAGAAAGAATACGCGGGTCCTCTGATGAAGGTCAAAGCGCGGTGCCGGAGGGACGCCTGCCCAGCGATCGCGGTTCGCGATGGGTGGGCATCCGCAATACGACGGCTCGCCGTCGAGCCAGCCTCAAGCCACGGGGAGAGCCCCGGTTCGCCGCCGGCATCGTTCGAGCGGGGTCGGCCGCATCCGGGCACTGGCTCCGCCGCACCCGAAGCCTGCCCGTCGGGCCTAGTCGAACGCGAGCTTGGCGAGCGTGCCACGCAGCCATTGGTTGGCCGGATCCTTGTGCGCCCTCCGGTGCCAGAACTGGCGCACGTCCGCCGCGGGAATGCTCAGCGGCACCGGCAGGATCTGCACGCCACGGGCGTTACGCGCCGCGTTGCGGGGCACGGTGACGACCAGGTTGGAGCGCTCGACGACATCCGCCGCGACGTGGTAGTGGGTCACGCGCAGGATGACGTCGCGCTTGGCGCGCATCTTCGAGAGCGCGCGCTCCACCAGGTCGTCCGCATTGCCCGTGGCCACGGCGACGTGCTGGGCCGTCAGGAACGCCTGCAGCGGGAAGCCGGGGCCGATGAACGGATGCCGCTTGCGCGCCAGGCAGCAGTAGGGATCGCCGAACAGGCGCTGCTGGTAGAAGCCCGACTTCAGAAAGGCGAGGTTGCCGATCGCGAGATCCGCCTCGCCGCTCTGCAGCAGTTGCTGGTACTGGTCGTTGGGCCGCCGCAGCGCCTCGATGCGCACGTGCGGCGCCTCCCGCAGCACCGCCGAGATCAGCCGCGGCAGAACGATGCCCTCCCCCGCGTCGGACAGGAGGATCTTGCACGTGCGCTCCGACGCCTTCGGCTCGAAGCCGTTCGGTCTTTCCAACGACTGCTGAAGGATCGCCAACGCCTGGCGGACCGGGCCGATGAGTTCGTCGGCCAGGGCCGTCGGCTCCATCCCGCCGGTGGTCCGCACGAACAGCGCATCGGAGCAGGCCTTGCGCAGCCGCAGCAGCGCGTTGCTCATTGCGGGCTGCGACAGGCCCGCGACGCTCGCCGCCCGCGACACATTGCGCTCGGCATAGATGGCGTCGAAGACCCGCAGCAGGTTCAGGTCGAACGTTTTGATATTCATATCCTGAATTCTATTTCTCTCCAATATCGATTAGACAATGATGAGCGTGCCGGTGATCATTTCCCCAACCAAACGAGAAAGGATGAGACCCCATGGGGACAGAGATCAAGACGCCCGTGCTGATCGTGGGCGGAGGGCCCATCGGCCTGTCGATGGCCATCGAGCTGGGATGGAGGGGGATCGAGTCGATCCTCGTGGATGAGGGCGACGGCACGATCGAGCACCCGCGCACCGGCCTGATCGCGGTGCGCACGATGGAGCTGTTCCGACGCTGGGGGCTGGCGCAGCGCGTGCGCGACTGCGGATTCCCGGACGACTACGACCTCTCGATGGTCTTCTGCACGTCGCTCAACGGGCTGCTGCTCGATCGGGAGAGCTACCCGAGCATGCGCGACGCGCCCACGCCGCCCGAGACGCCCGAGAAGAAGCAGCGCTGCCCGCAGCTGTGGCTGCAGCCCATCCTGACCGACGCCGCCCGCGCCGAACCCAGGGCCAGGCTGCTGTTCAAGCACCGCTTCGTCTCGCTTCAGCAGGACGGCGAGGGCGTCACGGCGACCGTCACCGACCTGAACACGGGCGAGCCTGTCACCATCCGCGCGGACTACCTGCTCGGCTGCGATGGCGCTACCAGCCAGGTCCGCGAGCAGGTCGGCATCAGGATGGAGGGCCGGCTGCTCAGCTACTCGGTGAACGTCCTGATCCACGCGCCGGGACTGGTGCACGAGCACAAGATGGGGCCGGCCGAGCGCTACCTCTTCGTCGGCCCGGAGGGAACGTGGGGCAATCTGACCGTCGTCGACGGGAACGAGATCTGGCGCCTGACGGTGCTCGGATCGGAAGAGAAGATGGACCTCGCGAACTTCGACCCCGCCGCCTGGGTCCGGCGCGCGCTCGGTCGCGACGACGTGGAGTTCGTGGTCGATTCGGCCATCCCCTGGCGGCGCAGCGAGATGCTCGCCGATCGCTACTTCGAGGGCCGCGTCGCGCTCGTGGGCGATTCCGCCCACACCATGTCTCCGACCGGTGGCATGGGCATGAACACCGGGGCGCAGGAGGTGCTGGACATCGGCTGGAAGCTCGAGGGCCTCCTCAACGGCTGGGGCGGCCCGGCCCTGCTGCGCAGCTACGAGACCGAGCGCCGGCCCGTCGCGCAGCGCAACATCGGCTTCTCCACGCAGAACTTCAGGGCCTGGCAGGACACGCCCAGCCCGGCGGCGGTGTGCGACCTGAGCGCCGAAGGCGAGCAGGTGCGCCGGGACCTCGGCCGGCGCCTGCGCGAGTCGACGCGCGTGGAGTGGGAGTCGCTGGGCCTGCAGATCGGCCACCGCTACGAGGGCTCGCCGATCTGCGTTTCCGACGGCACGCCCCCGACCCCGGACGAGTACTCGACGTACATCCCCACGACGCGGCCCGGCGCGCGCGCGCCCCACGTCTGGCTCAGCGACGGCCGCTCGACGCTCGACCTGTTCGGCCGCACCTTCGTGCTCCTGTGCTTCGACGGCGGCCTGCGGGGCGAGGCGGACACGCTCGCGCAGGCCTTTGCCGCCAGGGGAGTTCCGTTCCGCCTCGAATCCATCGAGCAGGCCGACGTGGCGAGAGCCTACGAACGCCCGCTGGTCCTGGTGCGTCCCGACGGGCATGTCGCATGGCGCGGCTCGCACGTGGAGCACGCCGGCCAGGTGGTCGACACGGTCCGCGGCGCCGCTTAGCCGCAAGCCCCTTCCACGAAACAAAAAGGAGACAACCCCATGAAGACTGAACTGCCCGGCCGCGCGATCAAGGCGATGGCCGCCGCCCTTCTCGGCTCGTGCATCGCACTGTGCGCACATGCCAACGGCTATCCCAGCAGGCCGGTCACGCTGGTCGTGCCCTTCACGCCCGGCGGCAGCAACGACGCCCTGGCGCGCACGGTGGGCCAGAAGCTCGGCGAGTACTGGAAGCAGCCCGTCATCGTCGACAACCGCCCGGGCGCGGGCGGCAACGTTGGCACCAAGCAGGCGGCCAAGGCGGCTCCCGACGGCCACACCCTGCTCGTCGTGGCCAACAATTTCGTCACCAACCCCTTCCTCTATCCGGACGGCCGCGCGGGCTACGATCCCGTGAAGGAATTCGTTCCCGTCACGCAGCTGGGCCGCGTGCCCTTCGTCCTGGTCGTCCACCCCGGCCTCGCCGCCAAGTCGACCCAGGAGCTGATCGCCCTGGCCAAGGCCCAGCCCGGCAAGCTGTCCTATGGGTCCGCCGGCGTCGGCACGCCGCACCACCTGACCGGAGAGCTCTTCAAGAGCCTGGCCGGCATCGACATGGTGCACGTGCCCTACCGCGGCGCGCAGCCCGTGGTCACGGACCTGATCGGCGGACAGATCCAGGTGCTCTTCGGCGTCGCGAACTCGGTGCTCCCGCACATCAAGACCGGCGCCCTGCGCCCGCTCGCGGTGGCCGGCGAGCAGCCCCTGCCCTACCTGCCAAACGTCCCGACCGTCGCCAGCGCGGGCGGCCCCTTCAAGGCCTTCCGCAGCGAGGTCTGGATCGGCCTGGTCGCGCCGGCGGGCACGCCGCCCGACGTGGTGGCCAAGATCGAGGAGGCGGCGGGCCGGGCACTGCGGGATCCGGCGGTCAAGGCGGCGCTGGAAGCCCAGGGCCTGGAGCCCGCCCCATCGACGCCGGCCGCGCTCCAGGCACTCATGCAGGAAGACATGGCGCGCTGGTCCAAGGTCATCAAGGACACCGGCGCACGCGCCGAGTGAGGCGCAGCGGCGAGGCCGGCGGCTGATCGCCGCCGCCGGCGCCGCCGCGCCGCCCTCTAACACCCGATTGCAGCTGGCTGACGGCGCGGAGCACCCGCCCGCCGGGCAGCGCATCGCCCGCAGCGTGGCCCGTCAGGCCCCATCCCATCACAACGAGGAGACAACCATGAAGCATTCCCTTTCCGCGGCGGCCGCAGGCCTGCTCGCGCTCGGGCTCGCACCCGCGCATGCGCAAGGAGGCGCGCCGGCGTCCGGCGTCACGATCTACGGCGTGGCCGACGCCGGGGTCGAATGGTCTAACAACGGCGCCGGCTCGTCCCGCCGGCTGGTGTCGGGCGGCGCGCTGGGCAGCCGGCTCGGCTTCCGCGGCGTCGAGGACCTCGGCGGCGGCCTGTCCGCGGTTTTTCGCCTGGAGCAAGGCATCAATCTGGACGATGGCACCCTGGGCCAGGGCGGCCGCGCATTCGGCCGGGAAGCCTCCGTCGGCCTGGCAAGCACCGCCTGGGGCACCGTGACGGCCGGGCGCCTGCCGACGCCCTACTACGTGGCCCAGTCCGGCGTCGACGCCTTCTCGTGGATGGGCAGCGGCGGGCATCTGGCCATCACGCGCAGCACCGACGCGACCCGCCAGCTGCTGCCCCTGGCCGTCAGCGCCCGCTTCGACAACGCGGTGGGCTACGTGACGCCCAGGCTGGGACCGCTGACGTTTCGCGCCATGGCCGCGGCCGGGGAGAATCAGCCCACCATTGGACGCGCCTACAGCGCCTCGGCGACCTACCGCAACGGTCCGGTCGACGCGGTGCTGGCCTGGGCACGACAGCAGGGCGCGGACAACGCGAACGGCCGGATCGACGCCGTCGTCGCCGGGGGCAGCTACGACTTCGGCGCCGCCAAGATCTTCGCGGGCTACACCGCGGAAAAGAACAGCTGCGGCACCTGCACCGGCGCGCTCGCCCGCGCCCAGGGCGTCACGGGCGCCGCGGCCAGCGAGTTCCGCCTGATCAACCTCGGGGCCCGCGTGCCCTTCGGTGCCTTCACCGCCATCGTGCAGGCCGTGCGGATTTCCGACCGCTCGGCCTACGCGGCGGCCACCGGCCAACGGGACGCCACATGGCTGGCCATCGGCGGCGAATACACGCTCTCCAAGCGCACGATGGCCTATGCCTCGCTGGGCGCGGTCGGCAACCAGAACGGCTCGCGCTACGCGCTGGGTTCCGGATCGGCCCAGCAGCCCGCAGGGCTCGGGGGAGCGGGCGACCACCGTTCCACCACGCTCACACTGGGCATGCGCCACGCGTTCTGAACAGACACGGCAGACGCCCAGGTCGTGCGCTCAGGCGCCTGCGTGGCGCAGGAGCGCCGCCGCATGTTGAATCAAACCAAGGACAGGCCATCGCCATGACTGAACCACAACCCGCCTACCAGACCGGCATGTGCAACGAGTTCGCCACCGAAGCCCTCCCCGGGGCGCTCCCCCATGGGCGCAACTCCCCGCAGCGCGCGCCGTACGGCCTGTACGCCGAGCAGCTCTCCGGCACGGCGTTCACCGCGCCGCGCCACGCCAACCGCCGCGCCTGGCTCTACCGCATCCGGCCTTCGACGCTGCACCATCCTTTCGCCCTCGTGGATGCGGGACGGTGGACGAGCCGGGCCGGCGACGGCCCCGTGACGCCCAACCAGCTGCGCTGGGACCCGCTTCCTATGCCCGAGCGGCCGACGGACTTCATCGAGGGCATGACGACGATGGCGTGCAACGCGTCCTGCGCGGTCCACCTCTATGCCGCCAACCGGTCGATGGAGACGCGGTTCCTGTACGACGCCGACGCGGAGCTGCTCCTCGTGCCCCAGGCTGGTCGCCTCGAGCTGGCAACGGAAATGGGCCGTCTGCAGCTCGAGCCCCAGGAGATCGCCGTGATCCCCCGGGGCGTGCGCTTCCAGGTGCGGCTGCTGGACGCCCAGGCGCGGGGCTACGTGTGCGAGAACTTCGGCGCCGCCCTCAAGCTGCCGGACCTCGGTGTCATCGGCTCCAACGGGCTGGCGAATCCCCGGGACTTCTGCACGCCGGTCGCGGCCTACGAAGACCGCGAAGGCGACTTCGAGCTGGTCGCGCGCTTCCAGGGAAACCTGTGGAGCGCGCGCATCGGCCACAGCCCGCTCGACGTGGTCGCCTGGCATGGCAACCACGCGCCCTACAAGTACGACCTGCGGCGGTTCAACACCATCGGCTCGATCAGCTACGACCATCCCGATCCGTCCATCTTCCTGGTGCTGCAGTCCGTCAGCGACACCCCGGGCGTCGACACCATCGACTTCGTGGTGTTCCCGCCGCGCATCCTCGTGGCCCAGAACACGTTCCGGCCGCCCTGGTACCACCGTAACGTCGCGAGCGAGTTCATGGGGCTGATCCACGGGGCCTACGACGCCAAGGCCGAGGGCTTCGTGCCCGGCGGCGCGTCCCTGCACAACTGCATGAGCGCGCACGGACCGGATGCCGACACCTTCGCCAAGGCCAGTGCCGCTGACACCTCCCGGCCGGACTACCTCACCGAGACGATGGCCTTCATGTTCGAGTCGTGCGACGTCTTCAGGCCGACGACGTTCGCCCTGGAGACCGCCCAGCTGCAGGAGGACTATTTCCGCTGCTGGCAGAACCTCGGGAAGCACTTCGATCCGGCGCGGCCATGACGCGGGTGAACGAAACCCACGCGCCGGACCTGCGCAGCTGGGTCGGGTCCGCGAACGAGGACACGACGGATTTCCCGATCCAGAATTTGCCCTTCGGCGTCTTCCGCCGGCGCGGCTCCTCCGGGCCGTTTGGGGGCGGCGTGGCCATCGGGGACCAGATCCTCGACCTGGCCGCCGCGGCCGCCAGCGGCGCACTCGCCGGCGATGCGCGGGATGCCGCGGTGGCCGCCTCGCGCAAGCGCCTCAACGACTTCATGGCCATGGGGCCCGCCGCGTGGTCGGCGCTGCGCCTGGCGCTCTCGCGCGCGCTGCGCACGGGAGCCACGGAGCGCGGCAGGTTGGAGGGATGCCTTCTTGCCCAGCGCTCGGCCGAATACGCCCTGCCCGCGGCCATCGGCGACTACACCGACTTCTACATCGGCATCCACCATGCCACCGCCGTCGGCCGGTTGTTCCGGCCGGACGCACCGCTGCTTCCGAACTACAAATGGGTTCCCATCGGGTACCACGGCCGCAGTTCCTCCGTGGTCGTCAGCGGCGAACCGATCTACCGCCCGCTCGGCCAGAGCAGGGCCGAGGCCGGCGACCCGGAATTCGGTCCGAGCAGGCGCCTGGACTACGAACTGGAGCTCGGTTTCCTGGTGGGCCCGGGCAACCGGCGCGGCGAGCCCATTGCCATCGGCAGCGCCGAGAGCCACCTGTTCGGGGTCGCGCTGTTCAACGATTGGTCGGCGCGCGACATCCAGCCCTGGGAGTACCAGCCGCTGGGGCCCTTCCTGTCCAAGAACTTCGGCAGCACGCTCGCCCCGTGGGTCGTGACATTTGAGGCGCTGGCGCCGTTCCGGGCCGCTTGTCCGCGTGCGCCCGGCGACCCCGAGCCATTGCCCTATCTGAATTCCGAACGGAACCGGGCCAGCGGCTCGGTCGATGTGCAGCTCGAGGTGCTGCTCCAGACCGAGGCGATGGCCCGGTCGGGCCTGCTGCCAGCGCGCCTGTCGCGCTCGAGCTTCGTGGAGGCCGCCTACTGGACCCCCGCCCAGCTCGTGGCCCACCACACGGTCGGCGGCTGCAACCTCGCGCCTGGCGACCTGCTCGGATCGGGCACGCTGTCCGGGCCACATCCAGAACAGGCCGGCTCGCTCCTCGAGCGGACTGCCGGTGGACGGCAGGCCATCGCCCTGCCCTCGGGCGAGCACAGAACCTTCCTGGAGGACGGCGACACCGTCATCCTGCGCGCCTGGTGCGAACGCAGCGGAGCGCGACGCATCGGCTTCGGCGCATGCGCCAGCACCATCCACGCGCCGAAGCGCGCACCCTAGCCTCGCCGCGCGCTGCCCTGCACTGCCAAGCTGGCACCCGGGCGCGTCCTGCAATTCAGCGGCGAGGCAGGTTGGGACACTCGCTGACCGGCGTCGTGTGCCCGGCCGCCAGGCGCTGCGCGCATGCCGGCGCGTGGTCGCAGAACGTGCACCGGACTTCCGCCGCCCGGGTCGCCGGCAGGTCGTCCTGGGTCCTTGCCGCCTGCACCTGACGCCGGGCGGTGAACTTCCGCAGTTCCAGCGCGCCGGGATGCCGGAGCCTCCACCACTCGGGTTGCAGGTTCAGCCACAGCAGCGTGGCCGCACCGCCAAGAAGCGTCAAAATCACGAGAATCCCCAGAAGCTTGTCCATGATCGTTCCTTTCTGCCATCGTCGGCGGATGCAGGCTGGGCGGCCCTGCAGGTTCTGCCGTCTCCGCAGGCGCAGGCGATTTTTTGTTAGTCGCCTAACTATTAATCTAGGCCTGCCGCGGCCGGCCGTCAACCGCCGCGGGCGGCGTCCTGGACGAATGTTGATCTCGCGCAAACCCGGACGCACCCGCGCCGCCCTCCGACGCGGGGGATCCGCGGGTACGGCCGGAAGCGATCCACCGCTGCGGCCCTCCTCTCCCGCCGGCGGATGTCGTGCGCCGCAGACCCATCCGCGCCCCGAGGCACATGCAGGTACGGCCGGGGCACATGGCCGGTCGCTCCACGCGCGGCGGCGCGGCCGCCAATGCGCAGCGGCGCTGGGATCCGAGCCGTCCCGGCCGCGTACTCAGCGCAGCATGCGTCCGTTGTGCGTCATCACCAGGATGTCGGCCACGTCGATGCCGCTGGCGATCTTTCCCTCGGTCGGCGCGGAGAAGGAGACGCCGCCGAGGGACACCCCCTGCATCGCGCGCAGGGTGGCCTGGAGCGCGGGGCGCGTCAGCCCGGGTGCGCGCCGCAGGCCTTCCAGCAGCACCTGCGCGTTGATGTAGCCTTCGAACGAACTGAGGGACAGCCGGTCGTAGTTCCGGGCCTTCATCGCTGCCTGGTATTCGCGCGCCAGGGGAAGCAGCGTCGCATAGGGGTTCGGCACGACGCTGGAGAAGGCCGTGCCAACCGCATCGGCGCCCACTTGCTCCCACACCGAGCGCTCATCGACCGTGGAAAGGCAGACCATCTGCGCCCACAGTTTCGTCGCCACCTTGGCGCGGATGGCGGCGATCCCGGTCGCGGTCACGCCACCGACCACTACTACGTCGGCGCCGCTGCGCTCGATGCTCCGCGCCTGCTCGGTGTAGTCGGTGGCGTCCCGCGCATAGGGCACGGCGGCGACGAGCGGCAGTCCCTGCGCCTTCAGCACCGACTCGAACTGCGCGCGGAACGCCGTGCCCGAGTTGTCGGTCGCGTGCAGCACGGCGAAGCGGCTCCGGCCAATGGTGGGAAACAACGCGGCGATCGCGCGGGTCTCCGCGTCGAACGTCGCTCGCACATGGGTGACGATCTCGGTCCCCGGGCGGCGGAATGCATCGTTTCCGTGCAGCACGCCGACGATCGGCACGCCCGCGCGGGTCGCCGCCGGAATGGCGGCGCCGATGATCGGGCCGCCGAACAAAGAGGTCACCGCGACGACGGATTCCCTTGCCGCCAGCGACCCGATGGCCTCGACGGTCTTCTCGGCCTGGTACCCGTTGTCGATGGCCAGGAGCTTGACGGGCTGCCCCCGGATCCCTCCAGCGCGGTTCGCCTGTTCGAGCGCTCCGTCCACGCCCTGCCTGATCATCTCGGCCTGGCGCGCCTGTCCTCCCTGCAAAGGAAGCAGCATCGCGATCTGGATCTCGCGCGCCGCCGCCCGCGCTCGGAACGGCAATCCGACGGCCGCCGCTGCGAGCACCCCTCCGATGCACGAAAAGGTGCGGCGCCGCGCTCGGTCGGTACCCGTAGGTTCAGTGTTCATTGTCTGCCTCTCTCCATCATTGGTGCGCGCGATCGGTGCCGCAGCCCCACGCCGGCCGGTCGCGCTGACTTTTTGCGAGGCGACTCTAAACACTTTGTCGCGCGCTTGATAGATTGAGTCTCAGTCAATGTGAGTCCGCCGCGCGGGTGCGACTTCCGCACGGACAGAGGCCTGCATCGCCGGGCGGGGTACTGCCCGCATGCGTCCTGCATCTCGCCGAGGGCGGCTGCGCCGCACCGGGCCATATGCGCCGAAAGGCCGTGGCCTGCAAGGCTGTCACCACGGACGGCCCGGCGGGCATCGGACACGCCGAGCCGGGCCGACCGGGCCTTCACGCCGGCCGGAGGACTTCGGAGACCGTCAGCCGCACCAGGTCCAGCGTGGTCTTCTGGACCTGCGTGGCGGGGCGTTGCAGGCTGGTCGCCAGGGACAGCGCTATGCGCAGCGGCGGCGCACCGATGACCTGGGCGCTGTAGGCAGAAGGAACAGGCGAATTGAGCAGCGCGTTGCGCGGCAGCACCGCGTACCCGGCCCCGTCGGCCACCATGTCCAGGATGGCGGCGACCCCGTCGATCTCCAGCGCGATCTCGGGCCGGCAGCCGATGAGCGCCATCTCGGCTTCCACGTGCATGCGGATCGCGTTGGGGCGCGAGGGAATGACCAGCGGCAGCCGCGCGAGCTCGGCGAGCGCGATGGGGCCGGGCGGCGGGTCCTCGGCCAGCCCGCGCGGGCGGGCGCGCACGAGCAGCAGATCCTCGTCCATGAGGTGCGACACATCCACATCGCGCACCGGCTGGCCGTTGTAGAGCACGACGATGTCCAGGCGACCGCTGACCAGTCCTCTCAGGAGTTCGCTCGAAAGCCCTTCGCTGATCGAGAGCCGAGCCTCCGGCAATTCCTTGCGGAAGGCGCGCATGAGCGGCACCGCCATCGCGCGCGCCACGCTGCTGGGCAGCCCGATGGCGACGGCGCCCGAGACGCCGCCGCGCAGGCGCTCCATGTCCTCCCGCGCCCGGGCCATCTGGTGCAGGATGCCCCGCCCATGGTCGACCAGCAACCGGCCCGCCTCCGTGGGCGTGACGCCGCGGCCATTGCGCACCAGCAGGTTCTGGCGCAGCTCCACCTCCAGCAGGCGCACCTGCCGGCTCAGGGCCGACTGGGCCATGCCGAGGGCCGCCGCGGCATGGGTGAAGCTGCCCATTTCGGCGACCCGCACAAAGTACTCGAGCTGCTTCAGATCCATCGACAAATGAGATATCTGGTAGACCAATCCGCCACTTCTTGTATAGCTGGAATTGCAGCAGAATACCCCAAAATACTTAGCCACCAAACAATCCTATGAATGCTCCGCTTCGTGGAATCTCCTCCATGGCCACCCGCCAGGTGTTGGCCGAGCT
Organism: Acidovorax sp. NB1; assembly: GCF_005405905.1. Taxonomy (GTDB): domain Bacteria; phylum Pseudomonadota; class Gammaproteobacteria; order Burkholderiales; family Burkholderiaceae_C; genus Acidovorax. Next base: position 14,281 of record NZ_BJHU01000004.1, read on the forward strand.
GCTGGCCGCCTACGAGCAGCAGACCGGCCAGCGCGCAGCCATCGAGGCCGTGGGCGGCGTGGACGCGGCCAAGCGGGTGCAGGCCGGCGAGGCTTTCGACGTGGTGGTGCTTGCCTCTGACGCCATCGACAAGCTCATCGCGGCCGGCGCCGTCGTGGCCGGCAGCAGGACCGACTGGGTGCGCTCCGGCGTGGCCGTGGCGGTGCGCGCGGGCGCGCCGCTGCCCGACATCGGCTCGGAAGACGCAGTGCGCAGTGCCGTGCTGGCCGCGCGCAGCATCAGCTATTCCACCGGCCCGAGCGGCGTGGCGCTGGCGAAACTGTTCGAGCGCTGGGGCATTGCCGACCAGGTGGCCGGCCGCATGGTGCAGGCCCCGCCCGGCGTGCCCGTGGGCTCCCTGGTGGCACGTGGCGATGTGGAGCTCGGCTTCCAGCAACTGAGCGAGCTGCTGCACGTGGAGGGCATCACCATCGTGGGCCCGCTGCCGCCTGCGATCCAGATCACCACCATTTTTTCATCGGGCGTCGCTGCCTCCAGCCAGCAGCCCGAGGCCGCCAAGGCGCTGCTCGACTTCTTCGCATCGCCAGCGGCGGCCGAAGCCAAGCAACGCCAGGGCATGGACCCTGCCTGAACCCGAACACCAAGATCCAAGGAGCACAACGCAATGAGCCTCATCATCGACTGCCATGGCCACTACACCACGGCACCCAAGGCGCTGGAGAACTGGCGCAACCAGCAGATCGCCGGCATCAAGGACCCGGCCGCCATGCCCAAGGTCGCCGATTTGCAGATCAGCGACGACGAGCTGCGCGAGTCCATCGAGACCAACCAGCTGCGCCTGATGAAGGAGCGCGGCAGCGACATCACGCTGTTCTCGCCGCGCGCCAGTTTCATGGCCCACCACATCGGCGACTTCAATGTCTCCAGCACCTGGGCGGCCATCTGCAACGAGCTGTGCCACCGCGTCTCCACCCTGTTCCCCGACAACTTCGTGCCCGTGGCCATGCTGCCGCAAAGCCCCGGGGTGGACCCCGCGACCTGCATCCCCGAGCTGGAGAAGTGCGTCAAGGAATACGGCGCGGTGGGCATCAACCTCAACCCCGACCCCTCGGGCGGCCACTGGACCAGCCCGCCGCTGACCGACCGCCACTGGTACCCCATCTACGAGAAGATGGTGGAGTACGACCTGCCCGCCATGATCCACGTGAGCACCAGCTGCAACGCGTGCTTCCACACCACGGGCGCGCACTACCTGAACGCCGACACCACGGCCTTCATGCAGTGCATCCAGGGCGACCTGTTCAAGGACTTCCCCACGCTCAAGTTCCTGATCCCGCACGGCGGCGGTGCCGTGCCCTACCACTGGGGCCGTTTCCGCGGCCTGGCGCAGGAGATGAAGAAGCCCCTGCTCGAAGACCACCTGCTGAACAACATCTTCTTCGACACCTGCGTGTACCACCAGCCGGGCATCGACCTGCTGAACACCGTGATCCCGGTGAAGAACGTGCTGTTCGCCTCCGAAATGATCGGCGCGGTGCGCGGCATCGACCCCACCACCGGCCACTACTACGACGACACCAAGCGCTACATCGAAGCGTCGAAGATCCTGAGCGGCGACGACAAGCACCAGATCTACGAAGGCAATGTGCGCCGCGTGTTCTCCCGACTCGATTCACGACTGAAGGCAAAGGGGCTCTGACATGTACGAATTAGGCGTTGTCTACCGCAACATCACCCGCGCCGATCGCGCAGCCGCTGACGGCCTGGCTGCCCTCGGCTCGGCTACCGTGCACGAGGCCATGGGCCGCGTGGGCCTGCTCAAGCCCTACATGCGCCCCATCTACGGCGGCCAGCAGGTCAGCGGCACAGCCGTCACCGTGCTGCTGCAGCCCGGCGACAACTGGATGATGCACGTGGCGGCCGAGCAGATCCAGCCCGGCGACGTGGTGGTGGCGGCCGTCACCTCCGAATGCACCGATGGCTATTTCGGCGACCTGCTGGCCACCTCGTTCCAGGCGCGCGGTGCGCGGGCGCTCATCATCGACGCCGGCGTGCGCGACGTGAAGACCCTGCAGGAGATGAATTTCCCCGTGTGGAGCCGCGCCATTTCCAGCAAGGGCACGATCAAGGCCACGCTGGGCTCGGTCAACATCCCGGTGGTGTGCGCCGGCATGTGGGTCACGCCGGGCGACGTGATCGTGGCCGACGACGATGGCGTGGTCTGCGTGCCCGCCGCGCGCGCCGCCGAGACGCTCGAGGCCGCGCGCAAGCGCGAGAGCTTCGAGGGCGAGAAACGCGCCAAGCTCGCCTCGGGCGTGCTCGGCCTGGATATGTACAACATGCGCCCCGGGCTCGAAAAGGCCGGGCTGCGCTACATCGACTGAGGACCTACGCCATGCCCATCCCCGCATCGGCGCAGGACTGGCACATCGGCCTCGTCGGCTACGGCGAGGTCGGCCGCATTCTCTGCGAGGACCTGCGCGCCCAGGGGCTGCGCGTCTCGGCCTACGACCGCAAGCTCGGCGGTGCGCTACAACGGCCCTTGTTGGAGCACGCGCGGGCCCATGGCGTCGAGTTGCTCGACAGCCACGCCCGGCTCGCGGCCACTGCCGACTTCGTGATCAGCGCCGTCACCGCCAGCCAGACGCTGGACGTGGCCCGGGCGTGCGCTCCGCAGGTGCGCAAGGAAGCCTTCTATCTGGACTTCAACTCGGCCTCCCCGGGTGCCAAGCAGGCGGCCGGCGCGCTGATTGATGCGGCCGGTGCCCGGTACGTCGAAGGCGCGGTGATGACCAGCATTCCACCTTACCGCATCAAGGTGCCGCTGCTGCTGGGCGGCGCCTCGGCCAGGGCGCTGGCCGAGGCCATCGCGCCGCTGGGCTTCGTCGCCAAGGTCGTCAGCGACCGGCTGGGCGTGGCCTCGGCCACCAAGATGTGCCGCAGCGTGATGGTCAAGGGCCTGGAGGCGATGGTGATCGAGAGCTTCACGGCCGCGCGGCACTACGGCGTGGAGGACGCGGTCATCGCCTCGCTCCAGGAGACCTTTCCCGGCATCGACTGGGAGAAGCAGGGCGCCTATTTCTTCCAGCGCGTGATCGAGCATGGCCGCCGCCGCAGCGAGGAGATGCACGAGTCCGCGAACACGGTGCGCGAAGCGGGCATGCCCGCCTTCTCCGCGCAGGGCACAGCCGAGCGCCAGGCCTGGATGGCGGACCGCGCGGACGCCGGGTCGTTCGGCGAACGCGGCGCTCCGGGATTCGCGCGCGCCGCCGACTGGCGCGCCGAGGCCGACCGCCTGTTGCAATCTCTCAAGGAACCCACCGCATGAGCACTTTCACGAAAACCCCAGGCTGGCTCGACTGGTACGCCGGACCCAGCAAGCCCCGCTTCCAGGTGCCGCCCGGCAGCGTGGACGCGCACTGCCACGTGTTCGGCCCGGGCGCGGAGTTCCCCTACGCGCCCGAGCGCAAGTACACGCCCTGCGATGCCTCGAAGCACGAGCTGTACGCGCTGCGCGACCACCTGGGCTTTGCCCGCAACGTGGTGGTGCAGGCCACCTGCCACGGCGCCGACAACCGCGCCATGGTCGATGCCTGCCTGTCCAGCGGTGGCAAGGCGCGCGGCGTGGCCACGGTCAAGCGCTCGGTGACCGATGAAGAATTGCAGGCCCTGCACGCCGCCGGTGTGCGCGGCGTGCGCTTCAACTTCGTCAAGCGCCTGGTGGACTTCACGCCCAAGGACGAGCTGCTGGAGATCGCCGGCCGCATCGCCAAGCTCGGCTGGCATGTGGTGATCTACTTCGAGGCGGTGGACCTGCCCGAGCTGTGGGATTTCTTCACGGCCTTGCCTACCACCGTGGTGGTGGACCACATGGGCCGGCCCGACGTGACCAAGCCCATCGATGGGCCCGAGTTCGAGCTGTTCCTGAAGTTCATGCGCCAGCACCCCAACGTGTGGAGCAAGGTCAGTTGCCCCGAGCGCCTGTCGGTCACCGGGCCGAAGGCGCTCAACGGCGAGCAGGCGGCCTACCAGGACGTGGTGCCGTTCGCGCGAAAGGTGGTGGAGGAGTTCCCCGACCGCGTGCTCTGGGGCACCGACTGGCCGCACCCCAACCTCAAGGACCACATGCCCGACGACGGCCTGCTGGTGGACTTCATCCCCCACATCGCGCCCACGGCCGAGCTGCAAAAGAAGCTGCTCGTGGACAACCCCATGCGCCTGTATTGGCCCGAAGAGGCGAAGTAAGGAGAGCGCGCCATGTCCCTCGACAAACCCTACCTCGACGTGCCCGGCACCATCATCTTCGATGCCGAGCAGTCCCGCAAAGGCTACTGGCTCAACCAGTTCTGCATGTCGCTGATGAAGGCAGAGAACCGCGAGCGCTTCAAGGCCGACGAGCGCGCCTACCTCGACGAATGGGCCATGACCGAGGAACAGAAGCAGGCCGTGCTGGCCCGCGACCTCAACTGGTGCATGCGCACGGGCGGCAACATCTACTTCCTGGCCAAGATCGGCGCCACCGACGGCAAGAGCTTCCAGCAGATGGCCGGCAGCATGACCGGCATGACCGAGGAGGAATACCGCAACATGATGGTCGGTGGCGGCCGCTCCCCGGAGGGCAACCGTTTTCTCGGCGAGGACGGCGACGCCCAGCCGCAACACCAACCCCAAGGCAAGGCCGGCCATAAAACCACGGGCAGCAACTGACATGGCCAAGATCACCGCATCCGTCTACACCTCCCACGTGCCCGCCATCGGCGCCGCCATCGATCTGGGCAAGACCCAGGAACCGTACTGGCAGCCGCTGTTCGCGGGCTACGACTTCTCCAAGGAATGGGAAAAGGCCCAGAAGCCCGACGTGGTGTTCCTGGTCTTCAACGACCACGCCACCGCGTTCAGCCTGGACATGATCCCGACCTTCGCCATCGGTACGGCCGCCGAGTACCAGCCCGCCGACGAAGGCTGGGGCCCGCGCCCTGTGCCCGCCGTCCACGGCCATCCGGCGCTGGCGGCGCACATCGCGCAGTCCGTCATCCAGGACGACTTCGACCTCACCATCGTCAACAAGATGGACGTGGACCACGGCCTCACCGTGCCGCTGTCGCTGATGTTCGGTCAGCCCCCCCAGTCCGACTATCGCTGGCCCTGCAAGGTCATCCCGTTCGCCGTCAACGTGGTGCAGTACCCCGTGCCCTCGGGCAACCGCTGCTTCCAGCTGGGCAAGGCGATCCGCAAGGCCATCGAGTCGTTCGACGAAGACCTCAACGTGCAGATCTGGGGCACGGGCGGCATGAGCCACCAGCTGCAGGGCCCGCGCGCCGGCCTCATCAACAAGGACTGGGACAACCGGTTCCTGGACCGCCTCATCGCCGAGCCCGCCGAGCTGGCCAAGGTGCCGCACATCGAATACGTGCGCGAGGCCGGCAGCGAAGGCATCGAGCTGGTGATGTGGCTCATCGCCCGCGGCGCCATGGCCGACGTCGCTGGCGGACCTGCGCCCAAGGTGGTGTACCGCTTCTTCCATGTGCCCGCCAGCAACACCGCGGTGGGCCACCTGATCCTGGAGAATCAGCCCGCCTGAGGCTGGCTGATTTCGAATCAACCCGTAAAGGACCCCCACCATGACCATCAAAGTAGCCCTGGCCGGCGCCGGCGCCTTCGGCATCAAGCACCTGGACGGCATCAAGAACATCGACGGTGTCGAAGTCGTCTCCCTCGTCAGCCGCGACCTGGCCAAGACCCGGGAAGTGGCCGACAAGTATGGCATCCAGCACGTGACCACCAAGCTCGAAGACAGCCTGGCCATCAAGGAAGTGGACGCGGTGATCCTCTGCACCCCCACGCAGATGCATGCCAGCCAGTCCATCGCCTGCCTGGAAGCCGGCAAGCACGTGCAGGTCGAGATCCCGCTGTGCGACGTGCTGGCCGACGGCGAGAAGGTCGCCGCCCTGCAGAAGCAGACCGGCCTCGTCGCCATGTGCGGCCACACCCGCCGCTTCAACCCCAGCCACCAGTACGTGCACAAGAAGATCAAGGCGGGCGAGTTCAATATCCAGCAGATGGATGTGCAGACGTTCTTCTTCCGCCGCACCAACATGAACGCGCTGGGCCAGCCGCGCAGCTGGACCGACCACCTGCTGTGGCACCACGCCGCCCACACCGTGGACCTGTTCGCCTACCAGGCCGGCAGCCCGATCGTGAAGGCCAACGCGATCCAGGGCCCGATTCACAAGGAGCTGGGCATCGCGATGGACATGAGCATCCAGCTGCAGGCAGCCAACGGCGCCATCTGCACGCTCAGCCTCTCGTTCAACAACGACGGCCCGCTGGGCACCTTCTTCCGCTACATCGGCGACACCGCCACCTACATCGCGCGCTACGACGACCTGGTGCAGTCGCACAGCAAGGGCCCCGAGACGCCGGTGGACGTGAGCCAGGTCGACGTGAGCATGAACGGCATCGAGCTGCAGGACCGCGAGTTCTTCGCCGCGATCAAGGAAGGCCGGGAGCCCAATGCCAGCGTGGCACAGGTCCTGCCGTGCTACCAGGTGCTGAACGGCCTGGAACGGCAACTCAACTGAGTCCGCGCCATTTGGCACTGTATCGTTTCCACTGCCTGCACGGCAAGCGCCGCGGGCGTTCTTCCTGGGAGAAGCGCAATGCAGACACGCACCCTCGGCCCATTCGAAGTCAGCGCCATCGGTCTGGGCTGCATGAACCTCTCGCACGCCTACGGCGCGCCCGTCTCCGCCGACACGGGTGAGCGCGTGCTGCTGGCGGCGCTGGATGCCGGCGTGACGCTGTTCGACACGGCGGCGCTGTACGGCTTCGGTGCCAACGAGGAGTTGGTGGGCCGCGTCCTCCGGCCCCATCGCCAGCGCATCACCCTGTGCAGCAAGGGCGGCATGGCCGGCGTGAAGGGCGAGGACGGCGTGACGCGCCGCGTGATCGACGGCCGCCCCGCCACGCTGCGCAGCAACTGCGAGGACAGCCTGCGCCGCCTGGGCACCGACGTGATCGACCTGTACTACCTGCACCGCTGGGACAAGCAGGTGCCCATCGAGGACTCGGTGGGCGAGCTGTCGCGGCTGGTCGCGGCAGGCAAGGTGCGGGCCATCGGCCTGTCGGAGGTCTCCGCCGCCACATTGCACCGCGCGCACGCCGTGCACCCCGTCGCCGCCGTGCAGACCGAGTACTCGCTGTGGACGCGCAACCCGGAGATCGCGGTGCTCGACGCGTGCCGCGAGCTGGGCGCGGCCTTCGTTGCCTTCAGTCCCCTGGCGCGCGGCTTCCTCTGCGGCGAACTCGTGGACGTGGGTGCGCTCCACGAGAAGGACATCCGCCGCGCCATGCCGCGCTTCGCGCCCGAGGCCTACGCGGCCAACCTGAAGCTGCTGGACGGCTACCGCAGGATCGCGCGGGACGCGGGCTGCACCCCGGCACAGCTGGCCCTGGCCTGGCTGCTGCACCAGGGCGGCCACATCGTCCCCATTCCCGGCACCACGAGCGTGGAACACCTGCTGGACGACCTGGGCGCCGCCAACATGCGGCTGCACGCCGCGGTGATCGAGCGGCTGAACGTTCTGATCAACGAACTTACCGTGGTCGGCCAGCGCTACAGCGCGCAGAGCGCGAACGAGGTCGACACCGAAGCCTTCTGAACCGCGAAGGCCCCTGGCGTCCGCGAGCCCGCCTTCGCGGTGTTGCGGGCGCCCTGCTGCCGGTTCCACACGGTGCGAGGGCAGGAATGCCCAGGCGCGAGGTTGTGAGGTTCACCCCGCCCTCCTCCGGCGGTCGGGCCGCGCCCCGGACCGCGTCAGGGTGCTCCGGCGCGGGCCAGCAGGCGGCCGTAGCCTGGAACCCCCGGCAGCGCGCCAAGCTTGCGCATGCAGTACCAGGCCACCGCCGTGTTGCTCGTGACGACGGGCCGTCCCAGGGAACGCTCCAGGGCCTCGATGGTCTCGGCCGTCCGCACGGTGGTGCAACTGAGGACGTATGCGTCCGCCCGCGCATGGGCATGGCGCGTGGCGAACGCATGCCACGCCTGCGGCGCGATGGCCATCATCTCGCGGCCGGTGCGGCAATCCAGGCCGGCGTTGCCGAGGATCTCGAATCCATGCTCGGCGAAGTAAGCCGCCTCCCGGTCATTGACGGCCGCCGTGTACGGGGAGAGCAGCACCACGCGCCGCGCGGGCAGGGCCTGCAGCGCCGCCACCAGGGCCTGCGACGTGGCCACGCAGGGCAGCCCAGTCGCGGACTGGATGCGCGCGAGAATCGACGCCTCCAGCTCGGTGCTGTAGGTCGACACGGCGGTGCAATGGAACACCACGATGTCGACGCCCGCGTCCGCGAGCAGCTCGGCCGCCGGCTCGACATCCCGGGCCATGCCCAGCAGGCTCGCCTCCGAACTGTCCACGAGCTTCAGCCGCGTGACCGCGATGGCGATGTCGGCGGGAAGCATCGCGCGCAGTTGCGGCTCGGCGGCCTGGTTCACGGAGGGCAGCAGCACGCCGATGCGCCCGCCCGATCCGTAGTCGAGTGCTGGGGCGGTCATGCCGATGCGCCCTTCAGTTCAGCTTGAGCCCGAGCTCCTTGATCAGGGGCGCGTACTTGGCGGTCTCCCGCCGGATGGTCTCGTCCATCTCCTCGGGCGTGGTGCCCGCCGTCTCCAGACCGAACACCATGAGCTGGTCCCTGACTTCCTTGCGCTGCACGACCTCCACAACGTCCTTGTGGATCTTGTCGATGATCGCCCGCGGCGTGCCGGCGGGCGCGGACAGTGCATTCCACATCAACAGTTCGTAGCCCTTGAGCCCGGCCTCCGCCAGCGTCGGCACGTCGGGCAAGGCCGCGGAGCGGACCGGACCCGTCGTGGCCAGTGCACGGATCTTCCCGGACTGGATGTGCGGGACATTGGCGGCGATGCCGTCGAAGCTGACCTCGACGTCCCCCGAGAGCATTCCTTTGACGACCTCCGAGGCGCCGCGGTACGGCACCTGGACCAGCTTGATCCCGCTCTGCCGCGTGAACATCTCGCCTGCGAGCTGTGTGGACGTGGTGCTGGAGCCGTAGTTGATGCTGCCGGGCTGGGCCCGGGCGGCAGCCACCAGGTCGGCCACCGCCCTGAAGGGTGTCCGGTCGGTTGCGGTGAGCACCAGGGACTGGCGGGCGACGATCGAGATGGACGCGAAGTCCTTGATCGGATCGTAGGGCAGCCGCGAATACAGCGCCGGGTTCAGCGTGTAGGTCGAATCCAGGGGCATGAACAAGGTGTAGCCGTCGGGCGCGGCCCGGGCGGCCTCCTGCGCCGCGATCAGCGTGTTGGCCCCGCCCTTGTTGTCGACGACGACGGGCTGGCGCCACTTTTCGGACAGGCGTTGCGCGATCGCTCGGCCCAGCACGTCGGCGGGCCCACCGGCCGGGAAGGGCACGATCAGACGCACCGGCCTGGCGGGGAAGCTGGCCGCGGCCTGCGCCTGCGCAGCGGCGGGGAGGACCGGTAGCAGCAGCATCGGGACGAGCAGCGTGGCGCGCTGCGCCGCGCGGCGCAGCAGATGGAACATGGGCATGGGTGTCTCCTCTTTCTTTTGATCGCAGGGGGTCGGCGGCGCCGGGGCGGGCCGCTCAGAACCCGTACAACTGCTCGGGGTTGCGCACCAGGATCTGGTGGCGCTGTGCTCCGTCGGGCACCCAGGTCAGCATCTGGTCCAGCAGGTCCGTGGTGTTGGGCATCTCGCCCTTGAACGAGACGTGCGGCCAGTCGCTGGCCCATACCAGGCGGTCCGGCCGGGCGGCCAGCAGCGCCTGGACGTAGGGCACCATGTCCTCGTAGGGCGGAGGCAGCGCCGACATCCGGTAGCCGCAGGACAGCTTGACCCAGCACCGCCCCGTGTTCACCAGCCTCAGCAGCGCCTGGAAGCCAGGCTGCCCCACGCCGTCTCCCGGCCTGAGCGAGCCCATGTGGTCGATCACGACGTCGGTGGGCAGTTCGCGCAGGGTGGGCTCCATCTCGGCCAGCGGAGCTCGGCCCTGGTCATCCATGACGTGGAGCTGCACATGCCAACCCAGGCGGGCGATGCGCGCCGCCAGCGCGGGCATCTCGGCCAGCGGGACGGCACCTGCATGGCCGATGTTGTAGCGCACTCCCCGCACGCCGGCTTCGTGCAGGCGGTCCAGTTCGGCATCCTGCACCTCGGCCCGCAGCGCGACGATGACGCGCGCCGGCCGGCCCAGCTCGGCCACCGCCTCCAGGTGCCGCCGGTTGTCGGTGCCATAGCCGCTGGGCTGCACGAGCACCAGGCGCTCGACGCCCAGGGTGTCGTGCAGCGCGCGCAGCCGCGCCGGCAAGGCGTCGGGCACATCGAAGGCGCGCGTCGCGGCCACGGGATAGCGGTCGGCGGGGCCATAGACATGCACATGGCAATCCGCGGTCCCCGGCGGGCAGATCAGCCTGGGCTTGCGGGGAGCGGGATCGGGAGGCTGGCACAGCGGAATCTCCGCGGAAGCTCGCGCGCTCGTTGCAGGCGACGGGCCGCTCATTCGAAGATCCGATCCTCGTGCAGCACCACGGGCACTTCCTTGTTCTTCTCGGAATAGCCATCGAAGGGCTTGCCCTCCAGGTCGATGCGCGCGAGCACGTCGCTGTCGGGGTCGATGTGCGCGCCGATGCGCAGCATGACGAGTTCCTCGCGGTCTTCCTTGGCGTGGAACCAGTAGAAGGTGCCGGCCGGCAGCAGCACGCAATCGTTCCTGCCTGCCTCGCGCGTCTCGCCATTCGGCCCGTGGAACACCGCGCCGCCCTGCAGGATGACGAACACGTGGTCCTCGTTGGAATGCGCGTGGATCTCGTTCTCGCCACCGCTCGCGTAGGTCTTGAGCACCACGTTCATGTAGCGCGACGCGCCGAGGACCTGGTTGGTGCGGCCCTGCTTCGGCAACTGGGTCCGGATGTGGAAGAAGCTGGGCTGGCCCGGCTTGTTCAGGCGCGCCATCTCCGCGCGCCACTCCGCGGCGCTGTTGACGATCGGGGCGAAGCTGTGGCTGGGGCTGTTCGTGGTCATGGTGAATCTCCTTCGTGAATGTCAATCGATCCTGATGCCGGCTTCCGCGATGACGGGACGCCACCTCGCGGCCTCCGAGGCGATGAAGCTGCGCAGCGCCTGCGGCGAGCTGGCGTCGGCCAGCAGCCCGGCGCCCAGGAGCTTCTCCTGCACGTCCTTGGACGCGAGGGCTTGCGTCAGCGCGCGGTTGAGCTCGTCCACCACCGCAGCGGGCGTGCCCTTGGGCGCCAGCAACGCCATCCACACGTCGATGTCGGGCAGCTTGATCCCCACATCGGCCATCGATGGCACGTTGGGCAGCGTGGGGATGGGCTTGGCGCTCAGGCGCGCGAGCGGCCGCAGCGTGCCCTTCTCGAAATGGGGCATGGCGGTCGTGATGCCGTCGATGGTGAACGTGACGTCCTTGGTCAGCAGGCTCTGGGTCGTGCCCGCGCTGCCCTTGTAGGGCACCGAGACCACCTCCTTGCCCAGCGTGCGCTTGAGCAGCTCGCCGGAGAGCTGGGACGTGAAGGTGCCGAAGCCATAGCTCATTGCGGCGGCGCCGGCCTTGGACTGCGCGAGCAGCGCCTGCATGGACTGGGGTCCGGCCTGGTGGGTCATGACCACCAGGGGCGTGGTGGCCACCTTGCCGATCGGCTCGAAATCCTGGACGGGATCGTAGGGCAGCTTGGCGTAGAGGTACTGGTTCATCACCAGCGTGTTGTCGATGGCCATCAGCAGCGTGTAGCCGTCCGGCGCCGCCTTCGCGACGGCATCGGCGCCAATGATGGTGTTGGCGCCCGGCTTGTTGTCCACCACGATCGGCTGGCGCATCAACTCGCCCATACGCTGCCCGACGACGCGGGCCAGCAGGTCGGTGGGACCGCCGGCGGGGAACGGTACGATCATCCGGATCGGCCGGCTGGGATAGTCACGGGAAGCTGGTGCTTGTGCGTGCACCGGAATGGCGGCGCAAATGAGCGACACGGCGAGGGCCGCGGCGACCTGGAAGGTTTTCATGGGGTGTCTCCTGGGCGGTTGTCGATATCCGCGATTCGTTGTCGCGGACGATTTGTTGACCGCTGTCAATTCTGGGGGGCCGGTGCGTGCCCGGCAACGCAGGCTGGCCTATTCGCTGTATCGAAGAAATGAATTCGCCATGCTCCGCGCCTTTCGGAGGTCTCCGCCGTCGTCGGCGGTGGCCGGCCACAAAGGGACGCGTCGCCCTCCAGGGGCATGGGCCAGGCGTTCACGCCACGCGGCGCGCGGGCGACGACCGCCAGCATGGTCACCGCTGGGTGCAGGCACGGTTGCACGAAGCGCAGTTCGTGCTCGACATCAACGCGGACCGGTTCGGCGCTCCGGAGATCCTGGTCCTGCCCTTGCCCGCCGCGCTTGCCTGGCAGCGGGCGAGCGCATCCGCATCGCTGAGCACTAGGCCGAAGCGCAACGTGCAGTCCTGCGCGAGAAGGCGCCCGCCGTCGCTCAAAGCCCGGGCGGCGCGGCCGAACGGCACGCGCCAGCGCATCCGACGGTCCCGGGGATCGGCGGTCCGGGAGAGTCCATGTTCAGTGACTGCACGGACGACGCGACGGGCCCTCGGCCGCGGCGCGCGCTCACCAGGCCACCGCGCGAGCCGATCAAGGCGGCGCCGCCGCTCCGGGGCGCAGCTCCAAGCAGGCTCCTTGTGCCGCCCCCAATGCGCGCCACCTTGGCCACCGCCTCGGGCGCGGGACGGTCGGCCCGACCTCGCGCGGGAGACGATGCCCTTGCCCACCTTCTCGGCGCTTTCCCCGGGCAGGCGCCCGTGCACAAAAAAAGGCGCCGGGTTGCCCCGGCACCAAACCTTGGAGATAACAATGCGGGGATCCCGGCGCCCAGCCACCGCGGCCCATCGCGGGGCCGCAGCGGCGTGCCGCCGGTCGCCATCAAAAGTTGTGACGGACCCCCATGTAGATGTTGCGGGAGCTGCCGCTGGACGAGCCGACCAGCATGGCCGGGGCCTGGGCAGTGCCGGTGCCCAGCACGTACTGCGACCCGTTCTTGTTGCTGATCTGTCCCACGCCGAAGTACAGGCGCGTCCTCTTGGACAGGTCGTAGTCGCCGCCAAGCGAGATCCAGTTCGCGTCCCGGTTGCCCGTCAACGCCGTGTAGTCGGACCGGTCGTTGACGCGGGTGAACTGGGCAACGGCCGTGAACTGTCCGAACGGCACGCGCACGCCGAGGTTGGTCAGCCGGAATTCGCTCGTCGAAGCACCGGGCATGCGGGCGATTGCCCCGGTGCAGGTCGCGCAGGAGTTCTTCTCCACCGTCATGCCCAGGAAGAACTTGGCGAAGCGGGCGTCGTAGGAGCCGCCAACCACCATCGCCGAGACCTTGCCCGCAGCATCGTCCGGCCCCTCCTGCCGCTGGAAGCCCGCATTGAGGTCGAAGCCCCCGGCCTGGTAGCGCGCGGATGCGCCGTACCCGCGTCCGATCGTCGTCGAGTTCTCGCCGAAGGAGTACTGGCCGCGGAACTCGATGCCGCCCCAGCGCGGGGACACGTAGTTGACCGCGTTGTCCTGCCGCGCCGACACCCCCATCGGCAGCACCTGGCGCTGCGTGGTGGGGCTGACGTTTCTGGTGAGCGCGAGCAGCCCGCCGGCGCCTTCCCAGACGAAGGCGTCCACACTGCTCTGGACCATGTAGTACGGAGTGGGAATACGGCCCATCTGCAGCGTGCCGAACCGCGCATCGCTCAGGCCGACCGACGCCTCGCGCCCGAACGCGCGACCGCCTTGGCCGAGCGTGCCGTCGTCGAGGTTGATGCCCATCTCGAGGCGGAAGACGGCGGCAAGCCCTCCTCCCAAGTCCTCCACGCCGCGAAAACCCAGGTTGCTCCCCGCACTTCCGCCCGATACCAGCCGATTGACACTCGAGCCCCCCGATCTCGGCGAGTCCATCCCGGCATCCACCCGCCCATACATGGTCACGCTGCTCTGGGCATTGGCTGCGCCGCAAACGCACAGCAGCGCGGCGCATGCAACCGCATGCTTGGCCATTCCGTTCATAGTTGTCTCCTTCGTTGAACTTGGGGCTTGGCCCCGATTCCTCTTCTTCACATTGCGCCTGGCGTCTCATGGGAAAGCTCCACGCGCAGCCCGCCAAAGACCACATCGTTCGATGACTCGCGGGTTCATCGTGGTTCCTCCGGCTCGTTCAGTATAGATAGACGCCTAATCTTTTGATAGTCGCCTAATCAAATTTTCCGGATTCAGAACGCCCGGCTGTGGCGGGCGTGCGACGCTTTCACGCCTGACCCGTTGGTGGCCGCGAAACACTGGCAGAGACCATCCCGCACGGCATCGGAACCAACCCGGATTGATTGGATGATCAATGCCTCGCGCCGGACTCCGCAGCATCCCGTCGGGTTCGAATCCCGTTGTCGCCGCAAGGAGCAATGGACGAACGAAGACGGTGCAACGTCGATTCACAACCGATGGGGTGCCTGGCCAGCGAGCCAGTCGCGCGCCGGCCTCTGCCCGCCGTTCACGGGCACGCGGGCACGTCCGCCAGCGGCGTTCTTCCAAGTTCCACGCGCTGCTTATCGGGCCATCGCCGGCCCGCTGCACCGGTGCGCGAGACCGTGGTCACCGTGCAGCGGCACACGGACATGCGGACCGGTTGTCAGGACAGTGCGGCGTCTTCACCAATGCCCGCGAGGCACGATGGAAGCCGAGCGCATTGGCCATGCGGGCGCACAGCGCACCTCCGGGCGCGAGAGCCCTGCGCACCCTGGAGGACAGGATGGCCACCGGGCGGCGCCGGTTGAACCATCGATCAACCTCGGGATGAACCCTAGCTCGCCACGCGGGCTGCCACGCCGCGTTGCTTCTTCATAGGTTGACCGCGCATTCAAGCTTGATGCACATCAACCTTGTTCCTAGGATCGGGATCTTCTTAGGGCACGTGTAGTTGCCTGCAACCGGAGACACCATGAAGAATCCATCAAGCCCCACTCGGCGCTCGCTGCTCGCGGCCGCCGCCATGATCGCCGCAGGCTTCGGCCACTCGGCCATCGCACAAGAGAACTATCCCACCAAGCCGGTCACCCTCATCGTGCCCTTCACTCCCGGCGGGAGCAACGACGTCATCGCCCGCGTGATCGGCCAGCGGCTCAGCCAGATCTGGAACCAGCCGGTCATCGTGGACAACAAGGCAGGCGCGGCCGGAAGCATCGGGACCGACCACGTGGCCAAGGCCCCTGCGGACGGCTACAAGCTGCTGATCACCAACAACAACACCATGTCCATCAATCCGGTGCTGTTGCCGAAGACGCCGTACGCCGTCGCGCGCGATTTCGCCCAGGTCACGCAACTCGGCGCGGTGCCGGTCGTGCTGGTAGCGAACTCGAACGTGAAGGCCACGACCGTGAAGGAACTCGTGGCGCTCGCGAAGGCCACTCCGGGCAAGCTCACTTATGCCTCGTCGGGCTCCGGCAGCCCGCAGCATCTGTCCGCGGAGCTCTTCAAGGCGATGACGGGCACCGACATCACCCACGTCCCCTACAAGGGCGCGGCGCCGGCCATCACCGACATGCTGGCCGGGCAGGTCGATCTGCAGTTCGGTGCCATCAACTCGCTGCTGCCGCACATCCGCACCGGGAAGCTGCGCGCGCTCGCCGTGGGTGGCACCCGGCGCGCCAGCCTGCTGGCCGATGTCCCGACCATGGCCGAGGCCGGCCTGCCCCAGTACGACAGCGAGATCTGGCTCGGCCTGGCGGCCCCCGCGGGGACCCCTGCGGCGGTCATCAAGCGGATCAACGCCGATGTCACCAAGATCCTGAACGAGCCCGAGGTGAAGGAGAAGCTCGCCGAGCAGGGTATCGAGACGCGGCCGAGCACGCCGCAGGAGATGACCAAGCTCGTCGAGAAGGACACCGCGCGGTGGGCGAGCGTCATCAAGAGCGCGGGCATCAAGGCCGATTGAGCGGAGCACCCATTGAATTCGAAGCAAGCCATTCCTTTGCGCCGCGACATTCCCGCAGCGGGCGCCGGCGCCGGCAGCCTGTGGGCCAGCGACGCCATCGCGGAGATGATCCGCGCGCTCGACATCCCCTATGTCCTCCTGAACCCCGGGTCGAGCTTCCGCGGTCTGCACGACAGCCTGGTGAACCACCTCGGCAACATCGACCCGCAGATGCTGGTCGTGCTCCATGAGGAGCATGCCGTCGCGATCGCCCATGGCTACGCGAAGGTCGCCGGAAAGCCGCTGGCGGCGATCGTTCACAGCAACGTGGGCCTGATGCACGCGTCCATGGCGATCTTCAACGCCTGGGTGGACCGCGTGCCCGTGTTGGTCCTGGGCGCGACGGGCCCGGTCGATGCGGCCAAGCGGCGCCCCTGGATCGACTGGATGCACACCGCGCAGGACCAGGGCGCGCTGGTGCGCGACTTCAGCAAGTGGGACGCGCAGCCGGCTTCCGTCGCCGCGTCGTACGAGGCGCTGCTGCGGGCCAAGCAGATCGCGCTGACCGCACCCGCCGGCCCCACCTACGTGTGCTTCGATGTCTCGCTGCAGGAGACGCGCATCGATGCGATCCCGGCGCTGCCGGACGTCAGCCGCTACCAGGTTCCCTCCCCCGCCGTGCCGGGCAGCGATGAGCTGGCCAGAGCCGCAGCGCTGCTGTCCTCCGCGGCCCGCCCGGTCATTCTGATGGGGCGGGTCTCCAGGTCTAGCGAGGGCTGGCGCCAGCGCATCGAGCTGGCCGAGAAGCTGAATGCGCAGGTCCTTACGGACCTGCGCGCCGGCGCATCGTTCCCCACCGACCATCCGCTGCACGCGGCCGTGCCGGGCGTCTTCCTGACCCCGGACGCGGCCGCCACGCTGCGCGCCGCCGACGTCGTGCTGAGCCTGGACTGGTACGACCTGAACGGCACGCTGCAGCAGGCGTGGCGCAACGAGAGCGTCGGCGCCAAGGTGATCCAGGTCTCGCTCGACCACTACAGCCACCGGGGCTGGAGCATGGACCACCAGGGCCTGCCGCCGGTGGACGTGTTCATGCCGGTGGAGCCGGACGTCGCCGTGCCCCTTCTCTGCGCTGCCTGCACCGAGCGCCCTTCGGCCCTCCAGGCCCCGAAGAGCCCGATGGCCATGCCCCCGGTTCCGCAAGACGGGACGATCAGCATCGCGATGGTCGCCGACGCCCTGCGCCGGGCCGCGGGCACGCAGCCCATCACCCTGATCCGTGTGCCACTGGGCTGGAGCGGCGAGATGGGCCACTTCCGCGATCCGCTGGACTACCTGGGCATGGACGGCGGCGCCGGCATCGGCTCCGGGCCGGGCATGGCCGTCGGCGCCGCGCTGGCGCTGCGTGGAACCGACCGACTGCCCGTGCTGATGACCGGCGACGGCGACTACCTGATGGGCATGACAGCACTGTGGACCGCCGCCAATGCTGGCGTTCCCCTGCTTACCATCGTCTGCAACAACCGGTCGTTCTTCAACGACGAGCTGCACCAGGAGCGGGTGGCCCGCGATCGCGACCGCCCGGTGCAGAACCGGTGGATCGGGCAGCGCATCGGAGATCCGGACCCCGATCTGGCCGCGCTCGCGCGCGGGCTCGGGCTGCAGGGCCTCGGACCGACGGACAGCCCGTCGGAGCTCGACGAGGTCCTGGCCCGCGCCGTCGCTGCGGTGCGCGATGGAGCGACCGTCGTCGTCGACGTGCACGTCACGCCGGGCTACAGCGCCGCGATGGCCTCCGGCATGACCCGCTCCCATGAGGACCAGGAAGGAGGCCAGCCATGACAGCGGCCCCCATCGTCCTGCCGGACAGCGGCGACCTGAGCCCCTACGTCCAGCGAGTCCTGCCCCGGTCGAGCGGGCTGTTCTGGGACGGCCGCTGGCATGAAGGAGCGGACCAGGCGATCGCGACCTTCAACCCGTCCACGGGCGAGCGTCTGGCCGACGTGACCTCGGCGGGTTCGGCGGAGGTCGACGCCGCGGTCGCCTCGGCGAAGGCCGCCTTCCCGGCCTGGGCCGAGACCCCGCCCCTGCAGCGCGCGGCGCTGCTGCGGGAGGCCGCGCGCCGCGTGCGGCTGCATTCGCGGGAACTGGCGCTGCTGGACGCCGCCAACTGCGGCAATCCCGTGCGCGCCATGCAGATGGACGCGGAGATCGCGGCCACCCAGCTGGACTATTTCGCGGGGCTGGTGCTCGAGATCAAGGGCGAGACCATCCCGACCGCGAACGGCGCGCTGAACTACACGCTCAGGGAGCCGCTCGGCCCCGTCGCACGGATCTTCCCGTTCAACCACCCGTTCATGTTCGCGGCAGGCAAGATCGCCGCGCCGCTCGCGGCGGGCAACACGGTCATCCTCAAGCCGCCGGAACAGGCGCCGCTGTCGACCATCCGGCTGATGGAGATCCTGGACGGCCTGTTCCCCCCGGGGGTGCTGAACTGCATCGCTGGCGGACGCGAGACGGGTGCCGCGCTGTCCGCGCACCCGGATGTGGCCGCCGTCGCGCTTATCGGAAGCGTCGGCGCCGGCAAGGCCGTGCTGCGGTCCGCCGCGGACACGATGAAGCGCACCTTGCTGGAGCTGGGCGGCAAGAACGCGATGGTCATCTATCCCGACGCGGACCTGCGCAGCGCGGTGGAGGGGGCCGTGCGCGGCATGAACTTCACGTGGTGCGGGCAGTCGTGCGGCTCCACGAGCCGCCTGTACGTGCACCGCTCCCTGCACGATGAATTCATGCAGCGCATGGCCGAGGAACTGGCGCGCAAACACCGGCCCGGCATCGCGACCCACCTGGACACGACGATGGGCGCACTGGCGAGCCGCGCCCAGTACGACCGCGCGCTGCACTACATCCAGGCCGGCATCGACGAGGGCGCCGTGCTCCTGACCGGCGGCCACGCGGCGCGCGATGCGCAGCTGAAGGACGGCCTGTTCATCGAGCCGACCATCTTCACGGGCGTGCGGCCCGACATGCGGATCGCGCGCGAGGAGATCTTCGGCCCCGTGCTCTCGGTGTTTTCCTGGGACGACGAGGACCGGATGCTGGTCGAGGTCAATGGCACGGAGCTCGGACTGACGGCCTCGGTGTGGACCACGAGCCTGAACACCGGCCTGCGCGCCGCCAAGCGGATCCAGTCGGGCTACGTGTGGGTCAACGAGTGTTCGGTGCACATCCCTGGCGCGCCGTTCGGCGGCTACAAGCAGTCCGGCGTCGGCAGGGAGGAGTCCAAGGAGGAACTGCTGGAGTTCACGCAGCTCAAGAACGTCAACGTGAAGCTCGGCTAGAGACCATGGTTGCTCGATAGGTTGCCAAGAGGCTCGTCGTCGGCATCGTGGATTGCGCGCTTTCGTGTACCGGGCAAGATGCGACGCGCTCTCCAGCCACGATCCGTATGAACACAGGTCTTCCTTCGCCTGTCGAGCGACCACCCTGTCCAGCGCCCGGCCCGCCGGAATGCTAAAGGGGCCCGCGCCATGCGGAACGCTGGTTCCGCCGCGCCCATCCACCGTACGGCCTGCCCCCAAGCGCAACTCGCATATCGCCTCGGGAAATCTCTCCTGCGAGTAGCCGGCCAGGTCGCTCCTCGAGCCCATCGACATCTGCGGCATGACGACGCAACACAGCTCCTCGAGGTCTGGGGCCAGGGCGTCGCTCCGCCCACGTTCAGTGAGGAGGTGCAGGTGCTGTCGCGGCGGCTGGACAGCGCACAACAGGGTTCGCCCCAGCTTTCATATTGTTAGTCGATTAACAATAATGGTCGGCATGGCCTGGCCGCGCTGGGCCGTCCTCGCCAGACGCTCCGGCGACCGTCCTGCACTGCCAGAGTCGATGCCAATGCCACAGAGAACCAGGAGACAAGATGCACAACACGCCCCCCGCCTCCCGCCGGAGGTTCTTCCGCACCAGTGCTGGCATGGGTGCCGTCCTAGCCGCGGCCACCAGCACCGGCGCCTCCGGCGCCAGCACGCCCCCCCACGCCGCCGTGCGGGTGCGCAGCGGCTTTGTGGCCGGTCCTTCGACCTACTACGAGGTTCTGGAGCCGGTCGCGAAGACCCGCAAGCCGCCCATGGTGCTGATCCACGGCGGGGCGCACACCGGCTCCTGCTACATGGCGACCGCCGATGGCCGCCCGGGCTGGGCGCCCTTCTTCGCAGCCCAGGGCTACCAGGTGGTGGTCCCTGACTGGGCAGGCACCGGTCGCAGCGGCTACATCCCCTACGACGACCTGTCGGGCGAGACGGTCGTGAAGGGCCTTGGCAAGGTGCTGGCCACGCTGGACCGCCCGGCGATCGTCATGACGCATTCGATGTCGGGCCCCTTCGGCTGGAAGCTGCTCGAACTCTTCGGCGACCGCATCGTCTCCCTGGTGGCAATCGCACCTGGCGGGCCGGCCAACGTCAGCGCGCCGACCGAGTTCCTGTCCAGCACGTCGGACGACGTGGAAGTCCGCTTGGCACCCGGCGCTCCGGTGCTCAAGCTCAGCCGCAAGCTGCCCTTCGTTGCCGAACCGGGCTGGGCCACGAAGAAGCTGGTCGGCAGCAGCACGCGCTTCCCGCGCGAGCACCTGGACAGCTACCTGGCCAGCCTGACCGTCATTCCGCCCCGCCTGCTGCTAGAGCGGGTGAACTATGAGAACAGCGCGCCCCGTGTGACCGACCCCTCGGGCTACAAGGGCAAGCGCGTGGCCCTGATCATGGGCACCAACGACGCGGACCACACGGCCGCCATCGACAAGCCCATCGTCGACTGGCTGAACGACATCGGGGCGCGCGCGGAATTCATTCCGCTGGGCGACCGGGGCATCCAGGGCAACGGCCACATGATGATGATGGAGAGCAACAGCGACCAGTTGGCAGCCGGTATTGCCGCCTGGCTGCAGACCGGCAAATTCAGCGCCTCGGCGTCCTAGTACCTCCGGGCAGTGCTCAGGCCAACTCCGCCGTGATCCAGCGGCGCAGGCTGTTGGAGTAGGCCAGGTCGGTGACGCGCGGCAGGTCTTCCACCCGCACCATGCCCTCTTCCAACCACCACCGCGCGGACGCACCGCTTAGCAGGCGGCAGCGCAAATGCGGAGTGGCCATCGCCGTCATCGGGGCTGCCCCTCGCAAAGAGGGAGACGCACGAGTTCGCAGCGGCAGGCCGGTTGCCGCGGGCCCGCAATGCCCGGCGTCCAGTCCGCTCCTCCAGAGGATCGCCTCTCGGCTCCGAGCGACACAGGGCGGCGCTAGCGACGCGCACGGGCCCTGCCACGCTCATGGGCGGGGGACGTAACGGGCGCGCGGCCGCCAGAGGCCGGTCACGCCGCGCTGCTCCTGCACATGCGCAGCCCAGCCGGCCATGCGCGCCACCAGGAAGAAGACCGCTGCCGACCAGACGGGAAGCCGGAGCGCCCGCACCAGGCAGACGACGGCGAACTCATGCCTTGGATGGTCCGCGAGATTCTCCTTCGCCCAACCGACGAAGTCGGCGACCTGTCGCATGTTGAAGGAGTCGTCAGCCAGTTCGGTGGCGATGGCGAGCAGGTGCTTCGCGCGCGGGTCGCCGCCCAGGTAGAGCGGATGCGTGAAGCCGGGGATCCGCTGCGCCCGCTGGTGCAGGCGCAGGGCCTTGTCGCGCAGCGCCGTCGCGGACGGCCTTGCGGTGAGGAACCGGTCCACGACCGCATAGTGCCCGGCGATCTCGGTCCCGGCGCTTGCGCAGATGCCCACGGCAATGCAGTCGAAAAGGTTCGCGCCTCCCGAGGCAGCCGCCCGGACGGCCAGGGTGCCCGGCGGCAGTTCGTGGTCCGCGAGGAGCACGAGCAGCGCGTTCACCGCGCGGATCCGCGCTGGCGTGGTTTCGCATCCGAAGGACCGGATCAGCGTCGAAGCGATCGATTCGGAGCGCTCCGGCAGCGTCAGCGCGCGGGCCGGGCCGACGCATCCCAGCGCTTGCGCCACGGCACAGATCAGCAAGCGCGCCTCTTGCACGACGCCCGCGTCCAGACCCCCACCGCCCGACATCCTGCGGCTGCGCTCCAACTGGAGAGCCAGCATCGCGAGCGATCCGTACACGCGGTGAGGATCGGTACCGTGCAGTATCCGCAAACCGGCCTCGCGGGCCAGTGCCTGGTCGCGCGGAGGGATTCTCCAGGCGCCGGCCCTCGCGACATCGAGAGGAGCGCCCCAGAGCAATTCGCAGACCCGCTCGAACGGAACGCCTTGCCGCGCGAGGTCGCAGGCCAAGTAGCCCCGGTAGGCTGGACCCGCCTCGGTGATTTCCGTGATACCGCTGCTGACGATGGGCGGCCCATGGTCCATCGCACCGGCTGCCGCCGCGGCATGGCCTGCACGGGCGGCCGCGCGCGCCATGACCCGTTCGATGTCCGAGCGGCTGTACAGGTGCGCCTTCGTTCCGGGCTGGGGCACGCTGCGGATGGCCCCCCTGCTCACATAGGCGTAGAGCGTCTGCGGGCGGACGCCCAGAAGGGCAAGACTGGCTTTCGCATCCAGGAAATCCGGCTGCCGGCACGACGTGGGATCGGGGCATGTGCTCATGTGGGCTCCGCGCGATTCCAGCGTTCGACGGCACGTAAATCCCGAAACCGCGCTATGTCTCCGTAGGTCTAATCATTAGGTCTCTAATTATCTCACAGGCTGCCAGGCAGAAGACGGCGGCACTGGCCCGGCGGGTTCCGGCGTGCGTTCCATGGGGCATCCATGCCACTCGCCTGTGGCGCGCGGGGTCCACTGGGTGGCATCGTCGACTCGTCGACCCACATCGAGACCGATGCGGCGCGGCTGGCCGCTCGGGCGCACTGCGCCGCGGCGGGACCGATGCATTTGAGGGATTGGGGAGAGCGTGGCACTGCCGCGAGGCGCGGTGCGCTTCCATGGCGCGCCGCACCCAGGGCGCGGCCATCGGCAGCGCGGGCTACGGTCTTGCGGATGACTGAGCGGCGCCTGTCCGCTTCGGATCATCCTGAATGCACTCGTCGCTCGCCAGGTTGTCGATGATCTTCAGCAGCGAGCGCCGCACGATGCTGATGTGGGCATCCGTCAGGGATCTGATGGCGAGCGCGTTGACCTCCTCGGCCAAGGGCACGAGCTTCGCCTTGAGGCGCTTGCCCGCCGGCGTCAGGAAAACGTAGATGCTCTTGCGGTTGTCGGGACGCTGCTTTCGCAGGACGTACCCGAGCTCCTCCATGGCCTTCAGGGCGATCGCCGTGGTGGGCGCCATCACACCGGCCTCCGCGCTCAGTTCTGCCTGGGTGAGCCCATCCTTCTCCCAGAGAATCCGCAGGAAGGTCCAATGGCCGAGTTGGACGTCGTGGCGCGCAAGACGGGTCTGCAGCGATCGAAGAAAGGAGCGCGTCGCGTCCTTCACCAGATGCGCTAAACGGTCGTCGGGAACGCCCTCATGCCAGTGCTGCAGCATACGGCTCGCTACCTCCGCCGACTCTTTCCCTGCCTTTTTTGCCAATTTTCATTCCTCAATGCATCCCAACGGACGCTCTGCCCGGCCGACCCCCTGCAAGACAGCGGCGATCGGCGTACATGAACGAGCCGACGGACACGAAGAAGCGGGAGGAGGTTGAAAAGGTGCTGCCCAGGCCAAGCGGACCGCACAAATATAGCACCGTACATTCTGCTGTTCTCAGTAGGCGGCATGCTGATCCAGATCACAAAACCATGCGGTTGCACGGGCAATGCCGGGACGATGCCCAACGCCTTCGTTCTGGCAGGCCATAGACTTTTCGCCCCGCGTCGCACGCTTGGCACCAGGCTACGCGCGCACTTCGGCGCGTCAACCTTCAGCGAGCGGCTTCCCGTCCGCTCGAGACAGCGGCGGCCGATTGGCTTCAGCGCCCCGCTCCGCGGCTGCGCCGCCCGGGATGCGCGTGCGGGAGTTGCGCACCTCTTGACCAGACCACGGTGCCTGCGACACGCGGCCCGCAGCTTGCGCCTGCGGGTATCGCGAACTGCCGGTCCCGGCGGCATCACCGCCCCCGCCGAGGAGGTCTATGCCGCCCCTGCCAAGGGGCCTGTGCCGCCGATGCTGCTTCGGTCCTTCTCCGGCGCCGGCCGGGAAACTGCAGTTTTTCCCGCCGCGTCATGCCGGCTGCAGGCCAACGTGCTGGTGCCCCAGCGCGTCCACCGAGTCCACCCCCAACAAGCCCATGACGCGGTCCGTCTCCTGCAGGAGGATCTCGAGCGCGCGACTTGCGCCGGCCTCCCCCGCCGCAGCCACGCCGTACAGGGGCGCCCGGCCCAGCAGCACGCCGCGCGCGCCAAGGGCGAGGGCCTTGACGATGTCGGAGCCCCGCCGAAAGCCGCTGTCGACCAGGACGGGCATGCCCCCGGCAGCGGCGGCGACCGAGGGCAGCATGTCCAGCGTGGCGGGCAAGCCGTCAAGGCTGCGCCCGCCATGGTTGGACACCACGACGGCGTCCGCCCCATGGGAGGCGGCCAGGCGCGTGTCGTCCGCGGTGAGGATGCCCTTGACCACCAAGGGGCCCGCCCACTGCGAGCGAAGCCAGGCGACATCCTCCCAGCTGTAGAACGGATTGCGCTGCGCGCGGGTATAGGCGGCCAGCGCGTACGCGTCGGAGCCCGGTGGCAGGAACTCAGCCAGGTTCTCGAAGCGCGGCATGCCGCGGGCGAACCATGTGGAAACGACCCATCGCGGATGGGTCGCCGCGTCCCAGACGATGCGCGGAGAGAAATGCAGTGCATGGGCGAATCGGTTCCGCACATCCCGCTCACGGTTGCCCGGGATCAGCGAATCGACCGTGACCATGAGCGCGCAGTAGCCGGCCGTGTGTGCGCGCGCCAGCAGCCTGGTCGCGACCTCGCGTCCGCCCCACGGATAGAGCTGGAAGAACTTGGGTCCAGCCGATGCCCTGGCCACGGCCTCGATGTCGTTGTTCGAGCCGGCGGACAGCGAGAACGCCACGCCCGCCGCTGCGGCCGCGCGCGCCAGCATGAGGTCCGCGTCCGGCACGTAGATGCCGTTGAGGCCCGTCGGCCCGATCATGAAGGGCGCCGCGAGCCGCTGCCCGAACAGCGTGATGGACAGGTCGCGCGAGCCCTTGCCCGTGACCATCCGCGGCAGGAGGTGATAGCGGTCGAAGGCGGCGCGGTTGCGCCGCAGCGTCACTTCGTCCTCCGCGCCGCCTTCCAGGTAGTCCCAGATCACCTGCGGCAGCCGCCTCTTGGCCAGCCGGCGGAGATCCTCGATGTTGACGACCGACGGAGGCTGCAGTTTGCGGTGTGAATGCATGCGCCTCGCCTACTCCGCGCGGATTCCCGCCGCCTGGATGATCGGCCGCCAGCGCGCGATCTCGCTGGTGATCAGGTCCATGAACATCTGCGGCGGCCCGGGCGTGACGTCGACGCCCTGCGATTGCAGACTCGCGCGCGTGGAAGGGTCGGCCAGGGCCTTGTTCAGCGCCGCGGTCAGCTTGGCGACGACCGTGTCGGGCGTGCCCGCCGGCGCCATGATCCCGTACCAGGCGCTGGCTTCCACGCCGGGCAGCCCGGCCTCGCCGGGGGTCGGCACGTCCGGCAGGGCCGGGGAGCGCTTCTCGCCCATGACGGCCAGCGCCTTCACGCGGCCGGCCTGGATCTGCGGCAACGCCGACACGAGCGGCTCGAAGATCACCTGGATCTGGCCGGCGATGAGGTCCGTGATGGATCCCGCGCTGCCCTTGTAGGGCACATGCGTCATCTGGATGCCCGTGCGCAGCTTGAATAGCTCGCCCGCCAGGTGATGGGCGGAACCCGTGCCGCTCGAGCCGTAGTTCACGGCGGTGGGCTGGGCCTTGGCGCGCTCGACCAGGTCGCGCAGCGACCCCGCCGGGAAGGCCTTGTTCGCAATCGCCACGAGGGGCATCATGCCGATCTGCCCCACCGGCCGGAAATCCTTCACGGGATCAAACGGGAGCTTGTCGTACATGCTCGCCGCATAGGCGTGCGCCGAGGGCGTCACGATCAGCGTGTAGCCGTCGGCCGGAGACTTCGCGACGATGCCGGCCGCGAGCGTGCCGGCGGCCCCGCCCCGGTTCTCGACGATTACGGGCTGCCCCAGCGAATCCCCCATCTGCTGGATGAGCGACCTGGCGATCACGTCCGTGGGGCCGCCGGCCGGCGCGCCCACGAACAGGCGGATCGGCTTCGTGGGGTAGGCGGCGCTCTGCGCCTGGGCGCTCGGCTGCAGCTGCAAGGCCAGGCTCGCGACGACGAGCGACAGCATGCGAAATCTCATGAGGTATCTCCTGAATGGTTCTTGGAAGCGGAAAGGATCCCGGCGCTTGCGCCCGGCCGGGTGCCTCCGGGGCGATCCCGGATGCTCGGTCCAGCGGACTGGCCCGCCGACCTGGGAACAAGCGAAGCGCCGCCCGCGGCACGCGTGGGGAAGGTGGCCGGCTGCATGACGGCACGCTCCTAGTCAAGCACCCGCCTCTGCAGCGTGTCCCGCACCAGTGTCCGCAGCCAGCGGTGCGCCGGATCCTCGTGCTGGCGCCTGTGCCATATCTGGATCACCTCCACGCTGGGCGATGCGAACGGCAGCGGCAGGGCCGCGATGCCTTCCTTGCCCTCGAACGCGCCGGCGAGGTCCATGGGAATGATGGCCGTCAGGCCGGTCTGCGGGATGATGGTCAGCAGGCCGAGGTAGTGGGGAATCGTGGCCACCACGTTGCGGTGGATACCCATCGCGGCCATGGCCTTCTCGATGACCTCCTGGCTGCGGCCTTCCGTTCGCACTGCGATGTGGAGCGCCGACTGGAAGGAAGCGAGGTCCAGCTCGCCGCGCGCGGCGAATTCCTTGTTGCCCGTGATGCACATGAACCCGCTGTTGCGCAGGAGCCGCTGCTGGAAGACGCCGCCGTTCTTAATGTCGGGGAAGTACCCGATCGCGAGATCGACGCCCCCCGATTCCAGCCCCTCCTCCAGCTTCTCCACGATCGGCGAGACCGTCCGCAGCCGCACGCACGGCGCCTGCTTGCGCACGGCATTGATCACCATCGGCAGATAGCAGGTCTCGCCGACATCCGTCATGCAGATCGTGAACAGGCGCGACGAGGTGCGCAGGTCCAGCGCCACCTTGGAGAAGATCTGGCGGCGTGCCAGCTCGAGGGCCTGGCGGATGGGCTCCGCGACTTCCAGCGCCTTTGCCGTCGGCTGCATCTCGTTCTTGACGCGCACGAACATGGGGTCGTCGAACGCCTTGCGCATCTTCGACAGCGCGTGGCTCATCGAGGGCTGGCTCAGCTGCAGCCGCTCGCCGGCCTTGGAGACGCTGCGGGTCTCCATGAGCGCCTCGAAGACGACGAGCAAATTGAGGTCCTCGTGGGACGGTTGCATCTTGGCCTACCCTTTGGCTGGATCGATGGGAATCTCCCCGGTCTGGCGCGGCGCGCCATGAAATCCGGGCCGCCGCGAGGTGCGGGCCGTGGCGCCTGGACCGCCCCCGGCGGCCCGCACGCGCCGGTGCCTTCTCCGGCCACGGCCTGCACGCGGAGCGCCACGGCGCACGCAAGGGCGCCGCCTCAGCGCAGCAGCTCCACGTCCTTGCCCGAGCCCGCCGACTCGAGCAGCGCCAGGCACACCTCCAGCGTGGAGCGCGCCCATTCGCCGTCATGCAGCGGCGCGGTCCCGTTCACCACGGCCTCGTACAGTTCGTCGATGACCTCGAAGCGGGGCACCGCGGGCCGGCCCAGCGGCCGCCGCTCCTTCGTGAGGTCCCCGTACACGCAGACGCTGTCGGGCAACGGACGGATATCGCCGCGCTCGCAGGACACCACGACCGGCCCGAAATGCTGGTGCCACGCCGGCGGCGCGCCCGCGGACGCGGGCACGTAGCCGGGCCCGCCATAGGTGCCGGCCGCCTTCAGGCGCGCCTCCTCCTCCGGCGAACCCACGGTCGCCAGCTTGCGGCGCGCGGCGCCGTACGCCTCGGGCGACTTCTCGGCGCCCATCTCGCCGATCCAGCCGCACCATTCGTCCGAGTCGAAGTGCCCGTAGCCGTTGTAGCTGACGCTGGCGAACGCCCCGCCCTCGAACCACAGCAGGGCCGAATAGGCGCCCTGGGTCGGGCGCCTGGGGTCCCAGTCGCCTGTGATCGCGCGCACCCGGCTGACCCGCGTGCCGGCCAGCAGGCGCACGATGTCGACCTGGTGGGCGGCCTGGCTGAACACCACGCCGCCGCCCTCCTCCGTGCGCAGCTCCTCGGGACGCCGCGGCCGGTAGAGGAAGTCGGTGTAGTTGAGCGCGTGGATCATGCGCACCCGCCCGAACTCACCGCCCAGGGCGATCTCGCGCGCGCGCAGGTACGGCGTGTCGAAGCTGTGGCAGTGGCCGACGATGAGGTGCACGCCGGCGTCCCGGCAGTCCCGGATCATCGCGTTGCAGTCGCCGAGGGACAGCGCCATGGGCTTTTCCACGAGCACGTGCTTGCCGTGCCGGGCGGCGATGCGCGCCTGCTCCGCGTGGAACTGGTGCGGGCTGGCGATGTAGATCGCCTCGACGTCCGGGTTGGACGCCAGGCCCTCGATGTCCGGGTACACCGGCGCATCGAAGTCGCTCGCGAAGCGCTCGCGCGCCGGCTCGCGCGGGTCGCAGGCCGCCACCAGCCGCACGCGCGCGTCGCGCTGGAGCGTGGGCAGCATGAGCGTGAAGGCGCGGCCGAGTCCGGCGACGCCGAGTCGAAGTGGGCGGCCGGCGTTCACAGGTCGATCACCAGTTCGTCGGACTTGGCCCGGGAGACGCAGATCATGATCTGGCTGTCCATCTCCTCGGGCAGCAGCACCATGTCTCGGTGGTCGGCCTCGCCGCTCAGCAGCTTCGTGCGGCAGGTGCCGCAGGTGCCGCTCTCGCACGAGGACGCCGCGTTGCAGCCGTGCTCGTGGAGGACCGACAGGATGGACTTGCCGACGGGCACCTCGAACGCCGCGCCTGAGCTGGCCAGCTTCACCAAGAAGGGCTTGTCGTCGGGCCGCACGCCCCCGCCCTCGTTGAAGCTCTCGAAGTGCACGTTGGCCGGCGACCAGTGGCCCGTCATGTCGCGCACCGCCTCCATCAGCGCGCGCGGGCCGCAGCAGTACACGTGGGCCGTGTTGGGCTTCTCCAGCACCGGCCAGAGGTCGAAGGCGCGCGCGGGGTCCCCGTGGCTGTGGTGGATCCGCACGCGGCTCTTGAGCTCGGGGGCGCCGAGCTCCTCGCGGAAGGCCGCAGTCTCGGGAAAGCGCGTCAGGTAGATGAGCTTCCACGGTGCCGGCGGCAGTTCGCCGAACGAGCGGATCATGGACAGGATCGGGGTGATGCCGATGCCGCCCGCGACGAAGAGGTAGCCCTTGGCGTTCTCGACCAGCGGGAAGGCATTCGAAGGCAGCGACGTGGGCAGCGTATCGCCCTCATGCAGTTCCTCGTGCATGGAGAGCGAGCCGCCCTGCCCCTCCGGATCGCGCTTGACGGCGATGACGTAGCGGTGGCGCTCCGCGGGATCGTTGCACAGCGAATACTTGCGCAGCATGCCATTGGGGGCCTGGACCTTGACGTGCGATCCCGGCGTGAACGGCGGCAGCTCGCTGCCATCGGGCTGTACCAGCTCGAAGCTGCGGATGTCGCGCGCCACGTCGAGGATCCGCGCCACGCGCAACGGCATCTGCGTGTCGGAATGGGTTTGGGGTGTGGTGAGCGTCATGACGCGCGACTACTCGGCCTTCAGCTGCGCCCGCGCGGCGGCGTCGGTCACCTGGGCCTTCTCTGCACGCAGCGCCCGCGCGAGCTGTTCGGGCGTTCCGCCCGCCGGGTCGACGCCCGCAGTGCGCAGCTGCTCGATGACCTCGGGGACCTTCACGATCCTGTTGATCTCGGCATTGACCTTGGAGATGACCTCGCTCGGCGTACCGGTCTTCGCCAACACCGCGACCGTGAATGCGAAATCGAAGCCGGGGATCTTTTCCGCCAGGGTAGGCATCTGCGGTGCCAGCGGGGAACGCGTCGTCGAATTGGTGGCCAGAAGGCGCGCCTGGCCCGACTTGACGAAGCCCATGAGCGACGGCGGCGAAGCGAACACCATGTCCACCTGTCCGCCGATCATCGCGGGGACCGAGACGGCGCTGCCCCTGAACGGAATGTGCGTCATCGAGATGCCCAGGCTTGCATTCATCGCCTCCATCGTCAGGTGGTGGATGCTGCCGTTGCCGGCGGAGCCGTAGTTGAGGCCCCCTGGCTTCGCCTTGGCCAGCGCGACGAGTTCGTCCAGCGTGTTCGCCTTGACGTTCGCGTTGACGGCGAGGAACAGCGGGGCCTTGCCGACGAGGGCGATCGGCACGAAGTCGTTGGCCGCGTCGTAGGTGATCTTCTTGTTGATCAACGGCGTGATCGACAGCATCGGCCCATCGGTCACCAGCAGCGTGTAGCCGTCAGCCGGGGACTGCAGGATCGCGGAGGCGGCGACCGAGCCACCCGCACCGGGCCGGTTGTCGACGTAGACCGCCTGCCCCAGCGTATCGCCCAGCGACTTGGCGATGATGCGCGCCACCGTGTCGGGAAGGCCGCCGGCGGCATAGGGAACGACGAGCTTGATGGCGCGGCTCGGATAGGCCTGGGCATGGGCCAGGGAGCCGAATGCGAGTTGGGCGATGCAGGCCAGGCCAACCAGCCAGGCGGGGATCTTGTGCTTCATGGTGGGTGTCTCCAGTTGTGGGTGGTGCGGGATCAGATGCTGTAGGTCTCGTAGGTCGCGGGGTGGAAGAGCTCGCTGACCGGCACGTGGCGCGATGACAGGCCCTGCTCGTAGTGGGCCCGCACGAAGGTCTCCAGCGTCCTGGCCGAGGCCGCCACGCCGTACGACCAGAAGTCGTCCCCCATCGCCTCGCGGGCAGCCTGCAGCTGCTCCTCGACGAAGGGCAGCGTGACCTTGGTGGCCGAGGTGTCCGACAGCAGCTCCAGCGCGGCGGCCTTGGACTGGGTGAAGGCCTTGACGAGCGCGGCGGGAAGCCAGGGGTGCTTGGCGGCGAGTTCCTTCCTGACGGCCGCCACGTGCATGATCGGGAACACGCCCGTGCGCCGGTAGTAGTCCTTGGCCACCGCGGTCGGGTCGTCGAACAGCCAGCCGATGTTCGGGTTGGCGAGCGCCGACCGGCTCGGCGGGCGCGGCGCCATGAAGCCATCGATCTCCCCGCGGTCGAGCATCTGCGAGATCGTCGCCCCCTCGGGCGCCTGCTCGATCCGGACGTCGTCCGGCAGCTGCAGCTTGACCTTCTCGGGCCGCCCCGGCGTCTCGATGCCCCCGCGCACCCAGGTCACGTCGGAGGGGCGCACGCCGAAGTCGTCCTGCAGGATCGCGCGCGCCCACACGTTGGCGGTGAGCTGGTATTCGGGCAAGCCGATGCGCTTGCCCTTCAGGTCGGCCGGCTCGCGGATGCGGTCCTTGCGCACGTAGATCGACGTGTGCCGGAACGCCCGCGAGAGAAACACCGGTAGCGCGATGTAAGGGCACTCGCCCCGCGAGTGCTTCACCAGGTAGCTGGAGAACGAGAGCTCGGTGATGTCGAAATCGACGCTACGCATCGCCCGGAAGAACATCTCCTCGGGATTGAGGAGCATGTACACGGGATCGACGCCGTCGATCTGAACGCGGCCGTCGAACAGCGCGCGGGTGCGGTCGTAGTCGCCCATGGCGACGGAGAGTTGGAGTTTGCTCACGGGATCAGGACTTCACGGAATAGGAGGGTTCGAACTCGGGACGGTTTTCGCCGTCCAGCCAGACATAGCGGGTCTCGTAGGTGCGCCAGTCGGTCGTCTTGGGGACGATGGCCTGGAAGGAGCAGACGGCCGGCGTGGCCGCCTCGGCGCCGGTGCCGATGGCAGGCGCCCCCTGGTCGAAGGCTTGCACGGCCTCGAGCATCTGCTTGCGGAATTCCACGATCGCCAAGTCGCTGGCGCCCAGACGGTCATGCGTGCGGTCGGCGATGGCGCCCATGGTCAGCCACATCGCCACGTCCTGGTTCGGGAAGCCGGTGATGCCCGTGAAGTTGCCGGCCTTCATGGCGTTGCGGTCCTGCCAGAACCTGTTCGCCTCGTTGCGCAGGGGGCGGTAGTTCTGGTCCAGGTCGACACCCACCGTCTGGCGCAGGAACTTGCGCCAGGTGTCGGTCTCCGGCGTCTGCGACGGGTGGCCCCAGGCGATGAAATAGAACGCCGTGCTCGTGTCGTCCATCGGCACGTTGATGTTGGCCACGTTGTAGAGGTTGTTGGGCGGGATCAGGGCCGTGGCCGGTGCCACGAACACCGTCGAGCGCACGTAGTCGTTCTCCGCGGCGTTCGTGATCGGGCGGCGCAGCGCGGCATAGCGGAAGCCGAAGCCGGTGCGCTGCACCTGCATGCGCGGCGCCTTGTCGGTGGACGGGCGCAGCCAGGTCTTGTCCGTGGCCTTCGCGCCGTCCACGCGCGCAGGAACCATGTCGGAGGAGTGAAGGCTGGAGCTGTGCGCGGAGTCGATGGCACCCTCGAGGATCTGCGCCCAGTTGCACGGCAGCAGCACTTTCGCGATGCTCACCCGCGTGTCCGCCGTCGGCGCCCACGGCGGCGGCTGGAATTCGGGCATGGTCTCCTTGGGCCCCATGTAGGCCCACACCATGCCAGCCCATTCCTTGGTGGGGTACGCGGTGTGCTTGACCTTGTCGACCATGCCGCTCGAAGCCGGCTCGGAAGCCATCTCCAGCACGTTCCCGTCGACGTCCATCTTCCAGCCGTGGTAGAGGCAGCGAAGCCCTCCCTCCTCGTTGCGGCCGTAGACCAGCGACGCGCGACGGTGGGGACAGTACTCATCCATGACGCCGACCCGGCCGTCGCTGTCGCGGAAGACCACAAGGTCCTCGCCGAACGCCCGCGCCTTCACCGGCGTGCCGTCGGGTTCGATCACCTCTTCCACGAGGCAGATGGGCATCCAGTGGCGGCGCATCAGGCGTCCCATCGGGGCGTCGCCTTCGACGCGGCAAAGCAGTTCGTTCTCTTCGTGAGTCATCATGATGTCATCTCATCTCTAGTGGTGGTTGCTTCAGGGGGGTTGAACTAGCAGGCCAGGGCGGCCTCGGGCTTTCGGCCCACGCGCAGCACCACGGGCTTGGCGCCGTGCTGCAGCTTGCAGAGCCAATGGGTGAGTGCCGAGTCGAGGTGCTGGACGTGGGGCGGAAACCAGGCCGCCAGCTCGTCCGCCACGCGGCGGGCCACCTCGACCTCCCCGCGCGCCAGGCGGGCACGCACGCCGCGCAGCGTGGACAGCACCGCTTCGTGCTCGCTGATGTGGCAGTCGCGCGGCGGAAACGCCGT
Organism: Acidovorax sp. NB1; assembly: GCF_005405905.1. Classification (GTDB taxonomy): domain Bacteria; phylum Pseudomonadota; class Gammaproteobacteria; order Burkholderiales; family Burkholderiaceae_C; genus Acidovorax. The sequence goes on from NZ_BJHU01000004.1 coordinate 47,642, forward strand.
CGTGCGCATCAACTCGTTCTCGGCCGCGAAGTGCGAGGCCGCATGCTGGAGCACCGCGTCCAGCGCCTGCGCCATCTCGGGCGCGGCGGCGCACCGCATGCGCTCGATCAGCTCGGCCAGTTGCTCGTGCTCGCCATCGATCGCCGCATGCCCGAGCAGTAGCGAGTCTGACCAGATCGGCGCCGAGGTTTCAGTGGGGTTCATGGCGGGGAATGCGGGCACCGTCTGGCGGTGCCCCGTTTTGTTATTCGCCTAATGATTTTAGGGGCACACGTTGATCCGGGCAACGGTTTTCCCTACGGGGTTTCCCTAGAATCATTTGGTCTCTAATAATTTTGTAAACTCGGACTCGATGTGTACGCATGGCGGTGCGTGTGCGTGCGTGCGCACCGGTTCGGCCGACGGGCAAACGTCTCCTCCAGTCGCGCGCATGAGCGAGGTGAGGCCGCAAGCCATGCTCCGGCGCCGGTGGCCCCGGTGGCTGGCGCTCCGCCGGCCCACGCAAGCACAGGCGGCACGGCCGCGCCGGGACGCGGCCTCCCCAGGATGAACAAAAAGGATTGAACGTGAGTGAGAGAGAGTTTCTGAAGCAGGTGCACCAGGACGTCGAGCGTGCCTTGGACGAGGATGTCGGCCCGGGAGACCTGACCGCGGAACTGGTCCCGGCGACCGCCCGCGCCACGGCCACCATCACGTGCCGCCAGGCGGCGGTCGTCTGCGGCCGGCCCTGGGTCGAGGAGATACTGCACCGCCTGGCGCCGACGGCGCGGGCCGACTGGCGCGTACCCGATGGCGGCACCTGCGTGCCCGGGCAGGCCGTCGTGGTGATCGAAGGCGTGGCGCGCGAGCTCCTCACCGCGGAGCGCACCTGCCTGAATTTCCTGCAGACGCTCAGCGGCGTGGCGACCAAGACCGCCCGCTATGTCAAGGTGGTCGAAGGCACGCGCGCGGCCGTCCTAGATACGCGCAAGACCATCCCCGGCCTGCGCGCCGCGCAAAAGTACGCCGTGCGCTGCGGCGGCGGCCAGAACCACCGGATGGGCCTGTACGACGCCGTCCTGATCAAGGAGAACCACATCGCGGCAGCGGGCGGCCTGACGGCCGCGTTCCGCGCGGCGCAGGCGCTCAAGGGCCGCGTGGCCTTCATCCAGGTGGAGGTCGAGACGCTGCGGCAGTTGCAGGAAGCGCTCGACGCGGGCGTGGACATGGTGCTGCTGGACAACATGCCCCTGGAGACCGTCCGTGAAGCGGTGCGGCTGGCCCAGGGCCGCTGCAGCCTGGAGGTCTCCGGCGGCGTCACCTTCGAGACGCTGCGGGCCTACGCGGAGACCGGCGTCGACCGCATCTCCGTGGGCGCGCTGATCAAGGACGTGACGGCCGTCGACTTCTCGATGCGCTTCAGCGAGCGGCCGCTGGAGGCCTGAGCCGGGACCGCGTCGCGTCGGCGCGCATGCCGGCGACCGGACGGGCCCGTGCGCCGGGCCGTGGCCCGCATACGCCCCCGGTACCGGCGCCCCGCCGCCATCAGAGCAGGAACACGCCCTTGCCGCCCACGCCCTGGTCGAACAGCCGGTAGGCCTCCTCGGCCCGGTCCAGCGTCCAGCGGTGGGTGTACAGCTGGCCGACGTCGAGCCCCTTGGCGGCGACGAAGGCGGCGCACTCGGCCTGGCCGGTCGTCGAGAACGTCCACGACCCCATGACCGTCATCTGGCGGCGCAGCAGCTCCGGACTGACGTTGATGCGCACCTCGCCGCCCTCGCCGACGAAGCAGCAGGTCCCCCAGGTCTTGGCCGCACGGATGGCCGCGCTGCGCGCGGATGCCGCCCCCGAGGTCTCCAGCGACTTGTCGACGCCCTGCCCGCCGGTCAGCTCCAGGATGGCTTCTGCGACATCGCCGTCGCCCGACGGGGCGAAGGCCACGTCGGCGCCCAGTCGGCGTGCGTGCTCGAGCCGCTGCTCGTTCGTGTCGATGGCGATGACGCGCGCATTCATGGCCCGCGCGAACTGCGTGGCCGACAGGCCGACGGGCCCCTGCCCGAAGATGGCGATGGTGTCTGCCGCGGACAGGTGCATGCGCCGCAGCGCCTGGTAGGCGGTGCCGGTTCCGCAGGCGATCGCCGCGCCGGCCTCGAAGCTCAGCGAATCCGGCAGCGTGACCACGGTGTTCGCCGGCACCTTCAGGTAGGGCGCGTGGCCGCCGTCGTCGTTGTTGCCGTACACGCGCACCATCGGCTGGACGTTGCGGCACAGCTGCTGCCAGCCGGTGCGGCAGTGCGCGCAGGCGTTGCAGCCCTGGTAGTGGTGCACCATGACCCGCTGCCCGACCCGCGCGAGCTGCGCCGGCACGGCCGAACCGACCGCGCAGACGATGCCCGCGGGCTCGTGGCCGGCGATGGGCGGGCGGCCGATCAGCGATGGCATGTAGGCAGGCTGGTCCAGCGGCCTGCGGTAGTTCTGCAGGTCGGTGCCGCACATGCCGGACGCCTTCATCTCGATGACGACGTCCAGCGGCCCGGGCGTCGGGTCCGGCACCTCGAGGTACTCGATCTTGCGGTTCCCGGGAAATACGACACCTCTCATCGTGGCTCCTATGCGATGGATCTGTGGCTGTGCGGCCGGGAGGGTGCCTAGGCCTTGAAGGCGAACGGGTCGCGCACCTCGTCGCCGAGCTCGCACCAGACGCTCTTGGTCTGCAGGTAGTGGTTCACGGCCTCGGTGCCGTTGACGCGCCCGATTCCGCTGGACTTGTAGCCGCCGAAGGGCGAATTGAAGGCCAGCGTGCGGTAGGTGTTGAGCCAGACCGTTCCCGCCTCGAGCCGCCGCGCCATCAGGTGCGCGCGCCGGAAGTCCTTGGTCCACACCCCCGCGGCCAGCCCGAACTCCGAATCGTTGGCCAGGGCGAGGACCTCGTCGTCGTCTTCGAAGGGCATGACCGCGAGGACCGGCCCGAAGACCTCCTTGCAGATCACCGGATTGGCCGCATCCGCCCCGCCCAGGATCGTGGGCGCGAAGAAGTAGCCGCCGTCGAAGCCTGGCACCGCCAGGCGTTCGCCCCCGCAGAGCACGCTGGCCCCTGCGGCCACGGCCTCGCGCACGATGGCCTGGTCCTTGTCCAGCTGGGCCTTGCTCGCGACGGGCCCCATCTGGGTGGCCTGCGCCAGCGGGTCGCCGACCGCGATCCGGCCCGCCCGCCGCACCAGGCGGGAGACCAGTTCGTCGTAGATGCGGCGGTGGATGTAGGCGCGCGAGCCCGCCACGCAGGTCTGGCCCGCCGCCGCGAAGATCCCGGCCAGCACCCCGATTTCCGCGCGGTCGATGTCGGCGTCCTCGAAGACGATGTTCGGGCTCTTGCCGCCCAGCTCGAGCGTGCACGGGACGAGCTTCCTGCCCGCCTCGGCGGCGATGGCCCGTCCCACGTCCGTGCTGCCGATGAAGGAGATCTTGCGGACCTGCGGGTGTCCGACGAGCGCCTCCCCGGTTTCCCTCAGCCCCGTCACGACGTTGAGGACGCCGGGGGGGATGCCGACGCTTTCCGCCAGCCGGGCGATCTCGATCGCCGAGGCCGACGTCACCTCGCTGGGCTTGACGACGATGGTGTTGCCCGCGGCGAGCGCGGGCGCGGCCGACTCGATCATCAGCAGCGTCGGAGAGTTCCAGGGCACGATGACGGCCACCACGCCCAGGGGCTCCTTGAGCGTGTAGTTGAGCACCGACGTCTGCGCGACCGGAATGACCGCGCCCTCGATCTTGTCGGCCATGCCGCCGAAGTAGCAGAGCCAGTCGCGCACGATGCGCGCCTGGGTCTGCATCTCCGAGGCCAGCTTGCCGTTCTGCGTCGCCTCGAGCGCGCCGATGTGCATCGCGTTCTCCGCGATCGCGTCGCCCCAGCGCATCAGCAGCCGGCCGCGCTCGGTCGCGGACATGCGGGACCAGGGGCCGCGGAATGCCTTGGCGGCCGCCGTCACCGCCCGGTCCACCTGGTCGGCGCCGGCGATGGCGAAGTCGCCCCAGCGCCGCCCGGTCGTGGGGTTGAAGGACTCGAAGGTACGTCCCGGCTCGGCCGCGACGGCCTCGCCGGCAATGTGCAGGCCGTAGCTGCGGGCGCCCATCTCGTGATTCGGCAGCGAAGTTGACTGCGACATGGTGGCTCGGATCCTCTTTCTGAACAAACGGGGTGGACACGGGCGGCCCTTGCGGGGGCGCGCCGCGCGGCGGCGCCACCCGACCGGGCACGGCCGCCTCTCGCCTACAGCGGACAAGCCGCCAGGTGCGGATCGGCCGTGCCCTCGAGCACGACCTCCTTGGACTTGAGGCTCCAGACGGGTCCGCTTCCATCGACTTCGACCGCGACGAACCGGTCGACCGGGAAGCCGTTCTTTCCGATCCGGTACTGGACCCCGCGAACGGACCGGTAGGCCGCCTTGCGCAGCGCCGCGCTCAGCTTCGCGGCTTCCTTGGTGTTGCCGCCCAGTTCGTCCACGGCGGCCTTCAGCTGCGTGACCATGTCGTAGGACGTCGCGGCGTAGTTCGACGGCAGGCGGCCGTACTTGGCATTGAATTCCTTGACGAAGCGCTTGTTCTCGGCGTTGTCCAGGTCCGCCGCCCAGAAGTCGGCTGTTTCCGAGCCAAGCACGCCCTTCACGCCCGCGGCCTGCAGGCTCGGCAGGTTGAGCTGGTCCAGCGTGAAGGCCGTGAAGGGGTGATCGTACTTTCCGTGCAAATTGGTGCGCTTCGCGAAAAAAGTTCTTTCAAAAACAACCACTTGTGAATATCTGAATTTCCGGCGCGCCGTCCTTTGCGTGCAGATTGGTGCGCTTTGAGGGTTGCGGCTCCCTTTCATCAGATGTCACCGCCATCGTCCCACCGGGCTCAGTTCGGTTTGACGGTCTATGCCTAAATTGGCATAATCACCACTAATGTCCACCCAGCCGCGCAAACCGCTCAAATGGGTCGGCTCGGCCAAGCGGGATCTGGACGGAATGCCCGAGGACGTCCAAGACGTGTTCGGCCATGCGATCGACCTGGCGCAAGCCGGTGGCAAGCACCCGGACGCCAAGGCGCTGAGCGGGTTTGGTTCCGCCGCGGTTTTGGAAGTGGTCGAGGATTTCCGGAGCGACACGTTCCGGGCGGTCTACACGGTCAAGTTCGCGGGCTGGGTCTATGTGCTGCACTGTTTTCAGAAGAAGTCCAAGAGCGGCATCAAGACGCCGAAGGAGGACCTGGACCTGATCAAGGCACGGCTGAAGGCTGCGGTGCAGGATTTTGAGGCTTGGCAAGCAAAGCAAGGAGTAAAGCGATGAGCCAGAACAGCCACATCACCATCGAAGAAGGCAGCACCAACGTCTACGCGGACCTGGGCTATGCCGACGCTGCGGAAATGCAGCGCAAGTCGCAGCTCGCGGCTGAGATTGCCCGCGCCATCAAGGCGCGACGCCTGACGCAACAGGGAGCCGCCGCGCTGCTGGAAATCGATCAGTCCAAGATCTCCCGCATCACGCGCGGCCAGTTTCGCGGGGTCAGCGAGGCGAAGCTGCTGGAACTGGTGGCCAAGCTGGGGCATGACGTGAAGATCGTGGTCGGTCCAGTACGGCGGCGTGCCGGTAAGATCGAGCTGCAGTTCGCCTGACGCTGCGACCCGTCAAGATCGCCGGGCTGCGAAAGCCTCCCCCATCTCCCGCGCCCGCTTAACCTCGTCGCCGTGCAGGTAGATTGAGGTCGTCGAAATCGATGCGTGCCGCAGGTTGTCGCGCACGGTGGTCAATTCGGCCCCGCGCGCCAATGCATGCGTAGCATGGGTGTGGCGCATCCAATGTGGGCTGGCACGGCGCAGTTTCTCGGCCGTGGCCGGGCTGTCCTTCTCAATGACTTCGGCGACCTTTGTGAAAAAGCGTCGCATCACACTCCACAGCCGCGTCGCGGTGATGCCCGCTGTACTCTCTTGATCGAGGCTGCCAATGGGGGTCTCCTCGTTTTCAGTGCAATAAGTGACGGTACGCAAAGCTAGCACTGGCGCGGGGGTGGTCTGGGTAGACCGTTGATTTCATTGACTTTCCTGTTCGCTTTGTAAACGGGTATGGTGGCCTCCCACTTTTGAGGTTCACGATGCAGGGTTGGCACACAACGTTTTTGGGGAT
>NZ_BJHU01000005.1 GCF_005405905.1 Acidovorax sp. NB1
CTGCGTGTCGTAGAGAATGTCCTTCAGCTTGACGCGCTCAGCACGCAGATCCACAGCACTTTCGGCCTGCTTCTTTAGGACCTTGCCAGAAGCCTTGTGATAAAGATCTGTGAGACATCGCGCACCGATGTCTGCGGCGAGATCGGTCTGATCCAAGAGGGTGACATGCAGGAAAGAGACGATGCGCAGATCGCGCTGATCCTCAGAGAGAAACTTCGTCGCGGAGGGTGGACGATTGATCACCTCTTGGCTGTACGCCCTGAGACGATTCAATGGAATCGCCGACAGCTTCCACTTGTGAATTTGCAGTGACTTGAGGCACTCGATTTTCTTGGTGACCTCGCTCAGCGTGAGCTGCCCGTGCTTCCCTGGGGGTGTGCGCAGCCACTCCAGCACTGTGTGACCGCCGGGCCCTGATCGCTTTGAGAATGCGTGCGAGAGAGCCGCCTGAACCTGTTTGGGTGGCGCACAGGTGCGGATCGCAGCGATTGCGGCATTTTCCTGTTCAGCGAAGGCCATCCGCGCCATGTCGCGCAGTGTCCGGTCACCAGGCAGGACAAGCCGTCGATCAAAGAGCCAGTGTTCTGACTGGTGGATCAAGTCATCGACTGATACCGCTGAGGCGGAAAGCTCAGCCAGAGCATCGGCCAGGAGCGGCTTTGTGGCGTCGTCCACTACCGCGAAGCCAACACGTTCCCGAGCCCAGAGCTGGTGCTCGTATCGTGTGTCCTTGTCCTTGTACAGCGAGGTCACCGATGCGATGTCCGTCGCGTTCATGCCAAGCGCTGAGGTCAGGTACCGCAGCAGGACGGAGGGGATGCCTGAAAAGGCATCGGGGTGCCGCCCCGTAGCGCGCAGCATGACCAGTTGAACTGCAGCGCCAAGGCGTGCAGTCCCTCTGAACCGGGGCGGGCGCAGCTCCTGGATGTCTTCGATACTCAGCCCAAAACACTCTTCGACTTCCCGCTTGGATAGCGATTTGGGCAGGGTATCGGCGCCAACGAAACGTAGGTAGTAGCTAGACAAGCTGGTCCTCCCGTGGCTGGCGCGGTCGCAAGCCTGCTGCAGTCTACGTATTCGCTACTGATAATTCCAGACAATAAAAAAATGCGGGTTAACCCGTAGCTCTTAACCGGGTTTTCTGCACGGAAAGTGAGATCACCCCCATCTGGGCGAAGTACGACTCGGGCACGATGTTGGTGTAGTTGGGGATGTCGGCCGACAGCTCGGCCATGGTCTGCCTGGCCGCCACCTGGGCCTGTTTCAGGTCGCTGAAGAACGCATTGGTCAGCGCCACCACCTGGCCCGGACGCGGCTCGCCGGGGTAGAGCACGCGGTCGCTCTCCAGCCGCACCAGGCCCAGGGGCTGCAGCGCCGCGCGGGCAATGCGCATGTGCTCGCTGTGGTAGTAGTCGTGGTTGAAAGTGGCGCCTTCGCGCCAGCGGTAAACGGCAGTGACTTTGATCATCGGTGTGCTCCCATCCGGTTGTTGAAAGCCTCCACCGTAAGGACACCGCATCCGCTGCACAGCCGCCTGGGCGACAGGCTGTCACCCAGGCGGCTCAGGGCTTAGTCTTCGTCTGACTCGCCCAGGAACCCGCCGCTCTGGTGCCCCCACAGCCGCGCATACACGCCGCCCTGGGCTAGCAGCTGTGCGTGGGTGCCTTCTTCGATGATGCGGCCCGCGTCCAGCACGATGAGCCGGTCCATCGCTGCAATGGTGGACAGGCGGTGCGCGATGGCGATCACGGTCTTGCCCTCCATCAGGCCGTCCAGGCTTTGCTGGATGGCGGCCTCGACCTCGGAGTCGAGCGCGCTGGTGGCCTCGTCCAGCAGCAGAATGGGCGCGTCTTTCAGCATTACGCGCGCAATGGCCACGCGCTGGCGCTGGCCACCCGAGAGCTTGACGCCGCGCTCGCCCACCTGGGCGTCGTAGCCGGAGCGGCCGTGCAGGTCGCTCAGGGTTTCGATGAATTCGGCGGCCTCGGCGCGGCGGGCGGCGGCGTGCATGTCTTCCTCGCTCGCATCCGGGCGGCCGTAGAGGATGTTGTCGCGCATGGAGCGGTGCAGCAGCGAGGTGTCCTGCGTGACCATGCCGATGTTGCGGCGCAGGCTGTCTTGCGTGACCTGGGCGATGTCCTGCCCGTCGATGAGGATGCGGCCCGCGTGCACGTCGTGAAAACGCAGCAGCAGGTTGACCAGCGTGGACTTGCCCGCGCCCGAGCGTCCAATCAGGCCAATCTTTTCGCCGGGGCGGATGGTGAGCTGCAGCGCATCGATGACGGGGCGCCCCTTGCCCGAGGCGCCGCCCTGGCTCTCGTAGGCAAAGCTCACGTTATCAAAGCGCACCTCGCCGTGGGTGACCTGCAGGGGCTTGGCATCGGGCACATCGACCACCATGCGGGGCTTGGTCAGCGTGTTGATGCCGTCCTGGATGGTGCCCACGCTTTCGAACAGCGTGGTCATCTCCCACATCACCCAGTGGGCGTGGCCCGATACGCGCAGCGTCATGGCAATGACGGCGGCCACCGCCCCTGCACCCACTTCGCCCAGTGACCAGAGCCACAGCGCCGTGCCGCAGGCGCCCAGGATCATCGCCACCACCAGGGCCTGGTTCACGATTTCGAACAGGCTCACGAGGCGCATCTGTGCGTAGCCGGTGAGCTTGAACGCATCCATGGCAGCGCGCGCAAACTCGGATTCGCGCCGCGTGTGCGAGAACAGCTTGACGGTGGCGATGTTGGTGTAGGCATCGGTGATGCGCCCAGTCATCACCGAGCGCGCGTCGGCCTGCGCCTTGCCCACCTTGCCCAGGCGTGGCACAAAGTACCAGCAGGCCAGGCCATAGGCCACGATCCAGAGCGCAAACGGCACGATCAGCCGCGCATCGAAGCCCGCCAGCAGCACAAGGATGGTGACGAGGTAGATGCCCATGCCGATCACCACATCGGTGGTGGTGAAGATCATGTCGCGCACGGCCAGGGCTGTCTGCATGATCTTGGTGGTGATGCGGCCCGCGAACTCGTCGGCATAAAACGCCATGCTCTGGCCCAGCATCAGACGGTGGAAGTTCCAGCGCAGGCGCAGCGGGAAGTTGATGGCCAGCACCTGGTGCTTGAGGCTGGTCTGCCAGGAGACCAGCACCAGCGTGCCCATCAGCAGCGCAACAATGCCCAGGATGGAGCCTTTGCGCTCTGCCCACAGCGCATGGGGCGCCACGGAAGACAGCCAATCGACCACGTGGCCGAGCACTGCAAACAGCAGGGCCTCGAACACTGCAATGGCGGCAGACAGTGCCGCCATGGCGACCACGTAGCCGCGCAGGCCACGGGTGCAGTCCCACACAAAGGCCATGAAGTCCTTCGGGGGCAGATGGGGTTCGGCAGGGGGATAGGGGGGCAGGCGGCTTTCGAAATACTTGAACACGTAGCAAGGCTCCTTGTTACCCGATGGTAGAGGAGCCGCAGGACCAGGGTGTGTCAGCAGCGACTTGCCCGCGCCTGGAGTGGGTGCACTGTGGCCCCCAGCATGCGCAATGCGTTGCCGTGGGCTACATCAGCAGGGTAACGACCACGATGGCCACGCCCAGGCCCAGGTTCACAGCCACCCATTGGCGTATGGCGGCCATGGCCTGGCCGCCCGCAGGCCAGTCGGATGCGGCCACTGCCCGCTGCAGGCGTCTAAAGAGCGCAAAGCGGATATGGCCGAAGATGGCCATCATCAAGATGCCCAGCGTGGCCATGACAGTCCAGTCCAGCGGCATCGTAAAACTTCCGCCTGATTGCGCCGCCTGCCGCGCGACGTTGCCGATCATCCACAGCCCGCTGACCAGCACCACCACCACCGCCACGCTGACCGCGCCCAGAAAACGCTGCAGCACGTCATGCATCAACCGCAGGCGTTGTGGTGGCTCCAGCGACTGCGCCGCTGGGCGCAGGAAGAAATGGGCAAACACCATGCCGCCGATCCACACGATGATGGACAGGACATGGGCGAGCTTGAGGGCGTTGTAGAGCATGGGTGAACCTTGTGGGGGAGCGGGGGCCGGGGGCCGCAGCGCCTGCTGCGGGCGGGCCCGGATTGTGCCGCGAACAATTGCTGCGCGGGTGCTTGGCCTTGCCCGTCAGAGGGGCTGGGCCTCTGCCTGCTGCGCCACCCGCACCTGGTTGCCGCCGCTTTTTTTCGACAGGTACATGGCCTCGTCGGCGTGGCCCAGCAGGTGGTGTTCCTCGCCCCCGTGTTCTGGGTAGATGGCGACGCCAATGCTGGGCTGGATGTTCAGGCGAATGCCTTCCAGATCGAACGGTTGGGCAAAGGCCGACAGGATCTTGTCGGCCACGGTGGCGGCGTGGTCGCGCGCCAGGCCGCTTTCGAGCAGCACCACAAACTCGTCGCCCCCCAGGCGGGCCACGGTGTCGGAGCCGCGCACGCATTCGAGCAGGCGCTGCGCCACGCGCTGCAGCAGCAGGTCGCCCATGGCGTGGCCCAGGGTGTCGTTGACGTCTTTGAATCGGTCCAGGTCGATGAACAGCAGCGACAGCAGGCGCTGGTCGCGCCGGGCCCTCGCCAGGGCGGTCTTGAGGCGGTCCAGAAACAGCTGGCGGTTGGGCAGGTGGGTGAGCTGGTCGTACTGGGCCATGTGCTCCAGGCGCTCGTGCATCTGCTTGCGCTCGATGGCTGCAGCCACCTGGGTGGAGACGAACTGCAGCAGGTCCTTGTCCTTGTCGGTGTAGCGGCCCTGTTCGGTGTAGCTCTGCAGCACCAGCGCACCGATGGCGCCTTTCTGGGTTTGCAGGGGCACGCCCAGCCAGTACAGGGGCGGGCGCTGCTGCGGGGCGGGCGGTGGGTGGGCCGTGCGGTTCTCAGGGGTCAGCAGCAAGGTGCAGCCATTGCTGATGACTTCGGCACACAGCGCATCTTGGGCCAGCGCCATGGGGGAGGGGGCAGGCAATGACTCGTTGACGTGGTAGGGGAAGCTCAGCGAGTCGGCCTGCGGGTCGTACAGCGCCACCGCGAAGTTGGTGGCGGGCAGCAGCCGCCCGATGATCTGGTGGATGTGCTGGAACAGCGCCTGCAGGTTCTGTGTGGTGTGGGCCGCCTCGGAGATCGCATAGATCACGGCCTGCATGGATTCGGTGAGGCGGCGCTCGGTGATGTCGTGCGCCACGGCCAGCCGCACCTGCTGCTCGGGCAGCCAGCGGGCCGTCCAGCGGATGTGGGCAATGGTGCCGTCCTTGCGCAGGTAGCGGTTCTCGAACTGCAGCTGCAGGTTGCCTTCGGTCACGCTCCTGGCCTGGCGCTGGGTGATGGCGAGGTCATCGGGGTGAACCATGTCCAGCATGCGCTTGCCAACAACTTCTTCGGGGCGGTAGCCAAAAATGCGTTCAAACGCGGGGCTCACAAAAACGATGGTGCTGTCTGCATTGACGAGGCAGACGGCATCGAGCATCAGGTCCACCACGTTCAAAGAAGGAATGCTGTGCATGGGCGGCGCGTGCAAGGTGCAGGGAAGAGAACACCCATTGTGCCGCGCGCATTGCGTTTGTCGCCGCTTTTGTGGCGCTGTGTGGATAAACAAATACGCCCCATCCCGCCTGCCGTGCCGTCCCCGTCCCGTTGGAGACAGGGCACAGGCGCCGGATCTCAGGTGTACCTGGCTTCTAGCGCATCCCACTCGGTCTTGCGCACCAGCCGCTGGCGCTCGGCAAAAGGTGCCACCAGGGCGGGGTCTTCGTCGATGCGCTGGTTGTCGCGCAGCACCGTGAGCGCCTTTTGCATGCCCGCCACTGCGCCCTGCAGCGCCGCGTTGGCGTAGAGCACCAAGCCATAGCCCAGAGTGGCCAGTTCGTCGGCGCTGGTGATGGGCGTCTTGCCGCCGATCACCATGTTCATGAGCTGGGGCGCTGCCAGCCGCTGGGGCAGGGCGCGGATCTCGTCCAGCGTGGTGACGGCTTCGACAAACAGGATATCGGCGCCAGCCTCCTCAAAGCGCCGGGCACGCTCCACCGCCGCCTCGAAGCCTTGTGTGGCGCAGGCGTCGGTGCGGGCCAGGATGAGGGTGCCCGCGTCACGGCGCGCATCCACGGCGGCCTTGATCTTGCCCAGCATTTCATCGGTGCTGATCACCTCTTTGCCGTTGAAGTGCCCACAGCGCTTGGGGCTGACCTGGTCTTCGAGCTGGATGCAATCCGCCCCCGCGCGCTCCAGCACACGCACCGCGTGGTAAGTGTTGAGCGCGTTGCCAAAGCCGGTGTCTGCATCGACGATGAGCGGCAGCTCTACCGCGTCGCGGATGCGCGCCGTGTGGTCGGCAATGTCGGTGAGGCCCATGAAGGCCTGGTCAGGCAGGCCGAACCACATGTTGGTCACGCCCGCGCCGGTTACGTAGAGGGCTTCAAAGCCCAAGTCGGCTACTACGCGGGCCGAGAGGGCGTTGAACGCGCCCGGCACGATGACGCCCCGACGGGCCTGGGCCAGGGCTTTGAGTTGTTGTTTGGTGTTCATGAATTGCTGGAGAATTGATTTGCTATATTTTTGATAGCTATAAAGGCATGATGGACAGGCGTAAGAGGCTAAAAATTCTTAGAAAATTCGCCGGGCACCCTCACCCAACCCTCCATCAGGATGCGTGCGCTGCGGCTCATCAGGGCCTTGGTCACCTTCCACTGGCCCTTGATTTGCGCAGCCTCGGCTCCCACGCGCAGGGTGCCCGAGGGATGGCCAAACCGCACGCTGCTGCGCACGCCACCGCCTGCCGCGAGGTTGACCAGCGTGCCGGGGATGGCTGCCGCCGTGCCAATGGCCACCGCCGCCGTGCCCATCATGGCGTGGTGCAACTGGCCCATGGAGAGCGCGCGCACCAGCAGGTCGATGTCTTTGGCGTCAATGGTTTTGCCGCTGGAGGCTGTGTAGCTCGCAGGCGGCGCAACGAACGCGATCTTGGGCGTGTGTTGGCGGGTGGCGGCCTCGCCCAGTGCATGGATCAGCCCCATGCGCAAGGCGCCGTGGGCGCGGATGGCCTCGAAGCGCGCGATTGCCGCCGCATCGCCATTGATCGCGCCTTGCGGCTCGGTGCCGGTGTAGCCCAGCTCCTGTGCGTTGAGAAAAATGGTGGGGATGCCCGAGTTGATCAGCGTGGCGGCGAAGCTGCCGACGCCGGGGACCTCCAAGGTGTCCACCACATTCCCGGTGGGGAACATGGCGCCCCCTGCGTCGCCATCGTCCGCCGGGTCCATGAACTCCAGTGCCACCTCGGCGGCTGCAAAAGTCACGCCGTCCAGCTCGAAGTCGCCCGTCTCCTGCACCTGTCCGTGGGCCATGGGCACATGCGCCACGATGGTCTTGCCGATGTTGGCCTGCCAGATGCGGACGGGGAAGGTGCCGTCCTGCGGAAGGCTCGCCGCATCGATCAGCCCCATGTGGATGGCGCAGGGCCCCACCGCCGCCGAGAGGTTGCCGCAGTTGCCACTCCAGTCCACAAAGGGCTGGTCGATGGACACCTGGCCAAACAGGTAGTCAACGTCGTGCCCCGGCCGCGTGCTGCGCGACAGGATCACTGCCTTGCTGGTGCTCGACGACGCATTGCCCATGCCGTCGATTTGCTTGCCATACGGGTCGGGGCTGCCCAGCACGCGCAGCAGCAGAGCGTCGCGCGCGGGGCCGGGTTGCTGGGCCGGTGCAGGCAGGTCGTCAAGGCAGAAGAACACGCCTTTGCTGGTGCCGCCGCGCAGGTAGGTGGCAGGTACTTTGATTTGAGAAGGGTGTTTGTTCATGGTGTGACTCCCCTCGCCCCTCGCGGGAGAGGGGCCGGGGGAGAGGGGGTGCCCGCATGCACGGTGTTCCAAATGCTTTCCAGCACTGCGTCTGTGTTGTGCAGGATGTCGTTGTTCCAAAAGCGCAGCAGGGTAAAGCCCTGGCTGCGCAACCAGGCATCGCGGGTGGCATCGTGCTCTGAATCCACATGCTGCCCGCCGTCTGCCTCCACGATCAGTCGCAGGCCGAAATGAACGAAGTCCACGATGTAGGGGCCGATGGGTTGTTGGCGGCGGAACTTCTGGCCGTCCATGCGGTGGGCGCGCAGGTGCCGCCAGAGCAACTGTTCGGCGTTGGTCATGTTCTGGCGCAGGGATTTGGTGAACTGACGTCGGTCCATGGGTGGGGGCCCCTCTCCCCCGGCCCCTCTCCCGCAAGGGGCGAGGGGAGCAAGACAAATTGCAGCCATTGTCATTCCGCGCTCATCCTGCACGAGCCCCCTCTCCCCTCGCGGGAGAGGGGTTGGGGAGAGGGGGCTGCCGCCGCCCGAGCCGCCAGAAAATCCTGTGCAAAACGCTGCAGTACACCACCCGCCTCGTAAACCGACACTTCTTCTGCCGTGTCCAGCCGACATCGCAAGGGCACTCTGACGACCTCACCCGATTTACGTTGCACAACCAGGGTCATCATCGCCCCCGGCTTCAGATTCCCCTCCACGCCATAGACCTCTGTGCCATTGAGTTGCAGCGTGGTGCGGCTCACCCCCGCCCCAAACTCCAGCGGTAGCACCCCCATCCCAATGAGGTTGGTACGGTGGATGCGCTCAAAGCCCTCGGCCACCACCACCTCCACCCCCGCCAGCCGCACGCCCTTGGCGGCCCAGTCGCGGCTGGAGCCCTGGCCGTAGTCGGCGCCCGCAATGATGATGAGGGGCTGGCGGCGGTGCAGATAGGTTTCGATGGCCTCCCACATGCGCATCACCTGGCCCTCGGGCTCCACGCGGGCCAGCGAGCCTTTCTGGACCTTGCCATCGACCACGGCCATCTCGTTGACCAGTTGCGGGTTGGCAAACGTGGCGCGCAGGGCGGTGAGGTGGTCGCCCCGGTGCGTGGCGTAGGAGTTGAAGTCCTCCTCCGGCACGCCCATGCGCGCCAGGTACTCGCCCGCTGCGCTGCCAGGCAGGATGGCGTTGGAGGGCGAGAGGTGGTCGGTGGTGATGTTGTCGGGCAGGATGGCCAGCGGGCGCATGCCCTGCAGCGTGCGCGGGTGCGCGGCCAGCGCGCCAATGCCCTCGGTGTCCCAATAGGGCGGGCGGCGGATGTAGGTGGACTGTGGCCGCCAGTCGTACTGGGGTGACACGCGCGGGCCATCGTCCTGCCGCAGGGCAAACATGGGCTCGTACACGGCGCGGTAGTGTGCGGGTTGTACGGCAGCCTTCACCACAGCGTCGATTTCTGCATCGCTGGGCCACAGGTCCTTGAGCCGGATGGGGTTGCCATCCACCACCGCCAGCACATCCTTTTCGATATCAAACCGCACCGTTCCCGCAATGGCGTAGGCCACCACCAAGGGGGGCGAGGCCAGAAACGCCTGTTTGGCGTACGGGTGGATGCGCCCGTCAAAGTTACGGTTACCTGAGAGCACGGCGGTGGCGTACAGGTCGCGGTCGATGATCTCCTGCTGGATCGCAGGGTCCAGCGCACCGCTCATGCCGTTGCAGGTGGTGCAGGCAAAGGCCACGATGCCAAAACCCAGCGCCTCCAGGTCGGCCAGCAGACCGGCTTCTTTCAGGTAAAGCTCCACCGCCCGGGAGCCCGGCGCGAGCGAGGTCTTGACCCAGGGCTTGCGCGTGAGGCCCAGCCGGTGCGCGTTGCGCGCCAGCAGCGCGGCCGCGATCACGTTGCGCGGGTTGCTGGTGTTGGTGCAGCTGGTGATGGCGGCGATGACCACGGCTCCATCGGGCATCGTGCCTTCGCCCGGCGAGGGCATAGCCCAGGGGCCTGCAATGCCCCGGGAGGCCAGGTCGGACGTGGCCACGCGCGCATGTGGGTTGGAGGGGCCAGCCAGGTTGCGCACCACGGTAGACAGGTCAAAGCGCAGGGTGCGGTCGTACATGGCGCCGTTGAGCGCATCCGCCCACAAGCCAGCGGCTTTTGCATAGGTCTCGACCAGCTTCACTTGGCTGGCCTCGCGGCCGGTCAGCCGCAGGTAGTCCAGCGTCTGCTCATCGATGCTGAACAGCGCCGCCGTGGCGCCATATTCCGGCGCCATGTTGGAGATGGTGGCGCGGTCGCCAATGGTGAGCCTGGCGGCGCCCTCACCAAAGAACTCCAGGTAGGCGCCCACCACCTTTGCCTTGCGCAAAAACTCGGTGAGCGCCAGCACCACATCGGTGGCGGTGATGCCGTCCTGGCGCTGGCCGGTCAGCTCCACGCCCACGATCTCGGGCAGCCGCATCATCGATGCGCGGCCCAGCATCACGTTCTCGGCCTCCAGGCCGCCCACGCCGATGGCGATCACGCCCAGCGCATCCACATGCGGCGTGTGGCTGTCGGTGCCCACGCAGGTGTCGGGGTAGGCCACGCCCTGGTCGGCATGGACCACGGGCGACATCTTTTCCAGATTGATCTGGTGCATGATCCCGTTCCCCGCCGGGATCACATCCACGTTGGCAAAGGCCTTTTTCGTCCACTCGATGAAGTGAAAGCGGTCTTCATTGCGGCGGTCTTCAATGGCGCGGTTCTTGGCAAACGCATCGGGGTCGAACCCGCCACATTCCACGGCTAGCGAATGGTCCACGATGAGCTGAACCGGCACCACGGGGTTCACCTGGGCCGGGTCGCCGCCCTCCTTGGCAATCGCATCGCGCAGGCCCGCCAGGTCCACCAGCGCCGTCTGGCCCAGGATGTCGTGGCACACCACGCGCGCGGGGTACCAGGGGAAGTCGCGGTCGCGCTTGCGTTCGATGAGCTGGCGCAGGCAGTCATCGATAGTGGCCGGGTCGGCGCGGCGCACGATGTTCTCGGCGTGCACGCGGGCGGTGTAGGGCAGGGTGGTCCAGGCGCCGGGCTGCAGGGCTTCGACAGCGGCGCGGGCGTCGAAGTAGTCAAGATCGGTGCCCGGCAAGGGGCGGCGAAACAGGGTGTTCATCATGGGCTGGGGTGGCTGAATATTTTGGCGTCCGGCGGTTCACTCCCCTCTCCCCTCGCGGGAGAGGGGCTGGGGGAGAGGGGGCGTTTGCAAGGTGACGCTGCGCTGGTTCACCCCCTCTCCCCGGCCCTCTCCCGCGAGGGGAGAGGGAGGAAGAAAGGGGCAGGGGGCGTGGGCTTCAAACGCGGTTTTCGATGGGCACAAACACCAGGTCTTCCGGCCCGGTGTAGTTCGCGCTCGGCCGGATGATCTTGTTGTCGATGCGCTGCTCGATGATGTGCGCTGCCCAGCCGCTGGTGCGTGCAATGACGAACAGCGGCGTGAACATGGCGGTGGGCACACCCATCATGTGGTAGCTCACGGCGCTGAACCAGTCGAGGTTGGGGAACATCTTTTTCACATCCCACATCACCGATTCCAGCCGCTCGGCAATGTCGAACATCTTGGTGCTGCCCGCCTCGTGCGACAGGCTGCGCGCCACGCCCTTGATGACGACGTTGCGCGGGTCGCTCACCGTGTAGACCGGGTGGCCGAAGCCGATCACGACCTCCTTGGCCTCCACGCGGCGGCGGATGTCGGCCTCGGCCTGGTCGGGGCTGTCGTAACGCTTCTGGATCTCGAAGGCCACCTCGTTCGCGCCGCCATGCTTGGGGCCGCGCAGCGCGCCGATGGCGCCGGTGATGGCCGAATACATGTCGCTGCCCGTGCCGGCCACCACGCGGGCGGTGAAGGTGCTGGCGTTGAATTCGTGCTCGGCGTACAGGTTGAGCGAGGTGTGCATCGCACGCTCCCAGGCCGCGCTGGGTGCTGTGCCATGCAGCAGGTGCAAAAAGTGTGCACCGATGGAGTCGTCGTCCGTCTCCACCTCGATGCGTCGGCCCGAGCTGGCCCAGTGGTGCCAGTAGAGCAGCATGGAGCCCAGTGATGCCATCAACCGGTCGGCAATGTCGCGTGCGCCCGGCAGGTTGTGGTCGTCCTTTTCGGGCAGCGCACAGCCCAGGGCAGAGACCCCCGTGCGCATCACGTCCATGGGGTGGCTGGCGGCGGGCAGTTGCTCCAGCGCCTGCTTGACCGACAGCGGCAGGCCGCGCAGGGCCTTGAGCTTGGCCTTGTAGGCACGCAGCTCGGCGCGTGTGGGCAGCTTGCCGTGCACCAGCAGGTGGGCAATCTCTTCAAACTCGCAGACCTCGGCAATGTCCAGGATGTCGTAGCCCCGGTAGTGCAGGTCGTTGCCCGTGCGGCCCACGGTGCACAGGGCGGTGTTGCCCGCTGTCACGCCCGACAGGGCCACGGATTTCTTGGGCTTGAAGCCCGGGGTTTCAACGGTGGTGGGGGTGGTCATGGGGTCTCCTCCGGGTTCAGATAGGCGTTGGCGATGGGCGTGGGGCGGCCTTTGGCGTCCACGGCCACCATGTCGAAAACCCCTTGCAGCACGGCCTCTGGCGGCGAGCCCAGCGTGGCGGCCAAGCCGTTCACGCACACGGTGAGCGAGCTGCGGCCCATGCGGCTGACCCAGGCGCGCAGCGTGAGCACATGGCCCACGGGCACGGGGGCCAGAAAACGCACATCGGTCACGCCCGCCATCACCACGTCGCGCGCTGCGGCACCGCGTGCCGCCAGAAACGCCGCCTTGGCCATGAGCTGCAGGGCGTTGCCGCCAAACAGCGTGCCGTAGTGGTTGGCTTCGGCGGGGAAGACGATTTCCGTCAGCTCGACGGTGCCGTGAGGGGTTGTCATGCTTCGCAATTTACGCACAATGGACCTCTCTGTAAGGGCTGAATTGGCGAATGATTGCGAAGGCAGTGTTTGCGATTTGCAAAATTTGCGAATGAATACCGCCACTCCACTGCGAAAGAAGCGATGAAAAAAACCTTCATGGGCGTGCGCCTGCGCCGCCTGCGCGAAGAGCGTGGCATGACCCAGGTGGCGCTGGCGCGTGCGCTGGACCTGTCGGCCAGCTACTTGAACCAGCTGGAGCAGAACCAGCGCCCGCTCACCGTGCCCGTGCTGCTCAAGATCAACGCCGTGTTCGGCGTGGATGTGCAGCGGTTCTCCGACGACGACGAGGCGCGCCTCATCACCGGCCTGCGCGAGGTGCTGGCCGACCTGCCCGCAGGTGTGGGCGGGGAGGGCGCGGGCGATGCTGTGTCGCTCGCCGAAATCCGCGAGCTGGCCGCCGGCATGCCCGCCGTGGCGCGCACACTGCTCGCGCTGCACCAGCGGCACCGCCAGGCGCTCGAACGCCTGGCCGCCCTGGGCAACGACCGGGGCGGGGAGGGCGCCATGGCCCACCACCCACCCATGGCCTATGAAGAAGTGCGCGACTTCTTCTTTGCACGCCAGAACCACATTGCCGAGCTGGACGACGCGGCCGAGCAGTGCGCCGCCGACTGGGGCCTGCTGCCCGGTCGTGCGGACGAGGCGCTGGCCCAGCGCCTGCTGGCCGCCCATGGCGTGCGGGTGGTGGACGTGGCCGACCTGCCGGGGCAGGCGCAGCGCGTGTTCCAGGCCGACACCGGCGTGCTGCAACTGGCGGCGGGGCTGGAGCGGGGGCAGCGGGCGTTTCAGATGGCGACGCAGTTGGCGTTTCTGGAGCAGGGCGCCGAGCTGCAACGCCTGGCCGCTGGTGCTTGTTTGTCCAGCGACCAGGCCCGCGCGCTGGCGCGCATTGGCCTAGCCAACTACTTTGCGGGGGCGCTGGTGTTGCCCTACACCGCCTTTTTGCAGGCGGCCGAGGCCCACCACTACGACATTGACCGGCTGGGCCAGCAGTTTGGCGTGGGCTTCGAGACCGTGTGCCACCGCCTGTCCACCCTGCAGCGGCCCAGCGCGCGGGGGGTGCCGTTCTTCTTCATCCGCGTGGATCGGGCGGGCAACATCAGCAAGCGGCAGTCGGCCACCCACTTTCACTTCAGCAAGATTGGTGGTACCTGCCCACTGTGGAACGTGTACGAGGCCTTTGCCCAGCCAGGCCGCATCGTGCCGCAGGTGGCGCGCATGCCGGACGGGCGGGCTTACCTGTGGGTGGCGCGCACCGTGTCGCGCAGCGGGGGCGGTTGGGGTGTGCCGGGCAAGGAGTTCTCGGTGGCGCTGGGCTGCGACATCCGCCATGCGCCGCAATTGGTGTATTCCCGGGGGCTCCATCTCGCCAACCCCGAGGCCGCCGTGCCAATCGGCATGGGCTGCAAGGTGTGCGAGCGCGATGCCTGCCCGCAGCGCGCGTTTCCGCCCATCGGGCGCGCGCTGGACGTGAACGAGAACCGCAGCCGGTTTGCGCCTTACCCGGTGGCCACAGGGCCCGCCGTGACTGCCCGGTCATGAAAAACGCTCATCATTTCATAGCTTGCAAGGCATGACAGTGTTGCGGCAGCAGCACTTTTTTCTTGAAAAATGCGCCGTAACAAAATGTTGGTCCCGCTGGGCCGGGATTGCCGCTATCCTGCGCACTTTCCATTGGGCCGGGGCATGTACCGGCCAGGCATCTCAAAGGCACTTTTCTGAATCTCCTGGGTTCTTCCCCTTCGGTTGCATCGCCCGCACCAGGCCGCTATAGGCATTGGCTGTATGGCTTGGCCGTGGCCGTGTTGGGGTTGGGGCTGAGCCTCTGGCTGGGCAGGCACCAGGCGGATTCGATGGCACAAATCAACGATGCCCGCTTCACGCAGGAGACGCGGGCCTTCTCCGACGCACTGAGCCAGCGCATTGCGGGGCATACCGAGGTCGTCAATGGCCTGCGTGGCTTGTTCACCGCCAACCCGCACCTGTCGCGCCTGGACTTCGAGCGCGCTGCCAGCGAGATGGAGGTGGGCCAGCGCTACCCCGGGGTGCGCAACCTGTCGTTCACGCGCTGGGTGCCGGGGCCGGAACGCGAGGCCTACGAAGCCCGTGTGCGGGCGGACACCTCGCTCTCGCCTGATGGGTTCCCTGATTTCAAAATCCACCCGCCGGGCGAGCGCGCCGAATACTTTGTGGCCGAGTACCTGTGGCCGATGGTGGGCAACGAAGGGGTGCTGGGCCTGGACATCAGCGCCCAGCCCACCAATCTGGCGGCCATGCGCTACAGCCGCGACAGCGGGCAGACCGTGGTGTCGGCGCCGTTCGACCTGATCCAGGAAGAAAAGTACCGCCAGGGCATCGTGATCCGCGTGCCGGTGTTCGACCCCACGGCGGGCACAGCCGAGCAGCGTTTTGTGGGGGCCGTGGCCTCTACGCTGCGGGTGTACGACCTGGTGCAGGGCCTGGGCAGCCAGGGGTTCTTGAATGGCATTGCCGTGGCCATGACCGACCAGGGCCCGGTGCGCACGGGTTCGAACGAGACCACCGTGCGCCAGTTGCTGGAGCAGACCGCGCCCGGCCTGCTCGGCGCCCAGCCCCTGGTGCGCGATCTGGTGGTGCACGACCGGCGCTGGCAGCTCACGTTCTACCCCACACGCTCGTTCCTGGCGCCGCCCGAGGCGCGGCTGCCGCTGCTGGCGGGGCTGGCCGGGGTGCTGGTGTCGCTGCTGCTGGCGTCCACGGTGGGGCTGCTAGTGCGCCAGCGCACGCTGGCGCTGGTGCGCGCCCAGGTGTCCGATGCGGCGCGGCGCGAGAGCGAGGAGCGTTTTCGCGCGCTGTTCAACCAGGCCACCGTGGGCGTGGCCCAGGTGGACTCCGACACCGGGCAGTTCCTGCGCCTGAACCAGCGCTATGCCGACATCCTGGGCTACAGCGTGGACGAGATGGTGGGCAAGACCTTCCAGAGCCTCACGCACCCCGACGACCTGGCTGCCGACATGGCTCAGGTGCGGCGCCTCAAGAGTGGTGAGTTGCCCGAATACCGCCTGGAAAAACGCTACATCCACAAGGACGGGCATGTGGTCTGGGGCGACCTCACCGTGTCGTCCATGTGGATCACCGGCCACCACATCGCCGTGGTGCAGGACATCACCTCGCGCAAGCGCATGGAAGAAACCCTGCGCGCCAACGAACAGCGCCTGCGCAGCATCCTGGAGCGCCTGCCCATGGGCCTGTGTGTGGTGCAGGACGACGGCCTCATCAGCTTCCGCAACGAACGGTATGTGCAGATCTGCGGCTACACCCAGGAAGAAGTCCCCGACGTCAACACCTGGTGGCAGCGCGCCTACCCGGACGCTGCGGAGCGCGATGCCATCCGGCAAAAGCTGATCGATGCCCGAAACCAGGGCGTGATCCCCGCCGCCGAGTACACCATCCGCTGCGCCGACGGCAAGCTCAAGCCGGTGGAGATCTCCGGCATCTTTGTGGAGGGCGGGCGCCTGATCACCATGCAGGACCTGAGCCAGCACAAGGCCGCGGAGGAAGAGATCAACACCCTGGCGTACTACGACCCGCTCACCCGCCTGCCCAACCGGCGCCTGTTGATGGACCGCCTGCAGCAGGCGCTGGCCACAAGCGCACGCCATCACCGCAGCGGTGCGCTGCTGATGCTGGACCTGGACAACTTCAAGACCCTCAACGAAACCCGGGGCCATGACCGGGGCGATGCCTTGCTTTCGCAGGTGGCACACCGCCTGCGCGGCTGTGTGCACGAGGACGACACCGTGGCCCGCCAGGGCGGCGACGAGTTTGTGGTGGTGCTGGAAGACCTCGGGGGCAGCCCCGAAGAGGCCGCCGCGCGCGGCGAAGAAGTGGGCCAGCGCATCCTGTCCGTGCTGCGCGAGCCTTACCAGCTCGATGGCGACACGCACCACAGCTCGCTGAGCATGGGCGTGGCAGTGTTCAGCGGCATGCGCGAGACGGCGGACGAGCTGCTCAAGCGCGCGGACCTGGCGCTCTACCAGGCCAAGGACGCGGGCCGCGACACCTTGCGTTTCTACGACCCCAAGATGCAGGCCGCCGTGAGCGCGCGTGCCGCGCTGGAGCTGGACATGCGCACCGGCCTGGCCCAGGGGCAGTTCGAGCTGTACTACCAACCGCAGATCGACCACGGCCGCATCATTGGCGCCGAGGCCCTGCTGCGCTGGCGCCACCCGCGAGATGGGTTCGTGTCACCCGCCCATTTCATTCCGCTGGCCGAAGAAACCGGGCTCATCCTGCCGCTGGGCGAATGGGTGCTGAAAACGGCTTGCAAGCGCCTGGCGTCGTGGTCGCTGCAGCCCGCGCTGGCGCCCCTGAGCCTGGCCGTCAACGTGAGCCCGCGCCAGTTCCACCAGAGCGGTTTTGTGGCCCAGGTACTGGCCGCCCTGGCCGGCGCCGGGGTCGACGGCCGCCAGCTCAAGCTGGAGATGACCGAAGGCCTGCTGCTGGAGGATGTGGAAGACACCATCGACAAGATGGGCCAGCTCAAGGGCTACGGCGTGGGCTTTTCGCTGGACGACTTCGGCACCGGGTATTCGTCGCTGAGCTACCTCAAGCGCCTGCCGCTGGACCAGCTCAAGATCGACCAGAGCTTTGTGCGCGACGTGCTCACTGACCCCAACGACGCCGCCATTGCCCGCACCGTGGTGGCCCTTGGCACCAGCCTGGGCTTGCGCGTGATCGCTGAAGGCGTGGAAACCGAGGCGCAGCGCGAGTTTCTGGAGCGGCACCACTGTCACGCCTGGCAAGGCTACCTGCTAAGCCCCCCGCTGCCAGTGGCTGCGTTCGAGGAACTGGTCCGCCGCACCAATGCCCCCCTGGATGGGATGGCCTGATGGCACTGGGCTTGCCCCGAGTGCGCATGGAGGCGGTCGCTGCGGAGGTGCCAAAACACCGCCGGAGACCCTTTCCACCCGCAGGCT
This sequence comes from Acidovorax sp. NB1, assembly GCF_005405905.1. Taxonomy (GTDB): domain Bacteria; phylum Pseudomonadota; class Gammaproteobacteria; order Burkholderiales; family Burkholderiaceae_C; genus Acidovorax. The sequence continues at coordinate 17,640 of NZ_BJHU01000005.1, forward strand.
GGCAGCGCCACCTATGATGCCGGCGCTGCACTGCCGCCCCCACCATGTTTTTCAAGAAGTCTTCTCCGCTTGCGACCGCCGCCCTGGTTCCATCCACCCAGGGCTTTGACGCGCAGCACGAGCGATCGGTGATCGCAGAGATGCTTCTCAAGCGCTCGGCCAAGCTGATCCTGGGACGCAGCGAGCTGGAGATCATCCGTGGGGTCTGCCAGGCCATCGTCGATGTCACCAGCCACATCCGTCTGGCCTGGACCTGGTTTGGCCCGACCGACACGCAGACCATCCGCCCGCAGGTGTACGCAGGCCCGGCGGCCACCTATGCCGAGTCGTTGACCATCGAGCGCAACCTGCTCACCCGGATTGGCCCTGCCTTCACCACGCTGGAGGGCAAGTCCGCTGGCCCTTTCTCGGTGTCGCAGCTCTCCTTGTTTGGTCCCTGGCGCGAGGCGGCGCGCCACCACGGCATTCACCACGTGCTGGCCTTGCCCATTGCCTCCACCTTCAATGGCTACAGCGGCATCTTTGTACTTTATGCCGACCGTGATGGCTACTTTGACGAAGTCGGCGAGAGCCTGTTTGCGGGGCTGGCCGAGCTGTTTGGCTCGCTCATGACCGTGGCCGCCGAGCGCCAGGAGCTGCAGCGCGCCGCCTACCACGATGCGCTTACCGGGCTGCTCAACCGCCACGCGGTGGACCTGGTCGACCGGCGCGTGTACCGTGCCTCCCTCTTCGAGCCCGCTTCGTCCATCCTGCTCATGGACCTGGACCGTTTCAAGAGCATCAATGACCGCTTTGGCCACGACGCCGGCGACAAGGCCCTGCAGGCAGTGGCCCGGGTGCTGACCGTTGCCCTGCGGCGCGGCGACGAGATCATTCGCTGGGGCGGTGAGGAGTTTCTTGTCTGTCTGCCTCAGACTGCGCTGCCCGACGCGCTGAAGGTGGCCGAAAAACTGCGCCGCGCCGTGGAGGGCATCACCGAGCCCGAGCAGCTCACAGTGTCCATCGGCGCTTGCGAGATCCCTGCGCTGCAGCACCTGCCGCAGGCCGTGGCTCGCGCGGACGAGGCCCTTTTCAAGGCCAAGTCGGGTGGGCGTAACCAGGTGTGTGTGTTGCCCTGATAGCGGCGGTCTTTGAATATCAAAATTGATAGCAATAAACCCATATTGCAAAGGCGCACAAGGCCGATTTGTCTGAAATTCTGATAATGGCGTGCCTGCTGGCGACCTCAGCGGTGCTTGGCCCCCAGGGGCGGGTAGGCGGCGCGGTATCATTCTGGCCTTGCCTACACCCGGCCCTGCCGGTGTGTTTCATGCCGGGACTGCACACCGGCGCCCTGGTTGACCGCCGCGTCTCTTCTGCATTTATCCGCCATCTGATCCGTGCGTCTTACCTCCATAAAGCTTTCCGGTTTCAAGTCGTTCGCTGAACCCACCAACTTCATGCTGCCCGGCCAGTTGGTGGGCGTGGTGGGGCCGAATGGCTGCGGCAAGTCCAACATCATGGACGCGGTGCGCTGGGTGCTGGGCGAGAGCAAGGCCAGCGAGCTGCGCGGCGAGAGCATGCAGGACGTGATCTTCAGCGGCACCACCACGCGCAAGCAGGCCAGCCGCGCGAGTGTGGAGCTGGTGTTCGACAACTCCGACCACCGTGCGGGCGGCCAGTGGAGCCAGTACGGCGAAGTGGCCGTGCGCCGCGTGCTCACGCGCGACGGCACCAGCAGCTACTACCTCAACAACCAGCCCGTGCGCCGCCGCGACGTGCAGGACGTGTTCCTGGGCACGGGCCTGGGGCCCCGCGCCTACGCCATCATCGGCCAGGGCACCATCAGCCGCATCATCGAAAGCCGCCCCGAGGAGCTGCGCCTGTTCCTCGAAGAAGCCGCGGGTGTCTCCAAATACAAAGAGCGCCGCCGCGAGACCGAAAACCGCCTCTCGGACACGCGCGAGAACCTCACGCGCGTCGAAGATATCCTGCGCGAGCTGAACGCCAACCTCGAAAAACTCGAAAAACAGGCCGAAGTCGCCGCCAAATACAACGCGCTGAACTCCGATGCCACGCTCAAGCAGCACCAGCTGTGGTTCCTGAAGCGGGCCGACGCCGAGGCCGACCAGACCAAGGTGCGCCTCGATGGCCTGCAGGCCGTGAACGATCTGGAATCGCGCATGGCCGACCTGCGCGCGGTCGAGTCCGACCTCGAAACCATCCGCCAGGCCCACTATGCCGCCGGTGACCAGGTCAACCAGGCCCAGGGCAAGCTGTACGAAGCCACGGCCGAAGTCGGCAAGCTCGAAGCCGAGATCCGCTACGTGGTCGAGGGCCGCCAGCGCGTGGAGCAGCGCCTGGTGCAGCTGGCAGAGCAGATCGCCCAGTGGCAAGCCCGCAAGGAAGACGCCGACGTGGAGCTGGAAAACCTGGTCGGGGCCGGTGTGGACGCCGAAGAGCGCGCCGAACTGCTGGCCGCCCAGGTGGAAGAGCAGGCCATGCAGCTGCCCGACCTGGAAGACGCCCTGCGCCAGGCCCAAAGCCGCACGGCCGAACAGCGCAGCAGCGTGGTGCAGGTGCAGCAGCAGATTGGTGTGCTGGCCGCCGAGCAGCGCAGCTTTGACGAGCAAAGCCGTCAGCTCGATGCCCGCTTTGAGCGCCTGCGCACCGACCGCAATGCACTGGCCGCACCCGACGAAGCCCGCCTGACCAACCTGCGCGAGCAGCTCGATGAAGCGCAGGAAATCGCCGAAACCACCGAGGCCCGCCTGCACGAGCTGCAGGAGTCCGTACCTCAGCTCGACGACGACCGCCGCACCCGCCAGCAGGCCGTGAACAGCGAAAGCGCGCGCCAGGCCGAGCTGTCTGCCCGCATGGAGGCGCTCAAGGCGCTGCAGGAAAAGGTCAAGACCGACGGCAAGCTGCGCCCCTGGCTCGCCAAGCACGGCCTCGACAGCCTGCAAGGCCTGTGGAGCCGCATCCACATCGAACCAGGCTGGGAGAACGCACTTGAAGCCGCGCTGCGCGAGCGCCTGGGCGCACTCGAAGTCGGGCGCCTGGACATGGTGCGCGGCTTTCTGGGATCGGGCGGCACCGATGCGCCCCCCGCGCGCCTGGCCTTCTACAGCGCCCCGGCTGCAGGCCAAGCCGAAACCCCGTCCCAGCACCAGCGTCTGTCCGACCTGCTGCGCCTGAACGATGCCGGCCTGCGTGCCGTGCTCACCGACTGGCTGCGGGGCTGCACCACCGCCCCCACGCTCGATGAAGCCCTGGCCCGCCGCAGCCAGCTGCAGCCCGGTGAAGTGGTTTACGTGCCCACGGGCCATGCAGTCAGCGCCCACAGCGTGAGTTTTTATGCGCAGGACTCCGAGCAATCGGGCCTGCTGGCCCGCGCGCAGGAGATCGAGCACCTTGAAAAGGAGCTGCGCGCTCAGGCCCTGATTGCCGAAGAGTCGCGCACCGCACTGGTCCGCGCCGAGGCGGCTTATGCCGATGCCTCGCAGCGTCTGGTGTCCGCACGCCGCGAAGCCACCGAGGCCCAGAGCCGCGCGCACGAGCTGCAGGTCGAAACCCTGCGCCTTTCGCAGCTGGCCGAGCAGACCCGCGCGCGCAGCCAGCAAATCGACGGCGACCTGGCCGAGGTCGAGGCCCAGCTGGCCGACCTGCAGGAACGCCGCGTGGCCGCCGAGTCGCGCTTTGAAGAGCTGGACATGCAACTGGCCGACAGCCAGGAGCGCGAGGCGCAGCTGGGCGACAAGGTGATCGAGGCCGAGCGCAAGCTCACCGCCTGCCGCGAGCAGCAGCGCACGCTGGAGCGCCAGGCGCAAGAGGCCACGTTCTCGCAGCGCAGCCTGGAGGCGCGCCGTGCTGAATTGAACCGCTCCATCGAAACCGCCACGCAGCAGGCCAAGGCCCTGGCTGACGAGGAGCAGCGCGCCCGAGACGAACTCGCCCGCCTGTCCGACGCTGCGGCCCAGGGGGGGCTGCAGGCCGCCCTGGACGTGAAGATGGAGCGCGAAAAGGCCCTGGGTGCCCAGCGCAGCGAATACGACGACCTGACCACCAAGCTGCGCGCCAGCGACGAGCGCCGCATGCAGCTGGAGCGCGCCCTCGACCCGCTGCGCGCGCGCATCACCGAGTTCCAGCTCAAGGAACAGGCCGCACGCCTGGGCCTGGAGCAGTACACCACCTTGCTGCAGGACGCCCAGGCCGACCTGGACGCCGTTGCGCGCTCCATCGAGGAGGGCAATGTGCGTGTGGGCGGCCTGCAAAGCGAAATCGACCGCCTGCACCGCGAAATCGCCGCACTCGGTGCCGTCAACCTGGCTGCGCTGGATGAACTCAAGCTGGCCAGCGAGCGCAAGGTGTTCCTCGATGCGCAGACCGCCGACCTGACCGAGGCCATGAACACGCTGGAAGACGCGATCCGCAAGATCGACGGCGAAACGCGCCAGCTGCTCTCAGGCACCTTCGATACCGTGAACGCGCACTTTGGCCGCATGTTCCCCGAGCTGTTTGGTGGCGGCCAGGCCAAGCTCATCATCACCGGCGACGAAATCCTCGACTCCGGCGTGCAGGTGATGGCACAGCCGCCCGGCAAGAAGAACCAGACCATCCACCTGCTGTCGGGTGGCGAGAAGGCGCTCACCGCCATTGCGCTGGTGTTTGCCATCTTCCAGCTCAACCCCGCGCCGTTCTGCCTGCTGGACGAGGTGGACGCGCCGCTGGACGACGCCAACACCGAGCGTTATGCCAAGCTGGTGTCCAGCATGAGCAAGGGCACGCAGTTCCTGTTCATCAGCCACAACAAGATCGCGATGGAAATGGCCGAGCAACTGATCGGCGTGACCATGCAGGAGCAGGGCGTGTCGCGCATCGTGGCGGTGGACATGGAGTCCGCTTTGTCGATGGTGGATGTATGAGCTTGCCCCCTGAGCCGCTTCGCGCCTTCCCCCTCAAGGGGACGACGCCCTCGCTGCGGGGCGGCCCTCGCTTGGCGTCCCTCGCACGGGCCGCGCCAGTCCGATCCGTCATGGGCGTGGGCAATGCAACGGTTAGCCGAAAATTCTTTCTATGAGCACATTGCAACTGAGTCTGGCCATCATCGGTGGCCTGGTGCTGGCCCTGATCGTGGCCTACAACACCTGGACCTCGCGCCGCAACGCGCCCAAGCGCGCCCTGCCGCAGGACAGCGACCATGCGGCAGAACCTGCACTGCGCCAGGAGCCCGGCTTTGATGCATCCGCCGCAGTGCCCAGTGGCGAATTCCAGGGGCTGGACCGGGGACCCGACCCCTCCACCCACGCTGTGGACGCAGACGATGCGCTGCAACTGCCTGTGCCCCCTTTCTCGGCAGAGCGCCGCCCCGGGCTCGACCCGCTCATCGACGTGATCGCCTCGCTGCAGCCCGAGCATGTGGTGTCCGGCGACGCCGCCCTGGCCGCGCTGCCGCCCACCCGCCGCGCAGGCAGCAAGCCCTTTGCCATCGAGGGCCTGAACGAAGCCACCCAGCAGTGGGAAACCCCGGCCCCCGGCCAGCGCTATCAATCCTTCCAGGCGGGCGTGCAACTGGCCAACCGCATGGGTGCGCTCAACGAGATCGAATTCTCCGAATTCGTGGTCAAGGCCCAGGCCTTTGCCGATGCCATCAACGCCGCCCCCGACTTCCCCGACATGCTGCAGGAAGTGGCCCGTGCCCGCGAACTGGACCAGTTCGCCAGCGACCACGACGCCCAGCTCATGTTCATGCTGCGAGCCCGCCAGGCTGCGTGGAGCCCCGGTTATGTGCAGCAGAACGCCGCCCGCCTGGGTTTTGTGCCCGGCGCCATGCCTGGCCGTCTGGTGCTGCCCGCCAGCACCCAGGGCCTGCCGCCATTGCTCACGCTGGGCTACGACACCCAGGCCGCCTTGGCCGACGACCCGGACCAGTCCGCCATCCGCGACATCACACTGAGCTTGGATGTCGCCCAGGTCCACCGCACCGAGCAGCCCTTTGCCCGCCTGCGCGACGTGGCCGCCGCCCTGTGCCAGGCCATGGACGGCGTGCTCTGCGACCAGAACGGCACCCCGCTGCCCGCGATGGCCATGGACCCTATCGCTGCCGACCTGGAGCTGCTGTATGACCAGCTCGATGGGCGGGACCTGTCGGCGGGGTCGGTGCTGGCGCGGCGGCTGTTTAGTTGATCTCTGGTGCCTTGATGACCGAGATGCTGGACCTTTTTGGAAGCCCTGAGCCAGATGAGCGCGCGCTCAAAGTCGCTAAGCGGATTGGCGAACTACGGCGCCTTTTGCAAGAGTATTCAGTGCAGTACTACTTGTTCGATTCGCCGGCTGTTTCAGATGCTGAATATGACGCTTTGTTCAGAGAGCTCCAAAGTCTTGAGGCGGAGTTTCCTGAAGCGATTTCGCCGGATTCCCCCACTCAGCGCGTCAGCGGTCAGGTCTTAGATCAGCTACCTAAAGTTGTTCATTCGGTGCCAATGCTCAGTATCTATACCGAGACTGACACCGAGGCTAGCGGTGCGTACGCGTTTGATGCGCGCGTGCGGCGCGAGCTGGGCCTGACCGACGCCGACCCCGCCATCGAATACGTGGCTGAGCCCAAGTTCGACGGCCTGGCCATGAGCCTGCGCTATGAAAACGGCCGGCTGGTGCAGGCCGCCACACGCGGTGACGGTGAGGTGGGCGAGGAGGTGACGCACAACATCCGCACCATCCGGCAGATCCCGCTCACGTTGCCCGAGGGTGTGCCCGCGCTGCTCGAAGTGCGTGGCGAGGTCTACATGCGCCGTGCCGACTTCGACGCGCTGAACGAACGCCAGCGGGAGCAGGGCGGCAAGACCTTTGTGAACCCGCGCAATGCGGCTGCAGGGGCCGTGCGCCAGCTCGACTCCAACATCACGGCCCAGCGGCCCCTGAGCTTTTTTGCCTACGGCCTGGGCGCGATCACGCCGCCTGCCGAAGGCGGGCCGGTGTTCCGCACGCACTACGAGATGCTGCAGACGCTGAAATCCTGGGGTTTTCCGGTCGCAGCGCAGGTACAGATTGCGGTAGGTGCGACTGAATTGGTAGCGTTTCACCAGCAGGTTGGTGCCAGCCGCGATGCGCTGCCGTACGACATTGACGGGGTGGTCTACAAGGTCAATTCGTTGCAACTGCAGCGCGACCTGGGCTTCAAGACCCGCGAACCGCGCTGGGCCGTGGCGCACAAGTACCCGGCGCAGGAGATGGCCACCAGGATCGAAGGCATCGATGTGCAGGTGGGCCGCACCGGCAAGATCACGCCGGTCGCACGCTTGGCACCGGTGTTTGTGGGTGGGGTCACCGTCACCAACGCCACGCTGCACAACTTGTTTGAGATCCGCAAGAAGGGCGTGCGTGCGGGCGACACCGTCATCGTGCGCCGTGCGGGCGATGTGATCCCCGAGGTGGTGGGTGTGATGCCGGGCAAGCGCACGGGCTACGTGCCCAACTTTCGTATGCCCGCAGCCTGCCCCGTGTGTGGCAGTGCCGTGGTGCGCGAAAAAGGCGAGGCCAACCACCGCTGCACCGGCGGCCTGTTCTGCGCCGCACAGCGCAAGGAAGCCATCCTGCACTTTGCCGCGCGGCGCGCCATGGACATCGAGGGCCTGGGCGACAAGCTGGTGGACCAGCTGGTGGACGCCAACGTGATCCGCACGCTGCCGGATTTGTACCGGCTGGGCCTCACATCGCTCATCGCGCTGGAGCGCATGGCCGACAAATCGGCCCAGAACGTGCTGGCCGCGCTCGAAAAATCCAAGCAGACCACCTTGCCGCGTTTCTTGTTCGGCCTGGGGTTGCGCCACGTGGGCGAGGCCACGGCCAAGGACCTGGTGCGGCACTTTGGCACGCTGGACGCGATCATGGACGCCAGCGTGGAGCAGTTGCTGGAGGTGAACGATGTGGGCCCCGTGGTGGCGCAGAGCCTGCACACCTTCTTCCAGCAGCCGCATAACCGCGAGGTGGTCGAACAACTGCGCGCCTGCGGCGTGACCTGGCCCGAAGGCCCGGTGGCCGAGCGCGCCCCGCAGATCCTGGCGGGCAAGACGGTGGTGCTGACCGGCACGCTGCCCACATTGAGCCGCGACGCGGCCAAGGACATGCTCGAAGCCGCGGGTGCCAAGGTGGCTGGTTCGGTCAGCAAGAAGACCAGCTATGTGGTGGCAGGCGCCGAGGCGGGCAGCAAGCTGGCCAAGGCCGAAGAGCTGGGCGTGCCGGTGCTGGATGAAGCAGGCATGCTGGCCCTGCTGTCGGGCACGGGCGCCTGACGCCCCCTGTTTTGCACTTTTTTTGCGCTCCTTTTTCTCTGGGTTTTTGATGCGCACCTTGTTGCTTTCTCTCCAGGCCCGCGCTGCGGCCCTGCTCCGCTGGCTGTCCGGCCTGTTCGCCTGGATGCCCCGGCCACTGCGCCGCGCGCTGCTGTGGGGCACCCTGGCGGTGCCTGCCGTGTTGCTGGCCTACACGCTGGTGCTGATCCCGTTCACGCCTTCCATCAGCGATATCCGCAAGGCCAAGAGCGAGCTGCCTGCGCAGCTCATGTCGGTGGATGGCAAGCTGCTGGCCGAGTACCGCTGGGCCAACCGCGAATGGGTGGAGCTGAACGAAATCTCGCCCAATGTGGTGAATGCGCTCATCGCCACCGAAGACCACCGTTTTTACGACCACTTCGGGCTGGACTGGAAGCGCACGGCATCGTCGGTGGTGCACACGCTGCGGGGTGATCCGCAGGGCGGCTCCACCATCACGCAACAGCTGGCGCGCAACCTGTTTCCGGACGAGATCGGCCGCTCGCGCGTATTCCCGCAGGCGCTCACGCGCAAGCTCAAGGAGGCGATCACCGCCCTCAAGATCGAGGCCTCATACACCAAGGACGAGATCCTGGAGACCTACCTCAACACCGTGCCGTTTCTGTACAACGCCTACGGCATCGAGATGGCCGCGCGCACGTATTTCGACAAGTCGGCCGACAAGCTCAACGTGCTGGAAAGCGCCACGCTGATCGGCATGCTCAAGGGCACGGCCTACTACAACCCCGTGCTCAACCCCGAGCGTGCGCAGGCGCGGCGCAACACGGTGCTGTCGCAGATGGTCAAGCGCGGCAAGCTCGAAGCAAAACAGCTGGAAGCGCTGCAAAAGCGTCCGCTGCGCGTCAACTTCGAACGCCAGACCGAGGTGATGGGCCCCGCACCGCACTTTGCGATGCAGCTGCGCAAGCAGCTCATCGAGTGGGCCGACAGCCATGGCTACAACCTGTATGCCGATGGCCTGGTAATCCGCACCACCATCGACTCGCGCCTGCAGTCCATCGCCAACCAGGCCGTGGCGCGGCAGGGCCGCCAGCTGCAGGGGGTGGCGGACACCGCCTGGTCGCAGCGCAATGGTTGGGGCCCGAACAACGAGCTGGTGCAGACGCTGGTGCGTGAAAGCGCTGAATACCGCGTGGCCGTGGACAAGGGCGAGGCCCCCGAGGATGCGCTCAAGGCGCTGCTGGAGGACACCAGCTTTCTGCAGAAGCTGCGGGCAGAAAAGACGCGGGTGCAGGCCGGGTTTCTGGCGCAGGACCCGGTCACCGGCCATGTGCTGGCCTGGGTAGGCAGCCGCGACTTTGCGCAAGACCCGTTCGACCATGTGCAGGCCGCGCGGCGCCAGCCGGGTTCCACCTTCAAACCCTTTGTGTATGGCGCAGCCTTTGCGCAGGGCGCGTCACCCGAAGACACGCTCATGGATTCGGCCGTGGAAATCCCCCTGGGCGGCGGCCGCGTGTGGCGCCCCACCGATGGCGGCCCGCCCAGCGACGAACCCATGACGCTGGCCGACGGCCTGGCGCGGTCCAAGAACACCATCACCGCCCAGGTCATGCACCAGGTGGGCCCGGCGCGTGTGGCCGAAGTGGCGCGGGCCCTGGGCGTGCGCCAGTCCAAGCTTGAAGAGGTGCCCTCGCTTGCGCTGGGCACGAGCCCGGTCACGCTCAAGGAAATGGTGTCGGCCTACAGCTCCATCGCCAATCTGGGGCGCTATGTGGAGCCGGTGCTCATCACCCGCATCGAAGACCGCCATGGCAAGGTGCTGGAGACCTTTGCCCCGCCTGCCTCTGAGGCGGTGTTCGACGCCCGCGCCGCGCAGATCCTGCGCAACACCATGCGTGGCGCCATCGACTACGGCACGGCCACCGCCATCCGCAGCCGCTACGGCATCCAGGCCGACGTGGCGGGCAAGACGGGCACCACCCAGGACAACACCGACGGCTGGTTCATCCTGATGAATCCGCGTGTGGTGGTGGGTGCCTGGGCGGGCTTCAATGACGGCCGCATCACCCTGCGCAGCGACCATTGGGGCCAGGGCGCCCGCAGTGCGCTGCCCATGGTGGGCGAGTTCATGCAGCAGGCCATCCGCAGCAAGGTGATCGATGGCAACGACCGGTTTGTGGACGAGTTCGATACCCGCCCGGTGCCCGCGCCCGACAGCTCGCTGGACACCATGCGCGACTGGATCCGGGGGCTGTTCCGCAGCGACCCGCAGCAGCCCTCCCTGCCCGGCGGCAGGCCCCCACAGGGCGCACCGGGCATCCCCAGCCCGTCGGCGCCGGTCCCGGTGCCTGCCGAGGAGCGGGTGGGCGGTTGAAGAGCCGGTATGGCGCCGCATGACGGTGGCGGACGCAGAACGCTGCAACCCGCTGGCGGCGCGCCTGTTTACTCGATATCGATCATGTGCAGGCCAAAGGCTCCGGCCTTTCGGTCTGCAAAGTAGGCCACCAGCGTTTCCTTCACGGTGCGGAAGGCCAGTTCGTCCCAGGGCACCTCGTCTTCGGTGAACAGCCGTGCCTCGATGGTTTCGTAGCCCGGGTTGAACTGGTCGCTGAGCAGCGTGGCCCGGTAGAACAGATGCACCTGGCCCACGCGGGGGACGTTGAGCAGGCTGAACAGGGGGCCAATCTCGATCTGCGCACCCGCTTCTTCATCCGTCTCGCGCGCTGCGCCCTGGGCCGTGGTTTCGTCCAGCTCCATGAAGCCTGCGGGCAGCGTCCACTTGCCCCAGCGCGGCTCGATGTTGCGCTTGCACAGCAGGATGCGGCCATCTGGCAGTGCGGGCACGGTGCCCACCACGTTCAGCGGGTTTTCGTAGTGCACCGTGTTGCAGGCGGGGCACACCGCACGCTGCTTGGTGTCGCCGTCGTCCGGCAGCCGATAGACCACGGAGGTGCCGCAGGCGCGGCAGTGTTTGATGGGGCTGCGGAAAGTCATGCGGGAATTTTGATCTAAAAATGGCCTCTGCGCTCGTCAGGTAAGCGCTGATAGCTATCAAAAAATGAGTGTTTGGAGCCTGGATACGATCCTGTCGGGATCGCAGGCAGGCTCCAGGCGGGCCTACACCACGCTCAGGCGCAGCGTGCCCAGGCCTTCCACGCCGCCTTCCAGCACATCGCCGCGCACCACGGCGCCCACGCCTTCGGGGGTGCCCGTGTAGATCAGGTCGCCAGGCTGCAGCTCCCACGCGGCCGACAGGTGCTCGATGGTTTCTGCAATGTTCCAGATGAGCTGGGTCACGGTGCTGCGCTGCCGGTCGGCACCGTTCACCTGCAGCCAGATGGCGGCGTTGGCCACGTCACCCGCCTGCTCGGCCGGGGTGATGGGGCCAATCGGCGCGCTGGCGTCAAACCCTTTGCCAATGCACCAGGGGCGGCCCTGTTTCTTCATGTCGTTCTGCAGGTCGCGGCGCGTCATGTCCAGGCCCACGGCGTAGCCGTAGATGTGGCTGAAGGCGTCGGCGGCTTTGATGTTCTTGCCGCCCTTGCCAATGGCGACCACCAGCTCGATCTCATGGTGCAGGTTGACGGTCAGGCTGGGGTAGGGCAGCTGGCCGGTGTCACCTGCGTTGACCACCACGATGGCGTCGGCGGGCTTCATGAAGAAGAAGGGCGGCTCGCGCCCGGTGAAGCCCATTTCCTTGGCGTGTTCTTCGTAGTTGCGGCCCACGCAGTAGATGCGGTGCACGGGGAAGTGGTCGGCGCTGCCCACCACTGGCACGCTGGGCACGGGTGCGGGAGAAAACACATAGCTCATGTCGGTCGGTCTTTCAGGTTTTCTGTCTATCTGGGAGTGGGTTGCGGCCCTGGGTGGTGCGGAACCCGCGAGGGTGAAATCGGGCGGGGCTAAGCCCCGTGGCAGTGTGCCATGGCTCTGGGCCGCTTGCTGTGGGGCGCTACACTCGCGCCCATGGCAAAGAGCTTCGATTTCCACAACACGCCGGGCCACCTGGTGCGCCGCGCCCACCAGCGGACCGTGGCGCTTTTCATGGAAGAAACCGCCGGGTTCGACGTGACACCGGTGCAGTTCGCCATCCTGCACGAGCTGCTGGCCCAGCCGGGCGAAGACCAGGTCACGCTGGCGGCGCGTGTTGCATTTGATGCGGCGACTTCGGGATCCGTGATCGGGCGGCTGGAAAAGCGCGGCTGGATCCGCCGCGAGCCTGACACCCGCGACCGCCGCCGCAAGCTCCTGTGGATCACGCCCGAAGGCGAAGTGGCCGCGCTGCAGATGCGCGATGCCGCCCAGCGCGTGCAGGAGCGGCTGATGGCCCCGCTCAATGCGCAGGAGCGGGTGGATCTGATGTCCATCCTGTCCAAGGTCGTCTACAACCACCAGGATCCGGCGGGTACCTCGGGCGCCTGACCTGCGCAGTCGGCAGCCGGGGCGCTGCCGCACCATAGTCTTCCGTCCAACCACCGGTTCATCGATTCATCGACGGGTCTCCCATGCAGCTCTACAACTATTTCCGCTCCTCCGCCTCGTTCCGTGTGCGCATCGCGCTGCAGATCAAGGGCCTGTCCTATGACTACCTGCCCGTGCACCTCGTCAAGGGTGAACACAAGGCCCCTGAATACGCCAGCCGCATCGGTGATGCGTTGGTGCCCACGCTGGTCACAGATGGAGGTACGGCGCTCACGCAGTCGATGGCCATCATCGAATACCTGGACGAAACCTACCCTACGCCTGCCTTGCTGCCCGCCACACCACTGGCCCGTGCCCGGGTGCGCGCCCTGGCGCAAATGGTGGCGTGCGAGATCCATCCGCTGAACAACCTGCGCGTGCTCAAGCACCTGACGCGTGAACTGAAGGTGGACGAGGACGCCAAGAATGCCTGGTACCGCCACTGGGTGCGCAGCGGCCTCGAAGCCTTTGAGCGACAGCTTGCGCTGCTGGCACAGGAGCGCGCCGCCCAGGGGCTGGCGCCGTCGGTGCTGTGCTGGGGCGACACGCCCACCTTGGCCGATTGCTGCCTGGTGCCGCAGATCTTCAACGGCCAGCGCTTCAATGTGAACCTGGACGGTTTGCCGCTCACCATGGGCGCGTTTGAGGCCTGCATGACACTGCCCGCGTTCCAGCTGGCGCAGCCTTCGGCCTGCCCTGACTTCGAAGCCTGATGCATTCCCCCCATGCGTCGGGTGGTGTGAGCGCCGATTGGCTGGTGCCCGACTGGCCCGCGCCGCCGGGCGTCCAGGCGCTGTGCACAACGCGCGCCGGTGGCGCCAGCCAGCCCCCGTATGACAGCCTGAACCTGGGCACCCATGTGGGCGACGACCTCGCCGCCGTGGGGGCCAACCGGCAGGCCCTGCAGGCGGTCTTGCAGGCCCGCACCCCCTTGGCGCGGCCCGTGTTTTTGAACCAGGTGCACGGCCAGGGCGTGGTGCAGCTGGATGCGCACACCCCCGATGGCACCGAGGCCGACGCCTGCGTGGCCACCGCCCCAGGCGCCGTCTGCACCATCATGGTGGCCGACTGCCTGCCTGTGTTGTTGGCCCACCGCAGCGGCCAGGCGGTGGCCGCTGCCCACGCAGGCTGGCGTGGGCTGGCGGGTGAGGGCGGGCACGGCGTGCTGGAGTCTACATTTGCACATTTTTGTGCCCTTGCGCGCGCCCCTATTGCCTCGTTTGCTATTAAAAATGGAGCAAAAGACGTGGAAAACAGGGCGGCTGCGGACACACTGGCCTGGCTGGGCCCCTGCATCGGCCCCCAGGCGTTTGAAGTGGGATCCGAGGTGCGCGCGGCGTTCTGTGACACCGACGCCGCCGCGCAGGCTTTTTTTGTGCCCCGCGAAGACGCCCCGGGCAAATACCAGTGCGACCTGGCAGGCCTGGCCCGCAGGCGGCTGCGGGCCCTGGGGATCACCCAGATCTACGGCAACAACAGCACGGTCCCGTGGTGCACCGTAACCAACGCCTCACGGTTCTTTTCGCACCGCCGCGACGCTGCCGTGCTCGGCGCTAGCGGCCGGTTTGCTGCCTGCATCTGGCGTGGCTGATTCGGCCGCCGTGGCGGTTGTGGCGCCTGCGTTCGCCGCTGCTTGCTCTGCATCGTAGGCAGCTTGCTCGGCGGCTTCGCGCGCCTTGATGGAGCGCTTGCGCGACGGCGTACCCAGGATGTAGACCAGGATGCCCATGGGCAGCACGCCATACAGCACAAAGGTGATCACGGCGCCGAGCAGCGTGCCCGTGGAGCTGGTGGCTTCGGCCACGGCCATCATGAGGGTGACGTAGGTCCAGGCGATGACGATGAGGTACATTGAATTGTGTTCACTGCAAGTGCCGGATCCGTTGCCATGCGCCCATGGGTCGGCAACAATGAACCCGAGGGGGAGATCGATGCGGTCTCCTGCCGCCGCGAGCGATCAACCATTGAGGAAAGAGCATGAATTCTGAATCACCCTGGGCTGAGAGCGCCCAGCAGTTCCAACAGATTTTCGGGCAAAGCTGGTCGCAGGCGCTGCAATCGTTTCAGAAGATGGATCTGGGCGCGCAAATGCCCACGGCTCCGGCGCTGCAGCTTTCGCAGCCCAAACTGCAGGCACTGCAGCAGCAATACCTCAAGGAAGCCCAGGAGTTGTGGGCCCAGGGCCTGCAGGGCGCACCCGAGGTCAAGGACAAGCGCTTTGTCGGCGAAGGCTGGGCCAGCAACCCGGTGGCCGCATTTTCGGCAGCGGCCTACTTGCTGAATGCACGTACGCTGATGGGCCTGGCCGAGGCGGTGGAGGCCGATGAAAAAACCAAGGCCCGTATCCGTTTCGGCGTGGAGCAGTGGATGGCCGCCATGGCGCCGAGCAACTTCCTGGCCTTCAACGCCGAAGCGCAGAAGAAAGCCATCGAGACCAAGGGCGAGAGCATTGCCAAAGGCATGCAGAACCTGCTGCACGACATCACGCAGGGCCATGTGTCGATGACCGACGAAAGCCTGTTCGAGGTGGGCCGCAATGTGGCCACCACGGAGGGCGCGGTGGTGTACGAGAACGAGCTGTTCCAGCTGCTCGAGTACAAGCCCCTCACAGCCAAAGTGTACGAGCGGCCCTTCCTGCTGGTACCGCCTTGCATCAACAAGTTCTACATCCTCGACCTGCAGCCCGAGAACTCGCTGATCCGCTATGCCGTCGAACAAGGCCACCGCACGTTTGTCGTGAGCTGGCGCAACCCCGATGACAGTCTGGCCCACAAGACCTGGGATGACTACGTGGAAGATGGCGCCATGGCCGCCATCGATGTGGTGCAGAACATCACGGGGGCGGAGCAGATCAATGCCCTGGGTTTCTGCGTGGGCGGGACCATCCTCAGCAACGCGCTGGCCGTGCTGGCGGCGCGCGGCGACGAGCCCGTGGCCAGTGCCACCTTTCTCACCACGCTGATCGACTTCAGTGACACCGGCATCCTCGATGTGTTCATCGACGAGGCCTTCGTCAAGTTCCGGGAGATGCAGATGGGCAATGGCGGGCTGATGAAGGGGCAGGACCTGGCCTCGACCTTCAGCTTTCTGCGCCCCAACGACCTGGTGTGGAACTACGTGGTGGGCAACTACCTCAAGGGCGAAACGCCGCCGCCGTTTGACCTGCTGTACTGGAACAGCGACAGCACCAACCTGCCGGGGCCGTTCTATGCCTGGTACCTGCGCAACTTCTATCTCGAAAACAACCTCATCAAACCGGGCAAGCTGACCGTGTGCGGCGAGAAGCTGGACCTCAACGGGCTGGCGCTGCCTGTCTACATCTATGGCTCGCGCGAAGACCATATCGTGCCCGCCACGGCAGCCTACGCATCCACCCAGGTGCTGCCGGGCAAGAAGCGGTTTGTGATGGGTGCCTCGGGCCACATCGCGGGCGTGATCAACCCACCCGCCAAGGGCAAGCGCAGTCACTGGATACGTGCTGATGGCAAGTTCCCCGCCACCCTCGACCAGTGGCTGGATGGTGCCACCGAACACCCCGGCAGCTGGTGGACCGACTGGTCGGGCTGGCTCAAGGGCCATGCGGGCAAGCAGGTTGCTGCGCCCAAAGGCTATGGCAAGGGCACCAAGTTCAAGGCCATCGAGCCCGCGCCGGGCAGCTACGTTAAGCAGAAATCCTGATACGCAAAAGTCCTGACCCGCCCCGACTTTCTGCACCGCGAAAATGACCCAGCAACAACCCCAACCACAAGGACATTCCATGGAAGACATCGTCATCGTTTCAGCCGCCCGCACTGCTGTGGGCAAGTTTGGTGGCGCGCTGGCCAAGACGCCCGCGAGTGAACTGGGCGCCATCGTGATCCGCGAAGCCATTGCGCGCGCAGGCCTGTCGTCCGACCAGATCGGTGAAGTCATCATGGGCCAGGTTCTGACCGCTGGCGTGGGCCAGAACCCCGCGCGCCAGGCATCGATGAAGGCCGGTGTAGCCAAGGAAACCCCGGCGCTGACCATCAACGCCGTCTGCGGCTCGGGCCTGAAGGCCGTGATGCTGGCCGCTCAGGCCGTGGCCTGGGGTGATAGCGAGATCGTTGTGGCCGGTGGCCAGGAGAACATGAGCCTGGCGCCCCACGTGCTCAACGGCTCGCGTGACGGCCAGCGCATGGGCGACTGGAAGATGGTCGATTCCATGATCGTCGATGGCCTGTGGGACGTGTACAACCAGTACCACATGGGCATCACGGCCGAGAACGTGGCCAAAGCCTATGGCATTACCCGCGACATGCAGGATGCCCTGGCCTTGGGCAGCCAGCAAAAGGCGGCCGCAGCGCAGGACGCAGGCAAGTTCGCAGATGAAATCGTGGGTGTGAGCCTGGCACAGAAGAAGGGCGACCCGATCCTCTTCAACGCCGACGAGTACCTCAACCGCAAGACCAACGCCGAAGCGCTCGCAGGCCTGCGTCCTGCTTTCGACAAGGCAGGCAGCGTGACGGCGGGCAACGCCTCGGGCTTGAACGACGGCGCCGCCGCCGTGGTGGTGATGAGCGCCAAGAAGGCGGCAGCCCTGGGCCTCAAGCCCCTGGCCCGCATCGCGGCCTTCGGCACCAGCGGCCTGGACCCCGCCACCATGGGCATGGGCCCCGTGCCTGCGTCGCGCAAGGCCCTGCAGCGCGCAGGCTGGAACGCAGCCGATGTGGACCTGTTCGAGCTGAACGAAGCTTTTGCCGCACAGGCCTGCGCCGTGAACAAGGAACTGGCCATTGACCCCGCCAAGGTCAACGTCAATGGCGGCGCCATTGCCATTGGCCACCCCATCGGTGCGTCTGGTTGCCGCATCCTGGTGACGCTGCTGCACGAGATGCAGCGCCGCGACGCCAAGAAGGGCCTGGCCGCGCTGTGTATCGGTGGCGGCATGGGCGTGTCCCTGGCGCTGGAGCGTTGATGGACTGAAACGACCCGCCAGGCAGCGCCTGCGGGGATCTCGCCACTTGGCGCAGATGCTCTGGGCGCGGTTTCTGGGTGACAAGCCGCGTTGGTGCAACGCGGCTTTTTTGTTTCTGATCGTTGCGTGCCCCCTTGAGGTGCATCAGGCCCTGAAGGCCTTGCTCTGCACCAGAAACGTGACTCTGAGGAGGGCCTGCCTTGTGTCAGATGTGTGACGCATGCCGATATGCCAAAAAGGAAAGGGCTTCAGTGTTTTCCTTCACGGCAGGGCCTGATTTCTTCGGTAGAGTGGGTGCTGGGCAAATCACTAACAAGGAGAAATCACATGAGCCAGAAAGTCGCGTATGTCACCGGTGGCATGGGTGGTATCGGAACCGCCATCTGCCAACGACTGCACAAGGAGGGCTTCAAGGTCATCGCCGGCTGTGGCCCTACCCGTGATCACGCCAAGTGGCTGGCAGAGCAAAAAGCCCTAGGCTACACCTTCTATGCGTCGGTGGGCAATGTGGGCGATTGGGACTCTACGGTCGAGGCCTTTGGCAAGACCAAGGCCGAGCACGGCACCATCGACGTGCTGGTGAACAACGCCGGTATTACCCGTGACCGCATGTTCCTCAAGATGTCGCGCGAAGACTGGGATGCGGTGATCGAAACCAACCTCAACAGCATGTTCAACGTCACCAAACAAGTGGTGGCCGACATGGTGGAAAAGGGCTGGGGCCGCATCATCAACATCAGCTCGGTGAACGGCGAAAAGGGCCAGGCCGGCCAGACCAACTATTCGGCTGCCAAGGCCGGCATGCACGGCTTCTCGATGGCCCTGGCCCAAGAACTGGCCACCAAGGGCGTGACGGTCAACACCGTGAGCCCGGGCTACATCGGCACCGACATGGTCAAGGCAATCCGCCCTGATGTGCTGGAAAAGATTGTTGCTACTGTGCCCGTCAAGCGCCTGGGTGAACCCAGCGAAATCGCTTCGATCATCGCCTGGCTGGCTTCGGAAGAAGGCGGCTATGCCACGGGTGCCGACTTCTCCGTCAACGGTGGCCTGCACATGGGCTGATCGGTCTCAGGGTCCATGGACCCTTTGAGAAAACAAAAAACCCCGCAATGCGGGGTTTTTTATTGGGAGGAGCAGAGGGGGGGAAGGGGCTGCCTGCGGACCTTTCTTCGGTGGACTCAAGCAATGGGCCGTGGAGTCAATGCGCCAGCCATACTGTGGCATGTTTTTTGCATTGGTGCAGTGGCGGTCATTGCGTGCGCTGCGAATGAGGAAACGGGCTGCTGCGTCTTCGTTCAGAAGCGGGCCGGGGCGCGCTTGCGATCGCGTTCGTCTTCGGGCCAAGCGGACAAGATTGCGGTGGTGTTCATGCTGGAAAACTCCTGTGATGTACCAACAACGCGGCCCATTCACAGTCCGTTGACAGCGTTTCGCAAAAAAATGCAACCGCAAGTGCCCGTAGGTGGAAGATGTAAATTGCTATAAAAAGAGTAGCTAAAGGGGTATGAATAGCGGGCGTAAAGCTCGGAAAACACCACCCTTTGTTTACATGAATTTACATACTCATGCGGATGCGGCCGCAGAAATTTCTTCGAGGGCAGAAGAAATTTCCAACCAGCGCTCTTCGAGTTGGGCCGTTTCGTCGTTCCCGACTTTCAGGCGCCGGCCGCATTCGGCAATTTCTGCGGGGGGCAGGGATTCGGTCAGTTTTTGCTCCAGGCCGGCCCGTTCGGTGGACAGCACCGCCAGGCGCTTATCGATCTGCTCCAGCTCCTTTTTGAGGGGGCGGGTCTTTTCGGCCAGTTGCTGGCGTGTCTGGGCGTCGATCTTGCGCTGCTCGCGGCCGTCCCGTGCCGCAGGAGCCGGAGCCGGAGCTGGTGCGTGCGCGGGCGCTGCAGGCGCTGCGGGGGTTGGCGACGGGGCGGTGGCTTTGGGGGCTGCGGGGGGCGCGTCGGCCGCCTGGGCCTGTTCTGCCTGACGGGCTTCTTCGCGCAGGCGCTTGGACTCTTCAAGCAGGTAGCGTTGGTAGTCGTCCAGATCGCCGTCAAACGGCCCCACCACGCCCCGGCCGACCATCCAGAAGTCCTCGCAGACCGAGCGCAGCAGCGCACGGTCGTGGCTGACCAGCATGACGGTGCCGTCGAAGTCGTTGAGCGCCATGGCCAGGGCCTCGCGGGTGGCCAGGTCCAGGTGGTTGGTGGGCTCGTCCAGCAGCAGCAGGTTGGGGCGTTGCCAGACGATCATGGCCAGCACCAGGCGGGCCTTTTCGCCGCCGCTCATGGTGCCCACGGCCTGCTTGACCATGTCACCCGTGAAATTGAAGCTGCCCAGGTAGCTGCGCAGGTCCTGCTCGCGGCTCGGTTGCTTGGCATCCGGCCCCAGCTCCTTGGCCAGGCGGATCATGTGCTCCAGCGGGTTCTCTGCGGGACGCAGAACGTCCAGCTCCTGTTGGGCAAAGTAGCCGATATTCAGGCCCTTGCCTTCTGTGATGCTGCCGCCCAGCGCCTTCATGGTGCGCGCAATGGTCTTGACCAGCGTGGACTTGCCCTGGCCGTTGGCACCCAGGATGCCGATGCGCTGCCCCGCCAGCACCGAGCGGTTGACGCCCGTGAGGATGGTGGTGGGCACGCCCTCGTCGTCCACATAGCCAAACGACGCATCGCTGATGGCCAGCATGGGGTTGGGCAGGTTGGCAGGCTCCTTGAACTCGAAGGTGAAGTCCGCCTCGGCCAGCACCGGCCCGATTTTCTCCATGCGCTCAAGCTGCTTGACCCGGCTTTGCGCCTGCTTGGCTTTGCTGGCCTTGGCCTTGAAGCGGTCGATGAACTTCTGCAGGTGGGCCATCTTCTCCTGCTGTTTGGCAAAGCTGGCTTGCTGCAGTTCGAGCTGCTGGGCACGCAGCTCTTCAAACTTGCTGTAGTTGCCGCCGTAGCGGTTCAACTCACCCTGCTGGATTTGCAGAGTGACATTGGTGATGGCGTCCAGGAACTCGCGGTCGTGGCTGATAACGATCATGGTGCCCGCATAGCGCTTGAGCCAGGCTTCGAGCCAGACGAGCGCGTCCAGGTCCAAGTGGTTGGTGGGCTCGTCCAGCAGCAACAAATCGCTGGGGCACATCAGCGCGCGCGCCAATTGCAGGCGCATGCGCCAGCCGCCAGAGAAGCTATTGACCGGCTGATCCAGTTCGCTCACGCGAAAGCCCAGCCCCAGGATGAGCGCCTGGGCACGGGCCACGGCATCGTGCGCACCTGCGTCATGCAGGTCCGAATAGGCATGGGCAATGGCCATGCCGTCGTCGCTGGCCTCCGCCTCGGCCAATTGCTGCTGGACTTCCGCCAGGCGGGTGTCACCCTCCAGCACGAAGTCGGTGGCGGACTGGTCGGTTTCGGGCATGTTCTGCGCGACCTCGGCCATGCGCCAGCTGGGAGGGATGTAGAAATCGCCCCCATCCTCGTGCAGCTTGCCGCTGAGCAGCGCGAACAGGCTCGACTTGCCCGCGCCATTGCGGCCCACCAGGCCGACGTTTTCGCCGGGGTTGATGGTGGTGGACACGCTGTCGAGCACGACTTTGGTGCCGCGCCGCAGGGTAACGTTCTTGAGGGTGATCATCCGGAATTCAGAAAAAAGCACACCCGCACGGGGCGGGTGGCATGAAAAATCAGGGGGGCCAGCGCGATTGCAAATGGCGTGACCGCTGCAAAGGCGGCGGCGCGCAACCCTCTATTGTGCCGTGAGGCGGGCTTGGGCTGCCAAGGCCTGCCGGGTGACCAGCAAAACCTGGTCTTCTCCCGCGCTGGTATCAAGCCAGAAAACAGGCAGTTGGGGGAACGCGGCTTCGAAGTACGGGCGCTCGTTGCCGATCTCCAGGATGATCACGGCGTCCCCCGTCATGCATGCGGGCGCGGCGTCAAACAACTGGCGCACGAAGTCCATGCCGTCCGCGCCACCGGCCAGGGCCAGTTCGGGTTCGGCGCGGTATTCGTTGGGCAGCGCGGCCATGCTGGCGGCGTTCACATAGGGCGGGTTGCACAGGATCAGGTCCCAGGGGCCGGGCAGGGCGGCGAGGCCATCGGAGAGCTGCAGCCGGATGCGGTCCTGCAGGCCGTGTTTGTCCACGTTGATGCGGGCCACGGCCAGGGCGTCGGGCGAGATGTCGGCGCCGGTCACTTCCACCTCGGGCCAGGCCATGGCGGCCAGCACGGCCAGGCTGCCGTTGCCGGTGCACAGGTCCAGCACCTGGCGGGTGTTGTCGCTCAGGAATCCGTCCACGCTGCCATCGGCCAGCAGTTCGGCGATGAAGCTGCGCGGCACGATGGCGCGTTCGTCCACGTAGAAGGGCACGCCCTGCAGCCAGGCCTCGCGCGTGAGGTAGGCAGCCGGCTTGCGTGTGCGGATGCGTTCATCAAAAAGTGTAGCTACCAGGGCAAGCTGGTCGGGCGGTACGGCCTGATTTTTGATGGAATCTGGTGCGTCTGAGAGGTCACTGTCCAGCGGCAGGCCCAGGCGCCACAGGACCAGCCAGGCGGCTTCGCCATGGGCGTTGGTGGTGCCGTGGCCAAAAAACACCCCGGCCGAGGCCAGCCATTGGGCGCCAGATTCGACCAGCGCGCCGACGGTGTTGCCGGTCAGGGGATGGTTGGTGCTGCTCATGCTGCTGGCGCCATGCCCGCCGCCAGGGCCTGCGCATGCAGGTTCTCCAGCGTGCGGCGGTAGATGTTCTTGAGCGGCTCGATGTCGGCCACCACCACATGCTCGTCGATCTTGTGGATGGTCGCGTTGGGCGGGCCGAGTTCGATGACCTGCGGGCAGATCTGGGCAATGAAGCGGCCGTCGCTGGTGCCACCGGTGGTGGAGAGTTCGGTAGTGATGCCCGTCTCGGCCGCAATGGCCTGCTGCACGGCGCTGACCAGTTCGCCTGGTGTGGTCAGGAAGGGCTGGCCGCCCAGCGTCCAGCGCAGGTCGTACTCCAGGCCGTGGCGGTCCAGCACGGCGTGCACGCGCTGCTGCAGGCCCTCTGCCGTGGATTCGGTGGAGAAGCGGAAGTTGAAGTCGATCACGACCTCGCCCGGGATCACGTTGGTGGCGCCGGTGCCGCCGTGCATGTTGCTGATCTGCCAGCTGGTGGGCGGGAAGAAGGCATTGCCCTGGTCCCACACGGTAGCGGCCAGCTCGGCCAGCGCGGGCAGGGCCTGGTGGATGGGGTTGCGTGCGAGTTGGGGGTAGGCGATGTGGCCCTGGATGCCGCGCACGCTGAGTTTGCCGCTTAGTGTGCCGCGCCGCCCGTTCTTGATCATGTCGCCGGTTTTTTCGACCGAGGTGGGTTCGCCGACGATGCAGTAGTGCAGCGGCTCGCCGCGCGCCTTGAGCTGCTCGACCACGACCTTGGTGCCGTCCACCGAGGGGCCTTCTTCATCGCTGGTGAGGAGGAAGGCGAGCTGGATGAGGGGTTCTGGCGTGGCCGCCAGGAACTCTTCCACCGCGACCACAAAGGCGGCGATGGAGGTCTTCATGTCGCTGGCGCCACGGCCGTAGAGCTTGCCGTCTTTGTGCGTGGGCACGAAGGGGTCGCTGCTCCACTGGTTCAGGGGGCCCGTGGGCACCACATCGGTGTGGCCCGCAAATACTACGGTTTTGATAGCTGCTTGGGAAAGCTGGTCGCGCGGTGAGGGCCTTTTTGCCCACAAATTGCTGACGCGGAATTCGGCGGGGCCGCTGTCCAGGCGTTCGCACACGAATCCCAGTGGAGCCAGCCGAGCGGCCAGCAGGTCGAGGCAGCCCGCGTCCTCGGGGGTGATGGAGGGCAGGGCAATGAGCTGTTCAGCCAGGTGCAGGGTGCGGGACATGGGAGGAGTGGAATAACAATCAGTGGCGTTCGAAAAAACGGTGGCACGAAGCGCTGCACAAAAACTGGCGCATGCGGGGCAAGGGGCTCCGGGCGATGGCCGTCCCGCAGCGAGGGCGCCGCCCCCCTGGAGAGGCGCCGAACACGACTCAGGAGGGACTCTACGCGGCGGGTTTGACGTCCAGTACGATTTCGGTAAACGACGGCGCATCGTCGGGTGTGTCGCGCGCTTCCTTCTGGGCCTTGGCGGCGTTGGCGGCCAGGGAAAAGTCGTTCTGCAGGCGCCACATCAGGTTGGTGGGCGAGTCGGCGTAGGACATGCCTTCCTTGCGGTCGATCTTGGCGTCCATGATGAGGTGGGCCAGCGCTTCCTCGAAGGTCTGCGAACCCTCGGCCATGGATTTTTCCATGGCCTCCTTCACGCCCGAGAAGTCGCCTTTTTCAATCAGGTCAGACACGAGCTTGGTGTTGAGCATGACCTCCACGGCGGGGGCGCGGCTTCCGTCCACGGTGCGCACCAGGCGTTGCGAAATGATGGCCTTCATGGCGGATGCCAGGTCGCCCAGCATGGTGGGGCGCACTTCGACGGGGTAGAAGCTCAGGATACGGTTGAGCGCGTGGTAGCTGTTGTTGCCGTGCAGCGTGGCCAGGCACAGGTGGCCCGACTGGGCATAGGCAATCGCGGCCGACATCGTTTCGCGGTCGCGGATTTCGCCGATCAGGATCACGTCGGGCGCTTGGCGCAGCGCGTTTTTCAGCGCGGTTTGCAGGGACTGGGTGTCACTGCCGATCTCGCGCTGGTTGACGATGGATTTCTTGTTCTTGAACTGGTATTCGACCGGGTCCTCGATGGTGAGGATGTGGCCGGTCATGGCCTCGTTGCGGGTGTCGATCATGGACGCGAGCGAGGTGCTCTTGCCCGAGCCGGTGGCCCCCACCATGAGGATCAGGCCGCGCTTCTCCATGATGAGTTCGCGCATCACCGGCGGCAGGCCCAGGGTGTCGAACTCGGGGATCTGCTGCGAGATGAAGCGGATCACCACCGCATAGCTGCCCCGCTGGCGCATGGCGCTGACCCGGAAGCGGCCCACGCCGCTGAGCGGCACACCCATGTTGAGTTCGCCTGTTTCTTCCAGCTCCTCGATGCGGTCCGGGGGGACCACTTCGGAGAGCAGGTTGCGCGGCGCATCGGGCGGCAGGATCTGGTTGTTGATGGGCACGCACTCGCCGTTGATCTTGATCAGCGCGGGGGCGTTGGCCGACAGATAGACGTCGGAGGCTTTTTTCTCTGCCATCAGGCGAAGAATTCGTTCCATCGTGCTCATGGTGTTTCCCTCTTGTTGTCAGTCTCTGTCGGCGGGGCGAACGGCCCAGGCCGTCCGCCGGTCCACATCATCAGTCGCGCAGCAGGTCGTTGATGCTGGTCTTGGAGCGGGTTTGCGCGTCCACCTGCTTGACGATGATGGCAGCGTACATGCTGTAGGGTGCGCCATTGGCGGCTGTCTTGGGCAGGTTGCCGCTGACCACCACCGAGCCAGAGGGCACGCGGCCGTAGCTGATTTCGCCGGTGGCGCGGTTGAAGATGGGGGTGCTCTGGCCCAGGTACACACCCATGCCCAGCACGGAGTTCTCTTCGACCACCACGCCTTCAACCACCTCGGAGCGGGCGCCGATGAAGCAGTTGTCTTCAATGATGGTGGGGCCCGCCTGCAGGGGTTCCAGCACGCCGCCAATGCCCACGCCGCCGGACAGGTGCACGTTGGAGCCGATCTGCGCGCACGAGCCCACGGTGGCCCAGGTGTCCACCATGGTGCCTTCGCCCACATAAGCGCCGATGTTCACGTACGACGGCATCAGGATCGCGCCCTTGGCGATGAAGCTGCCACGGCGGGCCACGGCTGGGGGCACCACGCGCACGCCGGTGGCCTTCATTTCTTCTTCGGACAGGTGGGCAAACTTGGTCTGCACCTTGTCGTAAAAGCCCAGGTCACCGGCCTTGACGACTTCGTTGTCCTTCAGGCGGAAGGACAGCAGCACGGCCTTCTTGATCCACTGGTGCACGGTCCACTGGCCCACGCCTTCGCGCGTGGCTACGCGCAGCTTGCCGTTGTTCAGTTCGGCGATCACGTGCTCGACGGCGTCCTGGATTTCCTTGGGTGCGGCGGCGGGCGAGAGGCTGGCGCGGTTGTCCCAGGCGTTGTCGATGATGGTTTGCAGTTGTTGGGTCATGTTGTTGTCTGTCAGTCGGTCAGTCTGTGGATCAGGATTCAGAAATCAGGCCGTGCGGGCTTGGATGAACTGCACGATGCGCAGTGCAGCCTCCACGCACTCGTCGGTTTCGGCCACCAGGGCCATGCGCACGCGCTGGGCGCCGGGGTTGCTGCCCTGGGCCTCGCGGGCCAGGTAGCTGCCGGGCAGCACCGTGACATTGTATTGACCCAGAAGGGCCCGCGCGAACTCGGCGTCGGTCATCCCCAGGGCGTCAGGCACCTTGGCCCAGAGGTAGAAACCGGCATCGGGCAGGGCAACTTCCATCACGCCCGCCAGCAGTGGGGTGACCTGGGCAAATTTCTTGCGGTAGCGCGTGCGGTTTTCCACCACGTGCTGCTCGTCGCCCCAGGCAGCGATGCTGGCTGCCTGCACGATGGGGCTCATGGCGCTGCCATGGTAGGTGCGGTAGAGCAAAAAGGACTTGATCAGGGCCGCGTCGCCCGCCACAAAGCCGCTGCGCATGCCGGGCACGTTGCTGCGTTTGGACAGGCTGGTGAAGGAGATCAGGTTCTTGAAGTCGCGCCGGCCTAGCTGTTCAGCGGCCTGCAGGCCGCCCAGGGGCGGCTCGTCCCGGAAATAGATTTCGCTGTAGCACTCGTCCGAGGCGATCACGAAGCCATAGCGGTCGCTCAGCTCAAAGAGTTTCTTCCACTCGCTCAGGGGCATGACGGCGCCGGTCGGGTTGCCGGGTGAGCACACGAATAGCAGCTGCGTGCGCTCCCACACCGATTCGGGCACCGTGTCCCAGTTCACCGCAAAGTTGCGCGCCGGGTCGCTGGGGGCGTAGTAGGGCTGGGCGCCTGCCAGCAGTGCCGCACCTTCGTAGATTTGATAGAACGGGTTGGGGCAGACCACCAGGGGCTGGCCCTGGGAGGGGTCGATGATGGTCTGGGCAAAGGCAAACAGCGCCTCGCGCGAACCGTTCACGGGCAGGACCTGGGTGCCCGGGGCCAGGGTGAGCGCATAGCGCTGGTTCAGCCAGCGTGTGAAGGACTCACGCAGCCGGGGTTCGCCCGCCGTGGCGGGGTAGCTGGCCAGTCCGCCCAGGTTGTTGCTAAGTGCATCCTTGATGAACTGCGGTGTAGGATGGCGCGGCTCGCCCATGCCCAGGCTGATGGGGCTGTAGGCCGCCGGGGGCGTGACCCCCGCAAAGAGTTGCCGCAGCCGCTCGAACGGGTAGGGCTGGAGGTGGGAGAGCAGGGGGTTCATGGAGCCACATTATGGGCGATGGACACTTCGCGAAAGCCTGCGCACCAGGCGCGGCCGGGGCGCTTCAAGGAGGAGCTGGTGTGGGCCTGCTGCCCTGCGCCTCCGTGTCAATCCGACGTAAGAGCGGGGACATAGCATCCGCCACTGGAAAGAACCATAACAGGAGACAAGATGTCTGGATTCCTACCACTGCGCCCGGGACTCTGGTGGATGCGCAGATGGCACCTGCCCGGCAAGCTGGCAACGCTGGGCGTGTTGATTGCGGTGGTGTTGGCCGCCACCGCCGCAGCGCCGGGATGGGGCGGGGTGGTGGGTGCCGTGGCCTTGCTGTATGCACTGCTGGCGCTGTATTTGAGCCTGTCATCCGACCTGGAAGGGCTGTCGCGGGCCATGAAGCAGACCACGAATGGCGATCTGAGCACGCGCGCAGGGGTGTACGGCCAGGACGAAGTGGGCGCCATGGCGCAGTCGCTCGACCAGATGGTGCTGACCTTGTCGTCCATGGTGGCCGACATCCGTAGCAATGCGGCGCTGGTGGCCCACGCGGGCCAGAGCCTGGCGCAGGGCAATCGGTCGCTGGCCGACCGCACCGAGCAGCAGGCTGCCAACCTGGAGCAAACCGCAGCCAGCGTGGAACAGCTCTCGTCTGCCGTGCAGAACAACGCCCACACGGCCCGCAGCGCCGACGCGAGGGCCGCCGATGTGCGCAAGGCTGCCGATGCGGGCGCCGAGGCCATGGCCCGGGCGGTGCAGTCGGTGGAGGCCATCCAGCAGAGTGCGCGCCGCATGACCGAAATCATCGGTGTCATCGACAGCATTGCCTTTCAGACCAACATCCTGGCGCTGAACGCCGCCGTGGAAGCCGCCCGGGCGGGTGAGCAGGGACGGGGTTTTGCGGTAGTGGCGGGCGAAGTGCGCACCCTGGCCAAACGCTCTGGCGATGCCGCACGCGAGATCCGCGAGCTGATCGGCGCCTCGGTGAGCCAGGTCGAGGCCAGCGCCGGGCTGATCCGTTCGGCTGGTGACGGCATCGCTAACATGGCGGGCGGTATCCGCAGCGTGGCCGCGAGCATGACGGAAATCTCGGGCTCCAGCGCAGAACAGAGCACGGGCCTGAGCGAGGTGAGTTCTGCCGTGCAGCAACTGGATCAGATCACCCAGCACAACGCGCAGATGGTGGGCCATGCCGTGCAGCAGGCCGAAGCCCTGGAGCAGCGCGCTTCCACCCTGTCTCGGGCAGTGGCGGCGTTCCGGCTGCAGCAGGGCACGGCCGATGAGGCCGTGGCACTGGTCCAGAAGGCCGTGGCCCTGCACAAGACCACCTCGGAGGACCAGTTTCTGCGCAGCCTGACGGACAAGAGCCAGCCCTTCCACGACCGGGACATGTACGTTTTTGTGCTGGACAGCGCGGGCACCTACCGTGCGTTTGGCGGCAACCCTGCCAAGGTGGGCACCCGCGTGCAAGACATTCCGGGCATTGCGGGCGACCGGCTGGTGAGCGACATCGTGGCCCAGGCCGATCGGGCCCCGGGCTGGGTGGAGTACGACATCAACAACCCGGCGACGGGCGCCGTGCAGACCAAGATGTCTTACGTGAGCCGCGTGGGGGATCTGTACGTGGGCTGCGGGGTCTACAAGTCTCTGGCGGCCCGTTGATGGGCTGATTTGCTCTCGGCGTCCTGATCTATCAGGGGCGGGAGGGCACCGCTCAGCGCGGGTTTTGTTCCCTGCGTTGCCGGGCGCGTTCCATGGCGGCTGCAATGGCGACCTTGCGCGCGTCGGCGGCGTTGGCACCGCTGGTGGCGGTATCGGTGGCACTGCCGACCTGCTCGCCCATCGCTTCTGCAGGTTCTTCTTCTGCATCCTCCAGGGGCACGCGCTGGCGATGCTGCTTGTAGCGCTGGCGTGCCTGCAGGGCCAGGGGGGCGGACCATGCGGCCCAGCCGGTGGCCGAGCCGCTCACGGTCTCCAGTTGGATGCAGTCCACCGGGCAGACAGGAATGCACAACTCGCACCCCGTGCAATAGGGCTCGATCACCGTGTGCATCCGCTTGTGGGAACCCATGATGGCATCCGTGGGGCAGGCCTTGATGCAGAGCGTGCAGCCAATGCACCAGGCTTCGTCAATGAAGGCCACGGTGCGTGGCCCCTCCACACCATGTTCGGCGCTCAATGGCAGCACGGCCAGGCCCGTGATGGCCGCCAGGCGCACCACACCCTCAGCGCCGCCGGGCGGGCATTGGTTGATGGCGGCTTCGCCGCTGGCAATGGCCTGCGCATAGCTGGCGCAGTCGGGATAGCCGCAGCGTGTGCACTGCGTTTGCGGCAGCGCGGCGTCGATCCGCGCTGCGAGGTCCATCGGGGCAGCGTGTGGTGTCTGGGTCTCGGGCGGGCGGATCAAGCCTTGCGCGCCTTGCTGCTGCGGCTGGCGCTGCGGGCAGGGGCGGCCGTGGCTGTCGTGGCCTTGGCTGTGCCTGCATCGGCCTGCACCGGCTCAGCGGCGGCCCCCGTGGCTTGCGCAGCGCCCTCAGGCTTGACCCAGCGCGTTGCCACCGCTGCAGTGGGTGCTGCGGCTTGGGCCACCCCGCGTGCGCGGGTGGCGGCAGATGGGGTGGCCTTTACTGCTGGCTTGGGCTGCGGGCTGGTGGCCTTGGGCTTGGCTTTGGCGGGGGCTGCCACTGCCGCAGCGGGCGCTGTAGTCTTGGTCACCGGCGCGGCGGCCGGCTTGGCCTCACTCACGCGGGGCAGCTCGTGCTCCAGAATGAATGCGCGGACCTTCGGGTACACCAGATCGCGCCAGCGGCGGCCGCTGAAGATGCCGTAGTGGCCTGCGCCCTTGGCTTCCAGGTGGCGTTGTTCCTTGCGCACGATGCCGCTGCACAGGTCGTGGGCGGCTTCGGTCTGGCCCGAGCCGGAGATGTCATCCAGCTCGCCCTCGACCGTGAACAGGGCGGTGGCGGTGATGTCCTGCGGGCGCACGCGCTCAATCTTGCCTGCGGGCGAGCGTACATCCCAGGTGCCGTTGACCAGCTTGTAGTCCTGGAACACTGTCTGGATGGTTTCCAGGTAGTAGTCCGCGTCCATGTCCAGCACGGCGTTGTATTCGTCGTAGAACTTGCGGTGGGCTTCGGCGCTGGCGTCGTCGCCCTTGATCAGGTCCTTGAAGTAGTCGTAGTGGCTGGACGCATGGCGGTCCGGGTTCATGGCCACAAACCCGGTGTATTGCAAAAAGCCGGGGTACACGCGACGGCCTGCGCCCGGGAATTTCTCCGGCACGCGGTAGATCACGTTGTTCTCAAACCATTCGTAGCTGCGGTTCGTGGCCAGGTTGTTCACGGCGGTGGGCGACTTGCGGGCGTCGATGGGCCCGCCCATCATGGTCATGGTCAGCGGCGTTTTTTCGCCCCGGCTGGCCATCAGCGACACGGCCGCCAGCACCGGCACGGTGGGTTGGCACACGCTGATCACATGGCAGTTGCCGTACTGGCCTTGCAGGTGGCGGATGAACTCCTGCACGTAGTTCACGTAGTCATCCAGGTGGAACTCTCCCTCGGCCAGCGGCACCAGGCGGGCGTTCTTCCAGTCGGTGATGTAGACCTTATGGTCCTTGAGCATGGTGCGCACGGTGTCGCGCAGCAGGGTGGCGTAGTGGCCCGACAGCGGCGCCACGATCAGGACCACGGGCTGGCCCTTGAGTTTGGTCAGCGTAGCGGGGTCGTCTGAAAAACGCTTGAAGCGGCGCAGCTCGCAGAACGGCTTGTTGACTTCGATGCGTTCATGGATGGCGACACCTATGCCGTCCACATCCACGGTGTGGATGTCAAAGGCGGGCTTTTCGTAGTCTTTGCCCAGGCGGTAGAGCAGGTCGTAGCCCGCAGCCATGCGCTGGGCGGCAGAGGTCTGGCTCAGCGGCGACACGGGGTTGCTGAACAACTTGGAAGCCGCCTGCGCAAAGTCTGTAAAGGGCTCCATCAGGGAGCGCTGGGTTTCGTAGATGTGATACAGCATGGGGCGAAACTCCGTTTTGTTGCAGTGCAATATAGCAGCACTTGGTAACAAGCGCATGGAGTAAAACCACCAATGCCAAGTCGCCTATGTGACATGCGACGCCGCTGGGCGGCAGGGCTTGGCACGGGGTTACAGATGCAGCCCCCAACCCAACCTGGCTCCGTCAATGGGGCCGGGGGTCGGTGTTGTCGAGCAGCCAGGCCTCGAACGATTCGCGCGCCGAATTGCGCAGCGCCGGGCGGAAGGCGGTCTTGTTGCTCAGGTACAGGCAGTGCCGGATCACCGTGTAGGGGTTGAAGCTGGCCTGGGGGTTTTGCTCCTCAAAGTGCAGCTTGTAGCGCTTGACCACACCGATGGTCTCGCGCATCAGGGTGTTGAAACGCGCGCGGGTCATGCGCGGTGACCAGGCCTGGATGTCGTCCACAAAGCCATCGACCTTGGACGGCTCGAACTCGAAGTCCTTGAAGAAATGTGTGGCGATCTTCAGGAAGGTAAAGGCGTTCAGCTCGCTGCTGCCGCCTGCCGCCTTGCCTGCAGCTTGCGCGTCGGCGGCTGCATCGGGCACCGGGTCGGCGGTTTCGTCGGGGGCCTGCAGCAGTTCGGCTGCTGTGGCATCGCGGATCTGGCGGAACTCCCGGTCGGCCAGCTCGAAGAGGGCCGACAGCACATTGATGCGCCGCTTGAGTTGCTGCGGAATCGACTTTTTGTACTTGATCTTGTGGTCCAGAACGCTCCACGAGTCCTGGATGATGGTGCGCACCTGCAGCTCAAACGCCCAGTGGGCATAGGCTGCATGTTCCGGCAGGTCGCGCTCGGAGGCGCCCAGGCGCAGGTCCAGGTGCAGGCCCTTGTAGCCAAACGACGCCTCGGTGCTCTCCACAGCCGTCACCTTGTCCGTGACCTCAATTACCGCAAAACGCTCGCGCATGGTCTGCGCTACCTTCTCCAGCTCGTCCTCATACAGGCACACCACCCGCACGCCGATGAGGTCGGTGATGTAGCTCTGGATGTCGTAGGGAGTGTTGTTTTCTTCCAGTGCCGGGCGGTACTTGCGCACGAACTTGCGGATGCATTCGTCGGCATCCTTCACACGGCCTTCCACCTTGGCGATGTCAATGCCCCCGGCCTGCGCCACCGCAGCCCCCACCAGGCCGGTGATGGCTGTGCACGCGGCCTCCAGGGCTGGGGCCTGCTGCGCATAAAAGCTGCGGAAGTGGGAGGCCTCCAGGTCGAAATCAAGCGATGGCATGCGGCGTTGTGTCTTGGGGATGAAAAAGTGTGCGGGGGCAGTGTGCCGGTGGCCCAAGCATATCCGCCAACACCCTGTAGCAGGTCATGCCGGGGTGAGCGCAGCCAGTGGGGGCGTGGGGCGATTTATTCCTTCGCAGCTTGGTACTGGTGTCCATAATGGTGCAGGCGAGTCCATCGCCTTTTTTCGTGCTTGCCTTTCTCTTTTTTGACTGATTGCCAGACGAACCGCAATGACACCACCTCCTCATGAAGGCGACGAGCCATCCACCATCGGTCCCGCGCAAGCGGCGCCCCGCGTGGAGTCGCTGACTGGGGCGGCCAGCCACCGCTGGCTGCCGGTGGTGCTGCCACCCTTGATGGCCTTGCTCACGCTGGGGCTGACCTACCTGTACTGGCAGGGAGAGGAGCAGGGCGGCCGGGCCAAGCGGGAACAGAATTTTGAAGTGGCGGCCGACCAGATCGCCTCCAACCTCAAGGACCGCATGACCACCTACGAGGTGGTGCTGCGCGGTGTGAAGGGCTACTTCGAGGGCTCCGAGCGCATTGATCGCAGCGAGTTCCAGGCCTACATCAGCGCCTTGCAGCTGGAGGCCACCCGCCCCGGGCTGCAGGGGGTGTCGCTGATTCTGCAGTTCCCTGGCACAGCGCTGGCCAGCCACGTGCAGGACATGCGTCAGCGTGGCTTCGAGCACTACACCGTGTGGCCCGAGGGTGGGCGTGCCGTGATGGCCCCCATCACCCACATCGAACCCCTGGCAGGCGACAACCTCAAGGCGCTGGGACTGGATGTTCTGACCATCCCAGCCGCCAAGGAGGCGCTGGACCGGGCCCGCGACACCGGGGCGCTGGCGCTGTCGGGGCCGCTGACACTGATGCAGGACAGCAGCCCGGGGCTGGTGATGTACCTGCCGCTGTACCGCCCCGACGCCCGCACCGACTCGGTCGAGGGGCGCCGCGCGGGGCTGGCGGGCTGGGTGTCGGCACCTTTTCGCGTGGCCGACGTGGTGCAGGGTATGGCGGGCGAGTTTGATGCCGACATTGCCCTGCAGATCACCGACAGCACCGCAGGCAGCGCCACACCGGACGATGCGGCCACGCGCCTGTTCAGCAATGTGGGCGCAGAGCCCGTCCCCACCAGCCTGCGGGCCCAGAGCGAGCTGGACCTGGGCGGGCGCCGCTGGACGCTCCAGCTGTCGCCCCACGCCGCGTTCCTGTTGCGCTTTCAGAATGGCGGGCACCACGCTGTCGCCCTGGTGGGGGTTGCGCTCAGCCTGCTGCTGGCCTGGTTCACCTGGTTCCTGGCCACTGGCCGCGAGCGCGCGGTGGCGCTGGCGCATGGCATGACGGCCGAGCTGCGCGCCACACGTGATGACCTGGAGAGCACGCTCAACGCCATCCCCGACCTGCTGTTCGAGCTGGGGCTGGACGGCCGCATCCACCACTACCGCTCGGCCCGATCGGACCTGCTGGCCTTGCCGCCCGAGATGTTCCTCGGGCGCCTGATGAGCGAAGTGGTGCCGCCCGAGGCTGCGGCGGGCTGCCATGCCGCGCTGGAGGCCGCACACCACATGGGCTACTCGGCGGGCCACCAGTACCGGCTGGAAGTGGGGGGCGCCACCCACTGGTTCGAGCTGTCCATCGCCCGCAAGGACGCCACCACGCCGGGCGACGGCGCCCGGTTCATTGCCCTGTCGCGCGACATCACCGAGCGCAAGCAGGCCGAAGCGCGCTCGCACCAGCTGGCCTACTTCGACGGCCTCACCGGCCTGCCCAATCGGCGCATGCTGCTGGATCGCATGGAGCATGCCTTGCACAGCGCCCTCAAAGCCGCCCAGGTGGGGGCTGTGCTTTACATCGATCTGGACAACTTCAAGCAGATCAACGACGCGCGTGGCCATACCGTGGGCGATGCGCTGCTGATGCAGGTGGCCCAGCGCCTGACCCAGCAACTGCGCCCCGGCGACACCGTGGCCCGGCTGGGGGGCGACGAGTTTGTGGTGCTGGTGCACAACGTGGCGTCCGACATGGACTCCGCCGGGCGCGGGGCCCTGCTGGTGGCCGAGGCGATCCGGGCTGCCCTGGAAGCGCCCTACACCATTGCCACCCACCTCTACAGCACCACGGGCAGCATCGGCATCACGCTGTTCCCCAAGCGCGGCGACGGCGTGGAAGACCTGCTGCGCGAGGCTGACACCGCCATGTACCGCGCCAAGGACCTGGGCCGCAACCGCATCCGTTTCTACGAAGCCGCGATGCAGGCCGATGTGCAGGAGCGCCTGGCCCTGGAGCAGGACCTGAAAAAAGCCCAGGCCGAAGGGCAACTCGCCGCCTTTGTGCAAAGCCAGGTGGATGCCTCGGGCACCGTGGTCGGCGGCGAGTTGCTGATGCGCTGGACCCACCCGGTGCGCGGCAATGTGCCGCCCAGCCGCTTCATCCCCATTGCCGAGGCCTCCGGCCTCATCTTGCGCATGGGCGACTGGATGATCCAGCAGGCCTGTGAAACCCTGGCGCGCCTGCAGGCGGCGGGGCGGGAGCTGTCGCTGTCCGTCAACGTGAGCCAGCGGCAGTTCCGCCAGGATGATTTTGTCGAGCGCGTGCGCCACGTGCTGGCTCACACCGGGGCGCACCCCGGCAACCTGATCCTGGAAGTGACGGAAAGCCTGCTCATCGAAGACCTGGACGACACCATCGCCCGCATGACCGAAATCGTGGGCCTGGGTGTGCGCTTTTCCATCGACGACTTTGGCACCGGCTATTCGAGCCTGGCCTACCTCAAGCGCCTGCCGCTGTTTGAACTCAAGATCGACAAGAGTTTTGTGCAGGACACTCCTGACGACCCCAGCGACACCGCCATCGTGCAGTCCATCCTGTCGGTGGCCAGCCACCTGAACCTGCGCGTGGTGGCCGAAGGGGTAGAGACCCGCGCCCAGGCCAGCTTTCTGGTGGAGAACCAGTGCGAATGCTTGCAGGGCTATCTGTTCGGTCGGCCCGAGCCGCTGGCGGTGTGGCTGGCGCGGCAGGTGTAGCGCCGCATATTGCGCCTGCCTTTATCCGGCCTCGGTGCCTGCCTCGGCCGGATGCCCAAAGGCGAAGGTGCCGTAGGTTTCCATCGCCAGCGCATGCACCTCGCGTGCAGGCCGGTCCTTGAGCAGATGGTTGCTCCACACCTGGCGCCAGATGCGGGCGCCGGGCAGGCTGTGGCGCAGGCCCAGCATGTGGCGGGCGATGTGGGGCCAGGGGGTGCCGTGCTGCGCGGCCTCGCGCTCCATGTACTCGACCATGGCCAGCTCCACCTCTTCGCGGGTCAGGGGGCAGGGGGCGCCACCGTAGTAGAGCTGGTCCCAGCGCGCCAGCCACCAGGGGTTGTGGTACGCCTCGCGGCCGATCATCACGCCGTCCAGGTGGTCGAGCTGCTCCAGTACCACGTCATCGGTCTGGATGCCGCCATTGATGGCAATGGTGAACTGCGGAAACTCGGCCTTGAGGCGGTGCACCACCTCGTAGCGCAAGGGCGGGATGTCGCGGTTTTCTTTGGGGGAGAGGCCCTGCAGCCACGCATTGCGCGCATGCACGATGAACACGGTGCAGCCTGCCTCGGCCACTGTGCCGATGAAGTCGCGCACGAAACCGTAGTCCTCCACCTTGTCGATGCCAATACGGTGCTTGACCGTGACGGGCACGCTCACCACGTCCTTCATGGCCTTGACACAGTCGGCCACCAGCTGGGGCGCCTTCATCAGGCTGGCGCCAAACGCGCCGCGCTGCACGCGGTCGCTGGGGCAGCCGCAGTTCAGGTTAATTTCGTCGTAGCCCCATTGCTCGCCCAACCGGGCGGCTTGGGCCAGTTTGTCGGGTTCGTTGCCGCCCAGTTGCAAGGCCACGGGGTGTTCTTCGGCATTGAAGCGCAGGTGGCGCTCGGTGCCGCCATGGATGATGGCACCCGCGTTCACCATCTCGGTGTACAGCAGAGTCTGGCGGGTCAGCAGCCGGTGAAAGTAACGGCAGTGGCGATCGGTCCAGTCCATCATCGGCGCAACGCTCATGCGCCATGGGCTAAGTGTTTGATTTTTAACAATATTTTCCAAGATGAAAACCGGTGTTTTCTGCCGTGTGCAAGATAAAGTGCACACGGGGTGCACATGAGGGGCTTTAAAAGTGCAGAATCTGGGCATCCACCGATGCACACGACTGCACACACATGGCGACATTTTCTCAGTTACCGTCCGGCAAGTGGCGCGCCCAGATAAGGAGGGCGGGCGTTTACCGCGCTGCCACCTTCGCCACCAAGCGCGAAGCCAAGGACTGGGCAACCCAGATTGAGGCGCAGGCCAGCCACATCGCCGCTGGTGGATATGCACCTGCACCCAAGGGCGCCACGCTGGCCGACCTGATCGAAAAATACACCGAGGCCAGCACCAAGTTACCCGGCAAGACGAAGGAGGCCACGCTTGCCATGCTCAAGCGCGAGCTGGGCAAGGTGAAGCTGTCCAGCCTGAACGCCGTGGTGCTGCGCGACTTTATCGACCGCCGCCAGGACGATGGGGCAGGGGGCGTGACCATAGCCGCTGACTTGTCCTATCTGTCGGCGGTGCTCAAGTGGGGCCGACATGCCCGCCAGCTGGACTTGCCCGAGCGCCTGGCACTGGAGGCCCGCGCCAGCCTCACGCACCGTGGAATGAGCACCCGAGGTAAGGAGCGCGAGCGGGAGCCGAGCGACGACGAGCTGGCCCGCATCTATGCCCATTGGGCGACGAAGGCGCGCCAGAAAATCCCCATGCAGACGGTGTGCCAGTTCGCATTGGCCACGGGTATGCGCCAGGGCGAAATCACCCGACTGGAAATTGAGGATGTGGATCGCCAAGCCAAAACCGTGGTGATCCGCGACCGCAAAGACCCGCGCAACAAGACCGGTAACAACCAGACGGTGCCGCTACTCCCCGACGCCTGGGCCATCGTGGAACCCATCATCAAGGAGCGCGAAACCGGGTTCCTGTTCCCCTACGACGAACGCAGCATATCGGCATCGTTCACACGGGCCTGCACAGCTCTGGGCATCGAGGATCTGCACTTTCACGACCTGCGCCACCGCGCCGCCGCTCAGTTTTTCCGCATGGGCCTGGGCATCCCGCAGGTGGCCTTACTCACTGGGCACAAGACCTGGGCCATGCTGCGCCGGTACACGGCCATCAAGCCCGAGGACGTGCACGATGCCATCAAGAAACCGGTAAGCCCTGCGCCGGACCATGCAGGGCAAAAGACGGCGGCCGGGAAGCCTGAGAACGACCCGACCGCCTGACCACAACGCACATTGGAGGTGCACCATGGCTACTTTGAATCCTACCCCTTTGAATCCCGCTGAAATCGGCTCATCGCACGTCAGCGGCACGCGGAGCGGCAGTCCTACCCAGCAGGGCGTGCTGATGGGTGAAATCACTCTTGCTGCGAGCCGCATAGCTCAATTGGCCGTAATGGCGCAGGATTTGTCGAATGTTGATCCCGATGTGGACGCGCTGCTGGCCGTCATGCACACATTGGCGCAGCGCGTAGGCTGGATGGCGGAAGTAGCGAACGCCGAAATGGGGGGCGTTCCATTCATCAGCGCTAGCGTCGAAGACTGGCTTTTGCCGCCAGCTTTTTCCCGTGGCGGCGTGAGTTCAACGGCTGCGGCATTGAACAGCGCGGAGGTGTGAAATGAGTCTCCAGCGCAGGGCTGTTAATGGCCGCTTTGATGTCGTTGTGGGCACCGCTGCCGAACTAGTTGCCTCGGGGATCGTGTCCATGGAAGAGCTGCCCGGGCAGCCTGGCCGCAACAAGACCATGTGCACCTACCATGGCACCGTGCAGTTGCCGCGGGGCAGCCAGGTGGCCAAGGGCCGAACGTCGGCGCTTTGCGGCTACCGCCAGATAAGTCGGCGGGGCAAGGATCGATACCACGTGCTACTCGATGTTGGCGACGCCGAAGCGGCTCGGCGTGCCGCGCAGCGACGTGCTGAGGAGGATCAAATTTTGGATGAGGCAGCTGCGGCTGTTATCGCGGCGGAGGCCCCTTCATATTGGGTCGGCCGGGTGGGTCTATGTTTCGCGGCGAAAGTCGTGCAGCGGCGGCACTTGCAAGTGGTTTAGGGGCAGTATCCGATGAACCATAGCGACGCGGCCATGCCGGAAAAGCACGAGGCCGATTTGTTGATGGCCATGACCGGCGGCATGATGAGGTCGGTTGATCGCATTGCCGCAGCTGTCGCAGGACTTTCTCCAGAGATGCGGCTCGCTGTATCCGGTCTATGCAAGAGGTTTGAAATCCAAGGGCTCTCCGAGGTTCGTATTCTTGCTGTCCTCTGCGAGCTGATGGATTTCAAACGCACACGAGAGGCAGTTGCAAGGACACCAAAAGAGCGGGCTGCCGACTTATTGGCTGTGGCAACTGCATCGCGTTCCTTGTTCGACGCTATCGCAAGACTGTCGATGCGAGACTCATTCAATCTTCATGTCGGTGCTATTGACATCGCGAAGACTTGGCCAGAGGGCGCACCCGAGAAAGTTATCCCTACGCCCACAGCGGCGCAACTTGAAACCGTTGGAGTGGTGGCTCAAGTTTTGGCCGGGTGCATGGACAGCGCTGCGGCGCCCGGTGGAAGCAGGCCTACGCGTGAAGTGCACGCAGCAAACATCGCGCAAATATGGCGAGCATTCCGCGATTCAGGAGTGAAACCGAGGCGCGGAAGCGGCGGGTTTGAAGGCTTCTGCAACGAAGTATTTGCATTGGCGGGTGTGCCGTCTGCAGCTAGGGGGGCGATAAAGCTGTTCAACGAGAAATTTCTGCCGGCGATGCGGCAAAAGAGTGCCGTGGGAGACGCTTTCGAGGCCGCTATAGACACATCAATGCGGGAGTTGATGGGAAAAATTGAAGCCGAAGAACGCCGGAAGAATCCGGATGCAAAACGCCCTAGTTGATTCCTTTGAATAAAAGTAACCACTCATAGACCATCTGTCCATCGCCAATAGTGCACCGCACTTGAGAGGATGGACAGAAATGGAAACGACCGCAGTCGTAGAGACACAAGACCCACGTCTCCAAGCTATCGCCGACAGGCTTGATTGCTTGACAGAGGCAGATTTCATTTTGTTGGCTGACGCCAGCCCTAATACGGTGGAGTCCTGGCGGAAACGTGGGACCGGGCCTGCGTACATCCTGTTGGGCAACCGATACCTCTACCCGCGCAAGGCGGTGTCCGAATACCTGGAGGGGATTACGAGAGAGCGCAGTCGTCCTGGCAGGGGGGCGCTGCTATGACTCTTGGCAAGACCGCGCTCAAGGCTCAGTCGGATGCAGTCAATGCAGCTCGTCGCACCTTGGGGCACGCCCATACCTTCGCGGCGCTGCACGCGACAGGAAAACCCCTGTTTCAAAAAGTAATGCGCCGCCCCGGGTCGCGCCCGGTGCTGGTGCGCATCATTTACCCAGGTGTGCTGCTTGTGTGCGATCCGGATACAGGCGCCGTGCTCGCCCAATCTGAACCGGGTCAGCCTCCCGTCCTCGCTTCCAACTTTTGCTCAATCACAGAGCAAGACCTGACCGCGCGAATTTCCTGAAACCCACCAATACCCTGGAGGTACTTATGCAAATTTCTCTTTCTGTCTCCGGTTTGGACGCGGTCAAGCGTCAGATTGCCAACGCTGAAAAGCAGGTGCGTTTTGCCGCATCACGCGCCTTGAATGAGACCGCCAATGAGGTGCGCAAGGCTATTCCTGGTGAGCTGACACGTAGCTTGGATCGACCTACGCCGTTCACTGCGGGTGAGAACGCCATGTTCATCCGCCCAGCGACAAAGGACCGGCTTGAGGCCGCCGTCGTGTTCAAAGATCGGCAAGCAAGTTACCTGAAGTACCAACTTGAGGGAGGCGTCCGCCAGCCCACCCGCAAGGCCTTGCGTTTGCCAAGCGCTATTGCCCTTGACCAATACGGCAATCTACCCAAGGGCATCATCAAACAGCTGGTGTCCATTGCGCGCAAAGAGAGCAAGCTGGGTAAGCGCAAAGCGCGCCGCATTAAGGTGAGCAACAAGCTCGAACTGTTCTATGGTGATCCGAAAGATGTGGGCGCGCGTAATTTCCCACCCGGCATTTACAAGATCGTGCCCAAGGGGGCTGGCAAGGGATCGCAGCTCATTCCTCTGATCGTGTTCCCTGAGCAGGCCGCAAAGTATGAGAAACGCGTGGATCTGGAGCCGATGGCGCGGGCGGTCGTTCTCAATACCTTTGGCCCAGCGTTCGAGCGCGAGCTGAAGCAGGCATTGGAGTCCGCAATCCAATGAACCAAAAAGAAAAAGCCGCTGGGGTGTTGCGAGCACCCAAGGCGGCTATCCAGAAAACAGACAGGGCGATTATCAAACGGCGGCCTGACCCGGTCAATCTGCCGATGCTGCATGCCATGCAGTTAGCGGGCCTGGCGCCAGCCAAAGCGCTGGAGCTGGTGCCCGATGGCAAGCTGCGCCGTTACCGCGTTGACGGTGACAAGGCAGGCAGCACCAACGGCTGGTATGTGCTGCACAGCCATCCTGTGCTGGCGGGCGCTTTCGGCAGTTGGAAAACGGGCGAGTCCCACAACTGGCATCAAGCGGATGTCACCCCGCCCACACCCGCAGAGCGGGCTGCGATGCAGCGGCACATGCAGGCCGCGCAGGCGGCGCGGGTGATAGAGCAGGACCGTGTGCATGGAGAGGCGCGAGCGAAGGCTGAACGCCTGTGGCGCATGGCCCGCCCGGCGACTAATGCCCACCCCTATCTGGAGCGCAAGCGCATCAACGCCATTGGCATTCGGCGGTTGCGCGACATGCTGCTGATCCCGGCCCGCGACGCGGCGGGCGTGCTGCACACGCTGCAGTTCATTGGTGCAGATGGTGCCAAGCGCTTTCTGACCGGCGGGCGCATTGCGGGCTGCTATTTCGCCATGGGCAGGCCAGCCGATAGCCTGCTGCTGTGCGAGGGCTACGCCACCGGGGCCACGCTGCACCAGGCCACGGGCTGCGCGGTGGCGGTTGCGTTCAACTGCGGCAACCTGTCCGCCGTGGCGCGGGCGCTGCGTGCGAAGTTTCCAGCGGTGCGCATCGTGGTGTGCGCGGACGATGACAGCCGCACCCCTGGCAATCCTGGCTTGACCCGTGCGCGTGAGGCTGCGCGAGCTGTGGGCGGCTTTCTGGCGGTACCTCGATTCGAGGGGGTGAGCCATGGTTGAAAAGACCTTTCCCCCGCTGCCCGAATCGCTGACCGACTTCAACGACCTGGCTGCCGTCGATGGCCTGGAGGCTGTGCGCGAGCTGGTTGAGCAGGCAGCGCCAGCGACCCCTGCACCACCGCCACCAGAGTGGCCAGACCCCATCTTGCCCGGCATGCGGCGCGTGCCTGACATTCCCGTGACCGTGTTGCCCGACTGGCTGGCGGCGATGGCACACGCCGTGGCTGAAAGCACGCAGACACCGCCCGCCCTGGCGGTCATGTCCTCTTTGGCTGTGCTGGCCACGGTGCTGCAGCGCCGGTTTGAGGTGGCGCCCTATGGCGACAGCTACACCGAGCCGTTGGCGTTGTGGACCCTGAGCGCCACGCCCAGCGGCACCCGCAAGAGCGCGGTGTTGAATGCGATGCTGGGGCCGCTGGTGCATTGGGAAAAGCTGCTGCGCGACCGCGTGCGCCGTGAGATCGTGCGCGTGAGTTCTGTCAGGGCCGTGGCGGAAAAGCGCATCGAGCGGCTGAAGCAAGACGCAGCCAAGGCCAAGGATTCGACCGAGCGGGAGTCGCTGACTGCAGAGATCGAGCGCGAGCAAAACGACATGCCCGACGAGCTGCGGGCGCCCCGGCTGTTCACTGGCGACACCACCGCCGAGCGGCTGCAGGCGCTACTGGTGGAGCATAGTGAGCGCATGGCGGTACACAGCGATGAGGCGGGAATCTTCCTGATCATGGCTGGCATCTACAACGGGGGGGCGTCGAACCTGGATGTGTTCCTGCAAGGGCACGCAGGCACCACCATGCGCGTGGACCGAGCGGGGCGCAGCGCTCATATCGACCAGCCCGCGTTGTCCTTTGGCCTGCTGCTGCAGCCTGGCGTGATGGCTGAGGTTGCCAGCTCGCGCCGGTTCCGCGACTCGGGCCTGCTGGCCCGGTTCCTGTACGCCATCCCCGTCAGCAACGTGGGCAGCCGCGACGTGCGCAAGCGGGCGCCGATACCCGATGGCGTGCGCGACGAATACGAGCACCGCCTGCACCAGCTGCTGGAGGGTGTACCCGCACCCATCGCTGCACCCAAGACCCTGACCCTGTGCGAGGCAGCGCGGGAAATCTGGCTGGATATGTCCGAGGCCATCGAGCGCCAGCAGGGCGAGGGCGGGCGGTACGAATCCATCAGCGACTGGACCAGCAAGCTACCCGGCGCGGTGGCGCGTATCGCCGCCCTGCTGCAGTTGGCCACCACCGGCCTGGACACCGAGGAGGTGGGGTTCGAGTGCATGGACAACGCCGTGACCCTGGCGCGTCTGCTGATCCCACATGCGCAGGCAGCGTTCGGGATGCTGGGCACCGATGCCACCGATGTGGATGCAGGGGCCATCGTGCGCTGGGTGCGGGTGCATGGGCTGATTGAGTTCACCAAGCGCGAGGCGCAGCGTGCGCAGGAGGGGCGATTTAGGAGCGTGGATAGGTTGCAG
The DNA here is from genome assembly GCF_005405905.1 of Acidovorax sp. NB1. Taxonomy (GTDB): domain Bacteria; phylum Pseudomonadota; class Gammaproteobacteria; order Burkholderiales; family Burkholderiaceae_C; genus Acidovorax. Next base: position 60,567 of record NZ_BJHU01000005.1, read on the forward strand.
AAGGCCCTCGACAGACTGGAGCACCAGGACGTTGTGCGGTCATTCAAGCGCCATAACAAGGGAGCGCCCCCGAGCACTTGCTATCAGGTGAACCCCAAGGCTCTGTCGACATAGTTGAGTTTGTCGCCATAAGCAGTTTTAGAACCTCTTTTCTTTTCTATATCAATGACTTACGAAAAAAGAGACCTACCCCTGTCGACAGGTCGACAAAGTCGACAAACCCGATCCGCTCCGAGTGTGTTGAGCGCCCACGCTTTCCCAGTCTGTCGACTTTGTCGACCTGTCGACGGGGTAAGGCACCGAACTGTTGGGTCCCAGTTGCACAGCCTTAACACGGGTCATTCGCGCCCCATTGCTGCGCTAGTGCATCGCGTTTGGAAAAGGTGGACGGTGGACGGTGGACGGTGGACGGTGGACGGGATCGGGTGGACGAAACGATGGGTCCTTTGGGCTATCCCGGATGCGGGTCATTCGCGCCGCACTCTCGGACTGTTCCGCACACCACCTAAGGGGGTTAAGTGAAGAAGACCATGGACATGAGTGACAACAACCGAAAGCTCAGCATTGAGCAAGCATGGTTTCCGCGCAGGGTCAAGCCTTCGCCGATGGAGACGTTGCGCGAGGTGCTGTCTGCGCTGGATGAGGGCAGGCCCGTGCGACAGGACGCCGCCGCCCACCTTGCTGCAGCCCTGCGCCGGTTCCTGAGTGGTGACCATGACATCACGGCTAACTTGGGACTGAGATCGGGAAAGGGGAAGCGGGCGCAGCCGTCAATGGAGCGCAAGGCAGCGCGTGATGCACACATCCGGTCGATCTATCAGCAGATGCCAGGCACCCGCACTGAGCGCGCAAAAAAGACCGCTGCACTGCTCGGCTCGCCTGGTGTCGGCGGCGCGCGCACAGGCGAGATCACGGAAGGTGACGTGATGGCGCACTTGGCGGAACTTCACCGCGAGCATGGCAGCAACCTGCCGCGCAGTTGGCCTCATATTCTGCGAGTTGTAGACGCGGAGCGGTAACGCCAGCTCTGATTGTTTGTTGTGGCAGGGCTTGGCCGGATCATTTGATCCATCAACCGGAGCCCATGCATGCCACTTTCTTTTGTTCAGATTTCGGATGCGGGTGTAACGCTGGCCAATGCCCGGCCTACAGCGCACAAACGCCGCAACCATGACTACAGCCGCCGCCCGATTGGGGTGGCACTCCACCACGACCTCACGATTGAACTTCATGGTGAGGATTTCACAGCGTCGACCAGGCTCAGTGTGGATGACGCAATGGGCCTGATCTCGATGCTGTCGTATGCCGTGCGCGAGCAACTCGCGCGGGAGGCGGCAAGCGGTGGAAAGGGTTGACCATGTCCACGACGACTAACTTCACCAGACGACTTCGGTTTGAGCCGCCAGCTGGCGAAATCGCGCCCGATGCCGCGATCCCTTGCACGGTAGCCACGACCGGGCCTGTCAATCGTTACGGGGTGATCGAAGTCCTCGACTGCAGTGCTGCCGGCGTGGACTTGAGCCGTGCACCGCTTCCACTGCTTGTGGCGCATGACACCAGCACTCTGTCCATCGGCCTTGTCGACAACCTGCGCGCGCTGGGTGATCGAGTTGTGGGTGAGGTGCGATTTTCGGCCAGCCCTGAGGCCCAGCAAGTTCGCGCCGATGTAGTCGCAGGCATTCATCGAAGCCTGTCCGTTGGCTACGTGTTGCTTGACCAAGGTACTCCTGTCGAAGGCGGCTCCATCTACCGCTGGCAACCCCATGAGGTTTCCATTGTTCCGGTGCCTGCTGACCCCGCAGCTGGCTTCTTTCGTTCTGCCACTCACATCAACACCATGATCACCCCTACCACCACCATTGCACCCCATGAAGAGATCAACCGTCTTTGCGTACGCCATGGCGTTCCCGAACTGGCCACCCGCCTGATTGCGAGCGGCGCTGATATCGCACAAGCAAGCCGCGCCGTGCTGGACGAGCTGGCCGCGCGCGACGTTGCCGCTGGCGGCCACCTGAACGTGCGCCGCGAAGCGCGGGGCGATGCAGACGGCCGTGCTTTGATTGTCGAGACCCTTGTTGCACGCATGGGCGGCCGGCCCAGCGGTGACGTGATCCGCGCTGCTGATATGGCTGGGCTGGCGACACGCGCGCTTGAGATGGCTGGCCACCAAGTGGGGACGGGTGAGAGCCGTGACCGCATCATTCAACGCGCCATGATGGGCACAAGCGATTTCCCTGCTTTGCTGGGCACCGCAGTCGGGCGGGTTTTGCATGCGACCTATGACCAGTTGCCCGCACCCCTTAAGGCTGTGGCACGTCTGGCAAACCTGCCTGATTTCAGGGAAAAGAGCGTCGTTCGCTTGGGTGACGCGCCGTCGCTCGAAAAGGTGAACGAGCACGGGGAGTTCAAATACGGGGCGATTGCAGATACGGCAAACGCCTGGAGGTTGCTGACCTATGGGCGCATCATCGGATTGACTCGCCAGGCCATGGTGAATGATGACCTGGAGGGGTTTGCCACCATGGTGCAGAAGTTTGGCCAGGCTGCAGCCCGTCGAGAGGCTGAAGAGATGGTTGCAGTCCTGTTAAACCCTGCGCAGATCGACGGCAGTGACCTGTTTGATGCTGGGCGCAGTACTCTCATCACGAAGAAGCTGACGCTTGCCGGTCTGGGCGAGGCCGTGAAAGCCCTGCGCGCACAGAAAGACCTCGATGGGGGGCTGATCTTGCAGGAGCCCGGCGCTATCGTGGTACCTAGTGCGTTGGAAATGACCGCCCGCCAGCTCGTTGCGTCATTCGTGGCGGCCAAGGCGGGGGACGTGCAGCCATACACGCTAGGGGTAGTCGTTGAGCCTCGCCTGGACGCTGCAAGTGCCTCAGGCTGGTACTTGGTGGCGAGCAACCAGAACGCGCTCGAATACGGGTACCTGGACGGCGCCGAGGGCGTGCAAATCACCCAGCGTGAAGGGTTCGAAGTGGATGGCCTCGAAATCAAGGCGCGACTGGATTTCGGCAGTGGCTGGGTGGCGCCAGTTGGATGGGTGAAAAGCACTGGCGCAGCAGATTGATCGGATGAAAGCACTCCCCGGGCGAGAAGTTCGCCATAGCCTGGGGATGCGAGAGGCAAATGGCGATCACCCCGCGCCGTTTACGCGGCGAAGCCAGCCCGAGGGGGCGCGTTGAGTCCTTCTGACGCTGTGAAGCTGGTACCCGTTGCAAATCGCCCCGATTGGGCGTTTTTTTTTGGTTTGGGCTTGGCCACCTTGTCGATGTGTTGGCAGCGTAGAGTCGGAGTGCAAAGGCGCTAGATCAGAACGATCAAGTGCACACGCTGCGCACACGAAGCCACGAAAACCCGCACCAGCGTTGGAAAATCGCAACTATCCATCATGGGGGCAATGGACATGCGCCAGGGATTGAGGGGCAGGGAGGATGAAACTGTCTGCACGTTGTTGGTCGCTCGCACGAGAAGGTTCTTTGGGCACACCCGCAAAAGCATTCGTGCCGGAACGCGCGGCGAAGTTTGGCGGTTTGGGCTAGGGGAGGGGCCGCAATTGTCGCAGCGATTGGCACGCAAAGCCCTGTGCCTGAGTTTTGCTTCCGCCCTCTTGTGCATTGAGTTTCAGCAAGTTTCGTGTCAGCGAAGCAGTGAAAGTCTCGAAATATGCGGAAAGGACGTTATTTAGCAACGCTTGCTTGCTATCAATATCGCTATAGTCGCTTGAGAAGCTTACATACCGTTGCGTACGATAACGAACTCAATCATGTGGAGAAATCTAGGAACCCCCGTCGCCGTACACCCAAGCCAGTTGGTGCCTGGTCTCTACGTATGGCTTAACGTGCGCTGGGATGAGCATCCATTCATCTCCAATCGGTTTTTGATCAAGCACCTTAAAGATGTTGCGGTCATACAGTCACTTGGAATTGATGACAGGGTGTTCTACTTTCCCGAGAAAAGCTCGGTTACGCCTCCAGAGTACGTCCCCCCACCGCCCACCACGGCCGAACTGGAAGCGCAGCGGGTGGCTCAGCTGGCGGCGGAAAGAGCAGCGCTGCAAGCAGAAATCAAGCTGAAGGAAGAGCAAAAGAGACAAAAGCGTCAGCGCCAACGAGACGCCGCTACGCGTGCTGAACGTTCTTGGGAAGATGCAGCTCGGAAAACCCGTGAGGCTTTGCTGACCCTCCAGCGCTCTCCCAAAGCCGCAGGACAGATGATTGCAGACCTGTCCAATGACACAGCCTCGGCTATTGCGCGCAGCAAAGAAGTGTTGCTGCACCTGTTGGGTGACAAGAAAGAGCAGGGCCCGCAGTTTCATGCGCTCAATGTGTTGACACTGTGCATGCTGCTAGGCAAAAAAGCGGGACTGACTGAACGCGAACTATCTGACTTGGCGATGGCGGCTCTGGCACATGACGCGGGCAAGGTCAAAGTGCCAGCGCAACTGTTCAAGACAATCAAGCGCAAAAAGCACGAAGAAGCCTTTGTGCACCAGCATGTGATGTTTTCCTATCAGCTGGCAAACGAGTCGGGCGCGTTCAGCAAGGATGCACTCGCGGCAATAGCTGACCACCATGAAGCCCTGGATGGCACGGGCTTTCCCAGGGCGAGGAGGGAGATGAGCCGACAAGCCTCCATCTTGGCGCTGGTGAATCGGTATGACAATCTATGCACCCCCGAAGCGCTGGATCAAGAGCCTTTGATGCCTGCTGAGGCCCTTTCGCATATGTTTCGGTCCGAGGCAAGCCGCTATGATGCTTCGCTGCTCGGCGCCTTGGTCAAGATGTTGGGGGTGTATCCACCGGGCACTGTGGTTCAGTTGTCGGATGGCTCGCTGGCGTTGGTGGTGGCGCCTGGTCCAGAAAGCTTGCGCCCGCAAGTGCTGGTTTACTCCCCAGAATTGCCCAAGGATGAGGCCCCTGTGGTGGAGCTGCAGACCGAGCCGGAACTTAAAATTGCCGAAGCCCTGCGCCCATCCACTCTGCCGCTCGACGTGCTCAAGTGGCTCAATCCTCAGCAACGGCTGTCTTATTACTTTTCGGTCGAACCTGCCAACTGACTCGGCTTTCGATTCTGGCTGGCGATCGATTCCGTTTCATTGATCGGGCTTGGTGCTTCGCCCGCTCGGGACGCTCTCTAGGGATCCTTTGCACGAATCGAGCGGCAAGTGTGCGCCGCAGACCGCCCGAGACCGCAGATGCACACGGCGCGGTGATTCGTGCAGAGTGTCCCTGGGGGTTGATCCCCGGTCGGATACCTGCCTTGCAGCCAAGCGTCTCACGGGCCGAAGTGCTTCTGCGCGCTTCATGTTTTCTCTGTCTATGCAACATACTATTTTCGACACCCCGGGTGTTAACACCGCACTGCGGTTTTTGTCGCGCGGTTTTTTGCGCCTGACGGGCTGGAGTGTCGAGGGGCAATTGCCTGCAGGTGCGAGCAAGAGCGTGCTGATTGCCGCGCCTCACACCAGCAATTGGGATCTGCCCTACACGCTGATGCTGGCGTTTTCACTGCGGCTGCGCGTGTACTGGATGGGCAAGCACAGCCTGTTCAAGGCGCCGTTTGGCGGGGTGATGCGCTGGCTGGGCGGCATCCCGGTGGACCGCAGCCAGGCCAACAACCTGGTGGCCAGCTCGGCCCAGGCCATGCGGGAGGCGGACGGCCCCATGCAGCTCATCGTGCCGCCCGAAGGCACGCGCGGTAAGACTCGGCACTGGAAGACGGGCTTTTACTTCATCGCCCAGCAGGCGGGCGTGCCCATCGTGCTCGCGTTTGTGGACTATGGCCGCAAGGTGGGCGGCCTGGGCCCGGTGTTCGAGCCCACGGGCGATGTGGAGCGCGACATGGCGGCCATCAAGGCGTTTTATGCGCCCATCCGGGGCAAGAACCCGACACAGTTCGAGGCCTGAGTCAGTGAATTTGGATAAAAAACGGCCTTGCCGCGCGTCCAGTATGCGTTTTAAGCTATCAAAACCGTAGTTATGCGCCCACGCTGCGCCGGTCGATCTTGCGGCTGAGCACGATGCTGGTCTGCGTCTGGTGCACCCCGTCGAGCTGGCCCACGCGGTCGAGCAGGGCGTCGAGCTGCTCGTGGCTCGTGCAGCGTAAGAACACCAGATAGTCAAACGGCCCGCTCACGGCCGACACCTCTTCGACCTCGGCCATCGCCTCCAGCGCACGCAGCACGGCGGGCGCTGCCTTGGGCAGCACGCTGATGCTGCACCAGGCCCGCACGGTGGTGGCATCCAGCCGCGCGCCCAACCGCACGCCATAACCCGCCACCACGCCCGAACGCTCCAGCCGCGCAATGCGCGCCACCACCGTGGTGCGTGCCAGCCCCAGCTTGCGGGCGAGCTGGGCCGTGCCTTCGCGGGCATTGGCCTGCAGCAGGCTCAGCAATTGGCGGTCGGTGGCGTCCAGCGTGGGCGGGGAGGTGGGGTTTGAGGGCTCAACAGTCATAGCGGCCATGATATTCGCCGTTTTGACGATACAAGAACGTTTTTTCGACGCTCTAGTAGCTACACATTGACAGCGCACTTGCCTAGCATCAAGGCATCTTTAGCCACGCTGCGGCCCGGCCGCCAGCACACACCAGGAGCACTGCCATGACCGCCACTTCCACCCGCCACGCCATCACCATCCTGGGTACAGGCCACATCGGCTTTGCCATGGCGCTCTTGTTGCAGCAGGCCGGTGACTACGACATCCTGGTGGCCGACCGCGACCCGGCCCGCCTGGCTGAGGTGGCTGCTTTGGGCGTAGCAACCCGTCTGATCGGAGACGACACCAGCCTGCAAGCCGCCATCGACGGGCGTTTTGCCGTGCTCAACGCGCTGCCGTTTCACCGCGCCGTGCCTGTGGCCACCTTGTGTGCTGCGGCAGGCGTGCATTACTTCGACCTGACCGAAGACGTGGCCAGCACCCAGGCCATCCGCGCGCTGGCCGCCGCAGCCCACAGCGTGCTCATGCCCCAGTGCGGCCTGGCGCCGGGCTTTATCGGCATCGTGGGCAACGACCTGGCCCGGCGTTTTGACACCTTGCACACCCTGCGCATGCGCGTGGGGGCGCTGCCACGCTACCCGCAGGGCGCACTGCGCTACAACCTGACATGGAGCACCGAAGGCCTCATCAACGAATACTGCAACCCTTGCGAGGCTATTGTGGACGGCGTGCGCACCACGGTGCCCGCGCTGGAAGGGCTGGAGACCTTTGCGCTCGATGGCGTGGAGTACGAGGCTTTCAACACCTCCGGCGGCCTGGGCACGCTCACCGAGACGCTGGCAGGCAAGGCGCGGCAGGTGGACTACCAGTCCATCCGCTACCCAGGCCACAACGCGATCCTGAAACTGCTGCTAAACGACCTGCGCCTGCGCGACCGGCGCGATCTGCTCAAGGACATCCTCGAATCCGCCATCCCCACCACCGACCAGGACGTGATCGTGATTTTTGCCACCGCAGCGGGCTTGCGCGGCGGGCGGCTGGTGCAGGAGTCCTACTCGGCCCGCATCGTGGGCACCGAGCTGGCGGGGCACCGGCTCAGCGCCATCCAGCTCACCACGGCAGCGGGCATCTGCACGGCGCTGGACCTGGTGGCCCAGGGGCGGCTACCGCAGCAGGGTTTTGTGGGGCAAGAGGCAGTGCGGCTGGGGGATGTTCTGGCGAACCGGTTTGGGGTGGCGTATGCGGAGGAGGGGGCGCAGGCGCTGGAAAAAACCGCATGAAGCCGATTGGCCGTATGAATTCAAAAACTGCAATTCCTACGGCCATGGAGCTTTTCCGTCTCAAGACCGCTCAAGGGGGGTTGCTGGCATGACGCGGTGGTGCCAGACGCTCAGCGCCCGCCCGGCTTCTGGTACATCCCCTCAATCGCCTCCGCAAAGTGCGCCATCAGGTTGTTGCGCTTGAGCTTGAGCGTGGGCGTCATGAAGGTGTTCTCGATGGTCCACGGCTCCAGGGTGCAGTGCACGGCGCGGGGCACAGCATAGCGGGCGAAGCTGGCGGTGTTCTTCTCGATGCGCGCCAGTACGGCGCGGTGCACGCTGGGGTGGTTCAGGCTCGCCGCGTCTTGTGCGGGCAGGCCCAGGTCAGTGGCCAGGCGTTGCCATTCGTCGGCCTTGAGCACGGCCACGCAGGCGATGAAGGGGCGGTTCTCGCCCACCACAAAGGTCTGTTCCAGCAGCGGGTCGGCCAGCAGGGCCAGCTCCAGGTCGCCTGGTGGCACCTTTTCGCCGGTGGAGGTGACGATGATCTCCTTGATGCGGCCCTTGATGTAGATGCGGCCGTTCACGATCTCGGCCTGGTCGCCGGTGCCCAGCCAGCCGTCGGGGCTCAGGATCTTGGCTGTGTCTTCGGGGCGTTTCCAGTAGCCCTTCATCACGATGGGGCCGCGCACCTGCAGCTCGCGGTTGTCGCCAATGCGCACCTCCACGCCGGGCAGGGCCTTGCCCACGCAGGCGGGGTCGTTGTCGTCCAGGGAGTTCACCGACACTACAGGCGCGGTCTCCGTCATGCCGTAGCCCTGCACCAGCGGCAGGCCCAGGCCCAGAAAGCATTTGGCAATGGTGGGTGACAGCGGCGCGCCGCCGCTCACCGCCACGCGCACGCGGCCACCGAACTGGGCCAGCAGTGGCTTGGCGACCAGCGCCTGTAGCAGGGGCCAGGGCAGGGCGGCCATCCAGCCCGCCGCCTGGCTTTCGCTGGTTGCTGGGGCGGGCAGGCCTTGCGCGGCGCAAAAGCGGGCCCAGCCCTTGTTCTGCGCGGCTTCATACAGCTGCATCTTCCAGGGCGTGGGCGAGAGTTTTTCGAGCAGCTTTGCGTGGATGCGCTCATAGATGCGTGGCACCGACACCAGCACGGTGGGGCGCACGGTCTTCAGGTCCTCGGCCAGTTGCGCCACCGAGCGCGCATAAGCCACGCAGCTACCCGCAGCAATGGGCAGGTAATAACCCCCCGTGCGCTCGAAGGTGTGCGACAGCGGCAGGAACGACAGAAACACGTCGTCCACCGTGGGGGCGATGCGGTCGAGCACGGCCTTCACGTCGTTGACCACGTTGCGGTGGGTCAGCATCACGCCCTTGGGTTTGCCTGTGGTGCCCGAGGTGTAGACGATGGCGGCCAGATCGTCCGCGCCGGGGGGCGTGGTGGAAAGGGTCGGGGCTGCACCTGCTCCCGCCAGCCACTGCACCAGCGAACCCACTGCGGGGCTGTCGGCCGACGCGGCGGTGGCAGTGAAGGTTGATGTGTCGTCATCGGTGATCACCACAGCGCGCAGGGCCGGGAAGGGTGTGCCCACGGCGCGGATCTTTTCCCACTGCTCGGCCTGGCCCACGATGAGCATCGAGGCCTCGCAGTCGGCCAGGATGTAGGCAATGCTGCCGGGGTTGTCGATGGCATGCAGGGGCACCGGCACACAGCCCGTGGCCAGCGTGGCCTGGTCGGCGCACATGGCGTGCAGGCCATTGGGCAGCAGGATGGCCACGCGGGCGCCTGTGGGCAGCTGCAGCGCTGCCAGCGCCTGGGCCCAGGTGGCGATGCGCCCTGCGGCTTGTTCCCAATTCAGGCTTTGCCAGGACTGGCTGGCAGTGTCGTAGGCCCGGAAGGCCTCGCGCTGGGGCGTCTGGCCCACCCGGAAAGCCAGCAATTGAGGCAGTGTCTGAACGTCGGAAATTCGGGTGGGGGTCGTGGCGGAGGTCATCTGGCTCGCGAAAAGGGCCCGCAATGGGGCTTGCAGTCGGTCGCGCTCCAATGGAGCGCGTCGCTGGGAGGGTCTGGCACTGATCAGGGCAAACCCGATGATCATAGCCAGCGCCAGTGCCCGGAGCGTCTATCCGTGGGGCTGGTTTGTGAGGAATGGTGCATTCCTGAATATGGAATGCCGCTTGGCACGCTCGGCCGCTAGCTGCAGCCCGGCCATGTCAATGCCACAGGCGCCATGGGCACAATAGGTGCCATTCCACCAGCCAGGCTCACGCCCTACCTGCCAACCCATGGACCCCATCACCATCTTCTTCATTGCCACACTCATGATGCTGGCAAACGGTGGGGTTCTTGGGCTGATGCACAAGGACCTGCCTTTGCCCATGCGGCCTGCTGCGGCCAGCTGGCGCATTGCCACGCTGCTGTTTGCCGGGGGCTCCATCCTGTTTGCTGCGCAGGGCCTGAACCCGCCGACCTACACGCTGGCCCTGGCCAATGCGCTGGTGATGTTCGGGTTCACCGGTTATCTGCGCGCACTACGGCAGTTTTATGGTCTCAAGGACAAGCTGTGGGTGATGGTGCCCGCCATTCTGGGGACAGCGGCCGTGTTCTGGCTGACCCTGGGGACGGCTGACGTGGGTGGGCGCATCCTGACCGTGTCGGTGGTCTGGTCGGTGCTGATGGTGGCCTGCATTGTGGTGCTGGTCTCGCAGGAGCGCCGCGATGGCGCCCGCAGCCGGCGCGTGATGGCAGGCCTGTTCACGGCAGTGGCCGTGTTTGTGCTGTTCCGTGCGGGTTATTTCATCGCGATAGGGGTGAACCCCGCATTCAGTGTGCTGGGGGCCGGGGCCTGGATGAACATCGCCACGCCCATGGTGGCGGCCACCTTGCCGGTGATCGGAACCACCGCTTTTCTGCTGATGTGCTCCGAGCGGATCCGCCGCCAATGGGAGCGCGCCGCCTCCACCGACTACCTGACCGGCCTGCCCAACCGCCGCACGCTGGTGGAGATGGGGCTGCAGCGCTTTGAGCAAGTCCGTGCCAGTGCAGCATCTGGCGGGTTCGGGCTGGCGATTGTGGACATCGACCACTTCAAGCGCATCAATGACGAGCACGGCCACGAGATGGGCGACGTGGCCCTCAAGCACGTGGCGGGGCGCCTGCAATCGGCCTGCCGTGGGGCAGAGCTGCCTGCGCGCCAAGGCGGGGAAGAGTTTGTGGTGCTGTTTGACCATGTGCAGCCGCAGGACGCCCTGGCCGCTGGCGAGCGGTTGCGCAACGCGGTGGCCCAGGCGCCCTTCACGGCGGGCGACCTGGCGCTGCCCTTGACGGTGTCGATTGGCCTGGCGGTGCTCCGCCCTGAAGACACCCACTTTGACAGCCTGCTGCGCCGCGCTGACGAAGCGCTTTATGCAGCGAAGGCGGCCGGGCGCAACCGGGTGGAAATCGCTTCCTGAAAAGAGCGCGAAAGCCGGGCATTGAGGGTGCCCGGCCTGATCCGGATCCCGCGCAGGCGGCAATCAGGTCGCCGCTTCCAGCCCCTGCGCAAAGTGCGCCTGCATGGCTTTGGCCGTGGCCTTGGCGTCGCGCGCCAGCATGGCGGCCAGGATGGCGCGGTGTTCGCCCAGCGAATCCTCGATGCGTCCTTGCTTGAACAGCGAGTTGTGGCGGTTGAGCTTCATCACCTTGCGCAGGTCGGCCACCATCTGGCTGCGCCAGCGGTTGTCGGCCATCTCCAGCAGGTGCATGTGAAAGCGTTCGTTGATGGCAAAGAACTTCTCGCGGTCGGCCACGGCGGCTTCCAGCTCGGCGTGCAGGTCCTGCAGCGTTTTCAACTGGGCCTCGGTAGCGCGCTCGGCCACCACGCCTGCGGCGTCGCTCTCCAGCAGGCTGAGCAGGTGGTACACGTCGCGCAGGTCTTTTTCGCTCATCTCCGTCACATAGGCGCCACGGCGCACCTTCATCGTGACCAGGCCTTCGGCGGCCAGCACCTTGAGCGCCTCACGTAGTGGCGTGCGGCTGATGCCGAATTCTTCGGCAATCTTGAGTTCGTCAATCCAGCTGCCGGGCTCCAGCTCGCGGCGGAAGATGCGCTGGCGCAGTTGCTCGGCGACTTCTTCGTACAGGGCGCGGGGCGTTAGGGTAAGGGCAGACATGGGCGGATTGTAAGCTGCGAGGAATATTTTGAATCAATAATTATGAATGATGTAAACTCGCCGCCACATCGGGATCTGCCCGCGCGCCGTTTGCGCCTGTTCACGCACCCACCGCCATCTTCGGAGAAGCCTTCGCCATGAGTGACACTGCCCCCCACAACGCCCCTGAGTTTGCTGCTTCTTCACTGGAGGCCTGGGCCAAGGCCGCTGCCAAGTCCGCACCAGGCGGCGATGTGAATGCCCTCAACTGGGTGACACCCGACGGCATCACCGTCAAGCCGCTCTACACCGCCGAAGATACTGCCAGCCTGCCGTATGCCAACACGCTGCCGGGCTTCGAGCCCTATCTGCGCGGCCCGCAGGCCACGATGTATGCCGTGCGCCCCTGGACCATTCGCCAGTACGCAGGCTTTTCCACTGCTGAAGAATCCAACGCCTTCTATCGCAAGGCGCTGGCCGCAGGCGGGCAGGGCGTGTCGGTGGCATTCGATCTGGCCACCCACCGGGGTTACGACAGCGACCACCCCCGCGTGACCGGTGACGTGGGCAAGGCCGGTGTGGCGATCGACTCGGTCGAGGACATGAAGATCCTGTTCGACCAGATCCCGCTCGATAAGGTGTCCGTGTCGATGACCATGAACGGCGCCGTGCTGCCCGTGCTGGCGGGCTATGTGGTGGCGGCAGAAGAGCAGGGCGTGAGCCAGGACAAGCTCAGCGGAACCATTCAGAACGACATTCTGAAAGAGTTCATGGTGCGCAACACCTACATCTATCCGCCCAAGCCGAGCATGCGGATCATTGGCGACATCATTGGCTACACGGCCAAGAACATGCCCAAGTTCAACTCGATCTCGATCTCGGGCTACCACATGCAGGAAGCCGGGGCCAACCAGGCGCTGGAGCTGGCCTTCACCCTGGCTGACGGCAAGGAATACGTGAAGACCGCCATGGCCTCGGGCCTGGACGTGGACGACTTCGCCGGGCGCCTCTCCTTCTTCTGGGCCATCGGCATGAACTTCTACCTCGAAGTCGCCAAGATGCGCGCGGCCCGCCTGCTGTGGTGCCGCATCATGAAAGAGACCGGCGCCAAGAACCCCAAGAGCCTGATGCTGCGCACGCACTGCCAGACCTCGGGCTGGTCGCTCACCGAGCAGGACCCGTACAACAACGTGGTGCGCACCACCATTGAGGCCATGGCGGCCGTGTTTGGCGGCACGCAATCGCTGCATACCAACGCGCTCGACGAAGCCATCGCCCTGCCCACCGAATTCAGCGCCCGCATCGCACGCAACACGCAGCTCATCATCCAGGAAGAGACCCACATCACCAACGTGATCGACCCCTGGGCTGGCAGCTACATGATGGAAAAGCTGACCCAGGACATGATGGACGCCGCCTGGAAGATCATTGAAGAAGTCGAGGCCATGGGTGGCATGACCCAGGCCGTGGACAGCGGCTGGGCCAAGCTCAAGATCGAAGCCGCCGCCGCCGAGAAGCAGGCGCGCATCGACAGCGGCAAGGACGTGATCGTGGGCGTGAACAAATACAAGCTCGCCAAGGAAGACCCCGTCGATATCCTGCAGATCGACAACATGAAAGTGCGCGAGGGGCAGATCGAGCGGCTGAAAAATATCAGGGCAAAACGCGACTCTGCGCGCGTCCAGCAAGCCTTGGATGCTCTTACTTCTGCAGCAGAAAGCGGCGAGGGCAATCTGCTGGACCTCTCCATCCAGGCCGTGCGCCTGCGCGCCACCGTGGGCGAGGTGTCGGACGCGCTGGAGAAAGTTTTTGGGCGCCACCGCGCCGATACACAAAAGGTGACCGGTGTGTACGCAGCTGCCTACGACTCGGCCGAGGGCTGGGACAAACTCAAGACCGAAATCAACGCCTTTGCCGAAGAGCAGGGCCGCCGCCCGCGCGTGATGATTGCCAAGCTGGGCCAGGACGGCCATGACCGTGGCGCCAAGGTGGTAGCCACCGCGTTTGCAGACCTGGGCTTTGATGTGGATATGGGCCCGCTGTTCCAGACCCCTGAGGAATGCGCGCGCCAGGCGATTGAAAACGACGTGCACGCCGTGGGCGTGAGCACCCTGGCCGCCGGTCACAAGACGCTGGTGCCCGCCATCATCCAGTCGCTCAAGGACCAGGGCGCGGACGACATCATCGTGTTTGTGGGCGGGGTGATCCCGGCGCAGGACTATGACTTTTTGTACGAGTCGGGCGTGAAGGGCGTGTACGGCCCTGGGACGCCGATTCCGGCCAGCGCGAAGGATGTGCTGGAGCAGATTCGCAAGGCGGTGGCGTGACCCCTGCGGCGCTTTTGGAGGGGGTGGTGCACGGCACGGCGGCAGTGCAACGCCGCGCTATGTCCAAAGCCATCACCCTGCTCGAATCGACGCGGGTGGACCACCGGGCCCTGGCCGACGAGCTGCTGACCCAGTTGCTCCCGCACACGGGCAAGGCTTTCCGCCTCGGCATCAGCGGCGTGCCTGGTGTCGGTAAGTCCACCTTCATCGAGGCGCTGGGCCTGTACCTCATCGGCCAAGGCCACCGCGTGGCCGTGCTCACCATTGACCCCTCCAGCACCGTCTCGGGCGGCTCCATCCTGGGCGACAAGACGCGCATGGAGCACCTCTCAGTGCACGAAAAGGCCTACATCCGCCCCAGCCCCAGCAGCGGCACGCTGGGCGGAGTCGCAGAGAAGACGCGCGAGGCCATGCTGGTTTGCGAGGCCGCAGGCTACGACGTGGTCATCGTCGAGACCGTGGGCGTGGGCCAGAGCGAGATTGCGGTGGCAGGCATGACGGACATGTTTGTGCTCATGCAGTTGCCCAACGCGGGCGACGACCTGCAGGCCATCAAAAAGGGCGTGATGGAGATTGCCGATCTGGTGGTCATCAACAAAGCCGACATTGATAAGAACGCTGCCACGCGCGCCGAGGCGCAAATTACGTCGAGCCTGCGCCTCTTGAGCCAGCACGGCAACCCCGAGAACGCGCACCACAACGAAGCCCTGTGGCACCCCAAAGTCGTGCAAATCAGCGCGCTGCTGGGGCAGGGCGTGGACAGCTTCTGGGCCGCCGTCACGCAGTTCCGCCAACTGCAAACCGCCAACGGCCGCCTGGCCACGCGGCGTGAGAAGCAGGAGCTGGCCTGGATGTGGGAGCGCATCGACGCGGGCCTCAAGCTCGCGTTTCGCCAGCACCCGCAGGTCAAAGAGCTGCTGCCCCAGATGCAGGCCGATGTGGCCGCCGGGCGCATTGCGGCATCGACTGCAGCACGAAATCTGCTGCTAGCGCACACCCATCCAGCGCAAGCAGCTATCAAATAAATAGTAGACAAGCAACTGATTTCACCAAAGGACGACCATGCAAGACATCCTGGAACAACTGGAGAAAAAGCGTGCGCTGGCACGCCTGGGCGGCGGGCAAAAGCGCATTGATGCGCAGCACGCCAAGGGCAAGCTCACGGCGCGTGAACGCATCGAGCTGCTGCTGGACGACGGCACGTTCGAAGAATGGGACATGTTCGTCGAGCACCGCTGCACCGACTTTGGCATGGAGGACAACAAGATCCCCGGCGATGGCGTGGTGACGGGCTACGGCATGATCAACGGCCGCCTGGTGTTTGTGTTCAGCCAGGACTTCACGGTGTTTGGCGGTGCGCTGTCTGAAACGCATGCCGAGAAGATCTGCAAGGTGATGGACCAGGCGATGAAGGTGGGCGCGCCTGTCATCGGCCTCAATGACTCGGGCGGTGCGCGCATCCAGGAAGGTGTGGCGTCTTTGGGCGGCTATGCCGACGTGTTCCAGAAGAACGTGCTGGCCAGCGGCGTGATTCCGCAGATCAGCATGATCATGGGCCCCAGCGCCGGTGGCGCCGTGTACTCGCCCGCCATGACCGACTTCATCTTCATGGTGAAGGACAGCTCGTACATGTTCGTGACCGGCCCCGAAGTGGTGAAGACCGTGACGCACGAAGAAGTGACGGCCGAAGAACTGGGTGGCGCCGTGACACACACCACCAAGAGCGGTGTGGCCGACATGGCGTTTGAGAACGATGTGGAGGCGCTGATGATGCTGCGCCGCCTGTACAACTACCTGCCGCTCAACAACCGCGAAAAGGCCCCGGTTCGCCCCAGCAACGATCCGGCCGACCGCATGGATCGGAGCCTGGACACCCTGGTGCCCGAGAACCCCAACAAGCCCTACGACATGAAGGAGCTGATCCTCAAGACGGTGGACGACGGGGACTTCTTCGAGCTGCAGCCCGAGTACGCCAAGAACATCATCATTGGCTTTGCCCGCATGGAAGGCCAGACCGTGGGCATCGTGGCCAACCAGCCGCTGGTACTGGCCGGTTGCCTGGACATCAAGTCGAGCATCAAGGCCGCGCGCTTCGTGCGCTTTTGCGATGCATTCAACATCCCCGTCGTCACCTTTGTGGACGTGCCCGGCTTCATGCCCGGCACTTCTCAAGAGTACGGCGGCATCATCAAGCACGGCGCCAAGCTGCTGTACGCATATGCCGAATGCACGGTGCCCAAGATCACCGTCATCACCCGCAAGGCCTACGGCGGCGCGTACGACGTGATGAGCAGCAAGCACCTGCGCGGCGACGTGAACCTGGCCTGGCCCAACGCAGAAATTGCGGTGATGGGCGCCAAGGGCGCGGTGGAAATCATCTTCCGCGAAGACAAGAACGACCCCGTGAAGCTGGCCGCGCGCGAGGCCGAATACAAGCAGCGCTTTGCCAACCCGTTTGTGGCCGGTGCGCGTGGCTTTATCGACGACGTGATCCTGCCGCATGAGACGCGCAAGCGCATCTGCCGGTCGCTGGTGATGCTGCGCGATAAGAAGCTGGAAAACCCGTGGCGCAAGCACGGGAACATCCCTCTCTGACCACTGAGCGAAAGCGCTATGACCTTCGTGTTGCCAGTGCCGCGCGCATTCTTTGTGTCCAAGGTGGATGCCTGGATCTCTGGCATTGCCGTGGCTGCGGGTTTCACGTGCTTGAGCATTGCGGCCCCGATGGTGCTGTTCTCCACGTCCAGCGCTGAGAGGGCCGTGCTGGCCGGCGTCGTCCTGGTGACGCTGGTGCTACCGATCTGGTTGCTGCTGGACACGAACTACACCGTGACGGGGGAGGAGCTGCGCATCCGCAGCGGCCCGTTTCGCTGGAGTATCGCCTTGAGTGAGGTGCGGGCGGTGTCGCCGTCTCGCAGCTGGCTGTCGTCGCCTGCGCTGTCGCTGGACCGTATTCTGGTGCAGTACGGCGTTGCCCGCAGTGTGCTCGTGTCCCCGCGTGAGAAACAACGGTTTGTGGACTGCCTGCGCGAACGCTGCCCAGCAGCCCACATCACTGGTTTTTGAATTCCGTTTCGAGGAACTTGTTATGTTCACCAAAATCCTGATCGCCAACCGTGGCGAAATCGCCTGCCGAGTGATTGCAACGGCCAAGAAAATGGGCATCGCCACCGTCGCCGTCTACTCCGACGCCGACAAGGAAGCCCGCCACGTCAAGCTGGCCGACGAGGCCGTGCACATTGGCGCTGCGCCCAGCCGCGAGTCGTACCTGCTGGCCGACAAGATCATTGCCGCCTGCAAGCAGACCGGCGCACAGGCCGTGCACCCCGGCTACGGCTTCTTGAGCGAAAACGAAGCCTTTGCCAAGCGTTGCGAAGACGAAGGCATTGCCTTCATCGGCCCCAAGGCGCACTCGATTGCGGCCATGGGCGACAAGATTGCGTCCAAGAAGCTGGCCAACGAGGCCAAGGTCAACACCATCCCGGGCTACAACGACGCGATCAGCGGCCCCGAGCAGGCGGTGGAGATTGCCAAGAGCATTGGCTACCCCGTGATGATCAAGGCCTCGGCCGGTGGCGGCGGCAAGGGCTTGCGTGTGGCGTTCAACGACAAGGAAGCGTTTGAAGGCTTCACCAGTTGCCAGAACGAAGCCCGCAACAGCTTTGGCGACGACCGCATCTTCATCGAGAAGTTTGTGCAGGAGCCGCGCCACATCGAGATCCAGGTGCTGGGCGACAGCCACGGCAACGTGATCTATCTGAACGAGCGCGAATGTTCCATCCAGCGCCGTCACCAGAAGGTGATCGAAGAGGCGCCGTCGCCTTTCATCAGCGACGCCACCCGCAAGGCCATGGGCGAGCAGGCGGTGCAACTGGCCAAGGCGGTGAAGTACCAGAGCGCGGGCACGGTGGAGTTCGTGGTCGGCAAGGACCAAGACTTCTACTTCCTCGAAATGAACACCCGCCTGCAGGTGGAGCACCCGGTGACGGAATGCATCACTGGCCTGGACCTGGTGGAGCTGATGATCCGCGTGGCCGCAGGCGAAAAGCTGCCTTTGACGCAAGCCGATGTGAAGCGCGACGGCTGGGCCATTGAGTGCCGCATCAACGCCGAAGACCCGTTCCGCAACTTCCTGCCTTCCACCGGCCGCCTGGTGCGCTTTCAGCCGCCGGAAGAGTCCATGTTCCAGTCCGACACCAGCAAGAAGCTGGGCGTGCGGGTGGACACGGGCGTGTACGAAGGCGGCGAGATCCCCATGTACTACGACTCGATGATCGCCAAGCTCATCGTGCACGGCACCGACCGCAACGACGCGATTGCCAAGATGCGCGCGGCGCTCAACGGCTTTGTGATTCGTGGCATCAGCAGCAACATCCCGTTCCAGGCCGCGCTGCTGGCGCACCCCAAGTTCGTGACGGGCGACTTCAACACCGGTTTCATCGCCGAGAACTACGGCAAGGGCTTCCACGCCGAGGATGTGCCCCACAGCGACCCGATGTTCCTGGTGGCGCTGGCTGCGTTCATGCACCGCCGCTACCGCGCGCGTGCCTCGGGCATCAGCGGCCAGCTGGCCGGGCATGAGGTGAAGGTGGGCGAGGAGTTTGTGGTGGTCACGCTGGGCGCCGAAGGGCAGAACCAGCACCACGCGGTGACGGTGTCTGACTTTGAAGACAAATCGGGCTCCAGCGCCATCCAGGTGGGCGGCAACAGCTATCAGATCAGTAGCAATGCCACGCTGGGCCAGATCCGTGTGCAGGGCGCGTGCAACGGCCAGGGCTTCACCGCGCAGGTGGAGCGGGGCGTGGGCAAAAACCCGCTGGCGCTGCGCATTGCGCACAACGGCACGCAGATCGACACGCTGGTGCTGTCGCCGCTGGGCGCCAAGCTGCACAAGCTCATGCCCTTCAAGGCGCCGCCAGACTTGTCCAAGTTCCTGCTCTCGCCCATGCCCGGTTTGCTGGTCGATGTGGCGGTGCAGCCCGGCCAGAAGGTGCAGGCGGGCGAAAAGCTGGCGGTGATCGAAGCCATGAAGATGGAGAACATCCTCTTCGCCGCGCAGGACGGCGTGGTGGGCAAGATCACAGCGGGCAAGGGCGAGTCGCTGGCGGTGGACCAGATCATTCTGGAATTCCAGTGACCGGCCCTGCGGTCCCGTAACCCATCCATCCCCAGGGGCCTTGCGCCCCTTTTTTTGAATTTTTTTGGCCGTTTCCGCGCATCCATTAAGCGCTGGCAGCTATCAAATCAGGAGTAATCATGACCAACCCCCAACGTCCCTTCAAGGTCCTGGGCATCCAGCAGGTCGCTATCGGCGGCACCGACAAGCAGCGCATGAAGACCCTGTGGGTGGACATGCTGGGCCTGCAGCAGACCGGCACCTTCCAGAGCGAACGCGAGAACGTGGATGAAGACATCCTGGCCATGGGCCAGGGCGCGTTCAAGGTCGAGGTGGACATCATGCAGCCGCTGGACATCGACAAGAAACCTGCCGTGCACACCACACCGCTCAACCACATCGGCCTGTGGATCGATGACCTGCCCAAGGCGGTGGAATGGCTCACAGCCCAGGGCGTGCGGTTTGCGCCCGGCGGCATTCGCAAGGGTGCGGCGGGTTACGACATCACCTTTTTGCACCCCAAGAGCAGCGACGAGTTTCCGATTGCGGGCGAGGGCGTGCTGATTGAGCTGGTGCAGGCCCCGGCGGATGTGATTGCGGCGCTGGGCTGAGCGTTTTGCCTGGTTTTGGCCCTCCAACGAGCGCCAAGCCTGCGGCAACGTCGCTCATCTTCAGCCCGGGGCGAGCGCTGTTGCGCCACAGATAACTGCAGATGGCGGCCTGTTGCCTGCAGGTGGGGAAGGGGCATTGAGCGGTGCTGGTCAATGGCCGCCAAATGTGTGGAAAACGCTGTCTTCAGCGCTCAAAAACATCGGTATTTGCCAGCTGTTGTGCCCGGCTTTTTGTTGGCACTTTTTGTGACCCTGCAGCGTGCGTTTGTGCCGTTTTCTCCTCCAGAATCCGCCCCAGCCGCTGCGCACCCAGCCCCAACCCCATGAACCGGGCGGTGCGTGCCGAAGGATCGATGACCGAGTAAGCAACCCTGGCCCCAGGCTGGCAACCCGCCGCCACAGGGCCAACGCCTTGATTAAAGGAACCCACCCGATGTCCGCCACCCTGGCTCCTACCGCTGCCCCCGCAGTGCAGTCCGCACAACCGATTCAGTTGCACCGCCGCACCCCAGCCCCCATGGCCCCAGGCCTCTGGTCGGTCGAGGCCATCCAGGCTCTGCTGGATAAGCCCTTGATGGACCTGCTGTTTGAGGCGCAAACCGTGCACCGCCAGCACTGGCCCGCAGGTGACATCGAACTGGCGACGTTGCTGTCGGTCAAGACCGGTGGCTGCCCCGAGAACTGTGGCTACTGCCCGCAGGCGGCCGAGTTCGACACGGGCGTGAAAGCCGAAAAACTCATGGAAGTGGAGGAGGTGGTGCGCGCCGCCCAGGCTGCCAAGGACGCTGGTGCCACGCGCTTTTGCATGGGTGCGGCCTGGCGTGCGCCCAAGGACCGCGACATTGAGAAAGTGAGCGCCCTGATTGGCGCCGTGAAGGGCCTGGGCCTGCAGACCTGCGCCACGCTGGGCATGCTCGAATCGCACCAGGCGCAGGCGCTCAAGGATGCGGGTCTGGACTACTACAACCACAACCTGGACACCGCCCCCGAGTACTACACCGACGTGGTGAGCACCCGCGCTTACCAGGACCGGCTGGACACGCTGCAGAACGTGCGCAACGCGGGCATCAGCGTGTGCTGCGGCGGCATTGTGGGCATGGGCGAGGCGCCGGTGCACCGCGCAGGCCTGATTGAACAACTGGCCAACCTGCAGCCGTACCCCGAGTCCGTGCCCATCAACAGCCTGGTCCGCGTGCCCGGCACGCCGCTGGCCGACAGCGACCCTATTGACCCGTTCGACTTTGTACGCATGATCGCCGTGGCCCGCATCACCATGCCCAAGGCGCGCGTGCGCCTGTCGGCAGGCCGCCAGCAAATGGGGGAAGCAGTGCAGGCGCTGTGCTTCATGGCCGGGGCCAATTCCATCTTTTACGGCGACAAGCTGCTGGTGACGGGCAACCCCGATGTGGATGCCGACGTGCAGCTGCTGGCCAAGCTGGGCCTGAACGGCCACCGCACGACCACGACCGAGGCCGAGCACGCCCACCACCACGCCTGAGGCTCGGCGCGCCGCACCGGGATGGCGCTGAATGGCGCGCCCGGTGAGCGGTCGGAGGAGGGGGCTTGTGCGCCGCGCCGCTATGCGTCCGCTGGCGCCTGCAGGCGCTGCAGGTCACCGCGCAGGCGTTGCACTTCAGAGCGCAGCTGTGCGTTTTCGCGCAGCAGGTCAAAGTCCTTTTGCAGCTGCTTGCGGTGCTCCACATAGACCATCAGGTTGCCCACGCGCAGCTTGAGCAGTTCGGGGTCGATGGGTTTGAACACGTAGTCGATGGCGCCCAGGCTCAGGCCTTTGTGGCGGGCCATCTCGTCGGTGATGGCGGTCACGAAGATGATGGGCGTGTACTCGGAGGTGTGGTGCTCGCGCAGGCGGCGCGCCACCTCAAACCCGTCCATGCCGGGCATCATCACATCGAGCAGGATGACATCGGGCGGCGCGTCGGACTGGCAGATGCTGAGCGCCTTCTCGCCACTTTGCGCCACCTTGACCTTGAAGCGGTCGCGGAACAGGCCCGCCATCAGCTGCAGGTTGTCAGGGGTGTCGTCCACCACCAGCAGGGTGGCGCGGTCGGCGCTGCCGTCGCCGTCCGGGGCGGGCTCGGCGGCAGGCGCTGTGTCCCCGCGTGTGAGCACGCGCTGCATGCGCTCCAGCAAACGGCGGGTGGTGAAGGGCTTGATCAGCAGGTCGTCAATGCCCAACTGGATGGCCTTGGCGGCCGATGCGCGGTCCAGCCCACCGGACATGAGCAGAAAAGGCAGGCTGGCCAGGCGTGGCTCGGCCCGCATGGCTTCGAGCACCTCCAGGCCGCTGTGCACTGGCATGTCAATGTCGGCCAGCACCACCTGCACGGGTTCGGAGCGCAGGATCTGCAGCGCGCGCTGGCCGTCCTTGGCCTGCAGCACCCGGGCGAAACCGGCGGCTTCGAGCTGGCTGGCCAGGGCCTGGCGCATGGCACCGGCGCTTTCGGCCAGCAAGACGGTGGTTTGTGAGGCGTGCATGCGGCGTTTCTAGGCTTGCTCAGAGTTCGATGCGCTCGGCGGGCACGTCGGCGGCCAGGCGGTCGATCTGCGCCAGCATGGCCGGTTCGCCATCGGCAAAACGCTGGGCAATGCGCCGGAACTCTTCAGACAGCACGAGGAAGGCGTCCACCATGTCGGGGTCGAAATGGCTGGCCCGGCCGTCGCGGATGATCTCCACGGCGGCTTCGTGCGTGAACGCGGCCTTGTACACGCGCTCGGAGATCAGCGCGTCGTACACGTCGGCCACGGCCATGAGGCGTGCCGACAGCGGGATGTTGTTGCCCATCAGGCCTTCGGGGTAGCCCGAGCCGTCCCACTTTTCCTGGTGGCTATAGGTGATCTCCTTGGCGTAGCGGAAGAACGGGTTGTCTTGTGTGGTGTCGCTCTCGGCGGCCACGATGGCATCGCGACCCAGCGTGGTGTGGGTCTTCATGATTTCGAACTCTTCGGGCGTGAGCTTGCCGGGCTTGAGCAGGATGCGGTCCGGAATGCCCACCTTGCCGATGTCGTGCAGCGGGGCGGACTTGAAGATGGTCTCGATGTTGGTGTCGGTCAGCTCTTCCTTGAAGCGCGGGTGGTTCTGCAGGTGGCGGGCCAGCGTTTCCACATAGTGTTGCGTGCGCCGGATGTGGTTGCCGGTTTCGTTGTCGCGCGTTTCGGCCAGTGAGGCCATGGCACGGATGGTGGCATCCTGCAGTTCGGCCAGCGCGCGGGTGCGGCTGGCCACCTCTTCTTCGAGCACATGGTTGTGGTGGGCCAGATAGTCGCGGGCGCGCTTGAGCTGCAGGTGGTTGCGCACCCGGGCCATCACGATGGCGGGGTTGATGGGCTTGGTGATGTAGTCCACCGCGCCCAGCTCCAGGCCGATGCTTTCGTCGTCCGCCGCACTCATGGCGGTGAGAAAGATCACCGGGATGTCTTCGGTGTCGGGGTTGAACTGCAGGCGGCGCAGCACCTCGTAGCCGTCCATGTCCGGCATCATGATGTCCAGCAGGATCAGGTCGGGCTTGCTCTCGCCCGCCACGATCTGCAGCGCGCGTTCACCGTTGGGCGCGAGCTTGACCTTGTAATCCGTGCGCAGCAGGTCGCTCATCAGCGAAAGGTTGTCGGGGGTGTCATCCACCACCAGCACCGTGCATTTGCCGCTCAGCTCTATCGGGCTATTCATGAACCGGGTCCTCCTTGTTGTGTTGTGCGCCAGGGATGCTGGTAGCACGCAGGGTGTCCAGCGCATCCACAAAGTCGTAGTTGTCCAGCGCCCGCTTCATGCCGGCATAGGTCGGGCCCAGCAGGGCCTTGAGGGCGGGCGTGGACTCCTTGAACAGCTCGATGGCGTCAGAGTCGTCGTCTGCCAGCAAGGCATCGAGCCGGGCGAGCAACTGCTGAGCGGCGGCGGCATCCATGTGCGCATCGGGCGCATCCGCCAAGGCAGGCGCACCAGGGTCTTCGTCAGGGGGCAGGGCAGTGCGCAGTGCAGCCACCAGGGCCTGGCAGGCGGCGTCTACCGGGGGCAGCAACGCGTCGATGGTGGCAGCCGGTGCCTGCTGGCCAATCGCCTCTTCCACTGCCGCAGCCAGTGCGGCCAGCGGGGCGGCGCCGATGGTGCCAGCTGTGCCCTTGAGCGTGTGCATGGCGCGCAGTGCGTCGTCGTGTTGCCCGGCCGCCAGCGCGGCACGCGTGGCCTGCACGGCGCCTGCCTGCCCGGCCACGAACTTGCGCAGCAGGCTTTCGTAGGCCGGGCGTTTGTCGAGCACGCGGCGCAGCCCGGCGGCCATGTCCAGGCCCTCGATGCTGCGCAGCGAGTCCTGAGCGCCTGCCGGTCCGGAGGGCTGGGCGGGCTGTGGCGCAGGCGCACCAGGGGCTGCGGGCGCTGGTGCGCGCGGCGCAATCCATTGCAGCAGGCTGGCAAACAGCTCGTCAGGGTCGATGGGCTTGGCCAGGTGGCCGTTCATGCCAGCGGCGAGGCACAGGTCCCGGTCACGGCTCATGGCGTTGGCGGTCATGGCCAGCACGGGCAGTTGCGCCCAGGCGGGGTTCTGGCGCAGCTGGCGTGTGGCGGTGAGGCCGTCCATGACCGGCATCTGCATGTCCATGAGCACGATGTCGTAGGGTGCGCGCGCGAGCATGTCGAGCGCAATCTGGCCGTTGTCGGCCACCTCCACCACAAGCCCGGCGCCCGTGAGCAGCTCGGCGCCCACCTGCTGGTTCAGGTCGTTGTCATCCACCAGCAGCACCCGGGCTCCCTGAATGGTGGCCAGGTTAGGGGCGCTGCGTGGGCCGTGGCTGCGCTGCTGAACATTGGCCGTGTGGGCATGGCCGCCCAGGGCGCGAATGGCAGTGTCGAACAGTTGCGAGGGGCTGACGGGCTTTGTCAGCATGAGCACGATACCTGCGGCCTCCAGCTCCTTTTGCACATCGTCGCGGCCTGCAGCGGTGACGATGACCGAATGGGGCGGATGGGGCAGCAAAGCCAGCGCGCGGTGGGTGGCAAAACCATTCATGCCGGGCATCTTCCAGTCCAGAAACGCGATTTCGCAGGGGCGCCCGGCGGCATCGGCGGCGCCAGCCTTGGCCACGGCCTCTTCGCCCGAACTGGCTGTGGTGACAGCAAAACTCATGCTGCCCAGCAGCCCGCTGAGGATCTGCCGCGCCTGTTCGCTGTCGTCCACCACCAGCACATGCCGCCCACGCAGGTCGGGCTCGGGCAGCAGGGGGCGCTGGGGGGCTGTGCCCAGACCCAGCCGGGCCGTGAACCAGAAGGTGCTGCCCTGGCCCGGCGCGCTTTGCACGCCCACCTCGCCGCCCATCAGGTCTGCGAGTTTTTTGGAGATGGCCAGGCCCAGGCCGGTACCGCCGTATTTGCGGGTGGTGGAGGTGTCGGCCTGCTCGAACGAGCGGAACAGGCGCGACTGCTGTTCTTCGGTGAGGCCGATGCCCGTGTCCTGCACCTCAAACCGCATGAGGATGCCCTCAGCGTCGCGCGAGGTTTCGCTGACCCGCACGACGATCTCGCCTGCGTCGGTGAACTTGACGGCATTGTTGGCGTAGTTGACGAGGATCTGCCCCAGGCGCAGGGGGTCGCCGCGCAGGTTGTCGGGCAGAGCCGGGTCCACGTCGAACAGCAGCTCCAGGCCCTTGCTGGCCGATTTGCCGCTGATCAGGTTGGCCACGTTGTCAAGCACGCCGCGCAGCTCGAAGTCCACCAGTTCCACCTCCAGCTTGCCCGCCTCGATCTTGCTGAAGTCGAGGATGTCGTTGATCAGCCCCAGCAGGTGCTGGCCCGAACGCTGGATCTTTTCGACATAGTCCCGCTGGCGCGGCGAGAGGTCGGTGCCCAGCGCCAGGTGGCTCATGCCGATCACGGCGTTCATGGGGGTGCGGATCTCGTGGCTCATGTTGGCCAGGAAGTCCGACTTCATCTGCGAGGCATCTTCGGCCTTGGCGCGGGCGATCTCCAGCTCTTCTTCATGCTCACGCAAAGCCACATTGAGCTGCCGCAGCTCGGTTGTGCGCTGGGCCACGCGGGCCTCCAGCGCTTCTTCATTGCGCTTCAAGGCCTCGACCAGTTCGGCCTGGGCGGCCATGGCCAGGGATTTGGCCTTTTCGCGTTTGAGGAACTGGCGTGCCATGGCAAATGCCAGCAGAAAAGTCAGCACCGCCTGGAAGGCCGTGAGGCCGGTGGTCAGCAGCGTCTGGCGCTTGACCTCGGCATTGCGCGAGTCACCCAGCAGGGCTGAGACGCGCGAGGCGTTGAGCGACAGCTCCTGCACGGTTTCGCGCAGCGCGTCCAGCTCGGCGCGCAAAAGCCGCATGTGCTCCCGGCTGGAGGCAGGGTCCACGCTGGCGCCAAAGTGGTTGTCGCCCGCCGCCACAAACTTCTGCAGGGCAGCCAGGGCCTTGGCGTAGATGGGCTCGTCCTGCATCAGCGTGCGTGCGGTGCCGCTCTCCAGCGCGCTGAAGCGGCTCAGGAACAGGTCGTAGCGCAGCTCCAGCCGGTCCATGGGGATGCTGCGCGGGTCCAGGTCAAACTGGTGCAGCGCATGGTCGAACTTTTCGTACTCGACATTGAGTTGCAGGAAGGACCACAGCGCATTCACATCGCCGCGCCGCATGACGGCTTCGACGCTGCGGTACTGGTGGTACTGCACGGCCGCGATGGCCACATAGGCCAACACCAGGCCTGCAATGATGAGCCGCAGGATGTGTTTGCTGCGCAGCATGCGTGGTGGGTGCCTGCGGGGCCGGGACGTGCAGCGGGCTACCGGATGCGCAAGGCGTTGAGCTGCCAGGCCGCCCGGTTGTAGTACAGCTCGCTGCGCAGCTCGGCCTTGGCATCGAAGGGATAGACGATGAACAGCGGGCCTTTTTCACGCACGGGCATGGGCCGGTTGTTCATCAGGCGGGCCACGATCACATCGTGGCGGGTGGCGTCTTCGAGGGGGATCTCGGTCTTGTAGTCGTTCAGAGCCACAGCCGTGATCTTGCTGCCCTTGGCGCCCACGGCGGCGAGCACGTCGCGCAGCAGGGGGCCGGTGAAGGTGACTGCGCTGGGGTACCAGGGGGTCTGGGTGGAGAAGCTGTGCTGGGGCAGCTTTTCCAGCATCTTCATGTCGAACTGCGCCTGCTGTCCCTGGTTGGTGTGTGTGATGGCGCCTTCGATGGTCAGCACCACCGGGCCGGTGGCTTTGTCCAGGGCCTGTGCGGCTGTTCCACACAGCGCTGATGCGCCAAGGGCAATGCCCATGAACCAGGCAGCGCTGCGGTGTGTCTGCAAAAGACGTGCATACATGACGATCCCCCCATTTTTTGCAACAGTCTCATGGATAGACGCACAAAATGTAAACCGATTTATAACAGCCGGTCGCTGTTTCGGTGTGGGCGGTGTGTCGCACGCGTACTACGTCGCGGCGCGGTCTGATCCTGCGCAAAGATCGGCAATGAGCCTGTGGCTGCACGGTACTGGAAGACGGTGTGTTGTGCCAGATTTATTTGCCCGCTGGCGAGGGCGCAGCGCGCCTTGTGCTGCCCGGCAAGGCAAGTGCCCAGCCTGGGAGGGCAGGGGATCAGGCGTTGCCAGCGGCGAGGGTGTCCCAGGCCTTCAATGCCTCTGCGGTGTACATCAGCGCGGGGCCGCCCCCCATGTAGACGCACACAGCCAGCATCTCTTCCAGCTCGGTGCGGGTGGCGCCCAGTTTTTGCAGCGCCTTGACGTGAAAGCCGATGCAGCCCGAGCAGCGCTGGGTCACGCCGATGGCCAGCGCGATCAGCTCCTTGTGCTTGCTGCTCAGCGCGCCTTCAGCCATGGAAGCCTGCGCCAGTTGCGCAAAGCCGCGCATGGTGTCGGGCTGGGCCTTGCGGAAGGTGGCCAGGCTTTCGTTGATGCCCTGGATGAGGCCTGCGTGATCAAAAGTGCTCATTCCATATTCCTTGTGGTGCTTGCGTGCGGTTGTGCCGCGCGTAGGTTGGGTTACTTCTTCATGGGGCAGGTGTTGATGCCCAGCAGCGTGTAGGCGGGGCAAAAGCGGAACAGGCCGGTGGCCAGAGGCACAGCGCCCAGCCAGCCCCACCACCCCACGGTGCCGGTAGCGGCAAGGGCAATCAGCACGAGGCCAGCGACGATGCGCAAGAGGCGGTCAAGGGTTCCAACATTGGTGTTCATGGTGTTTCCTTTAGTGTGTGGTGGTTTCGGTGAGATGGCTTGGGTCACAGCGCGTTGACCGGAATCTTGAGATAGGCCACGCCGTTGTCTTCGGTCGGAGGCATGGCGCCCGCGCGGATGTTGACCTGGACCGAGGGCAGGATCAGCGTGGGCATTTCCAGCGTGGCATCGCGCCGGGTGCGCAGGGCCACAAAGGCGTCTTCGGTCACACCGTCATGCACGTGGATGTTGTGGGCACGCTGGTCTGCCACGGTGGTCTGCCATGCGGTTGTGCGCCCGGCCGGTGGGTAGTCGTGGCACATGTAGAGCCGTGTTTCGGGGGGCAGGCTCAGCAGCTTGCGCACCGATTGATAGAGCTGGTGTGCGTCCCCCCCTGGAAAGTCACAGCGTGCCGTGCCCACATCGGGCATGAACAGGGTGTCGCCCACGAACACGGCGTCACCCACCTCATAGGCCATGCAGGCAGGGGTGTGGCCGGGTACGGCCAGTGCTTTGGCCTCAAGCTGGCCAATGCGGAATACCTCGTTGTCATGCAGCAAGTGGTCAAACTGGCGGCCGTCCGGGCGGAACTCAGGCTCCAGATGGAACACGGTCTTGAACACGTCCTGCACCTGTGTGATGGCGGCGCCAATGGCGATGCGCGCCCCCAGCTTGTTGCGCAGGTAGTGCGCGGCCGACAGATGGTCGGCATGCGCGTGGGTTTCCAGGATCCACTCCACCGTCAGGCCATGGGTCTGCACGAACTCGATCAGGCGTTCTGCAGAGTGGGTGCGGGTGCGGCCGGACTTGGGGTCGTAGTCGAGCACGGAATCCACCAAGGCGCAGTGTCCGCCGGGCTGGTCGTAGACGACGTAGCTCACCGTCCAGGTGGCATCGTCAAAGAAGGCCTGTATCTGGGGTTTCATCGCTTCTTTCCTTGGTTTTAATATCAATGCAAATAGTTTATTGACTGATAGATTGTTAGTCAATAGAATATCGACAATGAAATTGAAAAGGAGTGCGCTTCCATGCTCACAGATGTGCCGATCGAACTGGAAACCCTGCGCCGCTCAGCGGACAGTGCCTGCCGCCTCATGAAGGTGCTTTCCAACCCCGACCGCTTGCTGCTGCTGTGCCAACTCACGCAGGGCGAGAAGAGGGTGGGGGAGCTGGAGGAGTTGGTTGGCATCTCCCAACCCACGCTGTCCCAGCAGCTCGGCGTATTGCGTGAAGAAGGGCTGGTGAGCACGCGCCGGGAAGGCAAGAACATCTATTACCAGATCGCCAGCCCCCAGGCGCTGGCGGTGATGAACGTGCTGTTTGAACAGTTTTGCGGGCCTGCACAAGGCGCAGCCCAGGAGGAACAAGGATGCTGATCGATTGGACCCATTTCACCCCTTGGAGCGCCCTGATCGGTGGCGTTTTGTTGGGCCTCGCCTCGGCGCTGTTTGTGCTGCTCAATGGCCGCATCCTGGGCATCAGCGGCATCGTCGGTGGCTTGCTGCGGCCACGTGCGGGCGATGTTGGCTGGCGCCTTGCCTTTGTGCTGGGCATGCTGGTGGCCCCTGGCGTGTATTGGCTGTTTGCCGGTGCTACGGCGCCGCGCATCGATGCCAGCTGGGGCACGGTGGTGGCGGCGGGCTTGCTGGTCGGCGTGGGCACGCGCTACGGATCGGGCTGCACCAGCGGCCATGGTGTGTGCGGGCTGTCGCGCCTGTCTCCCCGCTCCCTCGTTGCCACCCTGGCCTTCATGGGCGCAGGGTTCATCACGGTGTTTCTAGCCCGGCATGCCCTGGGCTGAGGTCACTACAACTGCATGGAGCACGGATATGACAACAAGCTTGGCGAAAAGCCGGATTTCTGAATTTGTGGTGGGCCTGGTGTTTGGCCTGGGCCTGATCGTGTCGGGCATGACCGATCCCGGCAAGGTGCTGGGTTTTCTGGACCTGGCGGGCCTGTGGGACCCTTCGCTGGCCTTTGTGATGGGCGGTGCGATTGCGGTGGGTCTGTTTGCGTTTGCCTTGGCCAAGAAGCGAACGACCAGCTTCCTGGGGGGAGCCATGCACCTGCCCACGTCCAGCGATATCGACCTCCGCCTGGTGATTGGCAGCCTAGTGTTTGGCGCTGGATGGGGTCTCGCAGGTTTTTGCCCTGGCCCGGCCATCGTTTCAGCCGGTGCCGGCCAGCCCAAGGCCATTGTGTTTGTGTTGGCCATGCTGGCAGGCATGTGGATATTTGAAATGGCCGAGGGCCGCGCGCGGCGCACTTCCAAAAACCACCAGGCAGGAGCACTTTGACATGGGAATGCAGATTATTGCCCTGACGCCCGACTTTGCGGTGTCACCCCAGTTGATGGCCGAGGACTTCGCATGGGTGTCTACCCAGGGGTTCAAGACGCTCGTCAACAACCGGCCGGACGGGGAGGGTGGTGACGCCCAGCCTACCAGCCAGATGCTGGAGGCCGCAGCACGTGCTGCAGGCCTGCACTATGTGTATCTGCCCGTGGTCAGCGGCGCCATCACTGCACAGCAGGTGCAGACCTTGCACGATGTGCTGGCGATAGCGCCTGGACCCACGCTGGCGTTTTGCCGATCAGGCGCTCGGTCTGCCCAGCTGTTTGGCCTGGCCCAGCAAATGGGCTGAGCGCCAGAGCGCCTGAGCCGATGTAGAAACCAGAGGCCATCACATGCAATTTGTGCCCAGCTGGTTACGCAGCTACCAGCGGTCCTGGCTCTCGGGGGATCTGGTGGCAGGTGTCATCGTCACGGTGATGCTCATCCCGCAAAGCCTGGCCTACGCACTGTTGGCGGGGCTGCCTCCTGAAGTCGGCCTGTATGCCAGCATCCTGCCCATCGTGGCCTATGCGCTGCTGGGGTCGAGCATGACACTGGCGGTGGGCCCTGTAGCCGTGGCCTCGCTCATGACGGCCAGTGCCCTTCAGCCGCTGGCAGCAGCAGGTTCTGCAGACTATGTGGGGCTGGCCATGCTGCTGTCCCTTTTGTCGGGTGGGATGTTGCTGCTGTTCGGCCTGTTGCGGTTGGGGTTTCTTGCGCACTTTTTGAGCCATCCGGTCATCAGCGGTTTTATCTCGGGTTCGGCCGTGCTGATTGCGGTGGGCCAGCTCAAGCACCTGATGGGGGTGAAAGCAGGGGGCGGCAACGTCCTGGACATGGTGTTGCAGCTGGTGCGTGCGCTGCCCCATACCAACGGCGTGACTCTGGGCATCGGCGCTGGAAGCGTTCTTTTCCTGCTGCTTGCGCGCAAGTATCTGGCTGCCGGGCTGGTCCGCGCCGGCGTGGGTTCCAAGCTGGCAGACCTGGCATCCAAGCTTGCGCCCATGCTGGCAGTTGTGGTCACCACGGCGCTGGTGGCTGCGCTGCGCTGGGACGAATCCGCCGGTGTCAGCATCGTGGGGGCCGTGCCGCAAGGGCTGCCGGTGCTGGCGATTCCGTCGGTGACAGCCTCGGCGGTCGGCCAGTTGTGGTTGCCT
This sequence comes from Acidovorax sp. NB1, assembly GCF_005405905.1. Classification (GTDB taxonomy): domain Bacteria; phylum Pseudomonadota; class Gammaproteobacteria; order Burkholderiales; family Burkholderiaceae_C; genus Acidovorax. The sequence continues at coordinate 92,094 of NZ_BJHU01000005.1, forward strand.
GCGCTGCTTATCTCCCTGGTGGGGTTTGTCGAGAGTGTGTCGGTGGCGCAGTCGCTGGCACTCAAGCGCCAGCAGCGCATACAGCCCAACCGGGAGCTGCTGGGCCTGGGGGCCGCCAACGTGGCCAGCGCCTTGTCGGGTGGTTTCCCGGTCACCGGCGGTTTTGCGCGCTCGGTGGTCAATTTTTCGGCGGGAGCCCATACGCCGCTGGCGGGTATGGTGTCTGCCTTGCTCATGGCGGTGGTCATTGCTGCGCTCACAGGCCTGTTCCACTATCTACCCCATACGGTGTTGGCCGCCACCATCATCGTGGCCGTGGTGTCGCTGATCGATGTGCAGACCTTGCGCGAAGCCTGGCACTACGACAAGGCTGACGCCTTGTCGCTGCTGGCCACGGCTGGCGGCGTGATGGCCTGGGGTGTAGAGGTGGGCATCCTCATGGGAGTGGGCTTGTCACTGGGCACGCTGGTCTGGCGCAGCAGCCATCCACATATTGCAGTGGTGGGGCGTGTGCCCGGCACAGAGCATTTCCGTAACATCGCACGCCACCATGTCACTACAGAGTCCGGCCTGATTGCGGTGCGTGTGGACGAGAGCCTGTACTTTGCCAATGCTGAGGTTCTGCAGGACACCATCGAGGGCCTGGTCGCCTCCCAGGCTGGCACCCGTCACGTGCTCCTGGTGTGCTCAGCAGTCAACCAGATCGACGCCACGGCGCTCGGGGTGCTGAGCGACCTGGACAACAGCCTGGCACAGCGGGGCATGGCGCTGCTGCTCTCCGAAGTCAAAGGCCCCGTGCTGGACCGTCTGCAAAACACCGCTTTGGGCCAGCGGCTGCAGGGGCGGGTGTTCTTGAGTACACACCAAGCCTTTGAGTTTGCGCGCCAAAAGACTGCCGCCCCAAGTCCCGGCAAAGCCATGGCCGTTACGCTTTCGGCTTGACGGGCCAAGGCTGCTCGACCGGGCGTGTCAGCGCTTGCTCGTGCTGTAACGCAGCGTGCCGAGCGCGATGGCAAAACCGGGCTCGGCGGCCTTGGCATCCTCGTCGCCGACCTGGGTCATGATGATCACCGTGGTCCCGTCCAGTGCGGCCTTGAAGAAGCGCGCTTCATGCGGCAAGTTCTGTCCCAGCAAGCTGACCACAAAACGCTGCGAGATCCCCTGGTTGTCTTTGCCCGCCACCTGGCGGGTAATGGGGGTGGCAGTCACTGGCCCCATGCGGGCTTGTTGTGCGGTGTTGGCCTTTGCGGCGTCGGCGCGATTGCGGGCTGCGGTAGCCGCAAACTTCTCAATGTCCTGGCCCGAAAAAAAGGGACTGAACATCAAGGTCACGACCGCCTCGTTCGGCCCCTCCAGATCAATGCTGCGCATGCGGGTTGTGTCCTGCGCGACCACGTCTTCCGTTACTTTCCAGCCTGCAGGGTGGTCAAAGCTCACACCGTCCTTGCTGTAGGTGGCGGGCGGTGCAGCATGTGCGGGGCGCAAAGCAGCCGGGACAAGTGACGCCAGGATGGCCAGACACAATGCCAGACGAAAAGCCTTGGCGCGGAGAAGAAGAGGGATGGGATGCATGGCAGGGAGGATGGGGACGGGATGGAAAAATTTTCTCATGGGTGCGAGGCGCGTTCTTGCACTTCAGCAGCATCGTTTGTGTATTTGTAATTTTACATAATATACATCGTATAAATTCACGGAAGTATCCAAACAGCCCCAAGCTTCCCTATGAAGGCCCACCGCCGCACCACACAGAAAGCGCCATGAACATGGGCACCACGTCTTTGATTCGGGACATGGGAATGAATGCAGGCCTGCTGTGTTTTCTGGCGGCGCTGTACAGCATTGTCCTGACGGGTGCTCGCCATTCTGATCTGCGGGTTCGGACAGTGCGGCAGAGCTGGCTGCCGTGGATCACGGGGCTCATGTTTGGCGTTACCGGCATCCTGACCATGCTGGTGCCGCTGCGTTTTGGCGAAGGCGTGATGGTGGACGCCCGGTTGGTGATGACGGGCCTGGCTGGTGCCTACCTGTCGCCTTTGGGCGCGGTGCTGTGCGCTGCTGTGCTGGGCGCGTACCGGCTCTATCTCGGTGGCATTGGCAGCGGCCCGGCCATGGTGGGCATTGTTTTGACTGCGGGCATCGGGTGGCTGTGGCAGCACTACCGGCCTTACTTTTCCTCGCAGCGCTTTGGTGCCTTGACCGACGGTTTCTGGTTGATCGGGCTGGGAGCCAGTCTGGCAGCGGGCGGCATGCTGGCCATACAGACCCTGCCGCCGGAGATCGCACGGGCAGTCACAGCGCAGTCCTGGATGGCGGTGGTGGTTATCTACCCCATTGGGACGGTTTTGCTGGGATTTCTTCTGGACAACACCCAAAAGCTCAACCAGCGTGAAGAGGCCCTGGAGCAGACCGCTGAAACCCTGAAGACCATGCTGGCCGAAGCACGCCAGGCCGCGAGCGTGTTCGTCAACAGCAAGGACGCAATTGCCATCGTGCGGCCGGACGGCACCGTGCTGGATGTCAACCCAACCTACAGCAACGTGCTGGGCTATGCGCGCGAAGAGCTGATTGGTCAATCATCCGCCGTGCTGCGCGTTGATGAAGGGGGCGAAGCCACATTCCTGCGCCGCGTAGCGCAGGCCATCGAGCGGGACGGTCGATGGCATGGCGAGCTGGTCCGGCGCCGCAAGAATGGCGAAGCTTTTGTCTCGGAAGTCACCGTCGAAGGCATCAAGGACCCGGACGGGGTTGTGCGCAAATGGGTGTCTGTGGGCAAGGACGTGACCGAACAGCGCCGCCTGGAGCAGGCCCTGCAGCAGTTTGGCAACTACGACGCCCTCACCGGCCTTTCCAGCCGCCGCCTGTTCGCCAAGGAACTCAACGCGGCCCTCCATAAGCGCACCGAAGCCGCCAGCTTCCTCGTGCTGTGTCTGCTCGACATCGACCAGTTCAAGGACCTCAACGAGCAATGGGGTCAGCCGCTGGCCGACCAGTTCCTCCGGGTGTTTGCGCAGCGCCTCAGGGCCGAGGCGGGCCCGGGCAACCTCATTGGTCGCATCGGTGGCGACGAATTTGCCGTGGCACTGAAAGACTGCGCGCACTCCGAAGCCGCATTGCAGCGCCTGGAGGGGTTGCGCCAGGCGCTTGCGCGGACGGCCGTGCTGGACAACGTGCAGCTGCGCCTGACCTGCAGCGCCGGGGTCACGTTTTACCCCGACGACATGGCCGACGCAGACGGCTTGCTGCGCCACGCGGGCCTGGCACTGTATGTGGCCAAGGAACAGGGCAAGGACCGGATCGCGGTGTTCGACATCCAGCAGGGCCAGAGGGTGCAAGCGCGCAGGCACACGGCCAAGCTGGTCGAAGACGCCCTGCTGCAAGGAGAGATGGAGCTGTTCTTTCAGCCCAAGGTCCGGATTTCCGATGGACAGATCCTGGGGGCGGAGTGCTTGATCCGGTGGCGCCACCCCGAACGCGGGATGCTGGCGCCCGGCGCCTTCATGGATGACATTGTGGGCACGCCCGCTGCGGGCAGGCTGGACTACTGGGTGCTGAACGCGGCTTTCGAGGCTGGCCACGCCCTTGCCACCCAGGGCTGCCCGCTGTCGCTGAGCATCAACGTGGCGGTCTCCACGTTGATCGACCGCCGCTTCCAGCAGGAAGTCGCCCTGCTGCTCAAGCAGTACCCTTCCCTGCCCCAGCCATTTCTGGAGGTCGAGTTGCTGGAAACCGAAACCTTCAACGACCTCTCGGCCGTGGCCTATGTCATCCAGGGGCTGGATGAGCTGGGCGTGCAATGCTCCATCGATGACTTCGGCACCGGCTACTCGTCGCTCACCTACCTGCAACGCCTGCCTGCGCAGATTGTGAAGATCGACCAGTCCTTCGTGCGCGACATGCTCGACGACGAGCGCGACCGCACCCTGGTGCGCGGCATTGTGGGCCTGGCCCATGCGTTCAATCGCCATGTGGTGGCCGAAGGTGTGGAAACCCCCGCCCATGCCGAAGCCTTGCGCGACCTGGGGTGCGACGGCCTTCAGGGCTACGGCATTGCCCGGCCCATGCCGCTGCCGGATCTGATCCACTGGATACAGGAGTGGCGCCCGCCGCCCGCCTGGGTGGGGGCCCGGCAACCGGTGCGCTGACGGCCTCGGGGCTTCGCAAAACTGGCCTGCCCCGGCGCAGGCAGCGCTGTGGGGGCACCAGTGACTTCTGTCGCCACCCTCTTCTCCTCTCCAAGCCGCTACCATCCACGCCCATGAATCCTTCCCACCCCGCTCCCTCGACCCCGTCTTCCGTTCACTTTGGCCACCAGGGCCGCGTTTGTATCGTCACCGGCGGTGCGCAAGGCATTGGCGAAGCCTGCGTGCGCCGCTTTGCCGCCGAAGGCGCCAGGCCGGTCATCGTGGATGTGGACGATGCGCGCGGCCAGGCCCTGGCTGAGGAGCTGGGCGCGCTGTATGTGCGCTGTGACGTGGGCGACAAGGCGCAGGTGGATGCGCTGGTGGCCCAGGTGCTGGCAGCCCATGGGCGCATCGATGTGCTGGTGAACAACGCGGGTATCTTCCGCGCGGCAGACTTTCTGGAGGTGACCGAGGCGGACTTTGACGCCGTGCTGCGGGTCAACCTCAAGGGCTCGTTCATGGTGGGCCAGGCCGTGGCGCGCGCCATGGTGGCAACGGGTGGCGGCGCCATCGTCAACATGAGTTCGGTGAATGGTGTGCTGGCCATTCCCAACATCGCCAGCTACAACGTGAGCAAAGGCGGCGTAAACCAGCTCACGCGCGTGATGGCGTTGGCGCTGGCCGACAAGAACATCCGCGTGAACGCCGTGGCCCCCGGCACTATCGCCACCGAGCTGGCCGCCAAGGCGGTGCTGACCAGTGACGAAGCCAAACACAAGATCATGAGCCGCACGCCCATGAAGCGGCTGGGCGAGCCCTCGGAGATTGCCGATGTGGTGGCCTGGCTGGCGAGCGATGCGGCCAGCTATGTGACTGGCGAGATCGTGACCGTGGATGGCGGGCGCATGACGCTGAACTACACCGTGCCTGTGTAATGCGGCGCTATTTTATTGATAGCTTAAAAGGCAATACCATCAGGCGGTAGGGCCGGTTTTTATTCATATTTCAAGCCTGGACCACGCGCCGCAGCAGCCCCGACATGCTGCGCGGCCACCCCACCCGGCCGAACCAGGCGCCGCCCGCAATGGCCCAGGCGTTGATCAGCCCGTAGAGCACCAGCGCCCCGGCCTGCGCGGCAAACACCGCCTGCAGCCCGCCGCCCCAGCGCAGGGCCAGCCAGCCCCCGGCCACCGCTACGGCCAGCCGCGCGATGTTGCCGATCACCGGCCACATCAGGCGCCCTGCCCCTTGCGAGGCAAAGTACAGCACCAGGCCCAGGCCAAAAAAGCCATACACCGGGCCGACGGTGCGCAGATAGAGAGCGCCGGATTCGAGCATGGCAGGGTCGCTGTTGAACAGCCGCAGCCAGGTGGCCGGATAGGCGGCGGCCCACAGCCCGATGGCTTCGGCCATGGCAAAGGCCATGGTGGCGCCGATCCAGGTGGCGCGCAAGGCGCGTTCGCGCTGGCCTGCGCCAATGCAGGTGCCGACCATGGCGACCAGGGGAGCACCCAGCCCAAACACCAGCGGTACCAGCAGGTATTCAAGCCGCGACGCTGTGCCATAGCCCGCAATGGCCGCCGTGCCAAAGCCGCCCACCAGCGCCGTTGTCACGCCAATTGCCAGGTTGGTGGCCACGGTGGAGACGGTGCCCACCAGGCCCACACGCAAAATGTCCTTGAACAGCGTCCAACGAAAACGGATGTGCGCCAGCGACGGCCGCAGCAGGCTGCGTGGTGACCAGAGGTACGCCGCCAGCACGGCGCTGCCCACCGCGTAGTACGCCATCAGCGCAATCGCTCCGCCTGCAATGCCCAAGCCCGGCAGCGGCCCCCAGCCAAAGATGAGCAGGGGCGACAGCGGCACCAGCACGACCGCCCCCAGCACCGTCACATACGCAGGCACGGCCATGTTGCCCGTGCCGCGAATCACGGCCGAGAGGGTGTTGAACAGCCAAACCAGCACCGCGCCTGCAAACACCCAGTTGGAGTAGACCAGCGCGGCCTCCAGCGCCCCGCCCGTGCCGCCCATGTGGGTGTATAGCCAGCGCCCTCCTCCCACCACGCCCACGGTGAAGACCAGCGCAAACACCGCCGCAATCGCCAGCGCGTGCAGCACCAGTGCATCGGCATCCTCCCGCCGCCGTGCGCCCAGGGCGCGGGCGATGGCTGAGGCAATGCCGCCGCCCATGGCCCCGGCTGAGGTCATCTGCATCAGCATGACCACCGGAAACACCAGCGCCATGCCCGCCAGCGCGTCGGTGCCCAGCTGGCCCACAAAATAGGTTTCGATCAGGCCCACGCCCGCCTGGGCCAGCATGACCAGCACATTGGGCATGGCCAGGCGCAGCAAGGTGGGGGCGATGGGCGCCTCCAGCAGCATGCGCGTGCGCGGGTCCAGCGCCGGGGTTGCCGCTGCGGTGCTCATGAAGCCGCCCCAGCCACTGCGGTGGCTGCGGTTGCCGTGCCGGGCCGCCGTGGCACCACGATGCGCACGGTGGACAGCTGCAGCACATCGCCATGCTGGTTGCGAGTTTCGCTGAGCACCGTGACCATGCCCCGATCGGGTTTGGATTTGGAGGGCTGGATGTCCATGACCTCACTCACCACGTGCAGCACATCGGTGGCGCGGGTGGGACGGGGCCAGCTGATCTCGGCCCCGGCGCCGATGATGCCGCCCGCAATCGGCAGGCCCGTGGTCACCTGCAGCCGCATGGTGATGGCCGCCGTGTGCCAGCCGCTGGCAGCCAGCCCGCCGAACAGCGTGGCACGGCCTGCGGCATCGTCCAGGTGGAAGGGCTGAGGGTCGAACTGGGCGGCAAATGCCTTGATCTGGGCCTCGTCCATCGCGTGTTCACCGCTGGTGTAGCGGTCGCCCACGGCCATGTTGTCGAGGTACAGCGGGGAGTGCTTTTCGGGCAATGCGGCGGCTGCCGCCAGGGTGGAAGTCATGGCAGGTTGCTTTCGATGTCGAAGAAAAATGCGGGGTGGGATCAGGCCGCAGCGGGGGCCGCCCGGCGCGGTGGCAGCGGCGATTCACGGATGGGGAGGTTGACCAGCGCAGCCCCGGCGGCCAACGCGATGTCGATGTACCAGACCCAGTCGTAGCTGCCCGTGGCCTGGAAGACGCTGCCGCCCAGGTAGGCACCCAGAAAACCACCGATCTGGTGCGACAACATCACGATGCCAAACAGCATCGCCATGTTGGCCGTGCCAAACATCTTGGCGACCAGTCCGGCCGTGGGTGGCACCGTGGACAGGAACGTGATGCCCATGACGGCAGCAAAGATCAGCACCACGGCGGGTGTCTTGGGGGCGAACAGGAAGATCAGCACTGCCAGCCCACGCACCGCATACAGCAGCGACAACAAGGACTTCATGCGCCACCGCCCCACCGCCCAGCCCATGGCCAGGCTGCCCACAATGTTGAACAGCCCAATCACGGCCAGCGCCCAGCCGCCCACCTCGGGGGCCAGCCCGCAGGCCGCAATCACGCCCGGCAGATGGGTGGCCAGAAACGCCACGTGGAAGCCGCACACCAGAAAGCCCAGGGCCAGGTAGCGGTAGCTCGGGGTGGCCAGCGCCTGGGCGATGGCCTCGCGTGCAGTCAGCGCCTTCTGGCCCGATGCGGCGGCGGCCTGTGCTGCCAACGCGTTGGAGTTGCCCTTGAGCACCCACACCGCAGGCAGTGCCAGCAGCACCAGCACGCCCAGCCACTGCATGGCGTTGGCCCAGCCCACGGCGGCCGTCAGGCTGATGGCAATGGGCGCCATCACGAACTGCCCGAATGAGCCGCCCGCATTGACGATGCCGCTGGCCAGGCCCCGCTTGTGCGCAGGTACCAGGCGCGCCGTGGCCGCCATCAGCACCGAAGGGCCCGCCATGCCTGCCCCACCTGCTGCCAGCACGCCAATCGCAAAAATCAGCCCGGCAGTGGTGGTCATGTAGGGGGTGATGAACGTACCCAGCGCCACCAGCAACACGCCCAGCAGGATGACGCGGCCGGTGCCGATGCGGTCGGCCACCGCGCCCGCAAATGGCTGGGTCAGGCCCCACCACAGCTGGCCAAAGGCAAACGCCAGGCTGATGCTGCCAATGCCCAGCGCGGTGGAGGTGTTCAATGCCGAGAGGAACAGGCCCATGGTCTGGCGCGTGCCCATGGTCATCGCAAAAGTGCCTGCGGCCGCCAGCAGCACCAGCCACAAAGCGATGGAGGGTGCCGCCGACTGGGGCTTGTTGGGCAGGGTGTCAGTCGCCATGGCCAGCCTCCTGGTTGGGTAGCGCGGCCAGCAGGGCTAGCGAATCGTCCACTAGCGCATGCAGCGCCACCACGCGGTCCGCGCCCAGGGCGTCGTTCAGGGCCAGCTGTGCGGCTTTCCAGTGGCGCTGGGCTTCGGCACGTTTGTCGCGGCCTGCGTCGGTGATGTGGACCAGGCGACTGCGCGCGTCGGTGCCCGCCTCCAGCGTCACCCAGCCCGCATCCACCAGCGGGCGCAGGTTGCGGGTGAGCGTGGAGGCGTCCATCTTCATCTCGGCCGCCAGATCGCCAGGGCGGATCGGGCCGAGCTTGAGCACATGGGACAACAGCGAATACTGCGTGGTCTTGAGCCCACACCGGGCCATTTCCACGTCGTAATGGTTGGCTACGCGGCGCATGAGCTGGCGCAGCTTGAAGTTGGTGCAGCCCTGCGGCAACCCCGTGGCAACGGGGGGCGCAACGGGCGCAAGGGCAGTGGTGTCGGCTTGCATGGATTTGATTGTATCTGCAATAATTGCATATGCAAGTCATCAGTTTCAACCACGGCAACGACCAGGACACCCCATGACCCAACACAACCACCTCGAACACTGGCTGGCGCAGGAGCGCGACATCCTCGCCACGCTGGATGCAGGCCCCGGCCCGGGCGTGGCCACGCGGGAGCAGATCGCCCACCTGAACGGGCTGCAGCAGATGCAGGCCATGCTGCGCGGCGAGTTGCCCTATGCAGCCATTGCCAAGACGCTGGACTTTCTGATCGTGGAAGTGGGCGACGGCACAGCCATCTTCCAGGGCACGCCCCGCGCAGAGCACCTGAACCCCATGGGCACGGTGCACGGCGGCTGGTTTGCCACCCTGCTCGACTCGGCCCTGGGCTGCGCGGTGCACACCCGCATGGAGCCCGGGCGCGGCTACACAACGGCCGAGCTGGGCATCAACCTGGTCAAGGCCATCACGCCCAAGGTGCAGCGCGTGCGCGCCGAAGGCCGCGTGATCCACAGCGGACGCCAGCTGGCCACGGCCGAGGCGCGCCTGGTGGGGCCGGACGGCACGCTGTACGCCCACGCCACCACCACCTGCCTGGTTTTCGACTTGCCTGCACAATCGAAGGGATGAAATTCCTCCACACGATGCTGCGCGTTGGCAACCTTCAACGCTCGATTGATTTCTACACCAACGTTCTGGGCATGCAGCTGCTGCGCCAGTCCGAGAACCCCGAGTACAAATACTCCCTGGCCTTTCTGGGCTTCGAAGGCGGCAACCCCGGCCAGGCCGAGATCGAGCTGACCTACAACTGGGGCGTGGAAAGCTACGAGATGGGCACGGCCTACGGCCACATCGCCCTGGGTGTGCCCGATGCGTATGCAGCGTGCGAAAAGATCAAGGCCTCGGGCGGCAACGTGACGCGCGAAGCCGGCCCTGTCAAAGGCGGCACCACGGTGATCGCGTTTGTGACCGACCCTGACGGCTACAAGATCGAACTGATCCAGCGCGCCGAGGGCGTGGGCGGCCAGGGCCTGCGTTGAGGATGGTTACTATCAAAAATGTAGCTGCTTTGGCATGATGGACGCGCGCAAAAGGCATTTTTGACCATAAAAAAACCCGGCCAGGCCGGGTTTTTTTATGGAGTGCAGAGTGCCGCAATCACTGCGCGCCCAGGGCCACTTCCACACGGCGGGCTTCGGCGTTGCTGCCGCTGGCCGTGGTTTCTTCGGGCTTCTTCAGCTCGATCTTGTCTTCGGCCACGCCCAGGGCCTTGAGGGCATCGCGCACGGCAAAGGCGCGCTGCTTGGCCAGCTCGGCGTTCAGGGCGGCATCGCCCGTGGCGTCGTGAAAGCCCGAGACCACGGCCTTCTTGCCTTCGGCCACGCCCTTGACCACATCGGCCAGGGCGTCGTTGGCGCCTGCAGCCAGGTCGGCCTTGGCAGTGGCAAAGTAGAACTTCACCACACCGTTTTCGACGCGCACGCTGGCTTCGTCAGCCACTGCAACCACGGCTGCAGCAGCTGGCGCGCTGTTTGCAACTGCGGTAGCGGCAGGCTTGGCCGTGCCCGAAGCGCCGACGCGTTTCACCACCACGGTGCCCACCACCGCCGAGATCACCAGCGCAATCAGCGCAAACAGGAAACCAAGGGCAAAACGTTGTTGGCTATCGTCGTCAGAGCTAGACATTGAAAATCCCCAGAGTGATGGTGAAAAGAAGAGAAAACGCGCAGTGCCAACGCCCAACGCCATGATGTTGGTGCCGCCCGGCATGCTGAACAAAGCTTTCGATTGTAGAGTGCTCCCATGACGAATTTCCCTGCGCCCCTTCGCGATCCGGCCCCCATGCTGGAGCGCGCCCTGTATGAATGGGGCGGCCACCAGGACCTGTGGATCTTTGGCTACGGCTCGCTCATCTGGCGCCCGGATTTTGACTACGCCGAGCGCCGCCCTGCCAAGGTGCATGGCTGGCACCGGGCCCTGAAGATGTGGAGCCGCATCAACCGCGGCACGCCAGAATGCCCGGGCCTGGTGTTTGGCATGCTCTCGGGCGGCAGCTGCCGGGGCATGGTGTTCCGGGTGGACAAGGCGCACGCCCGGCAGGTCATGATCAACCTGTGGCAGCGCGAAATGCCCACCGGCGTGTATGACCCTCGCTGGCTGGCCTGCCAGACGCCCCATGGCTCGGTGAGTGCACTGGCCTTCACCCTCTCCCGCAAAAGCCCCAACCACACGGGCGAGCTGCCCGACCACGAGTACCGCCGCATTTTTGACGAAGCCTGCGGCCGCTATGGCACCACGCGGGACTACGCCCAGGCCACCTACGACGAGCTGCGGCGGCACGGCATCCACGACCGGGCACTGGCCCGATTGATTGCGCTGGTCCATAAAGAGGCATAGTGCACACTTTTGCTGGACGCGCGTGCTGCGGTTGGCGAGACTGTGCCTTGGGGCCGGGTTCAATACCGCGTTCTTTTACTTTTCCGCAGGAGTTGGAACCATGAAGAAGATTCGTTTTGCATATGCCCTTTCGACCATTGCTGTGCTTGCCATGGCAGGTTGCGCAGCCTATTCCTCGGGCCCCAGTGCCACCGCCAAGCTGGAACCCACGCGCGGCAACACGGCGACAGGCACGGTTTCCTTTGTGCAGTCGGGCGACGTGGTGAAGGTGTCGGGCTCCATCAGCGGCCTCAAGCCGAATGCCGAGCACGGCTTTCATGTGCATGAAAAGGGCGACTGCAGCAGCGGCGATGGCATGAGCACGGGCGGCCACTTCAACCCCGGCGGCAAGGCCCACGGCCACCACGGCATGGGCGACCACCACACGGGCGACCTGCCCAGCCTGAAGGCCGATGCCAACGGCGTGGCCACGTTCAATTTCGAATCGCGCACGGTCCGCGTGGGCAGCACGGCCAATGACATCGTAGGCAAGGGCCTGATCGTCCACCGCGACCCCGACGACTACAAGACCCAGCCCACCGGCAATGCCGGGCCCCGCCTGGCCTGTGCGGTCATCGCTGCCAAATAAACCGCTGGCCTTGTGCCCGGCGGCAGCCTCTGGCCCCGGCACCGCAACACTGGCTCCAAGCCGCTGCCCACCGCAGCGGCTTTTTTTCGCGCCATAGCTTCACAAACGGTCAGCGCACACGGTGGCTCAAACGTTGCTCTCGGTACAGGAGGAAACCATGAGAACAAGCCGACTGATGGGAATTGCCATTTGCGCTGTTGTGATGTCGGCAGCCCAAGCCCAAGTGCATCGCTGCACCAACGCAGCAGGCCAAAGCATCTACACCGATGCGCCGTGCGCTGAAGGGCACACCAGCAAACTGATCGAGCGCCAAAAAAGCGCGGCAGAGATTGCCCAGGACCGCGCCAACGCAGACGCCGCGACCGACAGAAAGTACCGGGCACAAGCTGCCGAGCGCGTCCAGCAAGACGCACCGCTCCCCTCCCCCCGCCAAACCAGCGCCCAGACACCCCTTGCCGCCACTCCGGCCTGCAAAAATGCGCAGAAAGAAGTGGAGTTCGTCTCCAGCATTCGAACCCTGCCGCCCGATGAAAAGCGCGTGCGCACCAATGCCGCCATTACCAATGTGAACGCCGCCTGTGGCACCAACACACCGCTCATGCAAGAGCCGCCCAAGGTGATCGTGAAAGCCAACCCGGTCATTACCCACTGCGACAGCGGGTTCTGCTATGACGATGCTGGTGCCGTTTACAAAAAGACCAATGCAGACGCTATCACCGCGGCCGACGGTCGCATGTGTACCAAGTCTGCGGGCAAATCCACCGCAAGCTGGCACTGCTCCTGAGTCCGCGACGCAGACCGACAGGGCCCGCTGAATCGCACCCCGCCGGGGCCGCATTGAACACATCAGCCGAGGACTTCTTCGGCTGATATGCGCTCCAGATCAGCGACCGCCAGCGTCTCGGTGCACCTGAGTTTTCGCCAACAACGCCTCGGCCCGTTGCAGCGCCTGCACGGTGTCAATGTCCGACACCACACCCTCGTCCTGCACCGGCACAGCCAGCCCACGCCCCAACTGCTCCCAGTGCCGGACCACCGGCGCGGCACCCTTCTCGCCAGACAAGGCCAGCAAACCCTCCAGGCAATCCCGCCCAAACGCCACTGGGTGCCCCCGCTCTCCCGCAAACTCCGGCCATGCCACCATGGCCCTCTGGTCCAGCAGCACCTGCGCCATGGCCCGCAACGTGGCGGGCTGCACCAGCGGCAAATCGCCCGGTAACACCAGCCAGCCCGCAGCGCTCACTGTTTGCCGCACAGCGGCTGCAATCGAATCGCCCATACCGGGGTGTCCGGCATCCTCCAGATGCCAGGGCAAGCCACTGGCGCGCACGGCATCCAGCGTGTGCAGCAGCACAGGTTTGCCCGCCAACAAGGCCTGCAGTTTGTGAACGCTGCCGCCTGATGCTTTGAAACGCTCGCCGCGACCCGAGGCGAGGATGAGGACGGTGGGTGGGGTGAGAGGGAGAGGCATGGAGTGGATGAGGGAATGCTTGATTTGGAGGCAAGTCAGATCATGGCATCGCTGCGCAGCAACGGCTGGACCGTGACCGGCAAGCTCGGTCGCGACCAGTCCGACATCTTTGCTCCTGGAGGGCAGCTGCACCACTTGCAGGATGCGATTGTCAAAACCATGAAAGAGGCGATGACGCGGGTACCTGCGAAATAAGGTGTTATCGAAATTAGAGGCGATTGCTAGAGAAAAATAGGTATCGCTTACGAATCTGCGGGCTGTGGCTCGGACTTTTACTCGACCACCATTGGCAGGCAGTTTTTGACCCGAAGCGGTCTGTTTGACAAGCAATAGGGTTCGGCGATTGGCTGCCCTTCGGTTAAAGTCCTCGCCCGCCGGGTGATTTTTGCCCGTATCGCGCACTTCGCAACCCAAGGGGCATTGGCTCCCCGGTGCGGGGCTTGAAAAAAATCTGCTACTTGGGGTGGTACGTCGGCTTATGTGGCCGTGCAAACCACAACTCGCTGAGCCAGGAAAAATATGCTGTTAACCGATATAACCGTCGAGCACTCTTTGGTGTCCAAAAAAGATGGCGTTCGTCAGACTTTCTTGTTGCATCCTTTTACCGATACGCAGCGAGATTCACTGGGAAAATTCGAGCTCGTTCGCGACGTCAGCCAGCCCGGACTCAAAGACGTGAAACGCTCCACTTTTGTATCGTTTCACCAACTGACGGAGCTGTATGCAAAGGGCCTGCTCGAGGAATTCGGGTTTTCCGTTCGCATGTGTCCGGGTAAAGGCACCTACCCTGCCAAGCTTCCAGCTAAAAAGATACTGCCCACCAGCATCAAGCCAGGCTCTTCGTTCGATCTGGCGGTGCAAAAGGTGGATATTTCCAAACCGGCCACGCGCGAATTAAAAACGGCCTTGCTTCGCACCAACGTCAAAATTTAAAAGTACCGACGCTGACTGATATGGGAGCCACTGTGAGTCCACCCACTGCGCATGCTGAACTGATTGCCACATTCAAGCGGGCCGAGGCAGATGCCGATCATAAGTTCGGGCTGATCAAAGCTGCAGCAAATAAAGGCCCCAAGGCAATCCAAGCCGCCACCGAAACAGCTGCAAAGGCTGCAAAACGCAGGGACTCGTATGCTCAAAAGCTGGGCATTCTTGGGGTGGATCTCAAAGATTGAGCGCTGCCAAGCATACGGCGTGACACCAGCCATTGGCGATGGCCTATAACCGTCCCTCATCGTCAAAATATTCGCTGCAATCTAAAAAAATAATCGGTTGTGCATCAATTAGCTCGATGTCCACACGCAGCACCGAAAGCGTTTTCTGTTTTCAGATCGCTAAGGTGTGGAGATAGATGAGATACCGCTTTCGGCCAGGAGTTGCCGGTGGCGAGGTTACCAAGCGGTCACTCATGGGAACCTTACAGCACCTCACCCTGCAACTCTGGCGGTATCAGCGAAGCGTGGCTGCGATATATGGGATATAGCAAGTGCGCCCCGAGACTGGCAGCCACTTCGGCATATGCACGGTGAATTTTTGCGACTTCATTTGAGGGCTCGAGAGATACTGATTCGGCAAGGAGTTCTTCAAGTTGTGTCTCAAACGCTGAGCAAACAGCCAGGATGCGGCTGGCGAGCCCGGTGTTAGTCAATAGATTCGAAGGGGCCTCAGAACTGCGCTTCATTTGAACCGGCTCCGTTGATCGACCATCTGGCAGGAGCTTGAGTGTTACGACATCGCCCTCCTTAACGTTCACAACGGGCCAATCGATGTGCACAGACTCTGTTTTATGGGTCTCAATGCCAACGAGGCGCAGAACATTCTGTGCATCAGGCTCGGAATAACGCACTTCGATGTTCAAGTGCGCGCTGAGGAATCCCCTAGTATCCAGACCAGCAGTGCAAACGGGCTGGTCATTGAGCAACGCCTGAATACGCATGATTCGATAGCTGTAGTGGAAGCTGGCCTACTGTACTGGATCGACTGGTTGATGCGAATTGGTAGACCGCTTGGGCTGGCCGTGATCGGCTGGTGTTGGCCGATAGTACGCGTTCGATGGCTAAGTCTGGATGACGGCAATCGCTGCATTGCAGCAACCTCACCACCACATTCACTACCGCTTGAACAAGGCCCAAAGCTGGTCGCCAAACACCGCCACAGCAACTCCCCGCAGGCCGAACTGGCGCGACCGAATGAGCCATAAAAAAACGCCGGGCTTTTTCAAACCCGGCGCTTTTATTCCAACAAGCCATATCAAGCCAGCTTGAACGGCAACTCCCTAGGCGTCTTCCCCGTCAAGCGCGCCACCGCATTCGCAAACGCAGGCGCCAGCGGCGGCAACCCGGGTTCACCCATCCCCGTGGGTGGCTCCGCACTGGGCACGATGTGCACAGCCACCTGAGGCATGTCGGTGATGCGGGGCACGGCGAAGTCGCCGAAGTTGCTTTGCTCCACCACGCCGTCCTTCAAGGTGATGGCAGCACCGGGCAGGCACATCGACAGGCCCATCAGCGCCCCACCCTGCACCTGTGCTTCCACGCTTTTCGGGTTGACCACCAGGTTGCAATGCACGCCTGCGGTGATGCTGTGCAGCTTAGGCGTGCCGTCTTTGACCGACGCCTCGACCACGTAGGCCACGACCGACTGGAACGACTCGTGCACCGCCACGCCCCAGGCGCGGCCGGGGGCGAGCTTCTTTTTGCCGTAGCCCGATTGCGCCACGGCCAGCTGCAGCGCCGCCTTGTGGCGCGGGTGCTTGTCGCCCATCAGGGCCAGGCGGTAGGCCACGGGGTCTTGCTTCGTGGTGCGGGCCACTTCGTCGATCAGGGTCTCCATGGCATAGGCCGTGTGGGTGGAGCCCACGCTGCGCCACCACAGCACGGGCACATTCACATCGGGGTGGTGCACCGACAGCTTCATGGGCACGTCATAGGGCTCCTTCATGCCCTCGATGGCCGTGGCGTCGATGCCGTTCTTGACCATGAAGGCCTCGAACGGCGAGCCCTTGACGATGGACTGGCCGACGATGGTGTGGTCCCACGCCAGGATTTTGCCCTGCGCGTCAAACCCGATCTCGGCGCGGTGCACGTGCATAGGGCGGTAGTAGCCGCCCTTGATGTCGTCCTCGCGGCTCCACAGGGTGCGCACCGGGGCGGTGATGCCCGCAGTGCGCGCGGCCTTGGCCACGCCGCAGGCCTCCACCACGTAGTCGCTGGTGGGGATGGCGCGGCGGCCAAAGCCGCCACCGGCCATCTGGGTGTTGACCTTGACGTTCTGCGGCTGCAGGCCCAGGGTTTTGGCGGCGGCCATGGCGTCCAGGCCGGGCATCTGCGTGCCCATCCAGAGTTCGGCCTTGTCTCCGTCCAGCTTCACGGTGCAGTTGAGCGGCTCCATGGGTGCATGCGCCAGGTACGGGAAGACGAACTCGGCGCTGATCTTGTGTGCCGCGCCGGCCAGCGGCGCCATGTCGGCCTGCATGGCCACATTGCCCGGCTTGGCAGCCAGTTCGCGGTACTGTGTCAGCAGTTGGGCGGTGTCGGGTTTGGCGACTGCGCTGGTGTCCCATTCCACCTTCAGCGCGTCGCGGCCCTGTTTGGCGGGCCAGTAGCCGTCGGCGATGATGGCCACGCCCTCGCCGCCCCGGTCGGTGGGTACGCGCAGCACAGCCTTCACGCCCTTGATGGCTTTGGCAGCGCTGTCGTCCAGCGACTTCACCTTGCCGCCAAACACGGGCGGGCGGGCCACCACGGCCGTGAGCATGCCGGGCAGGCGCACGTCGATGCCGTAGTCCTGCTGGCCGCTCGACTTGGCCTTGGCATCGAGCCGCCCGGTGGGCTTGCCGATGATGCGGAACTGCTTGGGGTCCTTGAGCGCGACCTTTTCAGGCACGGGCTGCTTCATGGCGGCTTCGGCCAGTTGGCCGTAGCCCAGCTTCTTGCCGCCGGGGCCGACCACAAAGCCGTTGCTGGTGCGCAGGGCCGACGCGTCCACACTCCACTGCGCAGCGGCAGCCCCGACCAGCATGGCCCGGGTGCGCGCGCCCAGTTCGCGGTATTGGGTGTACGAGTTCTTGATGGAGTTGGAGCCCCCCGTGAGGTGCATGCCAAACGCCGGGTCGGCATAGGCCGGGTTAGCGTCGCCGTGCACGCTGCGCACTTTGCTCCAGTCGGCATCCAGCTCCTCGGCCAGGATCATGGGCAGGCCGGTCTGCACGCCCTGGCCAAAGTCCAGGCGGTTGATGGTGACGGTGACGGTGCCATCGGCATCGATGCGCACAAAGGCCGAGGGCTGCTCATGCGGCTTGAGGCCCGCAGGAGCCGCGGCGCCTGCGCCTTGTGCGGTGGCCACCAAGGGGAACGCCCCTAGCGCAAAGCCCGAGGCCGCAGTCACCTTCAGAAAGGTGCGGCGCGCCACACCGTCGGTTGCGTCCGATGCTATTGAATCAGTAGCTGCTTGCGCCTTATCCATCAGCGAAAGCAGGTTTTTTGGCATGTGGCTGCGTGCGGCTGCCACGGCAGAAGGGTCGAAATGCATGGTGTTCTCCTTCGGTCGGTGGTGTCGGTCAGGCCAGCGCCTTGGCGGCGTCGTGGATGGCCGCGCGAATGCGCACATAGGTGCCACAGCGGCATACGTTGCCCGCCATGGCGGCGTCGATGTCGGCGTCGGTGGGCTTCTTCTTGCCCTTGAGCAGCGCGGTGGCGCTCATGATCTGGCCGCTTTGGCAATAGCCGCACTGCGCCACGTCGTGCTTGACCCAGGCCGCGTGCACGGCCTTGCCCACCTTGTCGCTGGCCGTGACGGCCTCAATGGTGGTGATCTTCTGCCCTGCGGCCGCCGAGATCGGCGTGATGCACGAGCGGATGGGCGCTCCGTTCAGGTGCACCGTGCAGGCGCCGCACAAGGCCTGGCCGCAGCCAAACTTGGTACCGGTCATGCCCAGCGTGTCACGCAGGGCCCAGAGGATGGGCGTGGATTCGTCGGCATCGACGGGGGTGTCTTTGCCGTTGACGTTCAAAGTAGGCATCGTGGGACTCCTTGGGGTGAAGGACAGCGCTCAAAAGCACAGCGCAAGCAGGTACGGCGTTGGGGTGGTTGTTCGCCGGGTTGTTGTTTTAGAGAATATTTATTCGATTAAAACCGAAATCGAGAATTCGTGCTGGCCCGGGCTTCTCAGGCCTTGATGGCGTCCCAGCACAGCCCAAAGGCCATCTGGTGCACGGCCTCTTCATCGGGCAGCACCTGGGTGCGGATCAGGTTGCCCGTCTCGCGCACCGAGCCCACCAGGCTGGCCGTGAGCAGGGGTATGGGCACCGCCTTCAAGATTTCCTGCTGCTGGCCCTCTTCCATCAACGCAAAAAAGCCCGCCATCAGCCGGGTCGAAAACTCGCGGTTGCCCTCGGTGAACCAGGGCGAGTTGTAGTACTGTTCCTGGAACACCACCTCGGCATACTGGTCCAATCGGTGGCGCAGCAGGTTGCCCCAGATGCGCCGCACCCGTCCCCGGTAAGGCGTGCCGGGCACCACACCTTCCATGATGCGGGCGGCGGTCACGGTCTTGGCGTCCTGGTAGAGCTGGCTGATGAGTTCGTCCTTGGACGGGTAGTACACATACAGCGTGCTCGTGGCCAGCCCTGCGTTGCGGGCGATTTCGGCCATGGTCAGGCCACTCAGCCCTGTCTGGGCCACCAGCTCGAAGGTGGCCTGGGCTATGGCGCGCTGTTTTTCGTCGTCTTTGGGTTTCATCGCTGCGCCAATATAAGCGAATAAGCATTCGACAACAACCACGCCTTTCATGGAGCAGCTTGCCGCGCGACCGGGCTGCAAATCCCGGGGTGCACAATCGTGGCCATGACCACGAACTCCATCGCCGACCTCCGCAAAAGCTACGAGCGCGCCGAACTCAACGAAGACGCCTCGCACGCAGACCCCCTGCAGCAGTTTGACCAGTGGCTCAAAGAAGCCATTAGCGCCGAAGTGCCCGAGCCCAACGCCATGACGCTGGCCACCGTGGGCAGCGACCTGCGCCCCAGCACCCGCATCGTGCTCATCAAAGGCTATGACGAGCGCGGCATTGTCTGGTTTACCAATTACGACAGCCGCAAGGGCCGCCAACTGGCGGGCAACCCTTTTGCCGCCCTTCAGTTCCACTGGGTGGAGCTGGAACGGGTGGTGCGCATCGAAGGCACGGTGGAGAAGGTGAGCGACGAAGAAAGCGACGAATACTTCCAAAGCCGCCCGCTCGACTCCCGCATTGGCGCCTGGGCCAGCCCGCAAAGCCAGGTGATTTCAGGCCGGGGTGTGCTGGTGGCCAACGCGGCCAAGTACGGCGCGCAGTTTATGCTCAAGCCACCCCGCCCGCCGCACTGGGGCGGCTACCGCCTCAAGCCCGATCTGTGGGAGTTCTGGCAGGGGCGCAAGAGCCGGTTGCATGACCGGCTGCGCTACCGGCTGGACGGGGGCGAGTGGGTGCGAGAGCGGCTGGCGCCCTGAGTCCAGGCTCGGTGCTCAACCCACCACCTACCGCGTCACCGCCAATATCACCACCGGCATCGTCACCAGCCCCAGCGCGGTAGACACGGCCACGCTGGCCGTCACCTCTTCCTCTGCCACGCGGTAGCGCTGCGAGAACAGGAACACGTTGGCCCCCACGGGCAGCGATGCCGCGACGATCTTCACCGCCAGCGGCAGGCCCGACAGGCCCAGCGCCCAGCCCAGGGCGGCCAGCACCAGTGGGTGCGCCACACATTTGACGAGCGCAATGCGCAGCGCGGCCTTGAACTGGTGGCCGACCTTGGTGAACGCCAGCGTCACCCCCACCAGCAGCAGCGCAATCGGCCCCAGGGCCTGGCCCAGCAGCTGCAGGGGTTTGCCCACCACCTCGGGTACCACTAGGCCGGTCTGCGCAAACAGCAGGCCCGCAATGATGGGCAGTGGCACCGGGTGCACGATGCCGTTGCGCATCGCCTGCAGCACGGTGCGCCATAGGGGTTGCTGGGTGCCGCCCGCCTGCCCCGCGTGTTCGCGCGCGGCGGCCAGCTCGAACACCACCGTGGCGGCGGTGAGCAGGATGAGCGAGTGCACCGAGATCAACGTGAACAGCGTGACCAGCCCTGCATCGCCAAACACCAGGCCCACCAGGGGCACACCGATCATCAGCGTGTTGCTGAAGGTGTTGGCCAGCGCCCGCGCAGCGCCCAGGGTGTTGAAGCCCTGCAGTGCCAGCGTGGCTGCATACACCACACCAAAAGCCACAAAGTAGATGCCCACGGGGCCAAAGTTCAGGTCCTGAATGTGCACCGTGCTCATGGTGCGAAACAGCAGCGCGGGCGTGAGCACCATGAACACCAGGTTGGCCAGGTCCTTGACCGACGCTGCACGGATCCAGCCGCGCCGTCCCACATAAAAACCGATGGCGATGAACAGGATGACGGGGATCAGCGAGGTGAAAACGGGCGAGTTCAAGGCGGTAGCCGACGTGCGAACGCGGCAAGAAGGGGCAAGTTGGAGGGGGCAAAGAGCCAGTAGCAGGGCCCTATTGTGGCTTGGGCGGCGGCCTCACGCGCGTCTCTGCACTATGAATTCAATAGCTACTAGCGCTTGCGCAGAAGGCGAAAGAGGCCATTTTGATGCAAAAAATCCGGCGCCAACGACGCCCTGGAACGCGCTTTATTGAAAAACGCACACGCCCAGTGACTGGCTTTTGGCCCGGTACATGGCGGTGTCTGCAGCGCGCAGGTAGTCGTCCACCGTCGCCAGCCTGGATGCGCTGTTGGCCAAGCCGATACTCGCGCCACTGATCACAGTGTGCGTGCCGATCACATACGGCGCAGCGAGGGCCGCGGCAATCTGGTGGGCGCGTTGGCTGGCTTCGGCGGGATCAATGGACTCCAGCAGCACATTGAACTCGTCACCACTCATGCGGGCGACCAGATCCACCGCCCGCACGCAGGATTCGAGCCGCCGCGCCACCTGTTGCAAGAGCTGGTCGCCCACATGGTGCCCGTAGCTGTCATTGACAGCCTTGAACCCGTTGAGGTCCAGCAGCAGCACGGCGAACATCGTGGCTCCACCGCGTGTCGGCGTGCCATCACCGTTCACCACCTCGTTCTGGTGCAGCGCGATCAGTTGCGCAAGGCGGTCGCGGAACAACGGCCGGCCGGGCAGGTTGGTCAGCGCATCGTAGGAGCTGCCACGCTCGGCCAGATCGCTGAGCGATCCCGCCATGCGCACGGGCACACCATTTTCGAACTCGGCGAGCCCGCGCCAATTGACCCACACCAGCCGCCCAGCCCCGTGGAACGCACGGAAGTCCACCGAAAAGTTCGGGCTGTTTCCCGACAGGTGCCTGCGGTAGGCCTCCTGCACGCGAGCGCGATCCTCGGGATCGATGAGTTGCTCCAGAAAGCGCCAGCCTCCGTCGTGCACATGATCGCGGCTACCCAGCCCGACGATCTGGAGAAAACGCCCGGACACATGCAGAGCGTCCGTTCGCAAGTCCCAGTACCAGATACCGTCATTGGATCCGCGCGTTGCCAGCGAATAGCGGTTTTCAGAGTGCACCAATTCGAGTTCGGTGTCCTTCTGCTGGGTGACATCGATCATCAGGCCGATCATGCGGTTTGGTCGCCCCGGCTCGACCACGGCACGGCACAGATCACGCACCCACACGACCTTGCCAGACTTGGCAATCAGCCTGTAACTCATCTCGTAGGCATGGCTGTGTGTGGCGTTGTAGGCGGCATCGTCAATCACCAGGGCCTGCGCCAGATCATCGGGATGCACATGCGCCCGCCAGAAGCCCGGGTCCGCCCGCCATTCCTCGACGGAGTAACCGAACAAGCGTTCGACCTGCGGGCTCAGAAAGGTATTGCCCACACCGATTTCAGCCTCCCACACCACGCCATCAATGGTTTCCAGCAAGCGCAAAAAGCGCTGGCGAACTTCCACCAGCACCTGTTCGGTGACCTCGGTGATCTCGATCAGCACACCCTGGCGGCTGATCACCCGCTCCGCCGCATCCGTCTCCGGGTGGAACTGCAGGCGCACCCAGCGGTAGTCCGCGTCGGCAAAGCGCAAGCGGAACACCGGCATGCCCGAGCGCATGGTGCCGACGTCGTCGGGATGCACGAACTCCAGCAAAGACCTGCCGAGCGCCGCAGCCACCGGATGGCCCGTGAGCTTGTGCCACGCGGGATTCAGATACGTGATCTCCCACAGCGCATCGGTCTGCACCACCGCCTCGGGCAGCAGTTGCAGCAGGTTCGCGGACGGCGCGGGAGTGTTAGGCATGCAGGGATATCGCAAAACAGGTCAGGTACATGCAGGGCGGCGCTGAACAAGTCCTTCGCGCGTCGCACAACCCGGTTGTGGGCGGCCTGCTGCGGTGCAAACTCCATTCCAGAATCG
The DNA here is from genome assembly GCF_005405905.1 of Acidovorax sp. NB1. GTDB lineage: Bacteria > Pseudomonadota > Gammaproteobacteria > Burkholderiales > Burkholderiaceae_C > Acidovorax. The sequence goes on from NZ_BJHU01000005.1 coordinate 114,856, forward strand.
GGTGCGCGCCATCACGGGGACTGAGGCTGCATCGCCTTGACGGATCGAAAAATCAACCATCTAAAAGCTAGTATGGCATGCATCTCAGCCATCCTTGGTCTCGGTGGTTTTGTGCAGTGAATGCGTGCAAGCCAGCAACGCCCTCCCCCGCTGCTGGCTCGCTCACAGCACGACGGCATCGCCCGTCAGAACGCCACCTTCACCCCCACCGTCAGGTTGCGACCCATCAGCGGCGCCGCGTTCTTGATGAACGAGGTGTGGGCGTAGGCCAGACGGTCTGTCAGGTTGGTGCCCTTCAAGTACACCTGCCAGGGCGTGCCGCCGCTGAACTGGCCGTTGTAGGCCAGACCCACATTCAGCATGCCGTAGCCGGGGGTTGCGGTTTCGAAGGCGGCGATGCGGTTCTGGCGAGCCACCTGCACCCATTCCACCTGGCCTTCCCAGGCGTTCCAGTTGCCGTCCAGGCGCAGGCCGGCACGGGTGGCGGGGATGCGTGGCAGGTTGCCAGCGCCGTCGATCCTGGCGCGCACGGTGTCGCCGAACAGGGTGATGCCCAGGTTGCGGTTCAGACGCTGGCGCACCTGGCCTTCGATGCCGGTGAAGGTGGCGTCGGCCTGGCTGTACTGCAGCAGTTGCAGCCCATCCAGCGCATCGAGCGTGCGTCCATAGATGTAGTTGTTGATGCGGTTGCGGAACACGCTCACGCCAAAGGTGGTGTCGCCCGCCGTCTTTTTCAGGCTGAGGTCGAAGTTCTGCGAGGTTTCAGAACGCAGGCTGGCATCGCCGCGCTCGTACGTGCTGGTGGCCATGTGCAGGCCGCGTGCGTACAGCTCTTCGGCCGAGGGGGCACGGCTGGCGCGGGTGAAGGAGGCGCCCAGCTGGTAGCCGGGGGTGAACTTCCAGACCGCGCCCAGCGACGCGGACGTGCCGTTGTGGCTGCGTTCGATGTCGCTGGTTTCGGCGCGGGCGGTCTGGCGGTCGTGGCGCAGGGCGGCTTCAAAGCGCCAGTCGCCCAGGCGGTATTCCTCCAGCGCAAACAGGCCGGTGCGGCGGGTGACGGTGGGTTGCACGTAGGCCTCTTCGCCTTCGGCGCTGAATTTGCGCTGCGAGGTCTGCAGGCCGATCACGCCCTTGAACCCGGCGATGGGCTCGTGCTGCAGCTCGATGCGTGTGTCGTAAGCCTTGTTCTTGAAGGTGGTGCTGACGGCGCCGTCTTCCACCTCGTCGTGCACGTAGTCCGTCACCCCCGCGCGCAGCCGCAGGGCCGAGAAGCCCGCAAACGGGTTGCGCAGCTCGCCCCGGATGTCAAAGCGTTCGCTGCGCAGATCGACCACCGGGACGTCGCCATGTCCTGCGCCATGGTCATGGTCGTGGCCGTCTTCTTCCCCTTCGTGGGCGCCGCAGTGCAGCTGGTTGCCGTGGGTGTGGCAGCCCTCAAAGCTGTGGTTGTGGCCCGGCAGGCCGTATTTGGCGGCCTGGCGGGTGTAGGCCGCACCCAGGTAGCCCCGGTCGCCCACCCACGACAGGCCCACGCTGCCGGTGTTGGTGCGGTTGAAGCTGCCAAGCACCTTGCGCGTGGCTTCGTCCTCGGGCGCCCAGCCTTTGCCCACGCGGTAGTCGCCCGCATCGCGCGCCACGCCTTCCACATGCACGGCCAGGTTGCCGGTGCCGCCGGTGAGCGAGAAGGCCCCGGCGCCTTCGCGTGCGCCGCTGTTGGCGCGCAGCTCTGCGCTGCCCTCCAGCCCCTTGGCCGGGACGGCGGTGGGCACCTTGCCATCCAGCACGTTGACCACGCCGCCCACGGCGCCGTTGCCATAGATCAGGGCTGAAGGGCCGCGCAGCACCTCGATCTGGGTGGCCAGCAGCGGCTCGGACACCACGGCGTGGTCGGGGCTGATGGTGGAGGCGTCGTGCAGCTCGGCGCCGTCGCTCAGCACCTTGACGCGCGGGCCGTCCATGCCGCGAATGATGGGGCGGCTGGCGCCCGCGCCAAAGTGGCTGCTGGTGATGCCTGGCTCGCTGTTGAGCGTTTCGCCCAGCGTGGCCTCGCGGCGGCGCACGAGTTCGTCGCCTTCGAGCACGGTGGCGGGCGTGGTCATGTCGCTGGTGCCCAGTTGCAGGCCGCTGGCAGAGACGGTGACGGGCGGCAGACTGGGCGTGGCTTCGGCCGCAGCCAGGGCCGTGGTCTGCGCCTGGGCGATGGGGCCCGCGCCCGACAGCGCCAGCATGGCGGCCAGGGCCACGGGGTGCAGGGTGGTGGGGCGGCGGCGTTGGGGCATTACGGGGTGGGCAAAAGAGATGGAGGTCATGGTGGTCAAGGCTTGCAAGACAGGCATGCGCTGCACCCCACCAGGCGGGCCGGGTGTGCGCAGGCGGACGGACGAACAGCTTCCCGCCTTGCGGGCGTGAAAATAGGAATAAAAATAGCCTTCTGCGCGCGTTGGTATTGCGCTTCTAGCTATGAAATCAGGAGTTTTGGAGTGCCAAGAGGCCTGCGCGGCGTGACCCGACCCGCAACGGGTGGGGCGGCGCCACAAACGGCAAGCGCTGGCGGTCGGGCTCAGGCCGCTGGCGGGCCGCGCGCCAGGAACAGCGCGGTGTGCGGGAGCGTGGTGCGCCCGGCCGGGGGATGCGGCTGCGCCTGCGTGGGCGTGGCCTCGGGCAGCGCCAGGGGGGCGCTGTGCAATGCGTCGCCCAGCGCGAGCTGGTCGAGCAACAAACAATCGGCAGGGGCGTGGCCTGCCACCAGCTGTGCGATCAGCCCGTGGCTGTGCTCTGCGCCCGCCGTGGCTTTGGTGTGGCTGTGGGCGTGGGCAGAGGCCTGCACCCGGTCCAGCGCATCGCCATGCACCACCTGGTGCAGGCGCCCCAGGCTGGGCGCCGCGACCAGGGCCAGCACCAGCCATGCCAGGGCGAGCTGCGCCCACCAGCGCGCAGACGCGCCCTGCCCTGCGCCGCGCGGCGAGGCGGGCAGCCGGTGCTTGAGCAGACCGAAGCGGTGGCGCGTCATGGGCTGGTTACAGGCGGAGCCAGGTCGGGGCCCGGGTCACTTCACCTGCACGGCATCGACCACGCGGTAGTACAGGCCGTACTGGTCGTTGGTGAGCACGGTAAAGCGGCCCTCCACCACCACGGGCTCCATCGAATACCGCACGGGGGTCTTGGCCTTGACCTCGACCATGCTTTCGGGCCCGCCGGGCAGGCAGAACGAGCACGTCATGGGCACGGAGGTAAGCAAGAAGTGTGTCTGTGTGGCCTTGGCGTCCAGCGGCATCATGAAACCCTGGATGCGCTGCACGCTCTTGTCCATGCCTTTTTGCGCCTCGTTGAACACGGGCACGATGCCGTCCTTGGTGGTCTTGCGGGTCAGGTCGGTCAGCACCGACCACGGCACCACGTCGTTGCGCTGGGGCAGCGGTGCGATGGGGCTGTTGGGGTTGTGGTACCCCGCCCCGGTCCCCGACGGGATGCCCGCAGCCGCCCCGGCGGGCATGGGCGACGAGAGCACGGGGGCTGGGCTGGTGGCACCGGGCGCTGCGGCGGTCCGGCCCGTGGCGCGCTCGAACGCGCCGGGCTCGGGCTTGGTGGCCGGGGGCTGGCTGGGCGCCTGGGCCCACACGGCCCCGGCGCAGCCCATCAGCGCGGCTGCTGCCACCATGTGGCGCGCGGCGCGAGCCCGGCGGGCGGCGTGTGCCCGAGAGGCAACGTTCAGGCGGTGGGGCGGGAAGATGGCCATGGCGGGAGAACCTGTTGGTGGGGTCTGACGTGGAGAGTGGCTAAGCCGCAAATCAGTGCGCGTGCTTCATGCCGCAGTATTTTCCGATAGCCAGGTTCTTGCAGGCGGCCTGCAGGTCTTTCTGGCACTGGTCATGGCCCTTGCCCGACTCCAGGCATTTGGCTGCGGCCTCGTGTGCAGCGGCCATGGCGCGGTGGCGCTCGACATCGGCCTTGGTTTCCTTGTCGCTGTGCGCTTGGGCGTGGGCCAGGGCACCGGCGAGGAGCATGGGGACCAGGGCGAGAGCGGTAAGGAGCTTTTTCATGGAAAGACTTTCAGGTTGGGGTGATGGATGGAGGTTGGATGAAGGGGTGGGCGCGGGGACGGCATCAGGGCTGACTTAACAAATCCGCCACGTCGGTGCGGTAGGCCTGCATCGCGGGCAGCAGTGCCGCCAGTGCTGCCACGCCCGCCGCCAGAAGTGGCACGCCCGCCTCGGCAGGCAGCCAGATCCAGCCGGTGACGGGTAGCAACCCCTGTGCCTGCAACGCCCAGCCCAGGCCATGGGTGAGCGCATGGCCCAGCAGCAGGCCCAGCAGGGACGCCAGCGCAGCCAGCCACAGCGCCTCCCACAGCACCAGCCCGGCCACGCGGCCCGGTGGCGCGCCCAGCATGCGCAGCATGGCCAGGTCAGCGCGGCGCTCGCGCACAGCATTCCACAGCGCGATGAAAACGCTGAGCGCTGCCACCGCCAGCAGCACGCCACCAAAAGCGCGCAGCACATCGGCGCCCACGCCCAGCAGGCGCAGCAGGCGCGTGACCTCAATCGCGGGTGCCGCTGCCTGCATAGACGTGCCGCTGTTCACCTGGCGCGGCAGCGAGATGGCAGCCATCGGCGTGCGGTAGCGCACCAGGGCCACGGTCACCTCGCGCTCCTGCTTCATGATTTCTAGGTCCTCGGCATCGTTGGCCGTGGCGGTCTCGTGCACCATCCAGACCGATTCGGTGCTGGTCAGAATCAGCCGGTCCAGCACGCAGCCGCAGGGCGCGAGCACGCCGCTCACGCGGTAGGGGTGGTCGCCATGGGCGTGCCCTCCCCCACCCAGGCCGTGGCTGCCGACAAAGGTGGCGCCCACCAGGGGCGCATCGGCATGGCTGGCTTTGACAATGCCCCGCGCCACGTTGGCGCCCAGCACCGCGTCCATGGGTTGTTGCCACGGTGCGCCTTCGGCCAGCGTGGCCTCGTAGTGCGTGAGGTAGTCCGGCGTGGTGCCCACAATGCGAAAGCCCTGGTAGCTGTCGCCCAGGCTCAGCGGGATGACCTGCGCCACCAGCGGGTTCGTCTGCAGCGCCAACACCTCTTGCAGCGGGATGTTGCCCGTCGGCACGTCGATGTGGAACACACCCGACAGGATGAGCTGCAGCGGGCTGCCCTTGGCGCCCACCACCAGGTCGATGCCGCTCAGGTCGCGCTCAAACGCCTTGTCGAGCTGCGTGGCCACCAGCAGCACCAGGGTGATGGCGGCCAGGCCCAGCGTGAGCACCAGCAGGTTGAGCACGGCCGCCAGCGGGCGGGACCACAGGTAGCGCCACGACAGGCGGGCCAGTTTTACTATGTTTTTCATAGCTGCTCGCGCCGGTCTGTTGCGCGGAGGGCCGCTATTTCATTCAAATCCAGCGTCTGCGCACCGGCCAGCGCCTGCACCACACGCTGGTCGTGGGTGGCGATGACCAGGCTGGCATCGCAGGCGGCGGCGCTCTGCTGCAGCAGGGCCAGCGCATCAGCGGCAGCCTCGTCATCCAGGCTGGCCGTGGGTTCGTCCGCCAGCAGCACCTGCGGCGCCAGCAGCACCGCCCGCGCCAGCGCCACGCGCTGTGCCTGACCACCGGAGAGCTGGTGCGGCCTGCGGGCGGCCAGTTCGGCCACGCCCACCTGGGTGAGCGCGCGGGCAATGGCCGCATCGTCCCGCGACTGCCCGGCCGCAAAGTAGGCCAGCGCCAGGTTGTCGGCCACGGTGAGTGCGCTGCTGAGGTACAGCTTCTGCGGCAAAAACCCGATGGTGCGCGCGCGCCAGGCATCAATCTCGGCCCCGCGCTGCGTGCCCAATTGGGTGCCAGCCACAAACAGATCGCCCCCGCTGGCACCGCGCAGCCCCGCCATCAGCGCCAGCCAGGTCGATTTGCCGGTGCCCGAGCGCCCGCGCAGCAGCAGCGTGCCGCCCTGGCGCAGGTCCACATCCGGAAAGCGCAGCGGCGCCGCGCCGCCCGTGGCATAGGTGTAGGAGAGCCCCCGGGTGCGGATCATGCGGCTGCGCCCTCGGCCGGGTGGGCACAGTCGGCACAGCGCCCGTGCACGGCAATGTCCACCGCCAGGCTTTCATGCCCCGCCGTGGCCAAAGCCTGCAGCACTTGTTTGAGCGCCGTCTGCACCTTGGCCGAACCTTGCGACAGGCGGAACTGGCGGTGGCAGTCGTCGCATTCAAAGCGCGGTGCGGCGCCCTCTTCCCCCTGCGGCGCCAGCGCATACCGCGTCACGCGGGCGGCATCGACCTGCTTGTTCAGCAGCCCTGCAGCGGCAAAACGGTCGAGCATGCGGTAAACGGTGACCTTGTTGACCGCCACACCGGCGGCCACTAGCGCGGCCTCGACTTCGGGTTCGGACAAAGCCGCGTCAGGCTGCGCCGCATACACCGCCGCCAACGCCCGTGTAGCGCGGGTGGCGCGCATGCCGGGCGGGAGGGACCAGGGCTGGGGACGTTGGGAGGAAGGTAGTGGCATGGGGAATGCAGATGCACTGCACCTAACGCAATCGGGTTGCATTATGCCCGCCAACAGCCTCATTCCGAGCCCACCGGCTATTCGGGGCAGTGAAACCAGAGCGCAGGAGATGGATTGGGCCTCTATCGTGATCGCCAGCGCCTCAGCGTCAGCCCTTCAAATACCGCGCAAACGTCTTCCTGAATTTCTCCACCTTCGGCCCCACCACAAACGCGCAGTACCCCGCGTTGGGGTGGTTCGCAAAGTAGTCCTGGTGGTAGGCCTCGGCCGTGCTGTAGTTCTGCAGCGGCTTCACTTCGGTGGTGATGGGCGCGCCAAACAGATTGTCTTGCGACATCTGGCGGATCATGGCGTTGGCGATCTCGCCGTGCTCGGGGTTGTCATAGTAGATGCCGCTGCGGTACTGCGTGCCCACGTCGTTGCCCTGGCGGTTGAGGGTGGTCGGGTCGTGGGTGTGGAAGAAGATTTCCAGGATGTCTTCCAGGCTGATCTCGTCGGCATCGAACGTCAGGCGCACCACCTCGGCGTGGCCGGTGTCGCCCTCACAGATCTGCTCGTAAGTGGGGTTGACGGTGTGGCCGTTGGTGTAACCGCTTTCCACGTCGGTGATGCCGCGCACGCGGTCGAACACAGCTTCGGTGCACCAGAAGCAGCCGCCGCCGAGGGTGATGGTTTGTGGGTTGTGGGCCATGTGGATCTCCATGCAGTTCGGGGGAAGAACGCTGGCGGCATGGTACGCGCCCTCACCCGCCGCAGTGTGGACGGGGGCATTGGGTCTGTGCGGCTGGGCGGCTATTCCGTTTCCAAATCATCCGTGTCTAGGCGCGAAGCCGCAGACAGTGCTGTAGCACGGCAAGGCGAAGCAACAACGACACGGATGATTTAGAGCGGCTAACAAAACTCTTCTGGCGTCGTTGCTGTGTCTTGTCGTACTGCTCGTACTGCCTGCGACACAGCGCCTAGCCAGAACCGCTTCGCTGAGTTTTGTTAGCCGCTCTTAGAAGCGGAATTACTCGTACTGGCGGCCCTGGGCCATCAGTTCGGGCGTGCCAATCAGCGCATTCAGGCCGTCAAAGTCCATCATCCGGTCCTTGAACGGCGCCGTGGTCTGGTGCGTGCGCAGGCTGGCGTAGTAGCCCTGCAGCGTGTGCGCCACGGCGCGGGCAGTGCCGCCCGGGAAGATCACGATGCGAAAACCGCGCTGCTGCAGCTCTTGCGCGCTATGGATCGGCGTCTTGCCGCCTTCGACCATATTGGCCAGCAGCGGGATGCGGTAGGCAAAGCGCTGGCAGGCTACGTCCATCTGCTCGGGGGTGCGCAGGGCTTCGATGAACAGCGCGTCTACACCACATTCCAGATACCCCTCGGCGCGGTCGAAGGCGGCGTTAATGCCCTCCACAGCCAGCGCGTCGGTACGGGCCAGGATCAGCGTGTGGGCGCTGCGGCGCGCGTCCAGCGCGGCCTTGAGCTTGCCGCACATCTCGGCCACAGGCACCACGGTTTTGCCATCCAGATGCCCGCAGCGCTTGGGAAATCCTTGGTCCTCAATCTGCACCATGGCCGCGCCCGCACGCTCAAAGCCGCGCACCGTGCGCTGGGTGTTGAGTGCATTGCCAAAGCCGGTGTCGGCATCGACGATGACGGGCGTTCGCACACGCTCGGTGATGCGGGCCAGGGTGTCTTCCACTTCGGTGTAGGTGGTCAGGCCCACGTCGGAGCGGCCCAGGCGCGTGTAGGCAATCGATGCGCCCGAGAGGTACAGCGCCTCGAAGCCCGCCTGTTCGGCCACCAGGGCGCTCAGGGCGTCGTACACGCCGGGGGCCAGGATGGCGCGGGGTTGGTTAAGGCGTTCTTTCAACGATGAAGGGGTCATGTCTTCAAACTTTCTGGCGGGTCAGCTCTGCCGCCGTGTGCGCGGCGATGTAGCCACCAGCCACGGCGCTGAGCAGGCCGTTGCCGGAGAGATAGCCCCAGACCGCGTCACCCGACACGCCACGGGCCGCACCGCCTGCGGCCAGCAGATTGGGAAATGGCTGGCCGTGCTGGCTGAGCACGCGGCACTGAGCGTCGATGTCCAGCCCGCCCTGGGTGTGGAACAGCGCGCCGGTCACCTTGACGGCGCAGAACGGTGCCTGCAATGGACGGCTAAAAGTTCGGTGATTTGCATCATTTTGGCTGCTACCGCCCGTCAGGCTTGCGAGAGTAGCTATCAATTTTGATTCTTCGCAGCCGATGGTGGCCGCCAGCGCCTGCACGCTGTCGCAGTGCTTGACAGCACCGGCTGCCTCGGCATCCACAAAGTCCGGGAAGCCACGGGCCAGTGCGAGGATGGGGGCATCGAACACGTTCCACGCCACGCCACCCGGCTGCGCCAGCACATGCACCGAGGCCTCGGAGTAGCCCTGCGTTTCGTCGTGAAAGCGCTCGCCCAGTGCATTGACCTGGATGCCGCCTTCCATCATCAGCGCCCAAGAGATCAACGCGCCCTGCGGAATGGCCCAGGAGCCGTGGCCCTGGTAGCCGCCCAGGTCGGCCAGCCGGGCGCCCAGCGCCTGGCCCCAGGCAATGGCGCTGCCGTCGTTGCCGGTGTGGCCGGCGAACAGCGCATCGCGCATCTCGGGCAACAGCTCGCGCACCATGGCCGAGTTACCGCCAAAGCCGTTGCAGGCCAGGATGAGTGCGTCGCAGGCCAGGTGCTCCAGCGTGCCGTCGGGCCGCTCGTAGCCCACACCGATCACGCGCTGTTGGGCGTTGACCCACAGCTCGCGCACCGTGGCTTCGGTGATCAGCGGAATGTCCGCCGCTGTCACGGCGTTGGCCAGGCGGCCCATCAGGCCCACGCCAGTTTTCTCGGGGGTGGCGTGCATGCGGCGCACGCTGTGGCCGGGGTACAAGAATCCATCGAGCACCTGCCACTGCAGGCCGTGGCGCGTTTGCAGTGCGTCCAGCGCCGGGCCTATGGCCTGGGCATAGGCCTGCACCAGATGCGGCGCCGCCCTGCCCTTGGCCTTGGCGCTGATGTCGGTGGCGAACCGCTCCGGGCTGTCGTCGTCAATGCCCGCCGCGCGCTGCGCCTGCGTGCCGGGCGCGGGGATAAAGCCGGATGACAGGGCCGAGGAGCCCAGCGGCGTGGCATCGCGCTCCAGCACGGCGCAGTCCACACCGCCGTCGTGCAGCATCAGCGCCGCCGTAAGGCCACAGGCGCCGCCACCCACGATGAGCACCGGCACATGGGCGTCTTGCGCCACGTTGCCGGGCATGTGCTCGGCATGGCAGATGCGGGGCGTACTCATTGGCGCATTCATGCGGAAGGAACCGCCACAGCGGCCGCAAAGTCGGCGCATGTCAGCACCTGGGCCACGTTGGCCATGTCGGCCAGCGAGGTGTCGTGCACTTCCTGCCTGAAGGCCGCGCAGCCGTCGGACAGCACCAGCGTCTGGTAGTCGCGCATGTGCGCATCGCGCACTGTACTGGCCACGCCCCCGTTGGTGACGATGCCGCACACCACCACGGTGGTGATGCCCGCGCGGCGCAGCACCCAGTCAAGCTGGGTGTTGAAAAAGGCCGAATACGCCACCTTGCACACCGACACGTCCACCCAAGGTGCGATCTCGGACACATGGGACTGGCCCGTGCTGCCGGGGGCAAAGTCGCCACGGCGCAGAAACGGGCGCAAGGCCTTGAGGTGGGGCGAGACCATGGGCTCGCCCTGCGCGTCGGGCCACAGGGTGAACTGGCTGCCCACCACCATGCCGCCCGCCGCCTTGAGCGCCTGGGCCACCGCAGCCACCCGTGGCGGCAAGGCCTGGGCGGCAGCGCTCACCGCGCCGCCGCGTGCATAGGCGCCATCCGGCGCCAGAAAGTCGTTTTGCAGGTCGATGATGACCAGCGCGGTGTGGCGCGGGTCGATGGCGTCGTGGCTCATGCTCCGTCCCCCGCGTCAGCCCGCACCAGCAGATTGCCCAGCGGGTCCACCGTGGCGCTGAAGCCAGGCTCCAGCCACACCGTGGTGTCGGGCTGCTCCAGGATGGCCGGACCGTCGATGCGGGTGCCCACAGGCAGGTCCAGGCGTGCATGGCGCGCGGCGTCCCACCAGCGACCGGCGTGGAACACACGCTGCACACCCAGCGAGGGGTTCACGGTGGTGGTCTGCGGGGCCAGCACCGTCAGGTCGAACTTGGGGCGCACGCCGACACGGGCGTAGCGCAGGTTCATCACCCGCACGGCAATGCCGTCAAGCACGCGGCCAAAGGCGGCGCGGTAGGCGGCCTCGAACGCTGCGCGGATACCGTCATGGCTTAGCGCGTCGGCCGCCACAGGCACCTGCACAGTGTGCGTCTGCCCGGCGTAGAGCATGTCGAGCGCAATGATCTCCTGCACTTCCACAAACTTCACGCCCGCGGAATCGAGCCGCTGCTGGCAGGTGGCGGCCAGTGTGGCCACGCGCTGGCGCAGGTCGGCCACGTCCAGGTCGGCCAGGGGCTTGTTCAGCGTCTGTACCGCGTCGTGGCGCATGTCGGCCATCACGCAGCCCAGGGCCGAGGTCACGCCGGGGTAGCGCGGCACGATGCCCGTGCCCACGCCCACCTCGCGCATCATGGCGCACACATGCAGCGCGCCGCCGCCGCCAAACGGCATATAGGCAAACTGGCGCGGGTCGTGCCCACGCTCGATGGACACCACGCGCACGGCGCCTGCCATCTTGGCGTTGGCGACCGTAAGGATGGCTTCGGCCGCCGCCATCACGTCCAGGCCCAGGGGCTTGGCGACATGGGTCTCGATGGCGTCGCGCGACTTTTGTGCGTCCATGGCGGCCAGCAGACCACCGCCCAGGGGGCGGTTGGCGGCAATGCGGCCCAGCAGCACATTGGCATCTGTCACCGTAGGGCGCGTGTTGCCCCGGCCATAGCAGGCCGGGCCGGGGATGCTGCCCGCCGACTCGGGGCCCACCTGCAGCATGCCGCTGGCGTCTACCGAGGCGATGGAGCCGCCACCCGCGCCGATGGTCTCGATCTGGATCATGGGCGAGCGCACCACCATGCCGAACTCAATGGCCGTTTGTGCAGCCAGCGCCGCTTCGCCCTTGGCCACCAGCGACACGTCAAAGGAGGTGCCGCCCATATCGCCCGTGATCACATCGGGGAAGCCTGCCGCACGCGCAATGGCCGCGCAGGCAATCACGCCCGCAGCGGGACCCGAGAGCGCGGTGCGCACCGGCACATCGCAGGCTGTCTGGCGCGACATCACGCCGCCGTTGCTCTGCACGATGAGCAGCTCGCCGCCAAAGCCCTGCGTGCGCAGGTCGCCCTCCAGCCGCTCCAGGTAGCTGCCCACGACGGGCTGCAGGGACGCGTTGAGCGTGGCGGTGGAGCAGCGCTCGAACTCACGGATTTCGGGCAGCACCTCGCTGGCGGCCGTCACATGCGGGTTGGGCCACACGCTGCGCACGGCGGCTACGGCGGCCTGTTCGTTGGCGGGGTTGGCGTAGGTGTTGATGAAGAACACGCAGACGGCCTCGCAGCCCGCCTCCAGCAGCGCGCGGGCCTGCGCCTTGACTTGCTCCACATCTACTGGTGTGTGCACCGCGCCGTCGGCCAGCACGCGCTCGTCCACCTCCAGCCGCAAGTCGCGCGGCACGATGGGCTCGAAGCTGCCGCGCAGGCCCCAGGTCTGCGGCCGGTCGCGGCGGCGCATCTCCAGCACATCGCGAAAGCCGCGCGTGGTGATGATGCCGGTGCGCGCCACCTTGCGCTCCAGCAGCGCATTGGTGCCCACGGTGGTGCCGTGCACGATGGTGGCGATCTGCCCGGCCGAGTCAGCCACACGCGCCACGCCATTCATGAAGCCGCGCGCCTCCTCGCCCCGGGTGCTGGGCACCTTGACGATGCGGGCGCTGCCGTCGCGCTCGTCCAGCACGAACAGGTCGGTGAAGGTGCCACCCACGTCCACGCCCACCACATAGGACGCCTCGCTCAAAGCCTTGTCCGAAACCTTGCCGCTACTCATGCCTTGCCTTTCATTACGGAGGGGGCGCTCACATAGCCCATCGCCAGATCCTTCTCACGCGCTGCCGCATCCCGCGCGGCCGGGGCCCCGTAGCCACCACCGCCGGGGGTTTCCAGGCGCACGCGCTCGCCGTGCTTGAGGCGAATACCGATCATCTTGGAGCGCATGGGTGGTTGCTTCCATTCACTATCGTTTTCATAGCTGAAGACGTTCATGGAACCAGCGCTACCGCCCGAAATTCCTTGAGGCGATGCCTTGCCGCGCTCGCCAAATATGAAAACCTCGGCGTCTTGTTCCAGCAGCTCAATCTCATAGATGGCGCCCAGGCCACCCCGGTGCTGGCCGTCGCCGCCCGAGTCGGGCCGCAACGCCCACTGCGTGAAGCGCACGGGGTACGCCGCCTCCAGAATTTCGAGCGGCGGGATGGTGGCGGTGGAGATGGGCGCGTTGCCGTGGCTAAGGCCATCGCCATCGCTGTGCCCGCCGTGGCCGCCGCCGAAGAAGCTGAACATCACCCAGCGTTGGCCCTTGCGCGCGGCATCGGTGCGCAGCCCGGCGATGGACAGCGCGTTGATCGTTCCGTAAGCCTGGGCCATGGCGCGCTTCGGGTCGGCCTGTGCGGTGGCGCTGAAGATCACATCGATCATGCGCAGGATGGTCTCGGTGTAGCCACCCACGGGGCGCGGGCGGGCGGCGCTGATGACCAGGCCCTCGGGCAGCACAAAGTCCACCGCGTCCAGCACACCCGCATTGGCAGGTACATCCGGGAACAAGTGCTTGAGCGCCACATAGCAGGCCGCAATGGCCGTGGCGCGCGAGATGTTGACCGGCCCTGCGCACTGCGGCGAGGTGCGCGAAAAGTCGAGCGTCAGGCGGTCGCCCTGCACCGTCATGTCGAGCGCAATGGTCAGCGGCTCGTCCTTCACGCCGTCGTTGTCCAGGATGTCGCTGAAGCTGTAGCGCCCGTCCGGCAGCGCCGCGATGTGCGACTGCATGAGCTTGACAGCGCGCGTGCGCAGCTCACCCATGGCCTGCTGCACCTGGGCATCGCCGTACTGGTCCAGCAGGTCGTGCAGGCGGCGCTCGCCCAGATCCAGCGCGGCCAGCTGGCCATTCAGGTCGCCCCACAGGCTGTCGGGCAGGCGGGTGTTGGCCTTGAGGATGGCGAGCACGTCGTCGTCGAACACGCCACCGCGCACGATGCGCACGGGCGGAATCTGCACCGCCTCTTGCCAGCACTCGGTGGCGGCCGGGTTGTAGTTGCCGGGCACGTTGCCGCCCACGTCGTGCCAGTGCGCGGCCGACGCCAGGAAGCAGAACAGCTGCCCGTTGCGGAAGAACGGGCGCACCAGCTTGAAATCATTGGCGTGGGTGCCGCCCTCGTAGGGGTCGTTGAACAGCCAGGTATCCCCCGCCGTGATACCGCCGCGCTCGCCCGCCGCCCGCATGGCCGCGCGCACTGCAAACGCCATGGCACCCACGAAGACCGGCAGGCCAGACTTGCCTTGCACCAGCGTGTCGCCGGTGGCGGCGTCGTACAGACCGTGGCAGGCGTCATGCGCCTCGGCAATGATGGGATTGAACGCGCTGCGGTACAGCGTGGCGTCCATCTCGTCAGCGATCTGTTCCAGCCGTCCGCGCAGCACGGCCAGCGTGACCGGGTCCATGACCGGGTCCATGGGCTGCGGGGTGGGGGTGTGTTCAGCCATGCAGGGGCTCCTTGCCAAAGCGGGCGCGCAGCTGGTTCATCAGCCCACCGGCGCGCACCATGTCCAAAAGAAAAGGGGGAATCGGGTCGCAGGCCAGCACACACCCCTGGGCGGTGGTGACCGACGGTGTTTGTTCGTTCAGGGTGATGCCCTCCCCCTCCGCGACGGCGTCGGCCTCGGGGCAGGTCAGCAGCAGCAGGCCCAGGTTGAACGCGTTGCGGAAGTAGAGGCCACTGAACGACGGCGCAATCACCGCCGCCACGCCCAGGCGCACCAGCACGGCAGCCGCCTGCTCGCGCGAGGAGCCAATACCAAAGTTGGGCCCGGCCACGATCACATCGCCCTTGCGCACGCCCGCCACAAAGTCGGGGCGTACGGATTCGAGGCAGTGGCGCGCCAGCACGTCGATGCCGTGCTTCATGGCGTGGCCGGGGGCTAGCACGTCGGTGTCGATGTCGGCACCCAACTTCCAAACTCGTGCCCCCACGCTCCCCACTGCGTGTGGTTCGCTGCCCCCCGAGGGGGCCGGGCCTTGCTTGGGGCGGCCCGGCGCTGCGGCCATCCGGTGTTTGCTCGTCATGCCAGCACCTCCCGGGGGTCGGTAATACAGCCGCGCAGCGCCGAGGCCGCCACCGTGTACGGCGATGCCAGGTACACCTGCGCCGTGGGCGAGCCCATGCGGCCTTTGAAATTGCGTGCCGTGCTGGAGATAACGTTGGTGGCGTCGCCCACCGTGTCGCCATAGCCCGCGCAGGCCCCACAGGTGGTGGGGAACAGTTCAGCCCCTGCGTCTTGCAGCACCTGCAGCACGCCTTCGGCCTGGGCGGCGGCCTGGTCGCGCTGGCTGGCAGGCGCCACCATCAGGCGCACGCCGGGGGCCACTCGCTGGCCACGCAGCACGCTGGCGGCGGCGCGCAGGTCGTCCAGCTTTGCGCCAGTACAGGCGCCGATGTAGGCCACGTCAATGCCCTGCCCAGCATGCTGCGCCACGGGCGCGGCGTTGGCGGGGCTGTGCGGGGCTGCGACCTGGGGCGTGAGCGTGGTGGCGTCGAAAGTGTGGCGCGTCAGGTCAGCACCTTCGTCCGTGCGCCAGGCATCCAGCCCCTGCAGGTCTGCATCGGGCACACCCGCCGCCCGCAGCCAATCGCGGGTGGTGTTGTCGGGGGCAATCAGCCCGGCCTGTGCGCCCAGCTCGGCGCTCATGTTGGACAGAGTCATGCGCTCTTGCATGCCCAGCGCCTGAATGGCGGGCCCGGCGAATTCCACGGCCTGGTACTGGCCGCCGTTCATGCCAAAGCGGCCGATCATGTGCAGCATCATGTCCTTGGCGGTCACGCCTGCAGCCAGCCGGCCGCTCCAGTGCATCTGCAGGGTGTGCGGCACACGCAGCCAGATTTCACCGGTCACGACCACGCCCAGCATCTCGGTGCTGCCAATGCCGAACATATAGGCGCCAAACGCGCCACCCGTGGGTGAATGCGAGTCGCCGCCCACGCAGAACATGCCGGGGCGGATGTGGCCGTGCTGGGGCACCACCACATGGCAGATGCCCTGGCCGTCGTACACGTGGGGCAAATCCTGCTCGCGCGCCCAGTCGCGGGCGATGCGCACGATGCGGCGCGATTCGTCGTCGCGCTCGGGCAGGTAGTGGTCCATCACCAGGACCACGCGGCGCTTGTCCCAGATCTGGGCGCCCAGCTCTTCCAGCATGGGCTTGAGCCGGCGTGGGCCGGACGAGTCGTGGAACATGGCCAGATCGACACGGCAATTGACGATCTCGCCAGGCGTGACGCGGTCGCGGCCACTGGCGCGGGCCACGAGCTTCTGCGCCAGCGTGCTCGGGGGGCTGGAACGGACGCTCATTCGGGCTTGGCTCCAGAAAACTGCACCACCTTGGCCCAGCGCGGAATCTCGGCCTGCACAAAGCGCGCAAACTCTTCGGGGCTGTTGCCCACGGGCACGGCACCTTCGTGCTCCAGGCGCCGCTTTACATCGGGCGAGGCAATGGCCTGGCGTGCTGCGTCGCTGATGCGTTTGGCCAGCTCCGGGTTCATCTGCCCCGGGCCGAACAGCCCGAACCAGGCACTGGACTCATAACCGGGCAGCACCTCGGCAATCGCGGGCACATCGGGGAACGCGGGCAGGCGCTGCACGCTGGTCACCCCCAGCGCCTTGAGCTTGCCCGCGCGGATCTGCGCCTGGGCATTGCCCACGGCGGCAAACATCAGCTCCACTTGCCCGGCCAGCACATCCTGCAGCGCGGGCGCAGTGCCCCGGTACGGAATGTTCACGATGTAGGCACCCGACTGCATCTTGAACGCGTCCCCCGCAAGGTGCAGGGACGAGCCCACGGCGCCGATCGCAAAGTTGAGCTTGCCGGGCTTGGCCTTGGCCAGGGCAATCAGCTCGCGCACATCCTTGGCGGGCACCGCGGGGTTGGCCACCAGCACCGAGGGCGAGGTCGCCACGCAGGTCAGCGGCGTGAAGTCCTTGATGGGGTCGAACGGCAGCGTCTTGTACAGGCTGGCGTTGATGGCATGGCTGGTGAAGCTCATCAGCAGGGTATTGCCATCGGGCGCGGCCTTGGCTACCGCGTCGGCCGCGATGTTGCCGCCCGCGCCAGGTCGGTTCTCGACAATGACGGTGCGGCCTAGCAGGCGGCCCATTTCGATGGCCAGGGTGCGCGCCAGCGTGTCGGTGGAGCCGCCGGCCGGGGCACCCACCAGGATGCGGATGGGGGTGTTGCCTTGGGCCAGCGCCAGCGGGCCCTGCCACAGGGCGGGCGCGGCGCCCAGGGCAACCAAGATGTGACGGCGTGAAGTCATGGGGTGTGTCTCCAATCCTGTGGTTTTGTGACTTGCGGGGTGGTGGCTTGCGGGGCAAGTGCAGGCATCACAGCCCCAGATAGGCGCGGCGCAGGTCGTCGCTGCGCAGCAAGTCGGCGGGGGCACCCGAGAAGCGGATGCTTCCGTTCTCCATCACGTAGGCTCGGTCGGCGATTTCGAGGGACTGGCCCACGTTCTGCTCCACCAGCATTACCGCCAGGCCTGTGGAGCGCAGCTGCCGGATCAGGCCAAACATCTCTTCGACCAGCAGGGGCGACAGCCCCAGCGAAGGCTCGTCAAGGATGAGCAGGCGCGGCTCAGCCATCATTCCACGGCCGATGGCCAGCATCTGCTGCTCGCCACCGCTCATGGTGCCGGCGAGCTGCAGGGTGCGCTCCTTCAGGCGTGGGAAGGTGGCAAATACCTTTTCAATGTTCTCGGCCCGGCGCTCGCGCGCCCGGGTGAAGCTGCCGAGCGCCAGGTTCTCCATCACGCTCAGGTTGGGGAAGATCTTGCGGCCTTCGGGCACCTGGATCAGGCCGGCCTTGACGACGTCGGTGTAGTGGGCACCGCTGAGGTCGGCCCCATCAAATGCCACCTTGCCCGCCCAGGCCTTGTAGATGCCGCAGACCACGTTATTCAGCGTGGACTTGCCCGCGCCGTTGCTGCCCAGCAGCGCCACGGTCTCGCCCGGCAGCACCTGCAGATCCACACCCCGTAGCACTTCCACCCGGCCGTAGCCGCCGCGCAGGCCGGTGATTTCCAGCAAGGGAGAGGTGCTCATGCAGCCTCCTGCGGTGCGGCGGCGCGCAAACGGGCGGCGGTGCCGTGGCCCAGATAGGCCTCGATCACCCGCTCGTCCGAGGTGACCTGCGCGGGGTTGCCCTGCGCAATGAGCTGGCCCTGGGCCAGCACCCAGACATGCTCGGCCAGGTTCATCACCGCCTGCATGACGTGTTCGATCATCAACACGGTCACGCCACCATCGGCAATGCCGCGCACCACGGGAATCATCTCGGCAATCTCCTGGGGGTTGAGGCCAGCCAGCACTTCGTCGAGCAGCAGCAAGCGCGGCCGGGTGGCCAGGGCGCGCGCCAGCTCCAGGCGCTTGCGGCCAGCCACCGTGAGGTCGGCCGCGGGTTTGTCCAGCTGCGGGGCCAGACCCACGCGGGCTGCGACGTCGCTGGCCAGCGCCAGCGCGGCACGGCGGTTGGGCTCATTGAGGTGGGCGCCCACGGCAATGTTTTCGCGCACGGTCTGCGCTGCGAAAGGCTGCACGATCTGGAAGGTACGCGTCATGCCCAGTCGGGCGTTGAGGTGCGGGGCCTGGCCCGTGATGTCCTGGCCCGCAAAGCGCACGGTGCCTGTATCAGGCCGCACAAAGCCCGACATCAGCGCGAACAGCGTGGTCTTGCCCGCGCCGTTGGGGCCGATCAGCGCGGTCAGCGAACCCTCCGGCACCGCCAGACTCACGTTTTGCACGGCCTTCAGACCGCCGAAGGATTTGCTCAGCCCGCTGAGCTGCAACAGGTCATTCGCCATGGCGGCCTCCCGAACGTTTCCATACCGCCACCACCGACTGCCCGATGCCCGCAATGCCACGGGGCAAGAACATTACGATGAGCACCAGCACCACGCCGTAAATCACCATGTTGATGCCCGGCAGCTGGCCGAACAGGTTGCGCGTGACGTCGGCCAGGATGTGCAGCACCAGCGCACCCAGCACAGGGCCCCAGACGGTGCCGATACCACCGACAATGGCTGCGACCAGCGCCTCGACCGAGGTGGCCGAACCATAGGCGATGCCCGGGTCGATGTACTGGAACACCTGCACATAGAACGCCCCGGCTGCGCCCATAAAGCCGCCTGACAGAGCAATGGCGCCCATCTTCACGCCGAAAGGGTTGACGCCGATGGCGCGCGCCGCGTCTTCGTTGTCGCGCACGGCCTGCAGCCAGGCTCCAAAACGCGAGTTCTTGAGCCACCAGCTGACCAGCAGCGCCAGCGTGACCAGCGCCAGGATCAGGAAGACAAAGCCCTTGCGCGAGCCAAACTGCATGTTGGAGAGCGACTCTTTGAGCGGCAGCATCAGCCCCACACCTGCGCCAGTGAACGGCACCGACAGCGCCAAGATGCGAAACACTTCGGCAAAGGCCAGCGTGACCAGCGCAAAGTACGAGCCCTTGAGCCCATAGCGGAACGACAGCCCGCCCACTAACAGCCCCACCAGCGCGCTACCGGCCACCGCCATGGGCAAGGCAATCCAGGGATTGATGCCCCCTTGCATCTGGGCAATGGCCTGGATGTAGGCCCCCGTGCCGAAGAACAGTGCGTGCCCGAACGAGAACTGACCGCCAAAGCCCCCGAGGATGTTCCACGCCTGCGCCAGCAGCGCCGCGTAGAGCGACATCATCACGAAATTGAGCAACACGCCGGAGTCGGAAAACGCGGCGATTGCCGCCACGACGACGGCAAACAATCCAATGCTTGCAATCTGCTTCATGCCTTGGCTCCAAACAAGCCCTGCGGGCGGAACAGCAACACTGCGATGAAGATGGCAAAGATGCCGATCTGGCCCAGTGATTCACCCAGGTACAGGCCGCCCAGCGACTCCACCACGCCGATCAGCAGACCACCCACCAGCGCGCCGGTAAAGCTGCCCATGCCGCCCAGCACTACGATGGTGAACGCGACCAGCACGAAGCCGCTGCCCACCTGGGGGTTCACGTAATACGCTGGCAGCAGAAAGCAGGCGGCAGCACCCAGGCAGGCCAGACCAATGCCAAAGCTCATGGCATACACATGATCCACATTGATACCCATGAGCTTGGCGCCGTGCTTCTCCTTGGCCACGGCGCGGATGGCGCGGCCCAGGTCGGTGCGGCCCACGATCCACAGCAGCACGGCCGACACCACCAGCGCGCCAGCAAAGGCGACCAGCTTGGGCAAGGCGATCATGGCGGGCCCCACCGCCACGGTGGTGAGGGTGTAGGCCGTGTCGATGGTGCGCGTGTCGGATTTGAAGAACAGCAGCGCTAGGTTTTCCATCACGATGGAAATGCCCAGCGTGACGAGCAGGATGTTTTCGTCTTTGCCATGGCTGGCGCGGTTGATGACCAGGCGCTGCAGCGCATAACCCAGGGCGAACATGCCAGGCACCAGGATGGGCAGCGCCAGATAGGGGTCCAGCCCGAAGTGCTGCTTGAGCAGGTACACCGCGTACAGCGCCAGCATCAGCGACGCACCGTGCGCGAAGTTGATGATGTGCAGCACGCCGTAGATCAACGTGAGCCCGAGCGCGATGAGGGCATACACCGCGCCCGTGGTCAGGCCGTTGAGGACCGACGGAAAGAGGATGCTGAGGTCGAACATGGAGGGAATGGGCGCCATTCAGGCAAAGGCGCGGCCTGGCGCCTCGGTATGAGGCGCCCTGCAGCCCCTGCGATCAGGGCTGAAAAGTGGTGGGTGTCAGGCCTTCAGCGGGAAGAGCGGGTCCGCTTCGCGGTAGTCGCGCGGGATGATGACCTTGATGTCCTTGTTCAGCACCTGGGTCATCAGTGGCTGCGCGCCCTGGTTCTGCCCGGCCACAAACTTGGTGGGGCCGTACGGCATGATGTGATCGGCAAAGGTGCTCCTCTCCAGTGCATCGATGAGGGCCGCGCGGTCTGCCGACTTGGCACGCTCCAGCGCGTCGGCCAGCAGCCACATCGAGGTGTAGGTCATGAACAGCTCGTAGCTGAAGAACAGGCCTTTGGCTTCGACGCGCTTCTTCAGGTCCTGCGCGCGCTTGTCCTTGGGGTTGAACCAGTGGTTGCAGTCGATGATGCCGTTGGCTGCGTCCGGGAACTCCTTGACGAACTTGTAGCTCGACGCGGCGCCGCCCAGCACAGAGTAGATGGCCTTGGGCGTGACCTTTTGCTGCTGCATGGTGCGCACCAGCAGCGCGTATTCGTTGTAATAGTTGGCGGGGATGACGATGTCAGGGTTCACCGCCTTCATGCGCAACACGATGTTGTTGAAGTCGCGCGTGGGATTGGCGTGCTTGATGACTTCCTTGACTTCGTAGCCGTAGCCCGGCAGTTCGCGCGACAGCAGCTGGGCAGTGCCCGAGCCAAACAGCGATTCCTCGTGGATGATCATCACCGTCTTGGCGGGTTTCCCGGCTGCGGTGTTCAGCACATGCAGGTTGGCCATGGCGGTTTCAGTGCACTTCTTGTAGCCCGGGCCAAAACGGAAGGTGTTCTTGAGGCCGCGCTCCACGATCTGGTCGGCCACACCCACGTCCACGATGTGCGGCAGGTTGTATTTGGCGGCGGCCTGCGTGGTGGCCAGGCAGATGGCCGAGGCAAACGCCCCCACCACGGCTGAAACGCCCGCTTCATTCATCTTCTCGACCTCGGCGGCACCAGCCTGGGGCTGCGACTGCGCGTCGCCCAGCAGCGCTTCGAGCTTGGCGCCGCCCAGGGCCTTTATGCCGCCCGCCTTGTTGATGTCCTCAATGGCCATCATCGCGCCTTCACGGCATTGCTGGCCCGAATAGGCCAGTGCGCCAGTCACGGGGTGCAGCACCCCTACCTTGACGGACTTGGCCTGGGCACCGCCCACCAGCGGGAAGGCCAGTGCCGACGCGGCGGCGGCCGACTGGGTCATGAAATGGCGGCGAGTACTCATGGGCATTCTCCTGGCAGGTAGGTAGGGTTGAGGTGGGGGGATGGGATTCAGTGGAACTGGGCCGACAGCTCTTTGCTGACCCAGACCTTGGCATCAATGCTGCCCACGCGGGACAGCTGCATTTCGTATTCGTAGCGGTCTGGCCGGTACAACCCGTGCAGCCATTGCACCGGGCGCTCCTGGTCGTCATAAATGAGGCGGCGCACGGCCAGCAACGCCGAGCCCACGGACACATCAAGGTGCCGCGCCACCACGGCATCGGCCAGCTTGGCCGAAATGGTCTGGTGCGCACGGCCTACCTTCACGCCGGATTCTTCAAGCAGCACCAGGATGGGTTTGCGTGCTAGCTCGCGACGCCCGAACTGGCGGGCGATGTCGGCGGGCACATAAGTGGTGATATGGGACAACGGGCCCTCTTTGGTGCTGCGCACGCGCACCGCCTTTTGCACGGCGTCGCCCACCGCGATGTTCAGTGCCCCGGCCACAGCGCGGGACGCGGTGACGGTATCCACATCCAGCACCTTGACGGAGGTGCGCAGGCCCATGCTGACCAGGTTCTCCAGCAGGCCGGTGAGGTGCGCGCGGCTGCTTTCGCCCTCGCCACCTGCATCGTTGGCGTGGGCCGCAGCAGGGGGGACTGGCCGGGTGCCCCGGCCGGGCTCGCGGGAGATCATGCCCTCGCCTTCCAGCAGTTCCAGTGCACGGCGCACCGTCACACGCGCCACGGCGAACTGCCGCATCAGCGCCAGCTCGCCTGGCAGGCCATCGGCAAACCGGCCCTCCTGCAACTGCTCGCGCAGCACCAGATAGATCTGGTGGTATTTGGGGAGCGGCAGGTTGTTGGACGGCATGGAGGCCATATTAGGAATGGTTCTAATGTCCTGTCAATAAGACATTTGGGTTTGAAATCTACCAACCTGCGGACATTTGTGCGGTCGGTGCATTGCACCGAGTGCTTGCAACCAACGTGCCAGCGAGGACTGCTGCAAGACAAAACGGGCGCTTTTTTGACAGCGTATGGCGTGGTCGCATTGACGCTCCCACGGGCATTGGCTACATTACTAACCAGTCAGTCATTAAAAATACCCGGTTTGAACCCCACCCCTGTGCCCTCCACTGCCACGACCAGCACCAAGCGCGAGCGCCGCAAGGAAGCCCGTCCCGGTGAGCTGCTGGAGGCCGCGCTTGACCTGTTTGTGGAAAAAGGCTTTGCCGCCACACGGGTGGATGAAGTGGCTGCCCGGGCCGGGGTGTCCAAGGGCACGCTGTTTTTGTATTTCCCCAGCAAGGAAGAGCTGTTCAAAGCCGTGGTGCGCGAAAACATCGCGGGCCGGTTTGCCGAATGGAGCGACGAGCTGGAGAACTTTGCGGGCACCACCAGCGAGGTGCTGCGCTACTGCTACCAGGTCTGGTGGGAGCGCATCGGCGCCACCAAGGCGTCGGGCATCACCAAGCTGATGCTCAGCGAAGCACAAAACTTTCCCGAGATCGTCCAGTTCTACCAGCAGGAAGTGATCCTTCCTGGCCAGGCGCTGATCCGGCGCATTCTGGAGCGGGGTGTGGCGCGGGGTGAGTTTCGCCCCATGAACCCGGACTACGCCGTGTACCTGGTGCTGGCGCCCATGATTTTCCTGATGCTGTGGAAGCATTCTGTGGGTGCCTGCGTGCCCGATGCTTTGGGCATGACGCCCGAGCAGTACATCGACATGCAGGCCGACAACATCCTGCAGGGGCTGTGTGTGCGGCCCGATGCCACGTTCCCCTCCCCTTCTTTCTCCCCCTCAACCCCTGTCTGATCATGAAACGCTGGATTCCCTGGATGGCAGCAGCCATCGCCGTTGTGTTGGTGGGCAGTGGGGTCTGGCGTGCCATGGCCGCGCGGCAGGCGCAGCAAAAGGCCCTGGGCGAGGCCGCTGCGCAGCGTGTGACAGCACCGCTACAACTGGGCGCTGACGAGGTGTTGCGGGTGTCGCCAGCCAATCTGGCCTTGGGTGTGCCGGTGTCGGGCGCCTTGCGCGCGGTGGACTCGGCCATGGTCAAGGCCCGGGTGGGCGGCGAGTTGCAGGGCCTCACGGTGCGCGAAGGTGACAGCGTGAAGGTGGGGCAGGAGGTCGCGCGCATCGACCCCACCGAGGCCCGTGCCCGCCTGCGGCAGGCTCAGCAGCAGGCCGATGCCGCCAAATCCCAGGTGGACATCAACCAGCGCCAGTACACCAACAACCGGGCACTGGTGGACCAGGGCTTTATTTCATCCACCGCGCTGGTCACCTCCCAGGCCAGCCTGGAGGCTGCGCAATCGAGCTACCAGGCGGCCGTGGCTGCGGCCGATGTGGCGCGCAAGGCGCTGGAAGACACCGTGCTCAAAAGCCCCATCAGCGGCCAGGTGGCCCAGCGCCTGGCCCAGCCCGGTGAGCGCGTGGCGGTGGACGCCCGCATCATCGAGGTGGTGGACCTGTCGCGCCTGGAGCTGGAGGCGTTACTGACCCCCGCCGATTCCGTGGCCGTGCGCGTGGGCCAGAAGGCGCAGCTTTCCGTCGAAGGGGTACCTGCCCCGGTGGCGGCCACCGTGGTGCGCATCAACCCCAGCGCCCAGGCAGGCAGCCGCACTGTGCCGGTGTACCTGCGCGTGGAACAGACCCAGAACGCAACACCCCTGCGCCAGGGGCTGTTTGTGCAAGGCACGCTCGACATCGGCCGCGCCGACGTGCTGGCCGTGCCGCTGGATGCCGTGCGCACCGACAAGCCCGCGCCCTACCTCCAGACGCTGAAGGATGGCCGCGTGGCCTATGCCGAGGTCAAGACAGGTACACGCGCGGTGGTCAATGGCCAGACCCTGGTGGCGGTGGAAGGGGTGCCTGCGGGCACGCCCGTGATTGCTGGCCGCATGGGCCAGCTGCGCGAAGGCACAGCCGTATCGATTGCCGCCACACCTGCCGCCGCTGCGGCTGCGGCTCCTGCATTGTCTGCAGCATCCCGCACGGCCCCCTGAGCGCCCCGCCATGTGGTTCACCAAAGTCAGCCTCAAGAACCCCGTGTTCGCCACGATGGTGATGCTCGCCATCGTCGTGCTGGGCCTGTTCTCCTACCAGCGCCTCAAGGTCGATCAGTTCCCCAACATCGACTTCCCGGTGGTGGTGGTCACCGTGGACTATCCCGGCGCGTCACCAGAAATTGTCGAGAGCGAAGTCACCAAGAAGATTGAGGAAGGCGTCAACTCGATCGCGGGCATTAACGCCCTCACCTCGCGCAGCTACGAGGGCACGGCCGTTGTCATCATCGAGTTCCAGCTGCACATCGACGGCCGCAAGGCCGCCGAGGATGTGCGCGAAAAGGTGGCCACCGTGCGCCCCAACCTGCGCACCGAGGTCAAGGAACCGCGTGTGCTGCGCTTTGACCCCGCCAGCCGCGCCGTGTGGTCGCTGGCCGTGTTGCCCGATGAAAAATCCGGCCGCAGTGCTGTCGAGCTGACCACCTGGTCTGAACAGGTGCTGAAAAAGCGCCTGGAGAACGTGCGTGGCGTGGGCGCCGTGAACCTGGTGGGCGCCACCAAGCGCGAGATCAATATCTACCTGAACCCGCAGGCGCTGGAAGCCTTTGGCGTGACCCCCGAGCAGGTGGCCACTGCCGTGCGCAACGAAAACCAGGACCTGCCCGTGGGCGCGATCCGCTCGCTGGCGCAAGAGCGCGTGGTGCAGATCGACGCCCGCATGGAGCGGCCTGAGGACTTCGGCCGGATCATCGTGGCCCGCAAGAACGGCGCGCCCGTCCGGCTGGACCAGGTGGCCCGGGTGAACGACGGCGCCCAGGAAGTCGAGAGCCTGGCCCTGTACAACGGCCAGCGCACCCTGCTGCTGTCGGTGCAGAAGTCGCAGGGCGAAAACACCATCGAAGTGGTCGATGGCCTGAACGCGGCCGTGGCAGAGCTGAAGAACCAGCTGCCGCCGGGCGTGCGGCTGGAGTCGATTGGCGACAGCTCCCGTCCCATCCGCGTGGCGGTGAACAACGTGCGCCAGACGCTGATCGAGGGCGCCATCCTCACGGTGCTCATCGTGTTCCTGTTCCTGAACTCCTGGCGCTCCACCGTCATCACGGGACTGACCCTGCCGATCGCGCTGATTGGCACGTTCCTGTTCATGAACATGTTCGGCTTCACCATCAACATGATCACGCTGATGGCGCTGAGCCTCTGCGTGGGCCTGCTGATCGACGATGCCATCGTGGTGCGCGAGAACATCGTGCGCCATGTGCAGATGGGCAAAGGTGCCTATGACGCCGCCATGGACGGCACGCAGGAGATTGGCCTGGCTGTGCTGGCCACCACGCTGTCCATCGTGGCGGTTTTCATGCCCATCGGCTTTATGGGCGGCATCATCGGCAAGTTCTTCCACGAGTTCGGCATCACCATCGTCGCGGCGGTGATGATCTCGATGTTCGTGAGCTTCACGCTCGACCCCATGATGTCGAGCATCTGGCACGACCCGAGCATCCACGCGCACGGCCAGAAAACAGAACCCGTCACCCTGTACGACAAGACGATTGGCCGCGTCACCGGCTGGTTTGACCGCGCCACCGACGCCATGGCTGAGGGCTATCAGCACATCTTGCGCTGGTCGCTGGTGCACAAGTTGGCCACCATGGCCATTGCCGTGGCGATCTTTGTGCTGAGCGTGGTCATGGTGCCGCTCTTGGGCACCGAGTTCGTGCCCAAAGCCGATTTTTCCGAAACCAGCCTCAATTTCTACACCCCCGTGGGCTCTTCGCTGGAGGCCACCGAGGCCAAGGCCAAGCAGGTCGAAGGCATCCTGCGCGAGATGCCCGAGGTGCGCTACACGCTGTCCACCATCAACACGGGCAGCGCTCAGGGCAAGATCTACGCCAATATCTATGTGCGCCTGGTGGACCGCAAGGACCGCAGCCGCAGCGTGGACCAGATGTCTGAAGTGCTGCGCGAACGCCTGAAAACTGTGCCCGGCATCACCATCACCCATGTGGGCCTGCTGGATGCCGTGGGTGGCAACAAGCAGGTGGAGTTCTCGCTGCAAGGCCCTGACCTGCAGGAGCTGGAGCGCCTGACCAAGGTGGTCACCGAAAAAATCCGAGACATTCCCGGCCTGGTGGACCTGGATACCAGCGCCAAACCCAACAAGCCTGTGATTGCGCTTGAAGTCAAGCGCGACGTGGCATCGGACCTGGGCCTGTCGGTGGCGCCCATGGCCGCTTCGCTGCGCACGCTGGTGGCGGGCACCACGGTGGGTAACTGGCGCGCACCAGACGACCAGACCTATGACGTGAACGTGCGACTGGCCCCCGAGGCCCGCACCCAGCCCGCCGACCTGGAGCGTCTGCCCTTTGCACTGGCCGCTGCCGACGGAACCACGCGCATCGTGCGCCTGAACCAGGTGGCCCATGTGACCGAATCCACCGGCGCCAACCAGATCAACCGGCGCGACCTGACCCGCGAAGTGGCCGTAAACGCCAACGTGTCCCGGCGCTCGGCCGGCGAGGTGTCGGGGGACATCAAGAAGGCGCTCGATACCGTGACCTTCCCGCCCGGCTACCGCTACCAGTTCGGCGGCTCCACCAAGAACATGGCCGAATCGTTCGGCTACGCCATCTCGGCCCTGGCCATGGCGATCATCTTCATCTACATGATCCTGGCCAGCCAGTTCAAGAGCTTCCTGCAGCCGCTGGCGCTCATGACCTCGCTGCCACTCACGCTGATTGGCGTGGTGCTGGCGCTGTTGATGTTCCGCTCCACGCTGTCGATGTTCTCGATCATCGGCGTGGTGATGCTGATGGGCCTGGTGACCAAGAACGCCATCCTGTTGGTGGACTTTGCGATCCGCGCGCGTGAAGAGCATGTGAACGACGCAGGCCAGACCGTGCCCGGCCTGCCGCGTGCAGAGGCCCTGCTGTTGGCCGCCCGCGTGCGGCTGCGCCCCATTCTCATGACCACGCTGGCCATGATCTTTGGCATGGTGCCGCTCGCGTTCGCGCTGTCGGAAGGCTCCGAGCAGCGTGCGCCCATGGGCCAGGCGGTGATTGGCGGGGTGATTACCTCGTCGCTGCTCACGCTGGTGGTGGTGCCTGTGGTGTATTGCTACATGGACGATCTGGCGCAATGGGCACTGCGAAAGATGGGGCGTGGCCAGCCAGCGCCTAAAATCAAGGGTTTGTCCTGAACATCCCGGCGCCAGCCCTCCACGGAGAAATTCCATGAACATGCCCCTGAACACGTCCGCCAACATCAGCGACCCCGTCGCCCAGGCCCGCTACAACATGATCGAGCAGCAGATCCGCCCCTGGAACGTGCTCGACGCCGACGTGCTCGACCTGCTGGCCGTGGTGCGCCGCGAAGACTTCGTGCCCCCGGCCTACCGCAGCATGGCGTTCATGGACATCGAAGTGCCCCTGCTGGGCAGCGATGCCGAAGAGGCTGTGCGTCTGGGCCACAGCATGCTGCAGCCCCGCGTGGAAGCCCGCGTCCTGCAAGACCTGCAAATCAAGTCCACCGACCGCGTGCTCGAAATCGGTGCAGGCTCTGGCTACATGGCCGCCCTGCTGGCCCACCGCGCCGAACGCGTGGTGTCGCTCGAAATCAATGCCGAGCTGGCCGAAATGGCCCGCGAAAACCTGCGTGATGCCGGTATCCAGAACGCCGACGTGCGCCAGAACGACGGTGCCCGCGACGCGATTCCGGACGGCCCATTTGACGTGATCGTTCTCAGCGGCTCGGTGGCCGAAGTGCCCAGCGCCCTGCTCTCGCTGCTGAAAGATGGCGGCCGCCTGGGTGCCATCGTGGGTGGTGAGCCCGTGATGCGCTTCACCCTGACCCGCCGCACCGGCGACCGTTTCGAGACCACCTCGCCCTGGGACACCATTGCGCCCCGCCTGGTGAACTTCCCTGAGCCCTCTGGCTTCACGTTCTGATTCCCATCCTTCGGAGTTCTGCATGATTGATCACGTCCGCCCTGCCCAGCTGTCTGCCTGGTTTGCCACGGCACCCGAAGGCAGCCAGCCCCTGGTGCTGGACGTGCGCGAACCCTGGGAGCTGCAAACCGCCAGCGTGCGCGCTGACGGCTTTGAGCTGGTCGCCATCCCCATGGGCGAGCTGCCCGCCCGCCTGGCCGAGCTGGACCCGGCCCGCGAGGCACAGCGCCCCATTGCCTGCCTGTGCCACCACGGCGCACGCAGCCTGCGGGTGGCGGCCTTTTTGCAGCAAAACGGTTTTGAGCAGTTGGCCAACATCACCGGCGGCATCGACGCCTGGTCGCACGAAAACGACCCGGGCGTGCCCCGCTACTGAGGTTTTGCCAAGGCGCCCACCGCCCCGCTCGCTCGCATCTTCCATCGAACCGCAGACCCTTCCGAAGGACCTCCATGACTGCATTCCGGCCTTATTCTCTGTCCCTTCTGACCCTGACCCTGGCGCTGGGCGCGGCGCTCACCGCCCCGGCGCAGGCCCAGAGCCTGCTGGAGCTGGTGGAGTCGGCCCGCACCTATGACACGGCCTGGCAATCGGCCCGCGCCCAGCTCGACGCCGCAGGCCGCAAGGCTGACCAGGCCCGTGCAGGGCTGCTGCCCTCGGCCGCGCTGACCAGCGGCCTCACCCGCAGCAATGTGGAGCTGAGCAAGCCCAAGATCGAGAACACCGGCACGGTCCAGACCGTGGGCATCAATGCCTCGCAACCGCTGTACCGGCCCGCCAACCGCATCAACCTGGAACAAGGCCAGCGCGGTGTGGACGTGGCCCAGGCCCAGCTCGATGCCGCCACGCAAGACCTGCTGGTGCGCGTGAGCCAGGCCTACTTTGACGTGCTGGCCGCGCAGGACACCCTGACCTTTGTGCAGGCCCAGAAAGCCGCCGTGTCCGAGCAACTGGCCTCGGCCAAGCGCAATTTCGAGGTCGGCACCACCACCGTCACCGACTCGCGCGAAGCCCAGGCCCGTTACGACCTGGTGATTGCCCAGGAGATCGCGGCCGAGAACGATCTGCGCGTGAAACGCCTGGCACTGGACCAGCTGGTAGGTATCACCGGCACCCAGCCCCGCCCCTTGGCACTGCCCTTGCAATTGCCCGGCGTGCAACCCGCCAACGTGACCATCTGGGTGGACACCGCGCGCGACCAGCAGCCTGCCGTGCGCCAGGCCGCCATTGCGCTCGACATCGCCCGCCTCGAAACCAAAAAGGCCGAAACCGGCCACCTGCCCACCGTGGATCTGCAGGCAGGCTACAACGTCACGCGCAACCTCAACGGCACCATCAGCGCCCCCGGCGTGACCAGCCGCAGCAACGCCGCCAGTGTGGGCGTGGCGCTGAACCTGCCGCTGTTTGCCGGGTTTGCGGTGCAAAACCGCGTCAAGGAAACCCTGGCCCTCGAAGAAAAAGCCACGGCCGACCTCGAAACCGCCCGCCGCAACGTGGCCCAGGCCACCCGCGCTGCCTTCTTTGGCGTGCAGTCCGGCCAGGGCCAGGTGCAGGCGCTCGAAGCTGCCGAGGCCTCCAGCCAGAGCGCGCTTGATGCCAACAAGCTGGGCTACCAGGTGGGCGTGCGCATCAACATCGACGTGCTCAACGCCCAGAGCCAGTTGTTCCAGACCAAACGCGACCTGGCCCAGGCCCGCTACAACGTGCTGCTGGGCACGCTCAAGCTGCGCCAGGCGGCAGGCACGCTGACGCAGCAGGACGTTGAAGCTATCAATGCTTTGTTGATCAAGTGAGTGCGGCCTAGATGACCGCGTCGGGGATGTTGCTCTCCTCCCCGGCCACCACCTGCGGGTGTGCGCGCAGTTGCTCGGCCGCCATGGGCCGCCCCAGCAGATAGCCCTGCTGGTAGTCGCAGCCCTCGGCCTTGAGGATTTCGTACTGGCGCCAGGTTTCCACCCCCTCGGCCACCACATTGAGGTGCAGGCTGTGGGCCATCGAGATGATGGCGCGCACCAGCGAATGGTTGCGGCTGCTCTCCTGCAGGCCCATCACAAAACTTCGGTCGATCTTCACGGTGTTGAGGCTGAAGCGCGAGAGATAGCTCAGCGACGAATAGCCCGTGCCGAAGTCATCCAGCGACAACCCCACCCCCGCGTCGTGCAAACGGTGCAGCAGCGCGGGCAGGTTTTCCTGGTCGCTGGCCAGCAGGGTTTCGGTCAGTTCCAGCTCAATGCCCGAGGGCGGCAGGCCATAGCGGTCCAGCAGCGCAAACACCTGGCTCTCAAAACCCGGCTGCGCAAACTGGCGCACCGACACATTGATGCTGACCACCGGCGCGAAGCTCGACTGCGCACGCCACTGCGCCGCCTGGCGGATGGCCTCCTCCAGGATCCACTGGCCCAGCTCCAGGATGAGTGAAGACTCCTCGGCCGCCGGGATGAACCGCCCGGGCGGCACCCAGCCCAGTTGCGGGCTCTCCCAGCGCACCAGCGCCTCGGCCTTGGCCATGCGGCCGGTGCTGCAGCTGTAGATGGGCTGGTAGTGCAGCCGCAGCTCCGCGCGTGGCACGGCCTGGCGCAGGGCCGATTCCAGCCGCAGGGATTCGGCCAGGCGTTCGTCCATGTCGGATTCAAAAAAGCACCAGCCCCCGCGCCCCCGCGCCTTGGACTCGTACATCGCCACCTCGGCGTGCTGCAGTAGCACCGGGGCCGAAAGCCCCTCCCGGCCCGAGAACGCGACCCCGATGGTGGCCTCGATCTGGTAGTCCATGTCGTCGGACTTGAACTGGCGCCGGATCAGCTGCAGCAGCGCCAACGCGCGGGCTTCCACCTCCAAAATGCTCATGAGGGACGGCAACCCCGCCATCACCAGCGCAAACTCGTCGCCGCTCAGGCGCGCCAGCAGGTCACCGGGTTTGAGCTGGTCCCGCAGGGCCTGGGCAATGTCGCGCAGGATCTCGTCGCCAAAGGCATGGCCCAGGGTGTCGTTCACCTTCTTGAAATGGTCCAGATCAATCAGCAGCACGGCGCACTGGGTGTGCTGGCGCTGTGCGATCCAGAGCACCGCGTCGAGCTGCTGTTCCAGAAATCGGCGGTTGGGCAGGCCAGTCAGCTGGTCGGTGTTGGCCTGGTGCAGGCGCTCTTCCTCGCCCCGCTTGCGTTCGCTCAGGTCGCGGATCAGGCCCAGGATCACAGGGTAGCCCAGGTCCATGTAGCTGGAGAAGATGATCTCGGCCGGAAACGCCTCGCCCCGTGCGGGGGTGATCGAGCGCTCCAGGCGCATGGGCTCGTCCAAGGGCCCCGACCGCACCATGGCATTGACCTTGCGGAACATGGCTTCTGCCTCTTCCTGCTCGCGGGTCAGCAGCGGCACTTGCTGGCCTTCCAGTTCTGCGGGGGATGTGCTGCCCGCCAGTTGGGCAAAGCGGTCATTGCAAAACAGGATCTTGCCGTCAAGCCTGCGGGCCACCAACGCATCGGGCAAGTGCTTGATCACGTTGGTCAGCCGTTGCCGCGTTTGCGCAATCGCTGCATCCACCAGCACCAGTCCCAGCAGCACACTGGAGACCCACCCCACCGCCAGAACGTCCGGATTCTGAAAGGGCGTGCCAATGGTGGACGGTTCCAGAAAGTACAGAAGGAAGGCCGCAGTCTTAAGGGAAAACGCTGCAGCCAGCAGCCGGTAGTGCATGCGCAGACAGAGGTAGGCTGACACCCCATACACCAGCATCATCAGTCCCAGCACCAGGATGCTGCCCGCGTTTTTGTCCCCCCCGAATCCCACCACCGCGATCAGAAACGCTACACCGAGGCTGCGCCCTATCAAAGCGCCGGGGCCGATGATGCGGCCCCTGAGGAAGTTGGTGCCCCCGTGCAGGCTGGCCAGGAAGAAGCCGGTGAGCAAGGTGGCCGCCGTGCCCAGCCATTGCGATTCAGGCTGCAGGTGGTAGCGGTAGCCGGTGAAGGTGGCCCCGGCCAGCGACAGATGGGCAATGCCCCAGAGCAGCGTGGCCTGGTTCAGGCGTGCGCTGCTCCAGCCGATCAGGAACGCCACGCCCAGGATCGCCAGTGCCGCAACACCCAGGTCGTGAACAGGAACCACAGGACACCGCCAGATACAGTTGTTTCACACCATCGTAGCGGTTGCGGCTTACTTTGTGCTTAGGGTCGGCCGCAATCCAGCGATTGCAAGCCGATGACGAGGATGGTGAGCGGCCCGTGTTTCTGGGGGCCAAACCTTCACCGGCGCTGCACCAGGCCCAGCACCGCCTGCGCCGTGGCCTGCGCTGCGCCCCGGTGGGCGGTGGAAAAGCGGCTGGCCCGCTCGCTGGCCGCCGCGTGGGCGGCCGGGTCCAGTGCCAGGCCCGTGGCCTGGGCAATGCCCGCGGCCATGTCGGGCACACGCTGCGCCGCGCCTGCGGCGCAGGCCAGTTCGGCCGCTTCGGCAAAGTTGAAGGTGTGGGGCCCCAGGACCACAGGGCAACCGCAGGCGGCGGCCTCGATGAGGTTCTGGCCGCCCAGCGGGGCAAAACTGCCGCCCAACATCGCTACATGGGCCAGGCCGTAGTACAGGGCCATTTCGCCCAGCGAGTCGCCCAGCCACACGTCGGCGGCCTCGGGCGCGCCCGTCCAGGTGCTGCGGCGCGACACGCTCAGGCCCGCCTGCAGCAACAGCTGGTGCACTTCGTCAAACCGCTGGGGGTGGCGCGGCACGATGAGCCACTGCACGGCCTGCGTGCCGAGGGTGGCGCCGCCAGGACGGGGCGGCTGCTGCGCACCGTTTGCTCCACTATTGATAGCTGCTTGGGCATGCTGGTCGCGCGCAGAGGCCGTTTTTTTCTTCAAATTTTCGAGCCACAGGGCCTCTTCCCCCTCGCGGCTGCTGGCCAGCATGACCACGGGGCGCGGGGCCAATGCGCGCCAGTCGCGGCCCTGCGCTAGCTGGGGGGCATCGGGCACCACGTCGAACTTGAGGTTGCCAAACACGCCTTTCACCTTGGCGCCGATGGCACGCAGCCGCTGAGCGTCGTCCTCGGTCTGGGCCCACACGGCGGCCAGGTTGCTGTAGGCGGGGCGCGCCAGCATGGCCAGGCGCAGTGCGTTGCGCAAGGACCGGGCGTTGAGCCGGGCATTGGCCAGCACCAGGGGCACGCCCTGTTTACGGCAGCCCGCCACCAGGTTGGGCCAGACCTCGGTCTCCATCAGGATGCCGATGGCCGGGCGGAACTTGCGCAGGAAACGGGCCACAGCGCCGGGTGTGTCCCAGGGTTGCCACACCTGCAGGTCGCCGGGCAGCAGCAGTTTTTCGCCCTCGGCCCGGCCTGTGGCCGTGCCATGTGTGAGCAGCAGGCGCATGCCGGGCAACTGCTCGCGCAGCGCGGCCAGCAGGATGGCAGCCGCCCGCGTCTCGCCCAGCGATACCGCGTGGATCCACACAAAGCGGCCCAGCGGGTCGGAGCTGCTGTGCATCATCAGGCTGTCGATGGGCGCGGGATAGCGGCCAAAACGCTCGCCAATGGCCACGCCATAGCCCGGCTCGGCCTTGGCGCGGCGGCGCAGCTTGCGGCGCAGCAGGGGCTGGGCGCCCCAGGTCACCACCGAATACAGGGCGCGGGCGGGGTTCATGCCAAGGCAAGGTGCTGGAGGTCCACGGCCACCACGCCGCCGCTCCAGCCGCTGTCACCCCGGGCGGCCCAGACGATGCACGGTGCATCACCCTCGGCCGTGACCACGCAGCGGCCGCCGGGCTCCCAGACCGCACTGCGGCCCGCACTGACATAGCCACCCGAAGGCCCGCTGTAGTTGGCCAGCAGCACCGCCATGGCGTGGTCGCGTGCGTAGGCTTCCAGCAGCGCGGATTCGGGGCCATAGCCCTGGTGGCTGATCAAGGCCCCGGCCGCATACAGCGCTGCGCCCGCGCCGTGTGCGGCGCTGGCGTGTTCAGGGTGGGTGATGTCTGCACACACCGCCATGCCCGTAGGCTCGCCCGCGAGCAGGTGCACCTGCGCGTCGTCGGTGCCCGCGCTGGCAAAACGCTCTTCGCTGGCATGCAGATGGCGCTTGCGGTACAGCGCCACGCTGCCATCGGGCGCCAGCACCCAGGCGCCAATCGCGGGCAAGGCGCCGGGCTGTACCGGCGCGGCGGGCCCGCCCACCACGATGGCCATGCCCTGGTCGCGCGCGGCCTGGCGCAGAGGTGCCAGTGCCGCGTGGTCGGCGTCCAACACGTTGGCGGCCAGCACTGCGGGCTCGTAGCCGGTGAGCGACAGCTCCGGGAACAGCAGCACCTGCACGCCCTCGGCGGCCGCCACCCGCACAAAGGCCAGGTGGGTCAACACATTGCGCGCCACGTCCCCGGGGACTGAGGGCGACTGTGCAGCGGCGATGCGCAAGGGGGTGGACACGGAGGGGTTGTTCACGCGGGCAGCTCGGTCAGGAAGGTGGTGAATACGGGGTTATCGAGCAGCGCTCAGTGGCTGGCCGCACCCACATGGGCATCGGGCTTGACCTTGTGCAGCAGCGCCAGCATGGCGGCCTCGATGCGGGCCAGCGCCTCGGGGGTGTGGCCTTCAAAGCGCAGCACCAGCACGGGGGTGGTGTTGCTGGCGCGGATCAGGCCAAAGCCGTCGGGCCAGTCCACGCGCAGGCCGTCGATGGTGCTCACCGTGGCGGGCGCGGCAAACTGGCCTGCGGCCAGCGCCTGCAACTCGGCGGTGAGGCGGTGGGGTTCGCCTTCGGCGCAGGCCACGTTGAGTTCAGGCGTCGAGAAGCTGGTGGGCAGCGCATTGAGCACCGCGCTCGGGTCTTGAGACTTGCTCAAGATCTCTAGCAGGCGGCAGCCCGCATAGGTGCCGTCGTCAAAGCCATACCAGCGCTCCTTGAAGAAGATATGGCCGCTCATCTCGCCGCCCAATGGGGAGTTTGTCTCCTTCATGCGGGCCTTGATGAGCGAGTGGCCGGTTTTGAACATCACCGGCACGCCGCCTGCAGCCGCCACGGCGGGCGCCAGGCGCTGGGTGCACTTCACGTCGAAGATGATCTCGCCGCCGGGCACGCGCGAGAGCACGTCCTGGGCGAATAGCATCATCTGGCGGTCGGGGAAGATGTTGGCGCCGTCCTTGGTGACGATGCCCAGACGGTCGCCATCACCGTCAAACGCCAAGCCCAGCTCGGCATCGCTGGCCTTCAGGGCCTCGATCAGGTCGCGCAGGTTTTCGGGCTTGCTGGGGTCGGGATGGTGGTTGGGGAAGTTGCCGTCCACCTCCGAGAAGAGTTCAATCACCTCGCAACCCAGCGCCTGGAAGATGGCCGGGGCCGAGGCACCGGCAATGCCGTTGCCGCAGTCCACCACGATCTTCATCGGGCGGGCCAGCTTCACATCGCCCACGATGCGTTCGCGGTAGGTGGGCAGCACATCCACATGGCGCACGGACCCACCCGGTGCCAGCTGCCAGCTTTCCTGCTCCATGGTGCGGCGCAGGCCCTGGATCTCTTCGCCATAGATGGCACGGCCGTTCAGCACCATCTTGAAGCCGTTGTAGTCCCGGGGGTTGTGGCTGCCCGTGACCTGGATGCCGCTGTTGCATAGCGTGCTGGCCGCAAAGTACAGAAGCGGCGTGGTGACCAGGCCCACGTCGATGACCTCGATGCCCGCCTCGACCAGGCCCTGGATCAGCGCCGCCGACATGGCGGGGCCCGACAGGCGCCCGTCGCGCCCCACGGCCACGGTGGTCTGCCCCTCGGCGCGTGCGGCGGTGCCAAAGGCCCGGCCCAGGCCCAGGGCGACTTCTTCATTCAATGTGGAGGGCACGATGCCACGGATGTCGTAGGCTTTGAAAATGGCGGGCGTCGGTTGCACGTCGAGAGACCTTTAGCGAGGGGTTGCGAGGGGCGGCATGGGCTTGAAGAGCCGGCTGCATTGTAGGCGGCCCCCCTGCCCGGCCCGATGCCCGCAGCGCTTGCAGGCACATGTCCGAAAACGGCCAGTGCAGGCGCCACCGCTCCCTATGATCGGGCCCATGACTTCCACCCCCCTGCCCTCTGCCGCCGATGCCTACGCCCCCTCGGACGAGGGCCGCTACCTGGCCGTGCTGGCCCGGGACGCGCGTTTTGACGGGCATTTCTTCACCGGCGTGACCTCCACCGGCATCTACTGCCGCCCCGTCTGCGCCGTGCGAGCGCCCCGGCGCGAGAACTGCCGCTTCTTCGCCCTGGCTGCGCAGGCGGAGCACGCAGGCTTTCGCCCCTGCCTGCGCTGTCGGCCCGAGCTGGCGCCCCAGGCCCTGGTGTGGTCGGTGCAGGATGCGAGCAGCATCCTGGTGCAGCAGGCCGTGCGCCTGCTCGATGCGCCCGATCTCTGGTCGGCCCCCTCGGCGCCGGGTGAAGGCGGCGCCACCGTGGCCCGGTTGGCCGAGCGCCTGGGCGTGAGCGACCGGCACCTGCGGCGCATCTTCGAGGCGGCCCTGGGCGTCTCGCCCCTGCAATACCTGCAGACCCGCCGCCTGCTCACGGCCAAGCAGCTGCTCACCGACACCCGAATGCCCGTCACCCAGGTGGCGCTGGCCAGCGGTTTTGCCAGTGTGCGGCGCTTCAATGCGGCGTTTGCGGGGCACTACGGGCTCAACCCCACCCAGTTGCGGCGCAGCGGCGCGGCACCCGCGCCAGCCGGTGCGCCCGAAGGCAGCGGCACCGCGCTGCGCCTGGCCTGGCGGCCACCGTTTGACGTGCCCGCACTGCTGGCGTTTTTCGAGCGGCGGCAGTTCCATGGCGTGGAATGGGTGCTGCCGCACGAAGCCACGCTGCGGCGCACCGTGCGCCTGCCCGCTGCCTGCACCGGCCTGGGCCAGGAGACCACCGGCTGGTTCAGCGCGCGCTTTGATGTGGCGCGCCACCAGGTGCTGCTGCAGACCAGCGACAGCCTCTACCCCGTGCTGCCGCTCGTGATCCGCCGCGTGCGCGCCATGCTGGACCTGGACGCCGATCCGGCCGCCATCAACGCCGTGCTGCACAGCGCCTTCCCGGATGGCGACGGCCTGCGGGTGCCCGGCGCCTTCGATGGCTTTGAGCTGGCTGTGCGCGCCGTGCTGGGCCAGCAGATCACCGTGGCCGCCGCGCGCACCCTGGGCCAGCGGCTGGTGGAGCGGCTGGGCGAGCCCATCGCCACGCCCTGGCCGGAGCTGGGCCGCCTGTTCCCCACCGCTGCCACGCTGGCCGCCGCCGATGGCGACACGCTGGGCCAGCTGGGCATCGTGCGCCAGCGCCAGGCTGCCATCGTGGCGCTGGCCCGGGCGGTGGACAGCGGCGCGCTGGCCCTGCACGCAGGCGCCGATGTGGCGCGCACCACGGCCGCGCTGTGTGCGCTGCCGGGCATTGGCGACTGGACGGCGCAGTACATCGCCATGCGCGTGCTGCGCTGGCCGGATGCCTTCCCGGCCGGGGACGTTGCGCTGCACAAGGCGCTGGGTGTTCAGGGCCAGAAGAACCCGGCCCGCGCCGCTGCCGCAGCGTCCGAAGCGTGGCGCCCCTGGCGCAGCTACGCCGTGCTGCGTGCCTGGGCGGCGTTGGCGTAGTTGCTATCAAAATAATAGCCATCAGCGCTTGCCTATTGCGCGGAAAGCCCTGTTTTTATTCATAACACCCGAGCATTCACCATGCACTACCACCCCCACACCGTGCAAGCCCGCGCAGACACGGCCCTCGGCCCGGTGCGCCTGGCCGCGTCGCCCACCGGCCTGTGCGGCATCTGGTTTGAAGGCCAGCGCCACGAGCCCAGCCAGCGCCTGCACGGCAGCGCCGCCTGGGCCGAGGCGGACGGCCACCCGCTGCTGCAGGCCGCCACCCACCAGCTGCAGCAGTACCTGCGCGGCGAACGCGAGGGCTTCGATCTGCCGCTGGACCTGTCGGGTGGCACGCCGTTCCAGCAAGAGGTCTGGCAGGCCCTGCTGGCGATTGGCCGGGGCGCCACGCGCACCTATAGCGACATCAGCCAGCAGCTAGGCCGCCCCCGTGCCGTGCGGGCCGTGGGCGCCGCCGTGGGGCGCAACCCGCTCTCCGTGGTCGTGCCCTGCCACCGCGTGCTGGGCGCCGACGGCAGCCTGACCGGTTACGCTGGCGGGCTCGACCGCAAAGCCGTCTTGCTGACGCTGGAAAATGCGCTGGCAGCGGAACAGCCATCCCTTCTCCCCCACACCCCAGGCCAGGCAACAATGAAAGGCACTCCATGACCCCATCCGGCCAACAGCCCGTCTCCAGCTGGATCGCGGAGTTCATCCTGCTGGCTGCGCTGTGGGGGGCGTCGTTCTTGTTCATGCGCATGGGCGCCTCGGAATTCGGGCCCCTGCCCATGGTGGGCTTGCGCGTGGGGCTGGCTGCCGTCTTTCTGTGGCCGATCATGCTGCGCCAGGGCCACTACCCGGCGTTTCGCCAGCACTGGCGCCCCATCATGCTGGCGGGCATCATCAACTCCGCCATCCCCTTCGCCCTGTTCGGTTGGGCCGTCTTGCACATCCAGACCGGGCTGGCCTCCATCCTGAACGCCACGGTGCCACTGTTTGGCGCACTGGTGGCCTGGCTGTGGTTGGGCGACCGCATCAACCGGCTGCGCTGGGTGGGCCTGGCCCTGGGTTTTGGGGGCGTGGCCCTGCTGGCCTGGCGCGCGCCTGCGGGCACCGGCTTCAAGACCGATGCGGCCCATTGGGCGATTGTTGCCTGCCTGGTGGCGTCGGGCTTTTATGGCATATCGGCCAGCTTCGCACGGCGCTACCTGACGGGCATCCCGCCGCTGGCCACGGCCACCGGCAGCCAGGTGGGTGCGGCGCTGGGCCTGGCGCTGCCCACGCTGTGGCTGTGGCCCGCGCAGATGCCCGGGTTGCGCGCCTGGGGCGCCATCGTGGCCATCGCCGTCATGTGCACGGGCATTGCGTACATCCTGTACTTCCGCCTCATCGCCAGCGCAGGCCCCAGCCGCGCCCTGGCCGTGACCTTCATCACGCCGGTGTTTGCGGTGCTGTATGGCGCGCTGTTCCTGGGCGAAAGCATCACGTCCTGGATGCTGGGCTGCGCCCTCGTGATCGTGTGCGGCACGATGTTGTCAACCGGGCTTATCAGGGGGCGCGCCGTCTCTGCCAGCACTGCCGAACGCGCCTAAACTCGGTGCATGGTTTTTGCGCCGGGTTCATGCTCATACCCCACGGCTGTGCCGTGGCGAGACACCGGGTCAGGGGCGTGCCTGTGCGCCCTGCCCGGAGGGTTGAGCACATGCCCGGGGGCCGGCGCTAGCCGCTGCCACTCTTTCTCTTCCTATTCCACACGGGCCTTCCACCATGGCCCATAACGCGCTGCTGGCTGGCGGACTGCTGCTCCTGCTGGTGCTGGTGCTCGCGCACCTGCGGCCGACCGAGATCCTGCACCCTTCGCGCCGCACCCAGGTGCTGACAGGCCTGACCGGCGGCGTGGTGTCGGCCCTGGTCCTGGTCGTGCTGAACCTGAACGCGCCCGAGCTGGGAGTCGTGGCCTACCCCACGGCCACCGCCTTCATGGCCTTGTACTTCGGCCCGGTGGCAGCGGCCATCACGGCCGCCCTGGCGTTGCTGGCCATGGTCCTGAGCGAAGACGCAGCCTGGTTGGCTGGCCTGGCAACGCTGGTCGCAGCGGCTGCGCTGGGCGCACTGTGGCGCAGGCTGGACAGGCGCCCCGGCACCAACCCCTGGCTGGCCATCACGGGCATGGCCGTCACCCTGCCGCCTGTGGTCACGCTGTGCCTGGTGGCCACCGGCGCTGCGCCCGTGCCCGGTGCGCCCATCGACTGGCTGCGGCAGCTGCCCTGGTACCACGGCGCGGGCATGCTCATCCTGGGCACGGGGCGGCAGCTGCTGGTGGGCAAGGCGCAGTCGGTGGTGGCGCTGGAGCAGGCCCACCGCACGCTGGCAGAGCGCGAGCAGCAACTGCGCCTGGCGCTCGATTCGCTGGGCGGCGGACATTGGGAGTGGGATGTGCTGGAGCGCCGCTTCCGCTGCGACGGCCACTTTTACGAGGCCTATGGCATCACCCAGGCCGACGCCGACGCACCAGACCTGTGGAAGCGCTGGTATGCCCGGCGCCACCCGGCCGATGCCGAGCGCAATGCCGTGCGTTTGACGCGGGCCATGGACGGGCTGGAGGAAAGCTATGAGGCCGAGTTCCGCGTGCGGGACACCGCAGGCCGCTGGCGCTGGCTGATGTCACGGGGCACGGTGTCGCGCCGCGATGCGCAGGGCCGGCCCACGGCGATGATCGGCATGGACGTGGACATTACCGCCCACCGCGAGGTGGAAGACGCGCTGCGCTCCTCCGAAGCCAAGTACACAACCTTCTACCAGACGCTGCCCGACCCGGCGGGCATCTCGCGCATCTCGGACGGCCGCTATGTGGACATCAACCCGGCCTTCTGCGAAGTGCTGGGCCGCCCGCGCGAGGAGGTGATCGGGCGCACCTCGACCGAGCTGCAGATCTGGGCCAGCGACCAGGAGCGCAAGCGACTCATCGACGCCTTCAAGCGCGACGGCAAGGTGGACCGCCTGCCGCTGGTAGCGCAGAGCAATGGGGTGCGCATCCCCGGCCTGATGTCGGCACGCTCCGTGCTTGTAGATGGCGAAAACTGCTTTGTTTTCGTTTTCCACGACATGACCGAAGCACAACGCACCAGCGACGAACTTCGGGCGCTGAACAACCAGCTGCAGCAGGCTGGCCGCCTGGCCCGCCTGGGTGCCTGGGAGGACGAGCGCGGCAAGGGCCTGGTGTACTGGTCGGAGGTGTGTTTTGACATCCATGGCCTGGACCCCAGCCAGCCACCACCCAGCGACTACATCGACCGCCATGTAGCCCCGCAGTACCGCGAGGCACTGCGCGAGAGATTCCGCCAGAGCATCCGTTTGCGCACCGAGTGGAGCATGGAGATGGAGGTCTATCACGCCGATGGCCACCTGCTGTGGATGCGCGCCCGGGGCGAGCCCGTGATCGAAAACGGCCGGGTGGTGCGCGTGCGCGGTGTGATGCAGGACATCGACGAGGCCAAGCGCGCCGAACAGCGCCTGCGCCAGTCCGAAGAGCGCTTCTCGCGCATCTTCCACCTCATGCCCTACCCCATGGGCCTGTCCCGGCGCAGCAACGGCCAGTATGTGGACATCAACCCCGCCTGGGTCGAGATGCTGGGCATCCCGCGCAGCGAAGCCATTGGCCGCACCGGGATCGAGCTGGGCATCTTCACGGCCGAAGAGCGCCAGCGCCTCATCGGCCAGGCAGACGCCAGCGGCCAGATCAGCGACCACGAAATGACGCTGGCCGTGCGCGGCGGCCCGCCCCGCACCGTGCTGCAGTCTATGCGGGCCACCGAATTTGATGGCGAGCCCTGCTGGCTGTTCTCGGTGCACGACATCACCGACCGCAAGCGTGAGGAAGAACAGGTGCGTGAGCGGGAAGAACTGCTTTCGCTCACCTTCTCGGCCGCATCGCTGGGGCGGTGGGACTGGAACCTGCAGACCGGCCAGGTCACGGGCGACAGCCGCTGGCGCGCCATGCGGGGCCTGGAGTCTTCTGGCCACGTCCCGCTGTCGGTGCAGTGGGCCAACGCCGTCGCCGCCGACGACATCGAGCGCATCAACACCGAACTGGCGCGCCACACCACCCACCCCGGTACCCCGTTTGACGCCACCTGGCGCGTCAACCCGCCGGGTGAAGCCACCCGCTGGGTACGCAATCTGGGCAAGATCGTCGGGTTTGACAGCCACGGCAACCCGGCGCGCATGCTGGGCGTGGCCATCGATGTCACCCCCCAGCGCGAGCAGGAGGTCATGCTGCAGCGGCTGGCCCTGTTCGACGCCCTCACCGGCCTGCCCAACCGCGTGTTGCTGGCGCGCAAGCTGCAGGAAAACATGGAGCTGGCCCGTGAGAACGGATCCCAGCTCGGCGTCGCCTACCTAGACCTGGACGGGTTCAAGCCCGTGAATGACCGCCTGGGCCATGGCGCGGGCGACCGGCTGCTGGTGGTGGTGGCGGGCCGCCTCACGCGGGCGCTGCGCGGGCTGGACTGCGTGGCCCGCCTGGGGGGCGACGAGTTTGTGATCCTCATGCCCGGGCTGGACTCGGTCCGCGACTGCGAACGCCTGCTCGAACGCGTGATGGAAAGCGTCTCGTCCCCCTACACCCTGGACGCCGAGCGTGTGGTCGTCACCGCCAGCATCGGCTACACCGTGTTCCCGCAAGACGACGCCGATGCCGACACCCTGCTGCGCCACGCCGACCAGGCCATGTACGCCGCCA
Source organism: Acidovorax sp. NB1 (assembly GCF_005405905.1). Classification (GTDB taxonomy): domain Bacteria; phylum Pseudomonadota; class Gammaproteobacteria; order Burkholderiales; family Burkholderiaceae_C; genus Acidovorax. Next base: position 157,782 of record NZ_BJHU01000005.1, read on the forward strand.
AACAGGCCGGGCGCAACCGGTTTCACCAGTTCGACGCCGCCCAGGAGCGCGCCATGCAGTTGCGCCGTGCCCAGGGCCGCCACCTGCGCGACGCGCTGGCCGACGCCCAGTTCACGCTGTACCTGCAGCCCAAAGTGGACATGCGCAGCGGCACCGTGGTGGGCGCCGAAGTGCTATCACGCTGGCAGCACCCCGAGCGCGGCCTGGTGCCGCCGGGCGAGTTCCTGCCGCTGCTGCAGGGCACCGAGCTGGAGATCGGTTTTGGCGAATGGGTAGCCGAGGCCGCGCTCACGGTGCTGGAACAGCTGCAGGAGCGGGGCCTGCCCATGCCGCTGAGCATCAACATCGCCGCCCAGCACCTGCAGCAGCCCGGCTTTGCCCCCTGGATGGCCCAATGCCTGGCGCGCCACCCCAGGGTGCCCACGCACCTGGTCGAGATCGAGATCACCGAAAGCGCCGCGCTGTATGACCTGTCGGCCGTGGCCGCCACTCTGACCGAGCTGCGCGCCATGGGCGTGACCGTGTCGCTGGACGACTTTGGCACGGGCTACTCGTCCCTCACCTACCTGCGCCGCCTGCCCATGGACACGCTCAAGATCGACCAGAGTTTTGTGCACGGCATGATGGGCGATCCCGGCGACCTTGCCATCGTGCAGGGCGTGATCGGCCTGGCCCGTTCCTTCGGCTACCGCGTGATCGCCGAAGGTGTGGAAACCGTCGAACAAGGCCAGATGCTGCTGCAACTGGGCTGCACCCAGGCCCAGGGCTACTGCATCGCCCGGCCCATGCCGCTGGAGGACTTCATCGGCTGGACACCGGGGTGGCAGCCGCCTGCGGGGTGGCAGCGGAGCCGGCCGGTGTGAGGCTTTCCAAAAGCAATAGCCTGACTAGCTACCCACATCAGATTTCTCATCTTCCATCCGTTCAGGCTGAGCCTGTCGAAGCCAGGGCGCTTCCTAAGGCGGCCCTTCGACAGGCTCAGGACGAACGGGGTTTGTCTGAGACATGTCGTTAATAAGGAAAAATAGCTGCTTGCGCGCACCGATAGCGCGCAAGCAGCTATGTTTTTGATAGCTATTGACGACTGCCAAGCCTGGCAACCGGCTCGCCGGCTATCTCACCCCACCAGCTCCTTCACCTGCTGCAGCGCCGCCGGGTCTTCCATCGTCGTCAGGTCGCCCGGGTCGCGCCGCTCGGCCACGGCCTGCAGGGCGCGGCGCAGCAGCTTGCCGCTGCGGGTCTTGGGCAGCACAGTCACAAAGTACACCCGAGACGGGCGGGCCACGGCGCCCAACTGGCTGTCTACCTGCTTCATCACCTCGCCTTCGAGCTTGAGGCGCGCGGCATCGTCGGTCAGGCCCGAGGCATCGCGCGCCACGGCAAACGCCATGGCCACCTGCCCCTTCAGGCTGTCGGCCACGCCCACCACCGCCACTTCGGCGATGTTGGGGTGCGAGGCAATGCTTTCTTCGATCTCGCGCGTGCCCAGGCGGTGGCCGGCCACGTTGATCACGTCGTCGGTGCGGCCCAGGATGAAGTGGTAGCCATCTGCGTCGCGGATACCCCAGTCGAAGGTGCTGTAGATGAGGCGGCCGGGGATGCTCTTCCAGTAGGTGTTCACAAACCGCGCATCGTCGCGCCACACGGTCTGCATGCAACCGGGGGGCAGCGGGCCTTCGATGGCGACCACACCTTTCTGGTTGGCGCCGGTCAGCTCTTCGCCCGTGGCCTCGTCAATCAGCTTCACGCCGTAGCCGTACATGGCTTTGCCCGGGCTACCAAAGCGGGTGGTCTGCTGCTGCACCCCGTTGGCCAGTGTAAGAATGGGCCAGCCGGTTTCCGTCTGCCAGTAGTTGTCGATGATGGGCACTTGCAGGGCGTCGCTGATCCACTGGGCGGTGGGCTCGTCCAGCGGCTCGCCCGCCAGCCACAGGGCCTTGAGGCTTTTGACGTTGTACTTGGCGAGGTAGGCCGGGTCCTGCTTCTTGAGCACCCGCACCGCCGTGGGGGCCGAGAACATGTGGGTGACCTGGTACTTCTCGACAATGCTCCACCACACGCCCGCATCGGGCCGCGTGGGCAGGCCTTCGTACATGATGGTGGCCATGCCTGCGATCAGCGGGCCATAGACGATGTAGCTGTGGCCCACCACCCAGCCGATGTCGCTGGTGGCAAAGTACACATCGCCCGCCTTGGCGTCGAAGATGTGCTTCATGCTAGCGGCCAGCGCCACGGTGTAGCCGCCCGTGTCGCGCTGCACGCCCTTGGGCTTGCCGGTGGTGCCGCTGGTGTACAGCGTGTAGCTGGGGTGGGTGGACTCGACCCATTCGCAGGGCACCACAGTGTTCAGGTGCTGCTCGCGCAGGGGTGCCCATTCGTGGTCGCGCCCAGCCTGCAGGTGCATGGGGGCCAGGCCCCGGTTCACCATCAGCACGGCGGCGGGCTTGTGTTTGGACAGGGCAATGGCTTCGTCCAGCAGCGGCTTGTAAGGCACCACCTTGCCGCCGCGCGACCCGGCATCAGCACTGACCACGGCCACAGGCTCGGCGTCTTCAATGCGCGAGGCCAGCGAGCCCGAGGCAAAGCCGCCAAACACCACCGAATGCAGCGCGCCAATGCGCACGCAGGCCAGCATGGCAAAGGCGGCCTCGGCAATCATGGGCATGTAGATGAGCACACGGTCGCCCTTCTTCACACCCAGGCTCTGCAACACGGCCGCCATGCGCTGCACCTCGGCATGCAGCTCGGCAAAGCTGTAGCTGCGTTCGGTGTCGGTTTCGGTAGAGATCGCCACCAGCGCCGCCTGGCTGGCGCGCGTGGCCAGGTGCCGGTCTACCGCGTTGTGGCACAGGTTGGTGGTGCCGCCCACAAACCATTTGGCAAACGGTGGATTGCTGTAGTCGCACACCTGCTGGGGCGGCGTCTTCCAGTCGATCAGCTTCGCCTGCTCGCTCCAGAAAGCGTCGCGGTGGTCGATGGACTGGCGGTAGAAGTCGGCGTAGGTACTGTGTGCGGTCATTGTGGGGGTCTCCTCGGCATCTCTCTCGCCCTGCCAGGACAGCAGGTTTTGAATTCATAATTATTCATGACGGGCTTGCGGCAAACTGACGTGGTGGCGCTGACTGCACCGTGCGTGATCAGGTCTTGCCTCTGCTGCAGACAATGCCACCCTTGTGCCTCTGCTGCGTTTGCAGACGCCCCACGCCCTTCCCTCTTTCGCCTTGTAGACCTTGGAGCATCTCGCGTGCAAGGATTCTTTGGCTAGAACAATATCAAAATTAGACATAAATGCTTCATAAAGCAAAGCATATACTTCAGTTATGTGGTCCACCCTCATCATGACGCTGCCCACGCAGCCCAACGCCGTGCGGCTGCGCGTGTGGCGCAATCTCAAGGCACTGGGCTGCGCCGCCCTGCGTGACGGCGCCTATCTGCTGCCTGACGAACATGCGGGCCTGCTGGCCCCCATTGCGGCGGAGGTGCGGGAGCATGGCGGTACGGCCATGCTGCTGACCCTGAGCGCCAACGACAACACACAACGCCAGGAGATCGAAGCGCTGTTCGACCGCACCGAGGCCTTCACCCAGTGGCGCGACACAGCCACCGCCCTGCAGGCCGAGCTGCCGCAGCTCACCGACACCGACGCCCGCCGCCGCCTGCGCAGCATTGCCGATGCGCTGCAGGCGCTGCATCGCATCGACTACTACCCTGGCGCCGCCGCCGCACAGGCCGACGCAGACCTGGCCAGCCTGCGCCAGGCGCTGGATGCCCGCTTCTCACGCGGCGAGCCCACCGCCCTGCCCGCCCATGGCATCCCGCGCCTGGACGCGGCCCGGTTCCGGAACCAGCGCTGGGCCACACGTGCCCGGCCCTGGGTGGACCGCCTGGCCTGCGCATGGCTGATTCGCCGTTTCATCGACCCGGGGGCTGCTTTTGTGTGGCTGGCCGATCCGGCCTCAGCGCCCGCCGACGTGCTGGGCTTTGACTTTGACGGCGCCCGTTTCACCCACGTGGGGGCGCTGGTGACATTTGAGGTGCTGATCGCCAGCTTCGGGTTCGAAGCCGATCCCCGCCTCCAGCGCCTGGCCCGCGCCGTGCACTACCTGGACGCGGGCGGCATGCCCGTGCCCGAGGCCGCCGGGCTGGAAGCCGTGCTGGCCGGCCTGCGCGAAGTGCATGCGGGCGACGACGCCCTGGCCGAGGCCGCCGCACAGGTGTTTGACGCCTTGTATGCCGTGCCGCCCTCTTCCTCCAGCTCGTCCCCCAGCGCCTCATCGACTGTGCCAATTGCCGCCCCATGACCAACCAGATCTCTCCAACCGCCCCTCCCACTGCGCTGGAGCGCCCCGCTCCAGCGAGCTTTGGCGACGCCTTCCTGTTCTGGCTCAAGCTCGGGTTCATCAGCTTTGGCGGGCCAGCCGGCCAGATCGCGATCATGCATGCCGAGCTGGTGGAGCGCCGCCGCTGGATCAGTGAAAAGCGCTTTCTGCACGCCCTCAACTACTGCATGCTGCTGCCCGGCCCCGAAGCGCAGCAGCTGGCCACCTACATCGGCTGGCTCATGCACCGCACCTGGGGCGGCATCGTGGCCGGGGCGTTGTTTGTGCTGCCCTCGCTCTTCATCCTGATAGCGCTGTCATGGGTCTACCTGCGGTTTGGCGATGTGCCCGTGGTGGCGGGCATCTTCTATGGCATCAAGCCTGCGGTGATGGCGCTGGTGCTGCATGCCGCCCACCGCATTGGCACCCGCGCCCTCAAAAACGGCTGGATGTGGGGCATCGCCGCCGCATCGTTTGTGGCCATTTTCGCGTTCGATACCCCCTTCCCGGCCATCGTGCTGGCCGCCGGGCTGATGGGCTACTTTGGCGCCCGCCGGTGGCCCGCCGTGTTTGCGCTGGGGGGCGGCCATGCCGATGGGAACAAAGGCTACGGCCCGGCGCTGATCGATGACGACACCCCCACGCCTGCCCATGCCCGCTTCTCGCGCAGCCACCTGGCCAAGGTGCTGGCGGCGGGGCTGGCGCTATGGCTGGCGGCCATGGGCCTGCTGGTGGCCACGCAGGGCTGGCAAGGCACGCTCACGCAGATGGGCTGGTTCTTTACCAAGGCGGCCATGCTGACCTTTGGCGGTGCCTATGCCGTGCTGCCCTATGTGTACCAGGGCGCGGTGGAGCACTACCAGTGGCTCAGCGGCCCGCAGATGATCGACGGCCTGGCCCTGGGCGAGACCACCCCTGGCCCGCTGATCATGGTGGTGGCGTTTGTGGGTTTTGTGGGTGGCTGGCTGCAGCAGGTGTGGGGGCCCGATGCCCTCTTTGCAGGCGCCGCAGCCGCTGCCACGGTCGTGACCTTTGTGACCTTTTTGCCCTCGTTCATCTTCATCCTGGCAGGCGGCCCGCTGGTGGAGGCCACACACGGCAAGATTGGTTTCACCGCCCCGCTGTCGGCCATCACCGCCGCCGTGGTGGGTGTGATCCTGAACCTGGCGCTGTTTTTTGCCTACCACCTGCTCTGGCCCAAGGGCTTTGGCGGCGCTTTTGATGCCGTCTCGGCCGTGATCGCTTTGGGTGCTTTGGTGGCGCTGTTCCGCTTCAAGCTGGGGGTCATGCCGCTGCTGGCCCTGTGTGGGGCCGTGGGGCTGGCGGTGACTTTCCTTCGACCCTGGCTGGCCTGAAGCATTTGCCATTCACCTCTCGGGAGCCTCATCATGCAAGCACGCGCGCAAGCCCTGCCTTTTGACCCGGCCACGCTGCCCGGCCTGTCTGAAAAGCTGCTGCGCAGCCACCACCAGAATAACTACGGCGGGGCGGTGGCGCGGCTCAACGCCATCCGGGGGCAGCTTGCCGAACTGGCCTTTGCCTCGGCACCGGGCTTTGCGCTCAATGGCCTCAAGCGCGAGGAACTGATCGCAGGCAATTCGATGCTGCTGCACGAGCTGTACTTTGGCAGTCTGGGTGGCGGTGGCGCCGCTCCAGCACCCGCCATGCAGTTGGCGCTGGCGGCCAACTTTGGCAGCGTGGAGCGGTGGCGCGAGGAGTTTGTCGCCATGGGCAAGGCGCTGGGCGGTGGTTCCGGCTGGGTGCTGCTGGTGTTCCAGCCGCGCGAGGGCACGCTCGTTAACCAATGGGCCAGCGATCACACCCAGGTTGCGGCAGGAGGTGTGCCCATCCTCGCGCTGGACATGTACGAGCACGCCTACCACCTCGACCACGGCGCAGCAGCGGGGACCTATGTGGATGCGTTCATGGCAAACATCCACTGGGCCGCCGTCTACGAGCGTTACCAGCATGCAGTACACGCCGCAAGCGAAGGGCTGCAAGCGTCGATCCAGGACGCGCAAGCGGCAGCACAACTGATTGATGTGCGCCGCGCCGGTGTGTACGAGGCGGCCACCACCACCATCCCGAACGCCCGCTGGCGCGACCCCGCCACCATCGAAACATGGGCTTCGGAGCTATCTGCCAGCGAAGACGTGGTCGTGTATTGCGTCTATGGTCACGAAGTCGGCCGCTCGACCGCGTTGCGCTTGCGCGCAGCGGGTTTCAACGCGCGCTTCCTGCAAGGCGGCATGGACGGCTGGACCGCCTCCGGCAACGCCGTGTGTGCAAAGACAGAGGCGCTGCGGGTGGGGTAAATCGAAGGCGGCGACGAACCGTGCCGCCGGTGGGGTTTCAGCGACGCGGCTCCCTCACCGCCTCCAGTTTGATTTGCTATTACTTCAATAGCTATAAGCGCTTGATGGGCAGGCGGAAGAGGCCAAAAAGACCCAAATCTTTTACTTGATCAGCCCAAGCACATCCTTGAACGCCGGGTGCTCGCAGCTGCCCAGCCATTCAAACGCCACCATCTCGGTGGTCACCAGCTCAGCGCCTGCGCCAGCCAGGCGGTCGAAGGCGGCGTCGCGGTTGCGCTCGGTGCGCGAGCCGCAGGCGTCGGTCACCACCCACACTTCAAACTCGTCGTCGATCAGGTCCAGCGCGGTCTGCAGCAGGCAGACATGGGCTTCGCACCCGGCAATCACGATGGTGCCGCGCTCGGGGGCCTGCTGGGCGGGCTTTTGCAGGTGCTTGGGCAGGCTGCGTGCGTTGCCGCCCTGGGGCTTGGCTGGCGGGCGCAGCCATTCGCCCAGGCCTTCTTCGGCAGCGCTGAAGTGCATTTTGGCCAGGGTCTTCTGGCACAGGGCGCGCAGCGCGGCGTCGTTGGCGCCCAGGCGCGAGGGGTTTTGCTCGGTGCCCCACACGGGCACGTCCAGCATGCGGGCGATCTCGGCCAGGCGACGGGCGTTGGCCAGCACGGCGGGGCCTTCGTGGATGGCGGGCATCAGGCGCTCCTGGTAATCGACCAGGACGAGTTGGGATTCGGTGGCGTCAAGCAGCATGGTGTGTTCGATCGTGTGCGTGTTCTGGAATGCGCTGGCCGGAACGGGGCGCGGGGGAATGGCGCATTGTCGCAGCCCGGCGGCGCAGGTTATGCAGCCAGGACCGACCGCAGCGCCACCGCCAGCGGCCCAGCCATGGCCACCGCGTTGCTCGGGTGCGGAATGCAGTCCGTGCTCCAGACCTCCCCCACCCCGGCATCGTGCAGCGCCTGCAGCGCATCGCCCGCAAACAGCGCATGCGTCACGGCCACATCCACCGAGGCGGAGCCCGCCTGCAGCAGCAGCCGGGCGGCCAGCGCCAGCGTGCGGCCGGTGCTGGCCATGTCGTCCAGCAGCACCACGGCCCGGCCCTGGGCGTTGAGGGGGGGCAGCTCAATGGCCACCTGCCGGTCACCATGGCGCACCTTGGTGCACACGGCATGGTCAAAGCCGTGGCGGGCGGCGGCCTGGGCAATCCACTGGGCAGATTCGCCGTCGGGACCCACCAGCAAGGCCTGGGGGCGGTGCTGGGCGATCAGGTCGGCCAGTGGCTCCGCGCCGCTGAGAACCACAGCCTGCGGCACGGGGATGGCCTGCTCCAGCCGGTCGATGCGGTGCAGGTGGGGGTCCACGGTGATGACGGCGTCGAACAGCCCGGCCAGAAACCCACCCACCACCTGCTGGCTTACGGCCTCGCCGGGGTGGAAGGCCATGTCCTGCCGCATATAGGCCAGATACGGCGCCACCAGCGTGAGGTGCTGCACGCCCAGGCTGCGGGCCGTGCGGGCAGCCAGCAGCAGCTCCACCAGTTTTGCATTGGGCTGGTGCAGGCTGCGCAGCAGCACGGCTTGGCGTGGCAACTGGCCTGCGGCATCCACTGGCAGGCGCAGCTTGAGTTCGCCATCGGGGAAGCGGTGGCGCTCGATGGCCTGGGCTGTCAAACCCGCAGCCTGTGACAGGCGCAAGGCAGGTTCTTCTTCATCGTCAAAGTACAGCAGGCAGGAGGCTTGTGGCGCAGACATGGTCAGAACTCCACAAACACGCGCGGCACTTCATCGGCCGTCCCCAGGCGGTAGCCGCTGTCCCGCTCGCAAGCGTGGCGCGCAAATTCCAGGTCGGCCGGGTAGCTGGCGTGCACGCGGTACAGCAGGTCGCCAGCGGCCACGGTGTCGCCCAGCTTGTGCATCAGGTCCACCCCGGCGCCCGGCACCTTGGGCGCACCGGCCAGGCGGGCCACGCGTGCGATCTGGTAGTTGTCGATGCCCGCCACCACGCCGCTGGCGGGTGCCACCACGTCGAGCGTCAGCGCACCCAGCGCCGGGTGGTTGTGGTCAAACCCCGTGCTGCCCTGGGCGGCGATGATGGCGTTCATGCGCGCCAGCGCCCGGCCCGAATCGAGGATGTCGCGCGCAATCGCGTAGCCGTCGCCGCCGCGCACATCGGGGTCGCATTCAATCAGGCGCCCGGCCAGGCGCAGCGCCTTTTGCCGCAGGTCGTCGGGCGCGCGCGGGTCGTTTTGCAGCACGCGCATCACATCACGCGCCTCCAGCACCGGGCCCACGCCCTGGCCCACGGGCTGGCGGCCATCGGTGATGACCACGTCCAGCGACAGGCCCATGCGCCGCGCCACATATTCAAACAGGCGGCGTAGGCGTTGCGCGTCGGGCATGGAGCGCACCTTGGCCGTGGGGCCGATGGGAATGTCGAGCACCAGGTGCGTGGCGCCGGCGGCCACCTTTTTGGACAGGATGGACGCCACCATCTGCCCGGCCGAGTCGATGGAGAGTGGCCGCTCCACCGAGATCAGCACATCATCCGCTGGCGACAGGTGGGCCGTGCCACCCCAGGCCAGGCAGCCCCGGTAATCACGCACGATGTCGGCCAATTGCTCCAGCGGCAGCTCCACCTTGGCCAGCACCTCCATGGTGTCGGCTGTGCCCGCAGGCGAGGTGATGGCGCGCGACGAGGTCTTGGGGCACAGCATGCCGTGTGCCGCCACGATGGGCACGACCAGCATGGTGGTGCGGTTGCCGGGAATGCCGCCGATGCAGTGCTTGTCCACCACCAGCGGCTCGTGCCAGTCCAGGCGCCGGCCGCTGGCCACCATGGCGTCGGTCAAAAAGAAAACCTCCTCCCGGTCCAGCTCGCTGCGATGGCAGGCCACCACAAAGGCGGTGAGTTCGATCTTGGAATACCGGTGGTCGGCAATGTCGCGCACGATGGCGCCAAAGTCTTCGCGCGTCAGGCGCTCGCTGGCGATCTTGCGGAACAGCGCGCCCATGGATTCGGGCGGTTCGGCCTGCGCCACCGACACGGTGTGGCCGTTGTCCACGCCCAGCTGGGCAAACGCGTCTTCCGACAGGCCCAGCTCCTGGCACCCCACGATGGCCGGGTCGTCCACCACGTTGACCGTGGCCAGGATGCGGCGGCCGTTGGCGCGCACCTCGATCTTGGACAGGGCCTGGAAACCCTCGGCCCGGTACACGGCACAGTCGCGGTGGAGGTACGCCACGTTCTCGCGCCAGGTGTCTATGGCCACGCGGCGCAGGGCCAGCTGGGAACGGGTTGGCGTGTCGGCCAAGGCAGACACGGGCGCAGACCCAGGGGCGGGAGAAGAAGGCTCGGCATGCATGATGGCGCCAGCCTAATCCCAAAGCGCTTGCCAGCACCTAGTGAACACCCCGCGCCAGAAGCTTTGCCGGGCAGAAACTGGGGGTGGCATGACCTGGGTCAAGCCGCTCCGCACTCACCTTCAGTCGGGCTGAAGTCGCAGCAGGCGCCCTTGGGGGCTGTCAGTCACCATATAGAGAAGGCCATCCGGCCCCTGGCGCACATCGCGGATGCGCTCGCCATTGCCTTGGAGCAGTTTTTCCTCGCGCAACACCTTGCCGCCCGCCACCTCCAGCCGGTGCAGGGTGCCAAATTTGAGCGAACCCACAAACAGGCTGCCCTGCCAGGCAGCGCCGTAGCGGGTGCTGGTCAAAAACGCCATGCCCGACGGCGCGATGGACGGCGTCCAGTGGTGCAGCGGCTGTTCCATGCCCGCGCGGGCCGTGCCCTCCCCCATCTTGCCGCCGCCGTAGTTCTCGCCGTAGGTGATGACGGGCCAGCCGTAGTTGCGTCCGGGCTGGGGCAGGTTGATCTCATCCCCGCCCTGGGGGCCGTGTTCGTGCATCCACAGCTTGCCATCGGGGCCGATCGTGGCGCCCTGCGGGTTGCGGTGGCCGTAGCTCCAGATCTCGGGCAAGGCGCCGGTCTGACCGGTAAAAGGGTTCCCGGGTGGCACGGCGCCATCGGGCGTGATGCGAATGATCTTGCCGTGGTGGTTGTCCAGCTTTTGTGCATCGTCCTTGCGGTGGTAGCGCTCGCCCAAGGCCACAAACAGGTTGCCGTCCGGGGACTGGGCGATGCGGCAGCCAAAATGCAGCGCACTTTCGACCTTGGGCCGCTGGCTGAAAAGCACACGCACGTCCTGCAGGCTGCGCGCATCGGCCGCCAGCGTGGCCCGCGCCACGGCGGTGCTGTTGCCTGCACCGCTGGCTGCGGGCTCTGAAAAGCAGAAATAGATGCGGCGGTTGCGCGCAAAGTCGGCATCCGTCACCACGTCCAGCAGCCCGCCCTGCCCGCCAGCGGCCACGGGGGGCACCCCCGCCAGGGCGGGCCCCACCTGGCCGGTGGCGCTCACCACCCGCATGCGGCCCGGGCGTTCGGTGACCAGAAACTGCCCGTCCGGCAAAAAGGCCAGCGCCCAGGGGCTTGCCAGCCCCGTGGCCACGGGCACCAGCGAGACGGCTGGCCCGGTGTTTTGGGCACTGCTGCTGGCCACGCAGCCAAAAGCTATCAAAAACATAGCTGCTTTGGCTTTGCTGATACGCGCAAAGGCCCATTTTTTCATGAAATTCATCGCAAAAAGTACCTCCACCCCAGGGGGCGCGCCAAGGGTGCACCAACACCGGGTCCGCGCTTCGAAACAGCTCTGCCGGAGCACCGCGCTACGGCCCAAACGCCCGGCCATCTCCATTTAGTTGAATCAAATCAATGGCTTGCAAAACAGCTTATTTTTAATAAGCAACCATACCGTGTTACCCTTCGCCCCCATGTCCAGATGGTTTTGCCTCCTCCTCCTGGTCTGCGCCACCACCGCGCAGGCAGCCCCCCAGACGGCCAATTCTGACGATATGGACCGTTTGCTTGCCGACAAAGGCCTGCTTACCCGGCTGGAAAACGTGAGCCACCAGGTGGCCGACAAGGCCCAAACGGTGGCCGGCCGGGCATCCGACCTGGTGGTCAACGCCATGGGCTTCCTCGGCGTACCCTACAAGCGCGGTGGCAACAGTGCCGAAACCGGGTTTGATTGCAGCGGTTTTGTGCGCGCCATGTACGAACAGACCGTGGGCTTGCTCCTGCCCCGCCGTGCCGACCAGCAGGCGGCCGCCACCCAGGTTATTGATAAAAAAGAACTACAGCCGGGCGACCTGGTGTTTTTCAACACCATGCGCCGAAATTTCAGCCATGTGGGCATCTACGTGGGGGACAACAAGTTCATCCACTCTCCCCGCAGCGGCTCGGAGATCCGGGTGGAAGACATGGGCCTGGCCTACTGGTCCCGCCGCTTCAACGGCGCACGCCGCGTGACCTCTGCCGAGGGTGCGGCCACCAGCACCGCCCAGGCAGCGCAGCAGCAGTAGGCACGACCCGTACGCCCTCGCCCTCTGGCGGCAGGGAGGATCAGCGCTTGATTTCGTACACCGTCTCGGTGCTGCGGATCGGCCCGCCCACCACATTCACCGGCCCGGCGGACGGGTCCTTCAACAGCGCCTTGGCGGCCGCCATGTCGGCCTGGTAGCGCGCGCGGGCCTGGGATTCACAGCCCTTGCGCTCTGCAGCCGCCATGGCCCGGCATTCCTCCAGGCTGATCTTGAGCCCGCCGCCTGCTTCGCGGATGGCCGACTGGTAGCGCTGCTGTGGTGTGGTGTCGGGCAAGCCCCCCCGGGCCAGCGAGGCTTCGTCCCCTTGTGCCAGGGCCCCTGTGGGCAGGGCCAACAGGCCACCCAGGGCGCAGGCCGCCGCGAGGGCAGCACCGGAACGGGTCCAACGTGGATAGGTCATGGAAGTTTCCTTTCTTGCTGTGCTTGGATCACCGCAGGGCTGCAAAAGACGCATGGCGCCGTTGGTGCAGACAATCCCTGTGGCACGGAAAGCCTCACTGTAGTTTTGCGGCCGGGCCCTGCCCCGCCAGCAGGTGCCGCGCTACCATGTCAGACACCACCCACAGGCCGCCGCCATGCACCACCCTTCTGCGCCGCCCCCCGGGGCCCATGCCCCGCACGACAAGGACTACCTGCGGCGCCTGCTGGCCGAACGCAACCAGGCGCCCGCCAATGCGGCGGGCATCGATGCCGCCATCGAGGAGGCATTTGTGCGCAACGTGGCCATCCTGGTGCTGGACATGTGCGGCTTCTCGCGCATCACACAAAGCCACGGCATCATCCATTTCCTGGCCATGATCCACCAGATGGAGCAGGCGGCCCGCCCCGCCATCCGGGGCAATGGCGGTGAAATCATCAAGCAGGAGGCCGACAACCTGTTTGCCGTGTTCAACAGCCCCGGGCAGGCCCTGGAGGCCGCGCTGGACACGCTGCGCGCCCTGCAGGCCATGAACACCGTGCTCCCCCCCGAGCGTGTGCTGAACGTGAGCGCAGGCATTGGCTTCGGCCCCACGCTGGTGATTGCCCAGCAGGATCTTTTTGGCCCCGAGATGAACTGCGCCTGCAAGCTCGGGGAGGATATTGCCGGAGCCAACGAAATCCTGCTGACCGAGGCCGCGCACGCGGGCCTGCCACCGGGCCGCTATATCTGCGACAGCAGCAGCTACCAAATTTCTGGCATGGACCTGCTTGCCCACCGCTTCGGGCATTGCCTGTTCGAGCGGCCCTTGAACTCCCCGCCCCCGGGCGCCACTTCAGCCGGGTGACGCGCACAGGGGGCGTTGTCCGACAGGGGGCGGCCGGGCCCTTCGGTACAGTCCCCCAGTCGCTTTCATCTCATTCGCATTCAAGGTCACAAAGGGGAAAACATGCTGTCAATATTGGGAACGTTGCTGGTCGGTCTGGTCGTGGGTTTGATTGCCCGTGCCGTGAAGCCCGGGGACGACAAACTGGGCTGGATCATGACCGCACTGCTGGGCGTGGCGGGCTCCTTCCTGGCCAGCTATGTGGGCATGGCCATGGGCTGGTATGCACAGGGCGACTCGGCCGGCTGGATTGCCTCGGTGCTGGGTGCCGTGGTGCTGCTGGTGGTGTACGGCCTGGTCAAGGGCAAGTCGTCTTAAGCCGCCGCACAGGACCGCTCCATGCCCAGCTCCTTGCAGATGGCCGCCGGTGACCCGGACCTGGCCGCCGCCGTGCGCCGTGCGCGCAAGCTGCTGCACCGGCGGGCGCTGGTGGCCGCCGCCGCCAGCATGGTGCCCGTGCCGGGCCTCGACTGGGCCGTGGATGCAGCCCTGCTGTCCCGGCTCATTCCCCAGATCAGCGCCGAGTTTGGCCTGTCGGCCGGGCAGATCGATCAACTGGACCCCAGCAAGCGCGAACAGGTGCAGAAGGCCGTAAGCCTGGTCGGCTCGGTGCTGATCGGCAAACTGATCACGCGCGAGCTGGTGCTGCGCGCCACCCAGACGGTGGGTCTGCGCCTGACTACCAAGCAGGTCGCCAAATACGTGCCCCTGGCGGGCCAGGCGGTGGCAGCCACCCTGGGCTACGCCACGCTGCGCTACCTGGGCGAACAGCACCTGCGCGACTGCGTGCGGGTGGTGCAGGAGGCCGGGTTGCTGTTGCCCGCCCCTGCCTCAGCACCCGTCCCCACCGCCCGCAAGTAGGCCCTGGCTGGCTTACTCTGCCGCGCAGACGAAGCTGCTGGCATCTTCCACACTGCCCGAACCCTTGTACTTGGCGAACTTTGGATAGGCGCACAGCGGCCGGGTGCGGTTGGGCATGGCCGTGTTGGCGGGCAGCGCCTTGGCCGCGATGGTGTCAGGCGCCACACCCTTTTCCACCCAGTCCACCATGGCCTGGATCGAGTCGAAGTTGTCTGTGGCCGGGCCGCCCGAGCAGTGGTTCATGCCCGGCACCAGGAAGGTGCGCGCAAAGCCCTGCGTGGCCGCCATGCCGCCGTTGTTGGCTGCCAGGCGCTCGTAGTAGTCCACGGTGTCCAGGGCCGAGAAGATCGGATCGGACATGCCATGGATGAACAACATCTTGCCGCCGCGCTGCTTGAAGGCCGCCAGTTTGTCGTCGCGGTAGGTGTCATAGATGGCCGAGTAGGCTTCCATGCGTGCCGGGTCGGTGTCGAAGTTGAAGGTCAGCGGGTTGAACGTGAGGTCTGGTGGCGTGAAGAACTCGTTCACCAGGGCGTCCACCATCAGCGTGATGTAGCGCGCGTCTGGCGTGGCGGTGGTGGAGCTGCCCAGCGTCCAGGTGCGCCAGCCGGGGGCGGCCAGGCCCGGGTCCCAGGGCTGGCCTGCATACAGGGCCTTGCCAGCGGAATTGCGCGGGCCCGCAAACACGCTCTTGAGGGCGCCCACCTGGGCGCTGCTCAGGCAGTCGGCCCCCTTGGCGCCACTGCACTGCAGCACGGCCGGGTCAAACTTGCAGGCCTTGACGTTGTTCACCAGGCCATCGGCCACACCGTCGGCCGCGTCGCACGACGACTTGACCGCATCGGCGACCAGGTTCAGGTCGGCATTGCTGAATGCCTGCGACAGGATGCGCTTGCCCGACGCGTCTTGCGGCGCAATGGCGTCGAACTGGATGGTGTTCCACATCGCCGCCACCGTGGCGCCGCTGGACACACGCATGGCGGGCGCACCGGCCGTGATGGCGTCGAAGTAGTCCGGGAAGCGCTGCGAGAACATCATCCCTTGGCGCCCGCCGCCTGAGCAGCCCGAAAAGTACGAATGGTCCGGCTTGCGGCCATAGCGCGTGGCAATCAGCGACTTGGCGGCCACGGCCGTCTTGTCATACGAGTTGTAGGCATGGTCGATGCGCGCCTGCGGGTCGGCGCCAAAGCTGGCCGTGGTGCCGCTGTGCCCCGCATCGGTGGACACCACCGCAAACCCCTGCCCCAGCGGCGACGGCGTGCCGCCCGAGATGCTGGAGCTGAGCGAGGTGTCGCGCAGGATGCCGTCGTTGCCGCCGCCACCGATGAACAGAAAACGCCCGTTCCAGTTGTCCGGCAGGCTCAGCTGAAAGCCGATGGCGTAGTTTTTGCCATCCACGCCCACGCGGGGGTTGATGGCGCCCGTGATCACGCAGTGGCCCGGCAGGAAGGCGCCGGTGGCGGCCCCGCCTGGGCGCTTGGTGTCTGCCGCCACATAGCTGGTGGTGAGCGTGGTCGCTGCCAGACCGGCCTTGGACGACAGGTCGGCGCAGGCAGCGGCCGGTGTGAGCTGCTGGGCGGTGGCGTCTCCGTTGCCGCCGCCGCAGGCTACCATCAGCAGGGGCATGGCGAGTGCGGTGGGAACCAACTTGCGGCGCAATCCCGCCGCTGGCGGGCAGGCGGGATGCAGTGCGTGACTGAATGGCATGGTGCGGGTCTCCGGTGGTGTTGTGGTGGGAAAACAGGTGTGAAGCGCAGGCCCGGCGGCAGGCAAGGCTGCGCCCCGGCCCGTGCCGCCTGCGGTTGCAGGTGCGCGGGCTCAGAGGCTCAGAAGGTGTGTGGAAAACGGGAGTGCTTGCTGCGGGCGCTCAGTCGGCCTTGAAGCCGGTGGCGGCCACGGCCCTGCCCCAGGTCACCGTGTCGGCGGCGATGGTGCGGGCAAAGTCCTGCTGGCTGGTGCCCGTCACGCGGAAACCGGCCTCTTCCATCTTGGCCTTGCCTTCGGGCGACTGCACGGCCTTGATGATGTCGGCGCTCAGCTTGGCGACGATCTCGGGGGGCGTCTTGGCCGGGGCCACGATGCCGAACCACGAAGAGAACTCCAGGTTGGCATAGCCCTGCTCCTTGATGGTGGGCACATCCGGCAGCGCGTTGGTGCGCGTGGCGCCGGTGGAGCCCAGCGCCACCAGCTTGCCTGCCTTCACATTGGGGGCGGCCAGGCCCACGCTGGCGAACACGCCCTGCACATCTCCGCTGAACAGGCCGCCCAGCGCGTCCGAGGTGTTTTTGTAGTGCACGGGCTCGGGCTTGAGCTTGACGGCGTCACCAAACATGAATGCGCCAAAGTGCCCCGGCGTGCCCGCACCAAAGGTAGCCAGGAACAGGCCCTTTTGCTGCTTGGTCCAGTCCACAAACTCCTTCACGTTGCGCGATGGCACCTTTTGGGGGTTGACCAGCAGCACAAAGTCGGAGGTGACCACCTGGCTCACGGGCACAAAGTCCTTGGCCGGGTCATAGGGCAGCTTGTTGTAGCTGCTGGGGGCAATGCTGAGCTGGCCGGTTTCGCCCAGCATCAGCGTGTAGCCGTCGGGCGCGGCGCGAGCTGCCTCGCTGGCGGCAATCAGGCCGCCCGCGCCGGGCTTGTTGTCCACGATCACGCCCGCATTGCCCCAGCCTTCCGAGAGCTTTTGCGCCAGCAGGCGCGCCACGATGTCGGGCCCTGTGCCCGCCGGGAAGCCCACGATGATGCGCACGGGCTTGCTGGGGTAGGCCGCAGCACTTTGTGCCTGGGCCCCCGCCCAGGGCACAAGCCCGGCCAGGATGGATGCGGCCACCAGGGCGCGGCGCAAGGGGTGAACGGTGTTTTTCATGGTGTCTCCAGGGCTTGTACGTTGGGAAAGGTCAAAAATCAAATCAGGGAAGGCAAAGCAGCGAAGGTGTGCGGGGCGCTACCGCAGCTCAAAGAACCGCATGGCCACGGCGTCCGGGTAGCGTGCGCCGGTGCCCACAAACATGCGCTCGGCAATCCAGGACAGCGCGGGCGAGGCGGTTTCGAAGCTCGGGCTGCAGCGGAAATAGACCTGCGCCGGGTCCACCAGCTCGCCGCGCACCAGGCGGGCAATCAGCTCGGCCGGGCCCGAGCGCACGGCACGGTTTTGCACATAGATCAGGTCGCCACCATCGGTCTCCAGCACGTAGCGCGCGTCCAGCTCCGACAGCCGGTCGTTCACGATGAGCTGAAAATCCGCGCCGCCGGGCAGCACCCGCGCGCTCCAGCCATCGCCGGTGGCGGTGCCACCCACAATGGGAATCAGTCTGCGCAGGCCGTGCACGGTGTGGCCCACCTCCTGGGGACTGCCAACCTCTACGCGGAGGTCGGCAAAAAATTTGAATTGCGGATCGGGCAAGGACATGGGTTCAGACATGGGCCTAGCGTAAGTCCCGTTGCTGGTGCGGCCTGTCATCCCAGAAGATGACGGGATAACCCCAGTGCCCTGCACCGGCTTTGACGGCTTTTTCAGCGCACACTCCAAGCTTTAGCCCACCGTCACCCCCAATTTCCGACTTGTTCCATGCGGCAGTGGCTTCCCCTCTCCTTGCAGACGGCACCTGGCCGCCAGGTGCTGCACAGTCCTGCCAGCCAGACGCTGGCCAGCATGGTCCATCGCCTGGGTGGCCATGGTTTTGCGCCCGGCCTGCTGCAGGACCTGGAACCCGTGCTGCCCGCCGCGTCTTGGTCGGTGTACCGCACCGGCCACCGCTGCAAGCCCACGCTGTTCATGTCCGCCAGCCGGGGCGTGCCCGACACCACGCAGGACTGCTGGTGGGCCTACCTGTCGGGCCCCTACCGCAGCGACCGTACCTGGGGCCGCTCTTTTGACGAAGTGCCGCTGGCCGCGCCTGAAACCCGGCTGTGCCATGTAACTGCGACCGAGGTGGAGGGCGAACACCGCGCCCGGGTGTACGAAGCCCACGGCGTGGCCGAGCGCGTGTCGGTGGTCGAATATGAAAGCGACGGCTCGGTGTTCGCCGTCAACTTCTATCGCCACCAGCACCAGCGCGCCTTCAGCGACCGGCAGATCAGCGCCTTCGAATCCGTGGCCCCCGTGCTGCTGGCGCTCACGCGCAAACACATTGACCTGTCGCACACCCAGGTGGCCCCGCCAACGCTGTGGCACGAGGTCACCGGCCCGGGCCCTGCGCATGCCTTGGCGCTGCCCGCCGACGCCGCCCTGGCCCCACTGGGCGCCGATGGCCTGCCCGTGCTGCGCATGCGCCTGGTGCGCCTGCAGGCCGAGCTGACCGACCGCGAGCTGGACGTGTGTGCCCGCCTGCTGCAGGGCATGACCCACGAGGGCATCGCCACCGACCTGGGCCTGAGCGTGCCCACCGTCAAGACCTACCGCAACCGCGCTTTTGCGCGCCTGGGCATCCACTTTCGCAACGAGCTGTTTGCACGGGTGCTGGGCGGCTGACGCTGCCAAGCCCCTCATTCCCCCCCATCAGACGCCGGGCAGCACGCGGCTCATCGTCCAGGCCAGGCAACCGGCTGGATGACTGTGCAACGCGTTTCTGGCGCGCTTGGACTCCGCGTGCGACGATTCTTGCGAGATGACGGCCGGGCAGAGGGCGCGTGGCTGCAGACCATCCAGCCGCTCCCAGCAACTGCGTCCAAAAACACGAAGAGACCCCGATGAAAAGCCTCTCGAAACCCCACACCCCATCCCGGATCGCGCCCTGGTGCCTGGCGCTGCCTTGTGTGGTGGGCGCCCTGCATGCCCATGCCGAAGCGCCCATGCGCACCGACGACGCTGGCACGCTGGCCCAGGGCGCGCTGAAACTCGAAGGCACCCAGGGCCGCGATGCCAAGACCCGCAGCACCGAGCTGCTGTTTGGCATGGGGCTGCTGCCCACCCTGGAGATGGAGGTGTCGCTGGCCCACGGCCGCGACAAGGGCCAAAACCCGGCCAGCACCTTGCAGGGCCGGGGCTGGGGGGTGAAGTGGGTGCCTGTGCAGAGCGACCTGGGCTGGTCGCTGGGTGCCCGGCTGGACCTGGGCCACACCCGGGTGCGCGACGAGGCCACCCCGGCGCACTTTTCCGAACGGGCCTACACCGTCACCGGCCTGGCCACCTACCGGTTTGCCAACGACCAGGCGCTGCACGCCAATGCGGGCCAGCACACCGTCCGTGTGCAGGGCGTGCGCCACCGCGCCGCCACCTGGGCGGTGGGTCACGAGCTGCCGCTCAGCGGCGCGCTGCGCCTGACCTCCGAGGTGTATGGCGAACAAAGGGCGCGCCCCGACAAGGCCCTGGGCCTGCGCTATGAGATCGCCGAAGGGCTCAAGGCGTCGGTGGCGGTGGGCCGTGGCAATGGACGCAGCTTCAGCCAGGCAGGCCTGGCCTGGGAGTTTTGACCCACGCGTGGCGCGCCGCCGCCACGGCACAATCGGCGGCCTATGCCCGCCGCTGGCCACAACCCCGCCCACCCCACGCCCGCTGAACCGCCCCGGTCGGACCGCCAGGCCCTGATGGCCGCCTGGGCCCACGCGCTGCGCCAACGCGCCGATGCGGCCACGCTGCAGACGCTGGCCCCGCTGACCGACGCCGAGGCGGCGCGTGTGATGGCGCTGTTGCGCGACGGGGCAGCGCAGGCCACGCCCGCCGGGCCCACCCCATCGGACTCCGGCCCTGTAGTCGGCCACTTCCGCCCCCGCATCACGCTCATGACCCTGGGCCGGGGCGAGGGCCTTTTGGGCATGGCGCCGCAAGGCAAGCTGGGCCCGCGCGGCGACAGCGTGACCCTGGCGCAGATCGACTGGACCTACCGCACTGACAGCGGCGCGCAGTGGGAAACCGCTGCGCCCACCTCGGTGCTGAACGCGCGCCCCGCACCCGTGCAAGACCTGTACGACACCGGCGGCCCCTTGCTGCGCATGGTGCGCGACCTGGCGGCCGAAGCCGATGCCATGGACCGCGTCTGGGACCTGGGCCTGACCCCCGTGGACCCCAAAAGCCTGCAGTGGCGCCACCGGGCCGCCGCAGCCACGCTAAGGCCTGTGTGGACGCTGGCGCAGGAGGCGCACTTCGGCGACTTCTGGGCCGACGTGGTGCCGCAGCTGCGCGCCGAGGGCTGGAGCGTGGTGGTCCACCCCGGCTTTGCGCATGAAAGCGTGCCCGTGCAGCGCTGGAAGCTCGTCATCGCCCCCGACACTGGCGAGCTGCTGGCCAAGGAGGTGGACGGCCCGCTGGGCGCACGCCAGCGCCCCGTGCAAAAGCTGCACCTGCCCGAGCGCGAAGGCGCCTGGCTGCTGAGCCTGGGCATCGAGATCGACGGCGTGGTGCTGGACCTGGCCCCCATGCTGGCCGACCTGCTGCGCCGCGGCGTGCGCTGGCTCAACGCGCGGCAGATGGCGGCCATCGACGACATCGCGGTCATTTCGCTGCGCGCACCGGGTGGGCGGCGCATCGACGCACCGGCCGGGCCGCTCAAGGCCATTGTGGGTGCTATGGTGGATCTGCTCACCGACCCCACCCGCAAACAACTCAAGGACGGCGACCCGCTGCGCCTGGGCGCCTGGGAGGCCCGCCGCATTGAGGCCCTGCGCGCCGGGCTGGTGCAAGCCCACCGCGTGGGCACCGTCAGCGGCTGGAGCAACGACTGGCAGCTGCAGGGCGATGCCGGCCTGGCCCAGCTGGCGCAGCGGCTGCGCCGCATCGGCGAGCCGCAGCCCGTGGCGGCGCCGCAGGGCCTGCAGGTGCAGCTGCGCCCCTACCAGCTCGAAGGCCTGGCCTGGCTTCAGTACCTGCGCGCCCAGGGCCTGGGCGGCATCCTGGCCGACGACATGGGCCTGGGCAAAACCGCGCAGGCGCTGGCCCATGTGCTGGTAGAAAAAGAAGCAGGCCGCCTCACCCGCCCGGCCCTGGTGGTGCTGCCCACCTCGCTGCTCTTCAACTGGCAGGCCGAGGCCGCGCGCATGGCACCGGGTCTGCGGGTGCTGGCCCTGCATGGCGCCAGCCGGGGCCAGCGCTACCTGCAGATCGCTGACCATAACCTGGTGCTGACCACCTACCCCCTGCTCTGGCGCGATGTGGATGCGCTGGCGGCAGAGCCTTTTCACCTGTTGATCCTCGACGAAGCTCAGATGGTGAAAAACGCGGGCAGCCGCAGCGCCCGCGCCCTGCGCAAGCTGCAGGCGCCGCACCTGCTGTGCCTGACGGGCACGCCGCTGGAGAACCACCTGGGCGAGCTGTGGGCGCAGTTCGACTTCTTGATGCCCGGCTTTCTGGGCGACGTGCGCAGCTTCAACGCCCGCTGGCGCAAGCCCATCGAAGAAAACGGCGAAACCCTGCGCGCCCAGCTGCTGGCGCAGCGCGTGCGCCCCTTCATCCTGCGCAGGCGCAAGCAGGACGTGGCGACCGAGCTGCCAGCGCGCACCGAGGTCATCCAGCGCGTTCAGCTGCAGGGCAAGCAGCGCGAGCTGTACGAGGCCGTGCGCACCACCGCCGACAAGCAGGTGCGCCGCGTGCTGGAGCGGCAGAGTTTTGACGGCGCGCAGATCACCATCCTGGACGCGCTGCTCAAGCTCCGCCAGGTGTGCTGCGACCCCCACCTCGTCAAGGGCGCCAAGGTGCACCCCGGCACCGAACGCGCCAAGCTCGACCTGCTGGCCGACATGCTGCCCGCGCTGGTCGATGAAGGCCGCCGCGTGCTGGTGTTCTCGCAGTTCACCGAAATGCTGATGCTCGCGGCCGAGCGGCTGGATGCTCTCGCCCTGCCCTACCTCACCCTCACCGGCCAGACGCCGCCTCGCCAGCGCGGCGCCGTCGTCCAGAGCTTTCAGGCGCAGGACGCGACCAGTGCGCCCGTCCTGCTCGTCAGTCTCAAGGCGGGCGGCACGGGGTTGAACCTCACGGCCGCCGACACCGTGATCCACCTCGACCCCTGGTGGAACCCCGCCGTCGAAGAGCAGGCCACGGCCCGCGCCCACCGCATCGGGCAGGACCAACCGGTGTTTGTCTACAAGCTGGTGGTGGAAGGCAGCATCGAGGAGCGCATGCTGGAACTGCAGGCGCGCAAGGCCGCCCTGGCCAGCGGCGTGCTGGGCCACGACGCAGCGGGCGCGGTCAAGTTCAGCGAGGCCGACCTCACGGCCCTGCTCGCGCCCCTGGCCGAGCCCGCCGACAATCCGCTGGCCATTCCGGGTGAGGATGCGAAACGTTGGGGTGGCACCGGCTTGCGCCGCCCACGCCCGATGCAGCCACCAGAATATGAATAAAAATGGCATCTACCGCCTGATAGGCGTGCATTTATAGCTATCAAAACAATAGTATTTGATGGATAAGCAAGGGCAACAGCTTGTGCACCTGCGGCCGGTGCAGAATTCAAAAGCAAGCTTCGGAGTGCGCCCGGTGCGCGCCGTTTCTACAGTGAAGGCATCGCAACGCAATCTGCCCACCTGCCTGTGAACGGCAGGTTCTTTTCGGAGCCTTCACCATGCACGCCATCACCTCCACACCTTTGTCACCACCAGCTGTTTCCATGCCCACCCGCCCGGCAACCCGTTCCGCGCAGACCGCGCAGCAAGCCGCCCTCACCCAGGCCGACCCACGCTGGGCGGCGGTGCTGGCGCGCAGTGCGGCAGCAGACGGCAGCTTCTGGTATTCGGTGGTGTCCACAGGCGTGTACTGCCGCCCCAGCTGCGCTGCGCGCACGCCCCGGCCCGAAAACGTGCGGTTCCATGCCAGCTGTGCCGACGCCGAAACCGCAGGTTTTCGTCCCTGCCAGCGCTGCAAGCCACAGCAACCCTCGGCACTGGCGCACCACGCAGCGCTGGTCACGCAGGCCTGCCGCATCCTGGAGGCCGAAGGCGCCACCCCGCTGGGCGCACTGGCCGCCCGCGTGGGGCTGAGCAGCTCGCACCTGCACCGCATCTTCAAGCAGGCCACGGGCCTCACGCCCAAGGCCTACGCCGCCGCGCAGCGGGAGCAGCGCGTGCGCAGCGCGCTGGGGCAAGCCACCGATTCGGTGACCGATGCCATCTACGAAGCGGGCTACCAGTCCAGCAGCCGCTTCTATGAAAAGTCCGCCCAGGTGCTGGGCATGACGCCCACACGCTACCGCGCTGGCGGGGCGGCGCAGCGCATCCGCTTTGCGGTGGGCCAATGTTCCCTGGGCGCGATCCTGGTGGCGCACAGCGGCCAGGGCCTGTGCGCAATCTTGCTTGGCGACGACCCCGACGCCCTGGTGCGTGACCTGCAGGACCGGTTTGCCCAGGCCCAGCTGGTGGGGGGCGATGCAGACTACGAAGCGCTGGTAGCCCAGGTGGTGGCCTTTGTCGAGGCGCCCGGCCTGGGGCTGGCGCTACCGCTGGACGTGCAGGGCACGGCTTTCCAGCAGCGGGTGTGGCAGGCACTGCGCAGCATCCCGCCCGGGCAGACCGCGAGTTATGCCGAAATTGCAGCGCGCATCGGTGCCCCCGCCGCCACCCGCGCCGTGGCCCAGGCCTGCGGCGCCAACGCGCTGGCCGTGGCCATCCCCTGCCACCGGGTGGTGCGCAGCGACGGTGCGCTGTCGGGCTACCGCTGGGGGGTGGAGCGCAAGCGCGCGCTGCTGCAGCGCGAGGCCGATGCGGCGCATACCGCGCACACGGCACACACGGCACAAAAACAGGAGAAGGTCGCATGAGCGCCCTGCCCCACAGCACGCCACAGGCCAGCAGCCCCTGGCCCGAGCGTGTGGCCGCGATCGACTGGGCC
Organism: Acidovorax sp. NB1; assembly: GCF_005405905.1. GTDB lineage: Bacteria > Pseudomonadota > Gammaproteobacteria > Burkholderiales > Burkholderiaceae_C > Acidovorax. Next base: position 181,770 of record NZ_BJHU01000005.1, read on the forward strand.
CAGGCCACCGACGACCTGCACACCCAGGGCCATGCGGTGCTGCCCCAATTGCTGGGCGCCGAGGAATGCGCGGCGCTCGCAGCGCTTTACCGCCACCCCGGCCTACCCCTGTTCCGCAGCCGCGTGGTCATGCAGCGCCACGGCTTTGGGCTGGGCGAGTACCAATACTTCAGCTACCCGCTGCCAGACCTGGTGGCAGGGCTGCGCGACGCGCTCTACCAGCACCTGCAGCCCATCGCCAACCACTGGAATGCAGCCATGGGCATCGATGTGCGCTACCCCGCGCGCCATGCCGACTTCATCGCCCGCTGCCATGCGGCCGGGCAACTGCGCCCCACGCCGCTGCTGCTGCAGTACGCGCCAGGCGACTACAACTGCCTGCACCAGGATCTGTATGGCGAGCATGTGTTTCCGCTGCAGGTGGCGATCCTGCTGTCGGAGCCCGGCAGCGACTTCACGGGCGGCGAGTTTGTGCTGACCGAACAGCGCCCCCGCATGCAGTCGCGCGCCGAGGTGGTGCCGCTCTCGCGCGGCGACGCCGTGGCGTTTGCCGTGCACCACCGCCCGGTGCAAGGCACACGCGGCACCTACCGCGTGAACCTGCGCCACGGGGTGAGCCGGGTGCGCTCGGGCCAGCGCCATACGGTGGGCATCATTTTTCATGATGCTGAATAGGTGGCGATGACCCTCGGCCTGTTTGACGACCTGCCTGCCGCGCCTCAGGCCCCTGATTGGCTGGAGCCGGGCGCCGTGGTGCTGCGCGGCCTGGCCCTGCCGCAGGCGGCCGAGCTGCTGCAGGCCGTGGATGCCGTCACGGCCCAGGCGCCCTTCCGGCACCTCATCACCCCCGGTGGGCAGCGCATGTCGGTGGCCATGACCAACAGCGGCGCGCTGGGCTGGATCAGCGACCGCAGCGGCTACCGCTATGGCCCCACCGACCCGACCACCGGCTTGCCCTGGCCGCCCATGCCTGCGGTGTTCCGCCAACTCTCCCGTGACGCGGCCGATGCAGCGGGCTACCCCGGTTTTGCGCCCGACGCCTGCCTCATCAACCGCTACGAGCCCGGCACGCGGCTGTCGCTGCACCAGGACCGCGACGAAGGCAACTACGACCACCCCATCGTGTCGGTGTCCCTCGGCATCCCGGCCATCTTTCTGTGGGGCGGCGCGCTGCGCGCCGACAAGGCCCGGCGTGTGGGCCTGTGGCATGGCGACGTGGTGGTGTGGGGCGGCCCGGCGCGGCTGCGGTTTCACGGCGTGCTGCCTCTGGCCGACGCAAGCCATGCGATGACGGGCGGGTTGCGCATCAACCTCACATTTCGCAAGGCATCGGGCTGAGCGCCCTTCCCGGCCGGGACTAGCGAATGGGGTATCCCGTGGCGCTGCCGATGGCCGCGAGCATCCGGTCGGCGTCCTTGCGCCCCTGCAGGTCCTGCGCCACGGTGATCTTCTTGCCGCTGCGCAGCTCGGCCTCGATGCGGTAGTAGACGTCGCGGCGGCTGTTGCTTTCGACCGTGTAGCTCTCCACCACCCGCAGGCGGGCGATTTCGGGGCCGGGCACCTGGTGCCACTGCAGCATCAGGCCCAGCAGGCGCCGTTCGGTGCGCAGGCCGTCGTGGTCAATCTGCACCCGCAGGCTGTTGGCCAGCGCATAAAACGCTGCCACCAGCACCGCTCCTCCCACGCCGCCAAACCCCAGGCGAAACAGCCAGGGCGCGATGTCGGACTGAGCTTCCTGCTCCCAAGGCACCAGCGCGCCCACGGCCAGAAACAGCACCCCCACCATGCCCAACCCCAGCTTGAGGCCCCACCACCGCCCGGCCGGGAAATGCATCTGCACCCCGCCGGGGATTTTTTCGAGCTTGCCGGGCGCGCCCGCTGCGGCGGTGTTGCGCGCCCGCTGCCCCATCGGCTTGCCCCGGCGCAGCACAAACACCAGCAGGCCCACGCCCACGCCGCCAAACAACACCACAAACACCATCTTGAAGGCCAGCAGACCAGGCCGCAGGCTGCGGTCGATCACGGCATCGGCCGGTTGCGAGGGGTTGACCCAGACCTGCACCGGCTGCCCGGCGCGCAGCGCCTGCTCCAGCCGCTCGCCCAGCGCCTCCTGAAAGTCGCCCACGTTGTCGCCGCCGCCGCTGATGGCCACGCGGTCGCCCTCGTACTCCTGGCCCGCCACGGTGTATCGGTAGCGCGCTGTCACGTGGTACGAGGTGGATTTGCTGCTGCGGCTGCTGTTCAGGCTCGCGGCCAGCAGCGTGGCGTTGACCGGCTGCCAGAACTGCATGCGCGACCAGTCGTACAGGGTAGGCAGCACGCTCAGCAACAGCATGCCCACGCCCACGGCGGCAAAAGGCAGGGCAAACAAGCCCATCACCCATGCGCCCGGCTGCTTCTTGGCTGGCTTTTCCATTGGTATCTCCCGCACCGCACTGCGGCGGCTGGGGTGATTTTGCGGGCAAAGCCGGTTCTTTTGAGCAGATTCTTGGGCGCTGCGCCAGCCCTCATCGCTCGATCACGTCGTTGTTGCTGCCATTGCGCGAGACGCGCGACTTGAAGCCGACGGGCACATACACGGTGTTGCCACTGCCATCCAGCTCGATGCGCTCCACGGTGGCGGTCTTGAGCACAAAAATGCGGTTGTTCATGCCCGCCACGATCAGGCGCGCCACGGTGTTGCCCGCAGCCACCGTCACATCGTTGCGCGCGCCCGTCACCTCCAGGTCGTAGATGCCGATTTTGTCGATGGTCTTGTCCATGCTGACGCCGTCCACGGTGACCACATGCCCATCGTCCGACGTGCCGCCGCAGGCTGATAGCACAGACATGAACAGGGCGCACACCAGGTTGCGCGGCGAAAACAGGGAGATGGCGTTTTGCAGATTCATACGGAAGCCCCACAGCCGGGGTGAAAGAAACAGAGAAGCCTGCAGTCTGCAAAGACCTGCATGAAGCCCCCATGAAGCCGCCGCTGCGCCGGGCGCCGCAGATGAAGCTTTGATGAACACGCGCTGCGCGCACACCCCTGGGCGGCGCATCCCGCTCCTAGAATCGCCGCCACCGTCCCATTCCCCACTCCTCGCACCCTGTCGCATGGCCAGCATCCTTCTTGTGGAAGACGACCTCCCCCTGGGCAACTCGCTGCAGCGCGTGCTCACCGTGGCGGGCCACCATGTGGTGTGGCTGCGCACCAGCGCCGACGCACGCCGGTTTCTGCAAGAGCAGCCCTTTGCCCTGGTGCTGCTGGACATCGGCCTGCCGGACGAAACCGGGCTTGATTTGCTCGCCTGGCTGCGCGCCCAGGGGCAGGCCACGCCGGTGATGCTGCTCACCGCCCGCGACAGCGTGGGCGAACGTGTGCTGGGGCTGGACGCCGGGGCCGACGACTACCTGGGCAAGCCGTTTGCCATTGAAGAACTTCTGTCACGCGTGCGGGCCCTGCTGCGGCGCCACAGCGGGCAGACCAGCAGCGTGTGGCAGATCGGCCCGCTTTGCATCCACACCGCGCGGCGCAGGGTGCAGGTGCATGGGCAGGACGTGCACCTCTCGGCCCGCGAATACGACATCCTGCGCGCCCTGGCCGAAGACCCGGGCCGCGTGCTCACCCGCGCGCAGATCGAGGCCAGCTCCAGCCCTGCCGACACGCTGGACAGCAACGCCACCGACGTGCATGTCTACAAGCTGCGGCGCAAGCTGGGCAACCACCTCATCAGCACCGTGCGCGGCGTGGGCTATGTGCTGGAGGCCCCGGCTACAACTGCGGCCATGGACCCGGCGCCATGAGTGCTGCCGCCATGCACACCGCGCACGCGGCCACGGCCCCCGGCGCGCCCCGCCCACCCTCGCTGATTCGCCGCCTGATCGCCTGGCAGGCGCTCGCGCTGGTTGTGGCCTGGCTGGCCCTGGCCTCGGTGATGACCTGGGTGGCGCTGGAGCGCAGCCCCGAAGACATTGACACGCGTCTGCGCGAAACCGCCCGCATCATGGCCGAAGCCGCCAGCGGCCCCGAGGCCACCCTGCCCGCCCGCATGCAGGCTGCGCAAGGCGCTCTGCTGCGCATCACCGGCCGCGACCTGCTCGGCATCGCGGGCCTGACCCACACCCGCGTGCTGAACACACAAGGCCAGGTGCTGTACCGCAGCAGCGATGACGTGCCCTGGCCGGACACCGCCACGGACACACCCAGCAACCCGCCCTGGCACTTTCACACCCAGGCCGCCAGCGACGGCAGCGTGGTGGTGCAGGTGGCCGAGCCCGGCACACTGCACCTGGGCGCGCTGCTGCCGGTGCTGTGGCTGGTGCTCAAAAGCCAGCTGGGCGTGTTCCTGTGGCATGGGCTGGTGGTGTGGGTCACGGTGCGCAGCGGGCTCGCACCGCTGCGGCAGCTGGCCCAGCGCATCTCGCGCCGCCGCGCGGGCGACTTGGCGCCCGTGCAGGTGGACAGGCTCTATGCCGAAACCGCCCCCGTGATCCACGAACTCAACGCCCTGCTCGCCCACGAGGCCCAGCGGCTGGAGGCCGAACGGCGCTTTCTGGCCGACGCCGCCCACGAACTGCGCACACCCCTGGCCGCCATCAACGCCCAGGCCCACCAGCTGCTCACCGAGCCCGACCCCGCCGCGCGGGCCGACGCCGCCCATGGGCTGCAGCAGGGCATCACCCGCGCATCGCACCTGCTCACCCAGCTGCTGACCCTGGCCCGCGCCGACGCCGCTGCCCAGCCCGCAGCCCCGGCCGCCGCGCACGACACACTGGATGTGGCCGACCTGCTGCGCAACCGCGTGGCCCTGCTCGTGCCCCTGGCGCGGGCGCGGCGCATCGAACTGGCCCTGAACGCCCCAGAACACCTCAGCGCCCGGCTGGACCGCGAAGGCCTGTGCTCCGTCATCGACAACCTGGTGGACAACGCCATCCGCTACGGCGTGGCCGGTGGCAGCGTGGAAGTCACCCTGGGCGCGGATGGCGCAACTCCCGCAGGCTTCATCGTGCTGCAGGTGCAGGACAACGGCCGGGGCATCGCCCCCGAACACCGCGCCCGGGTGTGGGAGCGCTTCTACCGCATCCCCGGCACCAGCGAGGCGGGCACCGGCCTGGGCCTGGCCATCGCGCAGCGCGTGGTGCAGCGCATGGGCGGCACCCTGGGCTTTGCCGACGGGCTGGACGGGCGCGGCGTGGGCCTGCGCTGCGTGTTGCCGCGCGAGCCGCTGGCCGGGCCCGGGGTGCTGCCTGGGACTGCATCAACGGAAAAATTTGAATAAAAACAGGCTCTACCGCGCGATAGACAAGCCAAAGAAGCTATCAAAAGAGAAGCAAATCCACACCCGCATCGCTAGCGCAACCGCAGAGGCACGCCCACCCTTTGCCAGAATGGCGCCATGACCGCCACCACCGCCTCCCCACAACGCCCGCCGCGCTACTGGCTCATGAAGTCCGAGCCCGAGGAATGCTCCATCGACGACGCCCTGGCCGCCCCGGGCGCCACAGTGCCCTGGACAGGGGTGCGCAACTACCAGGCGCGCAACTTCATGCGCGACGAGATGCAGGTGGGCGACGGCGTGCTGTTCTACCACTCCAGCTGCCCCGAACCCGGCATTGCCGGCATCGCCCGCGTGGCCAGCAGCACCCGGCCCGACCCCACACAGTTCGACCCCGACTCGCCCTACCACGACCCCAAATCCCCACCCGACAAGCCCCGCTGGCTGCTGCTGGACGTGCAGGCCCTACGCAAAACCCGCCTGATCTCCTTGGCGGAGCTGCGTGAGCACCCCGACCTGGCCCCCATGCGCGTGCTGCAGCGGGGCAACCGGCTGTCGATCACGCCGGTAGAGGCAGCGGAGTGGGAGGCGATCACGGGGCGGCTGCTGGCACGCGGCTGACGCTCTTCTGGCGGCCTTGGGGCCATGCTCACCGGCTGCGCTCGGCCGACACATGCCCCTTGTTCACATACATGGCCTGGTCGGCCCGGCGCAGCAGGTCGGCGGCGTTGGTGCCGTCCTGGGGGTAGAGGGCGGTGCCCACGGCGGCGGACACCCGGACCACGCGCCCTTCGCCCAGGTCGATAGGTTGTTCGATGGCGCTCAGCACGCGCCCCATGGCCACGGTGATTTCGGCGGGGTCGATGACGGCGGTGAGCAGCAGCACGAATTCGTCGCCACCAATGCGCGCCGCCGTGTCGTTGGCGCGCACCTGTTCCAGCAGGCGCTGGCCGGTCACGCGCAGCACTTCGTCGCCCATGTCGTGGCCGTACTGGTCGTTGATGGGCTTGAAGCCGTTGAGGTCCATGTAGCACAGCGCGGCCATGCGGCCGGTGCGGTCGCACAGGGCCAGCGCCTGGGCCACACGGTCGGCCAGCAGCAGGCGGTTGGGCAGGCGGGTCAGGCTGTCGTGGAAGGCGATGTGCTCCACCTGCTGCTGGTACTGCTTCATGGCCGTCACGTCCTGCATCAGCCACAGGGATTCGCCATAGGCATTCAGCGCCACGCCATTCACGTCGATCCAGACTTCTTCGCCATTGAGCTTGCGCATGCGGCGCTGCTGGCGGTAGTGCTGGCCCGAGGCCAGGACGGTATAGGCGTCGCGGCCAAAGGCCAGGAAGTCTTCGCGGTCTACATACATTTCTTCGGTGGTGTGGCCCTGCAGCTGGCCGGGGGCGTAGCCAAAGATCCGCTCCAGCGCGGGATTGCGCCACAGGATGACGCGGTCCTTGATCTTGGCGATGCCGATCAGGTCGTTGTGCAGCATGGCCTGCTGCTCCTGGTTGAGGGTGTGCAGCGCCTGCCGCGCCGCATGCAGCTCTGACACGTCGTACATGATGGAGCGGCTCATCACAAACTCGCCCGCCGCACCGCGGATCGCGGTGGCGGACACACTCACCCTGCGCGGTGCGGCTCCTTTGCCCAGCAGGGTCAGCTCCAGGGGGCCGATTTTTCCGGTCTCCTGCAAGATGGGGAAAAATTTCGCAAAGAGCGCCTGGCCTTCGGCATCAAAAAAATCGGCCACCCCCAGCTTGCCCACTACCTCCTCGCGGCCCACGCCCAGCCAGGACAGCGTCTGCTGGTTGATATGCACGTACTTGCCGTGGCGGTCGAGCGCGTAGTAGCCGCAGGGGGCTTTGTCGTACAGGTCCTGGAATCGCTCCGAAGCCCGGGCCAGCTCGGCTTCCAGCTGGCGGCGCTCGGTGATGTCGCGGCCCACCGACTGCCATTCCACCAGCTGGCCGTCGTCGTCAAACAGCGCGCGGTTGCTGAACTGGCACCAGCGCTCGCGGCCATCGCCTGCAAACACGCGGTTTTCGACCACCACCACCGGGTTGGCGGGTGTCACGGTGGCGAGTCTCTGCGCCACCTGCGGATAGTCGTCGGGGTGCACCACGGGGGCCCACACCCGGCCCAGCAGGTTCTCTCGCTTGAAATTGAACAGCCTGCAGAAAGCGTCGTTCACAAAAGTCAGGCGGTTGCCACCGTCGAAGCGGCAGATGATTTCGGTCTGGTCTTCCAGGATCGAGAGGTAGCGCTGCTCGCTCCGGTGCAGGGCCTCGGTGCGCTCCTGCACACGGTGTTCCAGGTCGGCATTGGCGCGCTCCAGTGCAACGCGCCCGTCAATCAGGCCCTGGGTCATGCTTTGCAGTGCCGAGCGCAGGTGCTGAAACTCCACGGTCTCGGTCTTGAAGTCCACCGCAGCAAACCGCCCGGTGGCCTCGACCTGGCGGGCGGCGTCGGCCAGTTTTTCCACCGGCTGGCTGAAGCGCCGTGCCGCCCAGTAGGCCGCCCCCACCAGCATCACGGTCATCAGCGCCAGCAGCACGGCCACAATGCTGTGCAGCTGGTTGATGGGCTGCAGCGCCAGGTCCAGCGGCTGGCGCGCCACCAGCAGCCAACCCAGGTCGGTGATGGTCTGCGAAGGCACCGGCACCAGGCCGGTGAGGTAGCGCTGGCCCGGCGATTCGCCCCAGGACATCACCTGAAACTGGCCCTGGCTGGGCAGGATGGGCAGCGCAGAGCGCGGCAGCTCGACGGCCCCGGCGGCGTTGAGCACGCCGTCCTTGTTGATCAGCAGCACCTCCATGCCGCTGCGGGCCACCGATGCGGGGCTGGAGCGGCGGATGATGTCCTGCACCCAGGCCCAGTTCACATGGGCCGAGATCACGCCCTTGAAGACCGAGTCCTGCCCGCGCACGGGCGATGCGTAGTCCATGAAGCGCAGCGGCACGGTGCTGCCGGGCTCGCGCAGGTGTTTGTCCAGCAGCACGGCGTCGTGGGCGTCGCCGACATAGGGGCCGTTTTTGCCTGCGCCAAACCAGGGCCGTTGCGACACGTTCTGGCCCAGCAGCAGGTTGCCGGTGGCCACCTGCACCACGCCTGCGTCGTCGGTCAGGCCGATCCACGAATAAAAGGGGTAGGACTGCCGGATCTGCTCCAGGTGCGCCTGCAACTGCGGGCCATACCCGTCCGGCCGGGTGACCATGGGCAGGTGGCTGAGCAAAGAGATCTCGCGCTCGCGCTCCAGCATGCCCTGGGACAGCGCCAGCGCAATCGGCTGGCTGGCGTTCATCAGCGACTGGCCGCTGAGTTCGGTGAGGTGGCGGCTGAGCACCTCGTCGGCCACAAAGCCGATGGCCAGCCCGGTGAGCACGGCCGTGCCCCCAAACAGCAGGGTGAGCCTGGCGCGGGTGGTCTGCAGCCAGTGGGAAACGGGGGACACCAGGGTCATGAAAACGGCTGCGGCTGCAAGTTCAGTTGTGGCCCATTGTGGCACCGGGCCAGGGGGCAGAACCTCGTGAACCCCTCGTGCAAACCCGTGGCCTTGGAGGAAACAAGGGCATAAACCGACGCTGGGGCCGCAGCCTGCCCTCCCATCCACAGGGGCTATGCTGCGCCCATGTCCCAACCCGCCGTCAAGACCCTGCTCGTCGTCTACCACTCTGCCACCGGCGGCACCCGCCAGATGACCGAGGCCGCCTGTGCCGCCGCCCAGGCCGCCGAGCCCACCGTGGCCGTGCGCCTGCTGCACGCTGCAGAGGCCGGGGTGGCCGATGTGCTGGCGGCCGATGGCTATGTGTTTGCCACGCCCGAGAACCTGGCGGCGATCAGCGGGCAGCTCAAGGACTTTTTTGACCGCTGCTACTACGGCGCGCTCGACCAGATCAATGGCCGCCCCTATGCCCTGCTGGTCTGCGCGGGCAGCGACGGGCAGAACGCGGCGCGGCAGATGGCGCGCATCGCCACGGGTTGGCGCCTGAACGCGGTGGCCGAGCCGCTGATCGTGTGCACCCATGCGCAGACGCCCGAGGCCATCCAGGCGCCCAAACACATCGGCGCGGACGACCTGGCGCGCTGCCGGGCGCTGGGCGAGGCCCTGGCGGTGGGGCTGGCGATGGGTATCTTCTAGACCGGCTGGGCCAGCTCCGGCGCCTGGTAAACAAGCACCTTGAGCGCGCGCTCGGGCTCCACGTCGGCAAACACGGGCGGGTTGGCCACGCGTTCGACCCACTGCAGTTCAGGCGCCAGCTCGCGCATCTGGTCCTGCAGAAAGTTCACGCCCAGTTCGGGCGCATTCAGGCACAGCAGTGCGTGGCCGCCAGGGGCCAGCAGGTCGGGCAGGCGGCGCATCAACCGCGCGTAGTCTTTGGTGGCGACAAAGCTGCCCTTCTGGTAGCTGGGCGGGTCCACGATGACCAGGCCATAGGGCCCGCTGCGCGTGATCTTGCCCCAGCTGCTGAAGATATCGTGCGGCAAAAACGCCGCGCCGGTGGTGATGCCGTTGAGCTGGTGGTTCTGCTGCCCGATGCCGATGGCGCCGTGGCTCATGTCCACGTTGACCACCTGCCTGGCGCCCGCCTGCAGCGCCACCACCGAAAACGCGCAGGTATAGGCAAACAGGTTGAGCACCTTGAGGCCGTAGCGGTCCTGGCTGCGCGCAGCGGCGTAGTCGCGCACCCAGCGGCGGCCGGCGGCCATGTCGAGGAACAGGCCGTGGTTTTGCCCGCGCAGCACATGCACCCGGTAGCGTGCCCCGGCCTCAGTCACGATGTGCGGGTCTGGCACGGCCCCGGCCATCAGCCGTGTCTCGCTGCGGCCCTCGATGCGCAAGGCCTCGCCCCGGTGCTGGAACACCCAGTTCAGCGGCTCGCCCGCCGGGGCAATCTGCGCCCAGCGGGCCTGCAACGCGGCGCCGATGGTGGCCAGTTCGTCCTCGGTAGCGGGCGCAAAACTGGTCAGCACCCACACGGGCGGGTAGGCATCCAGCACCCACTGCTCCGCCCCCGGGTGCAGCCCGCCCCGGCCATGGAAGACGCGCTGCGCCTCGGTGGGCAGGGGCATGGTGGCGATGGCGTCGAGCAGGGCTTGCATGGAGGGCGGGCGTTGGGTGGTCAGAAAATTCAAGCAAAAAAGGCCGTTACCGCCTTCTGCATATGCCTTGATAGCTACGCATTTTATAGCAGCATCAATGATGGCCGTTGGTACCAAGCCACTGCTTGCGCGTGGTGCGCAGCCGAAAGCGCTGGCGGTAGGCCCCCGGGGTGGTGCCGCTCACGCGGTGGAAGATCTTGCGAAAACTGCCCGTGTCGCTGTAACCGCACTGCTGCGCCACGGCGTCCACGGTGAGGTAGGTGGTCTGCAGCAGCGCCTGGGCCTGGGCGATGCGCAGCCGGTGCAGGTAGTCCTGCGGGCTCTCGCCGTACACCTGAGCAAACCAGCGCAGCAGTGTGCGCGGGCTGGTGGCGGCGGCGCGGGCCGTGGCCTGCAGGCTGTAGGGCTCGTTGCGGTGGTCCTGCAGCCAGCGGCGGGCCTGCTCCAGGCTGCCCGCGCCCATGGGGGCGCCGGTGGGGGTCTCCATGGTGGCGGTGGCAGTGAGCTGGCGCGGCGCATCGAACAGCAGCACATGCGATGCAGCCTGCGCCAGTTCGGCGGCGGGCGTCTGGGCCAGCAGGTCCAGCACCACTGGCAGGGTGTCCTGCGGGGCGGCCGACGTCCAGAGGGGGCCGTCGCACAGCCAGGGTTTGTCGCGCTGCCAGGCCACCTCGGCCACGGGTGCGCTGCCCTGCGCAGGGCCTGGGGCGCTGGCGCTGGACTGCAGCACGATGGACGGCGCAAACGTCCAGGGCAGCGCCACCTGGCGCCCGGCCAGCAAGCCGCAGTCGGCCAGCAGGCTGGAGCCGTTGAACAGCGCCGCCACCACACCGCCGCTGACCACATGGGCGCGCAACAGGTCGCCAAAGTGCTGGTGGTGGCGGTGGCTCACCTCGCGCAACTGGGGCCCGGTGGGCACCAGCCAGCCGGGGATGACGATGGCGTGCAGGCGGCCTTGCAGCGCCCCGCTGTCGGGCACGGGCGGCGGGGTGGCGCCGCCCTCGCCCGGCGCCAGCAGCCAGTGCCAGCGCATGGGGGCCTGGGCGCCACCGACCCGCATGGCGGCCAGCATGTTCATGGCACACAGGGCATCGACCACCGCAGCGGCCGTGCTGGCAATGCTGCCCGGCCCCCAGACGATGCCCACGTTCACCCCCCAGGGCGACGGGGTGGCGGGGGCTTCGGGTTGGTCTCTAGGCATGGTGGCGATATTGCCATGGTTCGTGGCCAAATTGCCATCGTGTACAGATGTTACCCGGCAGTAGCATGGCGTCGCCAAACACAGCACCCTGCCCGGCCAAGCCCCCGGCAGGTACCGCACAACACCTGGAGACACCACACCATGCGACAGCCAAACGGCCTGCCCACGGGCATGACCACCGCCCTTTCCACCCGGCCCGCCCTTTCCATCCTGGCCGCCGCCAGCGCCGCCCTCTTCCTGGCGGGCTGCGCGGGCACAGCGCCGGGCACCCACAGCGCCAGCAGCACCAATCGCAGCGTGACCATCGAGCGCACCACCTTCGGCATCCCGCACATCACCGCGCAGGACCCGGAAACCCTGGCCTACGGCGTGGCCTATGCCTATGCGCAGGACAACGTCTGCATGACGGCCGACCAGCTCGTGACCGCGCGGGGCCAGCGCAGTGCCCACTTTGGCGCCAAGACCATCGGCCTGCTGGGCCGCCGCTACATCCCCAACGAACAGATCGACCTGTTCATGGCCGCCCACATGGACGACGCCCTGCTCGCGCGCAGTTGGGCCCGCACCAGCGCCCAGGTGCAGAGCATGGCGCGCGGCTACGTGGCGGGCTACAACCGCTACCTGGCCGACAACGCCGCCACCCTGCCCGAGGCCTGCCGGGGCAAGCCCTGGCTGCAGCCCATGACACTGGCTGAATACCACCGCATGGCCGAGGTGGTGGCCGTGCAGGCGGGCATTGCCGCGCTGGCCGACGGCATGCTGGGCGCCCAGCCGCCCACCGCGAAGGCCGCCCAGGCCCCCGCCTCCGAGGTGAACCTGGCCGATGCCGCCCAGGCCATGCGCGACCTGGGCCTGCTCGACTCGCCCCTGGGCTCCAACGCCTGGGCCTTTGGCAAGGACGTGACGGCCAACCGCAGCGGCATGCTGCTGGGCAACCCACATTTCCCCTGGAGCGGCCCCAACCGCTTCTACGAGATGCACCTCACCATCCCCGGCCAGATGGACGTGATGGGCGTGGGCATCGGCACCTACCCCATGGTCTCCATCGGCTTCAACAAGGACGTGGCCTGGTCGCACACCGTGTCTACCGGCAAGCGCTTCACGCTGTACGAACTGGCCCTGGTGCCGGGCGACGCCACCAGCTACCTGGTGGACGGCAAGCCCGAGAAGATGACGGCCCGCAAGGTCAGCGCCCAGATCCCCGGCGCCGATGGCAAGCTGCAGACGCGCGAGCACACCGTGTGGTCCACCCGCTGGGGCCCGCTGGTGGTGGTGCCCCGCGCGGGCCTGGGCTGGACCGACAAAACCGCCTACGCCCTGCGCGATGCCAACACCGGCAACACCCGCATGATGGACGCGGCCCTGGCCTTTGCGCGCGCCACCTCGGTGGGCGAGATGCACAAGGCCCATGCCGCACTGGGCCTGCCCTGGGTCAACACCCTGGCGGCCGACCGCCACGGCCGCGTGCTGTACACCGACACCAGCGTGGTGCCCGATGTGGATGCCGCCCAGCTGGAACGCTGCGCCCCCAGCAAACCCGCTGCCGCGCTGCGCGGCGCAGCGGGCCTGGTGGTGCTGAACGGCGCACGCGCCGACTGCGCCTGGCGCGAGGACAGCACCTCGCCCGTGCCCGGCCTCATCCCCATCGGCCGCATGCCCGTGGCACTGCGCAGCGACTGGGTGCACAACAGCAACGACAGCTTCGTCTACACCCACCCGGCGCAGAAGTTTGAAGGCATCTCGCCCCTGGTGGGCGACGCCAGCCTGACCCGCCCCCGCACCCGCGCCGGTCTGGCTGAAATCCCCGAGATGCTGGGCCGGGGCAAGGTCACCTTGCAGGCCATGCAGGACCAGCTGTTCCAGAACCGCAACTTCATGGCCCAGGTGGTGGTGCCCGACCTGCTGGCCGCCTGCGACAAAGCCCCCACGGCCGAATCCCGCGACGGCTGCGCGGCCCTGAAAGGCTGGGACCGCCGCAACAACGTCGATGCCCGCGGTGCCCATGTGTTCCGCGAGTTCTGGCGCACCGCGCGCAACATCCCCGGCGTGCACCGCGTGCCCTTCGACCCTGCGCAACCCGTGGCCACCCCGGCGGGCCTGAAGATGGACGACGCCACCACCGCCGCCAAGGTGTGGGAGGCCCTGGACGGCGCCGTCAAGGCCATCCGCACCAGCGGCTACACGCTCGACGCCACCCTGGGCAGCGTGCAACGCCCCGCCATCACCGAAGAAGCGATTGCGCTGCACGGCGGCGAGGAGTTTGAAGGCGTGCTCAACAACCTGGGTCGCCAGGAGCCCGCGCCCATCAACAAGGCGGGCCTGCGCATCGACTACGGCACGAGCTACGTGCAGACCGTGACCTTCGACGCCAAGGGCCCAGTGGCCCAGGCCATCCTGACCTACGGCCAGTCCACCAACCCCACATCGCCCCACGCCAACGACCAGATGCGCGAGTTCTCGGCCAAGCGCTGGCACACCCTGCCCTTCCACCGCGACGACGTGGTGAAGGCCCGCGTGGGCGAGCCGCTGCGGCTGGTGCGGCCCTGAGCGGCTCCATGGCCTGGAAATCTGAAGGTTTCTAGGCCGTTACCGCGCGTCCATCATGCCTTGATAGCTATCAAATAATGAGCAGATAATCCACCCGCGGCCCCGCTGCGGGTGGGACCAGGGTCAACGCAGCCCCAGCCGCGTGAGCTTTTTGACCAGGCCCACGCGCGAGATGCCCAAGCGGCGGGCGGCTTCGGACTGGTTGCCGCCTGCGGCGGCCAGGGTGTCGCGGACCATGCGGGTTTCCAGCTCGGTCAGTGCGGCATCGAGCGGGCCGGTGCCTGCGGGGGCTGGGGCGGTGTCTGCACCGGGCGCCGGAGCCTCGGCCGCCATGTCGCCGCTGGCCAGTTGCAGCAGGGGCGCGTCCACCTCGTGCTGCGGGGGCATCAGCAGTGCACCGGCGGATTCGACCACCGCTTTCAGCTCGCGCACATTGCCGGGCCAGTCGCGCGCCATCAGCCAGGCCAGGGCGTCGGCCGACAGCCGGGCGCTGTGCGCCACGCGGTGCAGAAAGCGCGTGGACAGCAGTGGGATGTCGGCGGGGCGTTCTGCCAGCGACGGGGTGCGCAGCACCACGCCCTTGAGGCGATAGAACAAGTCTTCGCGGAAAGTGCCCTCGCGCACCATGGCCTCCAGGTCGCGGTGCGTGGCGGCCACCACGCGCACTTCGGCGCGCTTTTGCGCGCGGCCACCCACGGGCACAAAGGTGCCCTCCTGCAAGAACCGCAGCAGCTTGACCTGCATGGGCGGCGGCATTTCGCCCACCTCGTCCAGAAACAGCGTGCCACCGTGTGCGGCCTCGACCAGGCCCGCCTGGTCGCGGTAGGCGCCGGTGAAGCTGCCCTTCATGTGGCCGAACAGCTCGCTCTCCAGCAGCTCGGCCGACAGCGCGCCGCAGTGGATGGCCACAAAGGGCGCGGTGCGGCGGGCGCTGTGGGCATGCAGGGCACGCGCCACCAGCTCTTTGCCCGTGCCCGTGGGGCCCAGCACCAGCACGCTGACCTGGGTGGGCGCCACGCGGCGCACCAGCGCCCGCAGTTGCACCGTGGCCGCCGCCTGGCCCACCAGGCCCATGTCGTCCAGGCCCTGGGCATCCAGCGCCTGCCCGGCCCGCAGTGCGGCCAGCTCGCCATCCAGGCGGGCCTTGTGCAGCCCGCGCGCCACCACAAAACGCAGCATGTCGGGGTCGATGGGTTTGGTGAGGAAGTCCCAGGCGCCCAGCTCGGTGGCGCGCAGGGCCAGCGCATGGTCGCCATGGCCGGTCAGCACCACCACGGGCACGGGGGCAAAGCGCGGAATCAGCTCCAGGCCGATCTCGGGGTCCATGTGCGGGGGCATGGCCAGGTCCAGCAAGACCAGCTCGGGGCGGCGCTGGGAAAAAGCTGCCAGGGCTTGCGTGCCATCGCCCGCCAGCGTGACCTCGTGGCCCAGGCTGCGCAAGAAGGCACCACCCAGGCGCTGGAAAGCGGCTTCGTCGTCCACCAGCAGCACATGGCCGTGGCCTGGCGCGCTGGTGAGGCCTGGGTCGCCGCCTGCCTCGGCATTCTGCGCAGCAAGGGGGGCGGATGAGTCGTTGAAAGAGGGGTTCATGGGGCGGGCGAGCGGGGAAAGCTCAGCGTGAAACAGGTGCTCCAGGGCGCACGCTCGGTCAGCGCCACCGTGCCGCCGTGTGCCGCCATGGTGCGGGCCACGATGGCCAGGCCCAGCCCGGTGCCGCCGGGGCTGCGCGAGGCAAAGGGCTCAAACAGCCGGTCGCGGATTTCGGCGGGCACGCCGGGGCCTGCGTCGCACACATGCAGCAGCACGGTGGTGCCGGTGGTTTCGGCGTCGATGTGCACATGGCTGTGGGTGTGGGCCGCTGCCGAGGCGTTGGCATCGCTGCCGGGTGCAGTGGCCATGCGGGCGTTTTCAAACAGGTTGGTCAGCGCCTGGTCCACACGGCGCGGGTCGGCCTGCAGCCACAGCGGTTGCTCCAGCCCCGGCCCGAAGCTCACATCGGGCAGGCGCATGGCGGCGTTGCGCACCTGGGCCGCCAGATCGATGGTGCTCGGTGCCAGCTTCCAGGGCTTGGCAAAGTCCAGCAGGTCGTGCGTGAGGTGCGCGATGCGGGCCACCTGTTCGGCCACTTCGCGCCGGGTGTCGCCCGGCGCGGCGGCCACCGCCATGGAGATGATGTTCAGCGGGTTGCGAATGTCGTGCGCCACCGTGGCCGCCAGGGCCCCCAACTCGGCCAGGCGGGCCTGCAACTGGCGCTCGCGCTCGCGGGCGGCAAACTGCTGGGCCTGCTCCACGCGCTCTGCTGCCTCGGCCACCACGGTGCCAAACAGCTCGGCCACATGGCGCGGTCCGGGGGGCGCGGCGTCCCAGCCCTGCAACGACACGGCCCAGCCCTCGCCCGCGCGGCCACACACCAGCTGCGGCGTGCTGCTGGCGGCGGCGGGGGCCTCGCCAATGTGCACTTCCACCTGCGTGCCGATGCGTGCGCTGAGCAAGGCAGCTGCGTGTTCGGCCAGGGACTGGGGCGTTTCGGCCGACCCCAGCGTGCGGCGCCAGGCGGCCAGGTCGGCGGCAGACACGTCGGCACCCGGGTACACCAGCCGCTCGGCCACCCGCCGCACGGGGCCGTTGAGAGCCAGCACACTGGCTGCCACGGCCAGGCCGCCCAGCCAGCGCGACTCCAGCGGCAGCAAGGGCGTGAGCGCCACCACCACCAACCCCAGCGCCAGCAGCAGCGCCCACACCAGCGCGCGGCGCGCCCAGGCATTGGCCACAAACACACCGTAGCGCAGGATGCCGTACACCAGGATCAGCGAATAGAACGGCAGGCCCAGCAGCGGAAACGGGTAGATCGGCAGATCGAGCACCGCAATGCCATAACCCGCCAGGCACAGCAGGCCCCACAGGCACGACGCGGTGACGGCCGCAATCTGCCGGAGCTTCTGCCCATCGCCCAGGCGGCGTGCGCGCAGCAAGGCGTGCAGCAGCACCCACACCCCGCCAATGCCCAGGATGACCCAGGCCATGCTGGCCACCATGCCCACCGGGTCGGCCACTGCAAGCCAGCCAATGTCGCGGTGGTGAATCAAATGCCCGGGCACCAGGATGATGGAAACCACGGTGGCACCGCCCCCCAGCGCGTAGGCCGCCGCCACCCCCCAGCGCCCCAGGTCCACACGGCAGAAAACGGTGCAGAAGTGAAAGAACAGCGCCGAAGTGAAAGGCGCCGTGGCCAGCAGGCGCATGGCCACGGGCTCAGCCTCGGGGCCGATCCAGTTGGGCAGCTCGTTGCCCACCATCCACAGCGAAATGCCGGTCAAAAACGTGGCCAGCAGGCGCGCGCCCGCCACGCGGTCGGCCCAGGCCAGCAACAGGGCGGCCAACACCAGGGTTTCGAGCACCGAAAACCCGAGGACGGCGTGGATCAGCATGCAAGAACCGATGGGGTGGGAGCGCTGCGCATGGCGGGGACCTGTTCCTGGAGTTAACGATTGCGGCTGCGCGCACTGTAAACCAAGTATGCAGGTCGGCCCGCGAATTTCAATGAAATCAAGCACTTGCAGTGCGTTCAGTGCCTGGCCCGGGTTTCGCAATAGGGAGTGCAACCACCACTCTTGCCCAGCCCGCCATGTCTGCCCTTTTCAGTCCCGCACCCCGCACTTGTGATGCCGCCCCTGCCCACCCTGCCCAGGCGCTGGACCTGCGCGCCATGGTGGGCGCCGCAGCCTGGGCGCGCTTGCCCGCCGCCGTGCAACGCCGCTTTGGCACCGCACACGCCGATGTGGCCTATGAAGGCCAGATGGAACTGCGCTGCTCGCGGGTCGGCCATGTCTATGCCGCGCTGACCCGGGTCTGGGGTGGCCCGCTCACCCACATCAACACCACCGCCCTGCCCGCCACGGTGCGCGTGAGCGACAACGGGTGCGGTGGCGTGGTGTGGGAGCGCTGCTTTCACACCGGCGCCGACAGCGGCGCGGGCCGCACCGTGCGATCCACCAAGGAGCTGGGGCCCGATGGGCGCCTGCTGGAGCGCACCGATGGAGGCCTGGCCATGTCGCTGGACGTGCTGGAAGAAGACGGCGCGCTGGTGTTTCGCAGCCGCCGCTTCTGGTGGGTGCGGGGGAACCTGCGCATCCCCGTGCCGGCCCTGCTGACACCGGGGACCTGCCGCGTGGCACACACCGACCTGGGCGGCGGGCAGTTCCGCTTCACGCTGAGCATGGTGCACCCCTGGTGGGGGGAGACCTTCCACCAGTCCGGGGTGTTCACCGACCCCTGCACTGAAGACTCCAGCCCTGACTATTCTCTCAACGCGCTTTGAAGCGCACACAACAACAAGGACACCCGACCATGAGTGCCATGACCCCTCTTTTTATGCTGCTCTCCGTGCAGGCCGCCATGGGCGCGTTTGACAACTGGTGGCACCACGAGCTGCAGGCCCGCCTGCCCCATCGCCCATCGGCCCGGTATGAGCTGGCGTTGCATGCGGCACGCGAGGCGATCTATGGCGTCGTCTTTTTCGGGCTGGCCTGGTTTGCGTGGCATGGCGCCTGGGCGGCCCTGCTTGCCGCCCTGCTGCTGACCGAGCTGGGCATCACCCTGGCGGACTTTCTGGAAGAGGACCGCACCCGGCGCCTGCCCCCGCTGGAGCGGGTGCTGCACACGCTGCTGACCATCAGCTACGGTCTGTTCTTGGGGCTGATGGCGCCCGTGCTGTGGGGCTGGCTGCAGCAGCCCACCGCCCTGGTGGTCGCGCCCCATGGCTGGGTGTCGTGGTTGTTTACCGCGTTTGCGCTGGGGGTGTGGGCCTGGAGCGTGCGCAACCTGCGGGCTGTATTGCGCCTGCGCCGCGCAGCGGCACCTGCAGCCCAGCCCCAAGCTGTGCCGGGCAACAGCCAGCACCACACCGCCCCTGCCACGCTGGTCACCGGAGCCACGGGGTTTGTGGGCAGCGCCCTGGTGGCGCAGCTGGTGCAGGACGGCCAGCGTGTGATCGTGCTGACGCGCGATGTGCTGCAGGCCCGCGCGAGCCTGGGCCCGGGCGTGTGGGCCGTGGACACGCTGGACGCAATCCCGCCAGAAACCCGCATCGACGCCGTGGTCCAGCTCGCCGGGGCGCGGGTGCTGGGCATGCCCTGGACGGCCGCGCGCAGGCGTGTGCTACTGGCCAGCCGGGTGGACACCACCATGGCCGTGGTCGCGCTGATGCGGCGCCTGCACCACCGCCCTCGTGTGCTGGTCAGCGCATCGGCCGTGGGCTTTTATGGCGCGTCGCCCAACGCCTCGATGGAGCCGCTAGATGAAGCCGCGCCACCACGCCCGGGCGAGTTCCAGTCCGACCTGTGCGCAGCCTTCGAGCACGAGGCCCGGCGCGCCGAAGCACTGGGCGTGCGTGTGGTGCGCCTGCGCCTGGGGGTGGTGCTGGGCAACGGCGGCGGCGCCTATCCGATGCAGGCCCTGAGCGCCCGCCTGGGCCTGGGCGCCGTGCTGGGCCACGGCCGCCAGGCCGCGCCGTGGATCCACCTGGCGGATGCTGTGGGGCTGATCCGGTTTGTGCTGGACCGCAACGATGTGCAGGGGCCCATCAACGCGGTGGCGCCCGATGGCGTGTCGCAGCGCAGCTTTGTGCAGGCCCTGGCCGCGTCGTTTGGGCAGCGCGTGTGGCTGGCCATGCCAGCCGCCCCACTGCGCTGGGCGCTGGGCGAGATGGCCACCCTGCTGCTGGACGGGCAGAACGTAGTGCCCCAGGCGGCAGTGGCCCTGGGTTACCAGTTTGTGCACCCTGATCTGCCGGGTGCCTTGCGGGATCTCGCGGCTGGTGGCGAAGGCGGCAGGGCACCGTGATGCGGCGGCCGGGCTACTGGGCCCGGCCCCACCCCAGCGCCACATGCTGCAGCAGCATGATGGTCTTGCCGTCCTGGATTGTGCCGTTGGCAATGCCCGCCAGGGCGTCGGCCAGCGGCATCTCGATCACCTCGATGTCTTCACCCTCCCCCTCCAGGCCGCCGCCAGTACGGATGCGGTCGCCGGGCTCGTACTCGGCCACAAAGAAGTGCAGCTTCTCGGTCACCGAGCCCGGGCTCATGTAGGCCTCGAACACCTTGCGCGGCTGGCGCACGCGGTAGCCGGTTTCTTCCTCGGCCTCGCGGCGGATACAGGTTTCGGGGTCGTCGCCGTCGAGCAGGCCCGCGCAGGTCTCGATCAGCAGGCCGTCGGTACAACCGTTGAGAAAGGCGGGCAGCCGGAACTGGCGCGTAAGCACCACCGTGCTGCGGCGTGGGTCGAACAACAGCAACGCAGCGCCGTTGCCCCGGTCATAGGCCTCGCGGCTCATCGTCTGCCATTCGCCATCGCGCCTGCGCAGTGAGCAGGTGACCTTGCGCAGCACATACCAGTTGTCGGACAGCACCTGCACCTCCAGCAGTTTTACATGCTCGGTGCGGGCGTTCAGCTCGGCGACGGGGATTTCGGGCACGGGGCGGCTCATGCATGGCTCCCTTCGGGCTGGCTTGGGTGGCAACGTACGCCTGGCGCCAACGCTGACGCGGTGCGGTTTGGTGGTTTGTGCATGGTTTTGACAAGGTTGATTTACACAATATCATGCACAAACATGCAATTTCGTGCAATCACCTTGTCCAACCACTCATGCTGACCACCCAACGCAAACAGCTCCTGCTCGCTCGACTTCAGCAGGACGGCCAGATCGTGGCCAAGGCCTTCAGCGAGGAGCTGGGCATCTCGGAAGACACCGTGCGGCGCGACCTGCGCGAGCTGGCCGCCGAGGGCCGCTTGCAGCGTGTGCATGGCGGCGCCCTGCCCGCCTCGGCCGCTGTGAGCAGTCTGCAAGTGCGTGAGCAGCTGGCCCCCGAAGACAAGCGCGCCCTGGGCCGCGCCGGGGCCGCGCTCGTGTTGCCCGGCCAGGTGGTGATCCTGGACGGAGGCACCACTTCGCTGCAGGTGGTGCAGCACCTGCCGCTGGACTTGCGCGCCACCGTGGTCACGCACAGCCCCACCGTGGCCGTGGCGCTGGCTGGGCATACGCAGGTGGAGGTGCTGGTGCTGGGCGGCCGGTTGTTCCGCCATTCCATGGTGAATGTGGGTGCCAGCGTGGTCGAGGCCGCCGCCCAGTTGCGGGCCGACCTGTACCTGATGGGTGTGACCGGCGTGCATGCCGAGGCCGGCCTGACCACGGGAGACTTTGAGGAAGCCGCCGTCAAGCGCGCCCTGCACCAGCGGGCGGCAGAGACGGTGGTGCTGGCCTCGCTCGACAAACTGGGCACGGCATCGCCGTTCAGCGTTGCCCCCTTGCGCGAACTAGCCGCACTGGTGGTGCCCGCCGCCACGCCACAGGCGCTGCGCAAAAAGCTGCAGGCCGGTGGCGCCAAGGTGGAGATCGCTGCAGGCAATCAGGCAATCAGGCAGTAGCGGCGCCAGTGCCCTGGCGCAGGTGCGCGACCAAGGCTGCGGCAAAGCCCGTCAGCACTGCGCCCTTGCGCACGCAGATCTGCAGATCGCGCTGCGCCCACGGTTCGTCCAGCTCCACCAGCACCGGCGGCTCGCTCAGGCCCGCCACCTGCAAGGCCGCGCCCCGGGGCACCAGGCCAATGCCAACGCCCGCGCCCACCATGCGGCACACGGCTTCAAAACTCCGCACCTGAATGCGCACGTCCAGATGCCGCCCCAGCGCGGCGGCGGCATTGGTCGTGAAGGTATGGATGGCCGAACCCGCGTGCAGCATCACAAAGGCCTGGTCCAACACCTCGGCAAACCCCACACGGCCGCGCCCTGCCAGCGCATGGCCTGCGGGCACGATGAGCACCAAGCGGTCTTGCCGATAGGGCGCCAGCTCTACCCCGGCGCCCGTGCCGCTGTCCGCCAGCACCCCCACCTCGATCTCGCCGTTGGCCACGGCCACCACAATTTCGGCGCTGGTGCGCTCTTCCAGGCTCACGCTCACCTGGGGGTGTCGTTTGAGAAAGCCCGCCAGGTCATCGGGCAAAAAGGTGTGGGTGGCATGCGTGTTGGCCCACAGGCTCACATGGCCGCGAATGCCGGTGGCAAAGGGCGAGAGGTTGGCATGCATCTGCTCGATGCTCGCCAGCACCTGGCGGGCGTTGCGCAGCAGGGCCTCGCCCGCACGGGTCAGCGCCACGCCCCGCGTCTGGCGCTCGAACAGCGAGG
Source organism: Acidovorax sp. NB1 (assembly GCF_005405905.1). Classification (GTDB taxonomy): domain Bacteria; phylum Pseudomonadota; class Gammaproteobacteria; order Burkholderiales; family Burkholderiaceae_C; genus Acidovorax. The sequence continues at coordinate 204,048 of NZ_BJHU01000005.1, forward strand.
TGTTCAGCGCCTCCTCCAGCCGCCGCAGCCGGTGGCTGGCCGACGACGGCGCCAGGTAGGCGCGCGCGGCACCGCGCGTGAGGTTGCGCTCTTCGGCAATGGCAACAAACAGGCGCAGGTCGGTGAGGTCGTAGTGCAAGGCGGGCTTTCAGAACGTGTTCACGATCTCGCAGGGGATCGTGAACACGTTCTTAACGTTCGTCGAATACGAACGCATGGTTGCGAGATCAGCAATTGTGCCCTGCAGCATATGAGAGCAGGATGCCAGCCGTCTCATAAAAAGCACGCAAATCGTTCGGCCAAACCGCACAAAACGCGCAAACCCATTCCATGCCCTGGAAAAACTGGTCCTCCGAACGCCTTGGTCTTGCCCTTGCCATCCTGGCAGCGCTGGGCTTCTCCTTCAAAGCCATCTTTGTGAAGCTGGCCTATGCCGTGCCCCAGGCCGTGCCGGTGGATTCCGTCACCCTGCTGTGCCTGCGCATGGCGTTTTCGGTGCCGGTGTTTGCCTGGGTGGGCTGGCGGGCCAGCCGCAACCTGGCTCCGCTGACGGGCCGCGACTGGCTGGCCATCGTGGCGCTGGGCCTGCTGGGCTACTACGGCGCGAGCATCCTCGACTTCATCGGCCTGCAGTACATCACCGCCAGCCTGGAGCGGTTGATCCTCTTCACCTACCCCACGCTCACCATCGTGATCGGCGTACTGTTCATGGGCAAGCGGGCCTCCCGCCGGGAGCTGGGGGCGCTGTTGTTGTCCTACGCAGGCATTGGCCTGGCCTTTGCGCACGACCTGCATGTGGCGGGCGATTCGCACGCCGTGTTGGTGGGCGCAGGGTTTGTGTTTGGCTCGGCCGTATCGTATGCGTTCTACCAGGCGGGCAGCGAGCCCGCCATCCGGCGCATGGGCGCGGCGCGCTTCACGGCACTGGCGATGCTGGTTTCCACAGGCGCCACTCTGCTGCATTTTGTGGTGTCGCAACCTGTGGGCGCGCTGGTGCAGCCCGCGCCGGTCTACCTGCATGCGCTGGGCATGGCCGTGTTCTCCACCGTGTTGCCCGTGTTCATGACGTCGGCCGCCATCCGCCGCATTGGCGCCTCCAAAACCGCGCTCATCGGCACGCTAGGCCCCATCCTGACGATCTTTTTTGGCGTCTGGCTGCTGGATGAACCGTTGACCTGGTGGCAGATGGGGGGTGCGGCGCTGGTGCTCGCGGGGGTGATGCTGATCGGGCGCCGCAGCGCACCTACTCCCTTGCCGAAGGCTGCCAAGCCTGCAATGTAGGCCCGCCGTCGGCCAGACTGGCTAGGGCAGGTTTTCCCGAAAGATGACCTGGCTGCGGGTGGCCTCCACACCGCTCGTGGCGTCCCGCCCGTCCCGCAGGTTGGCAAAGATACGCACGCAGTTCATCACCGCGCCGAGCGGGTTCTGCGTGATGACCGCATCCATGGTGCCGTCGATCAGCAGAGCGCGGGTGTCGGGCGTGAGGCCGTGGCCGATGAAGACCACCTTGTGCTCCAGCCCGGCTTCCTTGAGGGCGCGGCCGATGCCTTCTGCGCCGCCACCGATGTTGTAGATGCCGGCCAGGTCGGGGTGCTGCTCCAGCAGACTGCGCGCCTGCTGGTAGTTGCGCTCGGCGTCGTCCTGGCCCTCGCGCACACCCACCACTTGCACCAAAGGGAATTGTTCTTCGAACAAGTGCAGAAAGCCTGCCTCGCGCTCCTCGTGCGCGCGGTAGCGCAGCGAGCCCACGATCATCGCCACGCGGGCGTTGCGGCTGAGCGCCAGCGGGCCCATGAAGCGGGCAATGAGGTAGCCCGCGGTGCGGCCCGCCGCACGGTTGTCCAGGCCCACATAGGCCGCCCGGCGCGAGCTCGACAGGTCCGAGATCAGCGTGACGGTGGGCACACCCTGCTCGGCCAGTTGGGCCACGGCCTCACGCACCACGGGGTGCTCCAGCGCCATGAAGGCAATGCCGTCGCATCGCTTGCCGTGGTGCAGCAGCGCTTTGGCCAAAGCATCTGGGTTGAAGCTCTCGATGTAGGCTGCCTGGCAGCGCACGTTGAACGGTGCCCAATGCTCCTGCGCGTAGCCGATCACATCGCCCAGCATCTGCAAAAAGCGGTTGCTGCCCTCGGGGATCAGCACCATCAAACGCAGGGGCTGCGGCTGTGCCTGCAGCGTGGCTTGCGCCTCTGCCTGCGGCAAATACCCCAGGCTGATGGCCGCCTGCATCACGCGCTGCACGGTGGCACTGCGTACGCCCGCGCGCTGGTTGAGCACCCGGTCCACCGTGGCGGTGGAGACACCAGACAACTGGGCGATATCAGGGATGCGGGGGTGTTTGGACATAAAAATCAATCAAAATCCATCATTGCATTTGCTGGTATTTGATGGATTCTGCGGATAGTATCACTGCAGCTTCGGTGCCGAAAGGCATCAAATTCGATCAGTACAAACCCTAGATTGCGGCGGCACAGACCGACTGCACAGGAGACAAGCCCATGCCTGATATCCCTTCTTCGTTCCGCCGACGCGCGCCCTGCACCGCCCGCCTGGGCTAGATCGCTGCTGCGGCTCCATGCAATACGAATTCGACTTTGCCAGCGTGCTGGCCAACTGGCCCCAGTTTCTGGAAGGGGCCTGGATGACCATCCTGCTGTCCTTCCCGGCCACGGTGATTGGTTTTGTGGGCGGCACGCTATTGGCAATTGGCCGGCGCGGCAACACGCCTTGGGTGGCCAAGACCTGCGGTGCCTATGTGGAAGTGCTGCGCAACACGCCGCTGCTGGTGCAGGTGTTTCTGGTGTTCTTCGGCCTGGCCAGCCTGGGCTGGAAGGTGCCTGCATTTGCAGCGGCGTTGCTGACGCTGGTGATCAACGTGGCGGCCTACACCTGCGAAATCATGCGCGCCGGCATGGACTCCATCCACAAGGGCCAGATCGAGGCCGCCGAATGCCTGGGCCTGACGCGGCGGCAGGTGTACTGGCATGTGGTGCTGCGCCCGGCCATGGAGAAGGTCTACCCCGCGCTCACCAGCCAGTTCGTGCTGCTGATGCTGGCCTCGTCCATCACCTCGCAGATCTCGGTGGAGGAGCTGACGGCCATCGCGGCCCGCGTGCAGTCTGAAACCTTCCGCCCCTTCGAGGCCTACATCCTGGTCGCCGTGGCCTACCTGGTGCTGTCGCTGCTGATGCGCGCCGGGCTGTGGCTGTTCGGTCAGATCGTGTTCACGCGCCAACGCAAACTGAGGAGCGCCAAATGATCGACGGTGGACTGAATGCACACCACCTGCAGTACCTGCTGTTCGGCGCGCTGTGGACCATCGGCCTGTCGCTGATCGCCTTTGTGGGCGGCGGCCTGGCCGGGGGCGTGATTGCGCTGTGCCGCGTCAGCCCCATCAAGGCGGTGCGCTGGACCACGATTGCGTGGATCCAGATCATCCAGGGCACGCCGCTGCTGGTGGTGCTGTTCCTGTGCTACTTCGGCCTTTCCATCATGGGGCTGGAGCTGCCCGCCATCGTGGCCGCCAGCATCGCGATGATTGTTTACGTCAGTGCCTACCTGGGCGAAATCTGGCGCGGTTGCATCGAATCGGTGCCGCGCACGCAGTGGGAGGCGGCCGAATGCCTGGCCCTGTCGCGCACCCAGCGCATGCGGCTGGTGGTGCTGCCCCAGGCGGTGCGCATTGCCACCCCGCCCACGGTGGGCTTCATGGTGCAGATCGTCAAGAACACGTCGCTCGCGTCCATCGTGGGGTTCATCGAGCTGGTGCGTGCCGGGCAGCTCATCAACAACTCCATCTTCCAGCCGTTCACCGTGTACCTGCTGATTGCCATCGTGTACTTCGCAATGTGCTATCCGCTGTCGGTCTGGAGCCGCAAGCTGGAGCAGCGCCAGCAGTTTGGAAACCGTGGCACGGCCACCCCTTCTGTGACCACCGCATGAAACGAGAAGACACCATGAACCTCGCCCGAGACGCTGCCGTGCAACCCTCCCAGCCAGCGGCTTCGCCTGCGCACACCGTCGTTGAGCTGAAGGATGTGCACAAGAGCTTCGGCAGCAACCAGGTGCTCAAGGGCGTGTCGTTCGCCATTCCTAAGGGCCAGGTCGTTGCCATCATCGGCAAGAGCGGGTCGGGCAAAAGCACCGCGCTGCGCTGCATCGACCGGCTGGAGATCATTGACAGCGGCACCATCCACGTGTGCGGCCACGCGGTGCACGACCCGGCCATCGACCTGCGCCAGCTGCGGCAGGACGTGGGCATCGTGTTCCAGAGCTACAACCTGTTCCCGCACCTCACGGTGGAGCAGAACATCACGCTCGCGCCCAAGGCCGTCAAGAACCTGCCCGCCGCCCAGGCGCGTGCCATTGCCGCACGCACACTGCAGCAGGTGGGCCTGGCCGACAAGGCGCAGGCCTACCCCGAGCAGCTATCGGGCGGCCAGCAGCAGCGCGTGGCCATTGCACGGTCGCTGGCCATGGAGCCGCAGGTGATGCTGTTCGACGAAGTGACCTCGGCGCTGGACCCACAGCTCACCGGCGAGGTGCTGCGCGTCATCGAATCGCTGGCCCAGGGCGGCATGACCATGGTGCTGGTCACCCACGAGATGGAATTCGCCGCGCGCGTGGCCGACACAGTGATCTACATGCACGAGGGCAAGGTCTGGGAGACCGGCCCCGGCGACATGCTGAAGAACCCGCAAACGGCCGAGCTGCGCGACTTTCTGTCGCACGGGCTGTGATCCGTTCCTTTTTTGATTCCCTTGCCAAAAACCACCAGGAGACATTTCACATGACCGCTTCCCGCACCCGCATCCTGCGCCGCGCCCTGCTCGCCACCGCCGCAGCCGCCCTGTGCCTGCCCGCCATGGCAGACCTGGCCGAGATCAAGTCCGCCGGCAAACTGCGCGTGGGCATCGACTTTGGCGCGCCGTTCTATGGCTATGTGGACGAGAAGATGAAGCCCGTGGGCTCGGACGTGGAAGCGGCCGAGTTGCTGGCCAAGGACCTGGGCCTGACGCTGGAGATCGTGAACACCACCAACTCCGCGCGCATCCCCAACCTGTTGTCGAACAAGGTGGACCTGATCATCTCGTCGCTGTCGATCACGCCCGAGCGCCAGAAGGCCGTGGACTTCTCCATGCCCTACGGCGCCATCCAGGCGGCCGTGGGCGCGCCCAAGAGCCTCAAGCTCACCAGCATCGACGATCTGGCGGGCAAGACGGTGGCCGTGACGCGCGGTGGCCCGCAGGACAAGATCGTGACCGAGCGCGCGCCGCAGGCCAAGGTGGTGCGCTTTGACGATGAATCCGCCTCCATCACCGCTGCCGCCACGGGACAGGCCGACATCGTGGCCATCACGCCGCCCATCATCACGGCCATTGCCAAGAAGAACCCGGCGCGCGAGTTCGAGACCAAGTTCATCCTGCAGTCTTACCAGTTGGGCATGGCCATGCGCAAGGGCCAACCCGAGCTGATGAAGGCCGTCAACGGCTGGATCAAGACCAACCTGACCAACGGCAAGCTCAACGACATCCACCTGAAGTACGCGGGCGTGCCGATCCCCAAGGAAATCATCGACGGCGCCAAGTAAGCGCTGCACCGTAGGCAAAGGCGAGTGACGGCCGGTGGGCAATGCCCCCGTTCAGCGCTGCCCTGCCCTGACGCATCACCATCAAAGGAAATTCTTATGAGCCGTCACTTCGGCGCCATCCGCCAGCTGGGCTATGTGGTCCACGACATCGAAGCCGCCATGGACTACTGGAGCAACACCCTGGGCGTCGGCCCCTGGTTCTACAACCCCAAGGTTCCGATCAAGAACTACGTCTACCGGGGCGAGTCGCACGAACCGCACAACTCGGTGGCGCTCGCCAACTCGGGCTACGTGCAGGTCGAGCTGATCCAGACCCGCAACGACGTGCCATCGATGTACCGCGACTTTTTGCAGGCCGGGCGCACCGGGCTGCAGCACGTGGCCTACTGGACCAGCGACTACGACGCCGACCTGGCACGCCTGACTGCCCAGGGCTTCAAGGCGGTGATGAGCGGCGAGGTGGGCGAGAAAGGCCGCTTTGTGTACTTTGACACCGAGTACCACCCGGGCACGGTGATCGAGCTGTCGGAAGTGGCCGGCCCCAAGGGCCGCATGTTCGACCTGATCCGCGCCGAGTCGGAAACCTGGGACGGCAAGACCGACCCGGTGCGCCCCTTCCCGGACCTCTCCAAGATCTGATTTCAAGCCAAATAGCCCTTTACCGCCTGTCCATAAAGCGCTAGCAGCTATCAAAACCATAGTGCACTCTGCCCATGTCCCCAGACCGCTTTGAAGCCACCTACCTGATCGAAACCCCGCTGGACCCCGCCCACGTGGCCGAGGTGCTGGCGGGCGAGCAATCGTGTGGCACCTTCACCCGGGTGGAGGGCGAGACCGATGCGCTGCGCGAACGCGCCCGCGCCACGGTCGAATCCATCGAGCTGCTGGACGTGGCGCCCGCGCCGTCGCTGCCCAATGGCTGGATGCAGCGGCGCGGCATGTTCGGCACACCACAGACCTGGCAGCGCGCCCGGCTGCGCGTGAGCTTCCCCTGCGGCAACATCGGCCCCAACCTGCCGACGCTGGCGGCCACGGTGTCGGGCAACCTGTTCGACCTGGGCGAGGTCACCGGCTTGCGACTGGAGTCGATGAAGCTGCCGCGCGCCTACCGCGAGCAGTTTGATATGCCCCGCCAAGGTATTGCAGGCACACGCGCGCTGACCGGCGTGCAGGGCCGCCCGCTCATCGGCACCATCATCAAACCCAACGTGGGTTTATCGGCCGAAGAAACCGGTGAACTGGCGGGCCGCCTGTGCGCCGCTGGGGTGGACTTCATCAAGGATGACGAGGTGTGCGCCAACCCGGTGCACGCCCCGCTGGCCGACCGCGTGAAATCCGTGATGCGCCGTGTGCGGGCCCACCAGGACAAGACCGGCAAGCTCGTGATGGTGGCGTTCAACATCACCGACGAAACCGATGCCATGCGCCGCCACGCCGACCTGATTGCCGCCGAGGGTGGCAGCTGTGTGATGGTCAGCCTGAACTGGTGCGGCTACTCCGCCATACAGACGTTGCGCCGCCACACCCCGCTGGCCCTGCACGGCCACCGCAACGGCTACGGCGCCCTGTCGCGCCACCCGTTGCTGGGCTTTTCGTTCAATGCCTGGCAGACGCTGTGGCGCCTGGCGGGTGTGGACCACATGCATGTACACGGCCTGCAGGGCAAGTTCTCGCAGACCGATGAGGAAGTGATCGAATCCGCGCACAACACCCTGGCGCCCCTGTGCGAAGGGCTGGACGACCGCGTGCTGCCCGCGTTCTCCAACGGCCAATGGGCTGGCACGGTGCCCGCCACCTGGGACAGCGTGCGCAGCAACGACCTGCTGTTCATGTCCGGCGGCGGCATTCTGGCCCACCCCGATGGCGCGGCCGCTGGCGTGGCCAGCCTGCAGCAGGCCTGGGACGCGGTGCAGAACGGCGAGACGCTGGCCCAGCGTGCGGAACATGCCGTTGAACTGCGCCACGCCATTGACTTCTTTGGCAAGAAGCACTGAACCATGTCCACCACAGCTCCCCGGTTTGGCTGGTACGGCGACGACTTCACCGGAGCCACCGACACCCTGGCCGTGCTCGCACGGGCAGGCCTGCGGTCCATGCTGTTCATGGGCGTACCCAGCGCAGAAGCTCTGGTCGCCGCCGGGCCGCTGGACGCCGTGGGCATTGCAGGCGCCGCGCGCGCCATGCCGCCCGAAGCCATGCGCGCAGAACTGGCCCCCGTGGGCCGCTTTTTCAGGCAGATCGCACCCACCGTGTTGCACTACAAGGTGTGCTCCACCTTCGACAGCGCTCCGCATGTCGGCAACATCGCCTGCGCCATCGAGACACTGCACCCCAGCGTGGACAACCGCTGGGTACCCATCCTCGGCGGCCAGCCCAGCCTGGGCAGATACTGCGCCTTCAGCAACCTGTTTGCTGCGGCCGGCACGGGGGGGGCCGTCTACCGCATTGACCGGCACCCGACGATGCACCGGCACCCGGTGACCCCCATGGCAGAAGCCGACTTGCGGGTGCACCTGGCGCAGCAGGGTTTGCAAGGCATCACGGCACTGCATTACCCGCTGTACGAAGCAGACACCTTGCCCAGCTCTCTGAACACCCTGCTGGGCCATGGCGCGACCGCTGCGCCCGAGGTGTCCGACACGCCATTCGTGCCTACGCTGCTGGACCTGACCAGTGCAGACCATCTGGCCAGCGTGGGGCGCCTGCTGTGGCAGCAAGCCCAGCGCGGCCGCTTGCTCGCCGTGGGGCCCAGCTCCGTGGCCCAGGCGCTGATCGCGTGCTGGGGTGCGCGGGTCAGCCAACCCGCCCCTGCCTTGGCACCATCGCCTGGCCCTGTGCTCGCCTGGGCGGGCAGCCTGTCACCCATCACAGCGGCCCAGGTCCAGGCCGCAACGTCCTATCAGCGCATCCCGGTGGACGCGCACCGGCTGGCCCATGACACCGACTACGCCCAGGCCACCCAACGCGCGATATGCGCCGGGCTGCAGCAGGGGCATCATGTGCTGGCCTACACCGGTACCACGGACGGAGCTCCTGCCCCGTCCGGTGGTGCTTCAGCGGCCGTCGCCGCCGCCAGTGCGGCCCTGGTCGCCCGCGTGGTGCAGGCGCAGGCCGACAACGGCACTCCGCTGCGGCGCATTGGCATTGCGGGGGGCGATACCTCCAGCCACGCGGTGCAGGCGCTGCAGCTGTGGGGGCTGTCGTACCAAACCACGGTCTGCCCCGGGGTCACGCTGAGCCGCGCGCACAGTGCCGACCCGTCCCGCGACGGGCTGGAGCTGATGCTCAAGGGGGGGCAGATGGGCGGAACGGACCTTTTCGAAAGACTGCTGGGCGTGGGCTGATGGCAATGTCCAGGCGTTAAAAAAGCCCGCACATGGCGGGCTACTGGGCAGGCCTTGCACGAAGGCCCAAGGGGAAAGCAACGCGACAGGCCCCCCTGTTATCCCATCACACGCGAGGCACCGGGGTCCCCGAGTTCACGCACAGCGCCATGTTCAGCGCCTTGATCGCGGTCTTGTAGTCCTCGCGTTCGATCACGAACTGCATGTTTACCTGACGCAGGGTCTGAGACACGCAATTCACGTTGACGCGGGCATCGGCCAGCGCCTGCGCGGCCTTGGCCAGCACGCCGGGGATGCCGATGTTGGAGCCAATGGTGCACACGATCGCGCTGGGCTTGATCGTCACGACCTGGTAGTCCTTCTGCAGCTCGGCCACCAGCTCGGGCGTGACCTGGTTGTCCCACACCAGATGGGCGATGGAGTTGGCGTTGGTCGCCTTGAGGATGTAGCTCACATCGTGCTTGCAGAACACGTTCATCAGCCCCGCATCAAAGCCCACAGTGCCCACCATGCTGGGGTCGTGGATCTCGATCAGCGTGACCTTGTCGGTGCCCGTGACGATCTCCACGCGCGCGCGCTCGCCCACAAAGTCTTTCGTAATGAGCGTGCCGGGGTGGTCGGGCTCAAAGGTGTTCTTCAGGCGGATCGGGATGCCGGCCAGTTCCATGGGCTTGGCGGCTTTGGGGTGAATGGCTTCCATGCCCACGTCGGCCAGCTGGTCGGCCACGTCGTAGTTGGTGGCGCCCACCACGATGGCGTTTTCCAGGCCCACGAGGTTGGGGTCGGCAGAAGACAGGTGGAATTCCTTGTGGATCACGGCCTCGGCGGGACGCACTTCCACGGCGATCTTGCTGAAAGTGACCTCGGAGTAGCCGCGGTCAAACTCACGCATGATGCCTTCGGTGCCCTTGGTGTAGCCGGTGGCCACCACGACCTTGTCGCTCAGGTCCAGGCCCTTGAAACTGTTGGCAATGCGCTCGTCAATCGTCCAGGCTTCGTTGTCGTCAAAACCGGCCAAGTCCATCAAGATGGCGTTGACGCCGTTGGCCTTGAGGATCTCGACCGAGTTGAACGCGCTGTGCGATTCGCCAATCGAGGCCAGCACTTCTCGCGCCGCGAGCAACACGTCCTTGCGGCTCAGGTAGCCGCTGGCCAGCACGTGCTGCATGGCGTTCAGGTATTCACGGGCCTGGCCAATGCGCTGGTCGATGAAGGCATCGGCCACGTCCAATGGCAAGCGCAGATCGGCATAGCCGGCGTTGATCTTTTTCAGGCTGGCTGCCAGGTTGGTCAGCGCATCTTGGTAACCCTTGCCTTCGGCAAACAGCGCGTAGATGCCGCGCTCGCCCGTCTTCTTGTGCTCCAGCAGCTGGTTCGTCACGCCCGAGTAGGCGGACACCACGTAGATCCGGCCGTTGATGCGCTTGGGGTCGTGCAGCACGATGTGGCGCAACACATCGCCAAAGGCGGTCATCGAGGTGCCGCCGATCTTCTCGACAGAGATCTTGGAGTTTTGAACGTCTTGCATGGACTGACAGGCTCAGGGGAGCAAAAAGGTTGGAAAGCTGGACGGGTGCTCTGCCAAGGGGCTCAGCGGCAGGAAACCCTCTATTTTCCACGACTTTTACCGGGGTGCTTTGACGTGAACCTGAGGGATGCGACCCTTGGCTTGAACCGGGTCGAAGACCCATGCGTTTTACCGGGCCACCGCATCCGCCTCGGCCTCAGGCCACAGCTTGGGAAACAAAAAGCGCAGCGCATGCTGTGGCAGCCCAAACCGCACCTTGCCCTGCGGCGAGTCGGACTTAAGCAGGCCGCGCCGCACCAGTGCGCCCAGTGCATCGGTGGCGCCCCGGTCGCTCATGCCCAGCATGGACTTGAAGTCGCCGCGCGCCATCTCTTCGCCACTCAGAAACAGGTAGTGCAACCCACGCAGGGACTCTTGCCGAACGCCCGATTTTTCTACCGTGGCTTCGAATACCAGGCAGGCGGCAATGCGGGCCTTCAGGGTCTCGAAGTCCAGCATGCCGGCCATGAAGCCCACCTGGTCCTGGCAGACATCCAGCACATAGTCGCTCCAGGCCACCAGCGCCTGTTCACTCAGGTTGCCGCGCCCGTCCAGGTCGCCCCGGCGCGCGCTGTCTGCGTCGGCCAGCAGCGCGTAGTACCGCTCGGTGCTGCGCGCAAAACCCCGCAGCGGCGACCACAGCCCTCCCGTGTAGCCCAGTGCACTCAGCAAGGTATGCGTTTGCAACCGCATGACACGCCCGTTGCCATCCACAAACGGGTGCACCCAACCCAGGCGCTGGTGCGCGCAGGCCAGGGCCACCAGCGCTGCCTCCCCCCGGCGCACGCTGCCGTAGCAAGATGCCCATCGCGCAAGAAACTGCGGCACGCTGGACCACGCCGGCGCCACATGCTGACCAACCTGCACCTCGCGCTGGCGCAAAGCGCCGGGAACAATGGGCTCGTTTTCTGCAGTCACCAGATCCGAGACCGGCAAGCGGCCAAACAACTCACTGTGCAGCACCTGCACCGCGTCCACGGAATACAAGGCCCGCGCGCCCTCCAGTCCGGCGTAGCGCTGCTCCAGAGCCTGCTCTGCCTCAATATGCGCCACGGCCAGGCGCTGCTTGGCTGCCAGCACGGCATCTTGCGAAAAGTCTTGGCGCAGCGCCTGCTCAATCTCGTGCGGGCGCGTGTGCTGGCCCTCGATGCGGTTGGTGTAGTAGGAGTTCATGCTGCGCAGCAAGGTGCGCAACTCGGGCGGCACCCGGGTGCCTGCCAGCAATGTGGCGGCACGGGACAGATCGTGCGCCTTGGCCAGCAGAGGCTCCATGCGCAAATCGGATGGAAGCAAGGGTTCGAACTGATGGGGCGCAGTGTACATGGCTTTATTTTGCCAACTTTAAAACCATTGTAAATATTTGATTTAATTAAATATTTATCAATCTATGCCAATAATTTTGCCAACTTTTCTGCCAACTTCAATGCGCCACCCGCCTCCATCAGTACAGTGCGGCATGGACAAAGAAAAGCCGCGCAGCCCTTTCGGAATCTGCGCGGCCAGCTACTGAATCAGTAGCAACCTTAAGAGAGGCTCAGCTCATTTCTTCTGCGGCGGCACATCCGTGCAGCTGCCGTGCGCGATCTCCGCCGCCATGCCGATGCTTTCGCCCAGCGTGGGGTGCGGATGGATGGTCTTGCCGATGTCCACGGCGTCCGCGCCCATCTCGATGGCCAGGGCGATCTCGCCGATCATGTCGCCCGCATGCGTGCCCACCATGCCGCCGCCAAGGATCTTGCCGTGGCCGTGGGCCTCGGGCGAGTCGTCGAACAGCAGTTTGGTCACGCCTTCGTCGCGGCCGTTGGCGATGGCGCGGCCAGAGGCCGTCCAGGGGAACAGGCCCTTCTTGACCTTGATGCCTTGCGCCTTGGCCTGGTCTTCAGTCAGGCCCACCCATGCCACTTCGGGGTCGGTGTAGGCCACGGATGGAATCACGCGGGCGTTGAAGGCGGCGGCTGCCAGTTCCTTGTTGCCCTGCAGTTCGCCAGCGATGACTTCAGCTGCCACGTGCGCCTCATGCACCGCCTTGTGCGCCAGCATGGGCTGGCCCACGATGTCGCCGATGGCGAAGATGTGCGGCACGTTGGTGCGCATCTGGATGTCGACGTTGATGAAGCCACGGTCTGTGACGGCAACGCCAGCCTTTTCGGCGGCGATCTTCTTGCCGTTGGGCGTGCGGCCCACGGCCTGCAGGACCAGGTCGTACACCTGCGGTTCGGGGGCAGTGCCGCCCTCTTCCGCTGGCGCGAACGTGACCTTGATGCCTTCGGGGGTGGCCTCGGCGCCCACTGTTTTCGTCTTCAACATGATGTTGTCGAAGCGCTTGGCGTTCATCTTTTGCCAGATCTTGACGAGATCGCGGTCCGCGCCCTGCATCAGTCCGTCCATCATTTCCACCACGTCCAGGCGTGCGCCCAGGGTGCTGTAGACGGTGCCCATTTCCAGGCCGATGATGCCGCCGCCCAGGATCAGCATGCGCTTGGGCACTTCCTTGAGCGCCAGGGCGCCGGTGGAATCGACCACGCGCGGGTCGTTGGGCATGAAGGGCAGGCGCACGGCCTGGCTGCCAGCAGCGATGATGGCGCGCTTGAAGGCGATGACCTTCTTGGTGCCCGTCTTCTCTTGGCCAGTGCCGGTGGTTTCTTCCACTTCAAGGTGGTTGGCGCCGACAAAAGCACCGTAGCCGCGCACGGTGGTCACCTTGCGCATCTTGGCCATGGCGGCCAGGCCGCCGGTGAGCTTGCCGATGACCTTTTCCTTGTGGCCGCGCAGCTTGTCGATGTTGACGGCAGGCGCACCAAAGTCCACGCCCAGGTCGGCCATGTGGCTGACCTCGTCCATGACGGCTGCCACGTGCAGCAGCGCCTTGGAGGGGATGCAGCCCACGTTCAGGCACACGCCACCCAGGGTGGCATAACGCTCGACGATGACGACCTTGAGGCCCAGGTCGGCCGCGCGGAAGGCGGCGCTGTAGCCACCGGGGCCGCCGCCGAGCACGAGCACGTCGCAATCCAGGTCGGCAGAGCCAGCAAAGCTGGATGCTACTGGATTGATAGCTGCTTGGGCTTGCTGAACGGGCGCAGGGGCCTGTTTTTGCTCAGAAACTGCAGGCGCTGGGGCGGCCGCAGGTGCTGGAGCTGCTGCGCCTGCGCCCTGCACTTCCAGCGTCAGCACCACCGATCCTTCGGCGATCTTGTCGCCGAGCTTCACTTTCAGCTCTTTGACCACGCCTGCATGGCTGGAGGGGATCTCCATGGAGGCCTTGTCGGACTCCACGGTGATCAGGCTCTGCTCTGCCTTGATGGTGTCGCCGGGCTTGACCAGCACTTCGATGATGGCCACTTCGGCGAAGTCGCCGATGTCGGGCACCTTGATGTCGATGATTGCCATGGTGTGTCTTGCCCTTCCGTTACATCACGATGCGGCGGAAGTCCGCCAGCAGCGAGGCAAAGTACACGTTGAAGCGTGCGGCGGCGGCACCGTCGATCACGCGGTGGTCCCAGCTCAGGGAGAGCGGCAGGATCAGGCGCGGGGCGAACTGCTTGCCGTCCCACTTGGGCTCCAGGCTGCTCTTGCACACGCCCATGATGGCGACTTCAGGGGCGTTGATGATGGGCGTGAAATAACGACCACCAATGCCACCCAGCGAGCTGATGGAGAAGCAGCCGCCGGTCATGTCGGCCGGGCCGAGCTTGCCGTCGCGCGCCTTCTTGGCCAGGTCGCCCATTTCCTGGCTGATCTGGACGATGCCCTTCTTGTCAGCGTCACGGATAACGGGCACCACGAGGCCGTTGGGCGTGTCGGCCGCAAAACCGATGTGGAAGTAGTTCTTCATCACCAGCTGGTCGCCGTCGAGGGAGCTGTTGAACTCAGGGAACTTCTTGAGCGCGGCCACTGCGGCCTTGATCATGAAGGCGAGCATCGTGACCTTGACGCCACTCTTCTCGTTCTCCTTGTTGAACTGCACGCGGAAAGCTTCGAGGTCGGTGATGTCCGCGTCGTCATGGTTGGTGACGTGCGGGATGACGACCCAGTTGCGGTGCAGGTTGGCGCCGCTGATCTTCTTGATGCGGGAGAGGTCCTTGCGCTCCACCGGGCCGAACTTGGTGAAGTCCACCTTGGGCCAGGGCAGCAGGTCCAGACCCACGCCGGAACCGCCGGACGCCGTTGCGGGCGCCTTGGCGGCCTGGGCCTTGGTTTGCACCGCGCCTGCCATCACCTGCTTGGTGAAGGCGGCCACGTCGTCCTGGGTGATGCGGCCCTTGGGGCCGGTGCCCTTGACTTCGTCGATGGGCACGCCCAATTCGCGGGCGAACTTGCGCACCGAAGGCGACGCATGGGGCAGGCCTGCGGTGGGGGTGCCGGGTTGGTGGGCGGGGACCGAGGCTGTGGCAGCGGCGGGTGCTGCAGCCGCGGCGACAGCAGGGGCAGCCGCAGCCATAGGGGCTGGCGCCGATGCAGCGGCCGCAACGGGGGCGGGGGCTGCGGCGGCCGTGCCTTCGAGCACAGCGACCAGGTCACCAATGTTGACGGTGTCGCCGATCTTGACCTTGAGCTCCTTGAGCACGCCGGCGGCGGGCGATGGGATCTCCATGGAGGCCTTGTCGGATTCGACGGTAAACAGCGATTGCTCGACCTTGATGGTGTCACCCACCTTGACCAGCATCTCGATGACGGCCACGTCCTTGAAGTCGCCGATGTCGGGGACGCGCACTTCGACCGGGCCAGCAGCCGCAGGGGCCGCAGCTGCCGGGGCTGGTGCTGCCGCCACTGGGGCGGGAGCAGCTGCTGCAGGAGCCGCCGGTGCCGCCGCCGGGGCTGCGGCAGCGCCCGCGTCAGCGGACTCCACCACAGCGATCACGGAGCCTTGCTTGACCTTGTCGCCCAGCGCAATCTTGAGTTCCTTGACCACGCCCGCATGGCTGGATGGGATCTCCATCGATGCCTTGTCGGATTCGACGGTGATGAGCGACTGCTCGGCCTTCACGGTGTCGCCCACCTTGACCAGCAACTCGATCACGCCCACTTCGTCGAAGTCCCCAATGTCCGGGACTTGAATGTTGACCAATGCCATTGTTCTGTCTCCGATCGTTTTATGCGTAGAGCGGGTTGATCTTGTCAGCATTGATGCCGTACTTGGCGATCGCCTCGGCCACCTTGGTGGCGGGCAGCACGCCGTCTTCGCTCAGCGCCTTGAGGGCGGCCACGACGATGTAGTGGCGGTTCACCTCGAAGTGCTCGCGCAGCTTGCTGCGGAAGTCGCTGCGGCCAAAGCCGTCGGTGCCCAGCACCTTGTAGTTACGGCCCTTGGGAACAAAGGGGCGGATCTGCTCGGCATAGGCCTTCATGTAGTCGGTGGATGCGACCACGGGGCCGGTGCTGGTGCCCAGTTGCTGCGCCACAAACGGCACGCGTGGTGTCTCCAGCGGGTGCAGCAGGTTCCAGCGGTCGGCGTCCTGGCCTTCGCGGGTGAGTTCGTTGAAGCTCGGGCAGCTCCACACATCGGCCTGCACGCCCCAGTCGGCGGCCAGCAGGGTTTGCGCGGCCAGCGACTCGCGCAGGATGGTGCCCGAACCCAGCAGCTGCACGCGGGTGCCGCCCTCGGCGCCGGGCTTGCACAGGTACATGCCCTTGATGATCTGCTCTTCGGTCCCCGCCGTGAGGCCGGGCATGCTGTAGTTCTCGTTGAGCAGCGTGATGTAGTAGAAAACGTTCTCTTGCTGCTCAACCATGCGCTTCATGCCCTGGTGCATGATCACCGCGACTTCGTGGGCGAAGGTCGGGTCGTAGCTCACGCAGTTGGGAATGGTGTTGGCCAGGATGTGGCTGTGGCCGTCTTCGTGCTGCAGGCCTTCCCCGTTGAGCGTGGTGCGGCCCGAGGTGCCGCCCAGCAGGAAGCCACGCGCCTGCATGTCACCCGCTGCCCAGGCCAGGTCGCCAATGCGCTGGAAGCCGAACATGGAGTAGTACACGTAGAACGGCACCATGATGCGGTTGTTGGTGCTGTAGCTGGTGGCGGCAGCGATCCAGCTGGCCATGCCGCCGGCTTCGTTGATGCCTTCTTGCAGGATCTGGCCAGCCTTGTCTTCCTTGTAGTACATCACCTGATCACGATCGACCGGGGTGTAGAGCTGGCCCTTGGGGTTGTAGATGCCGATCTGGCGGAACAGGCCTTCCATGCCGAAGGTGCGGGCCTCGTCCACCAGGATGGGCACCACGCGGGGGCCCAGGGCTTGGTCACGCAGCAGTTGCGTGATGAAGCGCACATAGGCTTGCGTGGTGGAGATTTCGCGGCCTTCGGCCGTGGGCTCCAGAATGGCCTTGAAGGTATCCAGCGCGGGCACGGTGAAGCTCTCGTCGGCCTTTGCACGGCGGTGTGGCAGGTAGCCACCCAGGGCCTGGCGGCGCTCGTGCAGGTACTTCATCTCCGGCGTGTCGTCGGCCGGCTTGTAGTAGGGGATGTCGGCCAGCTGGCTGTCGGGGATCGGGATGTTGAAGCGGTCGCGGATGTACTTGATGTCTTCGTCCGACAGCTTCTTGGTCTGGTGCACGGTGTTCTTGCCTTCACCGGCCTTGCCCATGCCGTAGCCCTTGACGGTCTTGACCAGCAACACGGTGGGCTGGTTCTTGTGCTCGTTGGCGGCATGGAAGGCGGCGTACACCTTGGCGGGCTCGTGGCCACCACGGCGCAGCTCGAACACCTCTTCGTCGGTCATGTGCTCGACGAGCTTGAGGGTTTCGGGGTACTTGCCGAAGAAGTTCTTGCGCACGAAGGCGCCGTCATTGGCCTTCATGGCCTGGTAGTCGCCGTCCAGCGTTTCCATCATCAGCTGCTTGAGCTTGCCGCTCTTGTCGCGGCGCAGCAGCTCGTCCCAGCCATTGCCCCACAGCAGCTTGATCACATTCCAGCCCGCGCCACGGAACTCGCCTTCGAGCTCTTGCACGATCTTGCCGTTGCCCCGAACCGGGCCATCCAGGCGCTGCAGGTTGCAGTTGATGACGAACACGAGGTTGTCGAGGTTTTCACGCGCGGCCAGGCCGATGGCACCCAGGGATTCGGGCTCGTCCATCTCGCCGTCGCCGCAGAACACCCAGACCTTGCGGTTGGCGGTGTCGGCAATGCCACGGGCATGCAGGTATTTGAGGAAGCGGGCTTGGTAGATGGCCATCAGCGGGCCCAGGCCCATGGACACCGTGGGGAACTGCCAGAACTCGGGCATCAGCTTGGGATGCGGGTAGCTGGACAGGCCCTTGCCGTCCACTTCCTGGCGGAAGCTGTCGAGCTGCGTTTCGGTCAGGCGGCCTTCAAGGTAAGCGCGGGCGTAGATGCCGGGGGCGCTGTGGCCTTGGATGTACAGCAGGTCACCGCCGTGGCCTTCGCTCTCGGCATGCCAGAAATGGTTGAAACCGGCACCAAACATGCTGGCCACCGAGGCGAAAGAGCCAATGTGGCCGCCCAGGTCGCCGCCGTCGGCGGGGTTCAGGCGGTTGGCGCGCACCACCATGGCCATGGCGTTCCAGCGCATGTAGGCGCGCAGGCGCTTTTCGATGGCGATGTTGCCGGGGCAATGGGCCTCTTTTTCAGGCTCGATGGTGTTGACGTAGCCCGTGTTGGCCGAGAACGGCAGGTCAATGCTGCTCTGGCGGGCGTGTTCAAGAAGCTGCTCCAGGAGGAAATGGGCGCGCTCAGGGCCCTCCTTGTCGATCACGGCGGACAGAGCGTCCATCCATTCACGGGTTTCCTGTTGATCGGCGTCCGTGCCGATGCCGAAACCGGCCTGAGGGTCGGGCTGAGCTGACATGCGTTGTCTCCTGTAGATGTGGCAGCAAATTTAGTACGTTGGCTCTAGTTTCGCACATTTTTTCAAAATTTCAAATGGTGCTTTTTCATTCCATATAGTGATATTTTGCTGCAGATGCACATCTACTGACTGGGAGAATGCAGGGCACGGCTCCCCTACACTTGGAGGATGGATTCGATGCCCCCTGCCCCCTCCCCCACGGCTGCGACCGTGGCTGCGCCCATACGCTGGTGGCGCAAGTGGTGGCGCGGCTTGTCGCCCACCCGCCAGGACCGGTTTGCCGCCCTGGCCCCCCTGGCTGCCGTGCTGATGTTTCTGGCGGCCATCGTGGCGGCTTTCTGGTACCTGCGGGCCGAAGAGGCCGAGCGCGAGCAAGAAGCCCTGCGGCGCGATGTGGAATACGCTCAGCAGCGCGTGCGCCTGCGCCTGCTGGAGCGCCAGGAACAGCTCATGCGCATTGCGCGCGACCTGTCCAACCAGGACCTGGGCCGCGCTGAGTTTGTGGGCCGCGCCGAAGCGCTGATCAGCCAATACCCCGAGCTGCAGGCTATCACCTGGATCGACGACCGCCGCCGCATTCGCGCCAGCCATGCCGCACCCACGCTGGCCAGCAACGAACTGCGCATTGCTGGCGAAGTGCTCAAACCCGGCGACACCGCCGACACCTTCGGCCTGGCACGCGACCTGCAGCAGCCCGTGTATGCCCAGCCCGCCGCCACCTCGGGTGATGCCACGCCGCTGCTGCAACTGCAGGTGCCGCTCAACAACCAGGGCAAGTTCAGCGGCGTGGTGCTGGGCGAATATTCCATCGACAGCCTGCTGCGCTATGGCACCCCCACCGAGGTGCTGGCGCGCTATGCGGTAACGCTGCTGGACAGCAAGAGCCAGGTGTTGGCCGGCACACCGCTCGGGCCGCGCAACAAGGCCACCCAGCTCCTGCCCTGGACGCCCAAGGCCAACGAATACGAGATCCCTGTTTCCCCCGTGGGCAATGGCCTGGTGCTGCGCGCGCAGGCCTACCGCACGTCCCTCGGCGTGGTCGGCAGCGGCCTGTTCTGGCTGGTGGGAACGCTGAGTGCAATGACGGCCTGGATGCTGATCGCCACCTGGCGCCACACCCGGCGCCGCATGCAGGCACAAGAGGCGCTGGTGGCCGAGACCAACTTCCGCCGCGCGATGGAAAACTCCATCCTCACCGGCATGCGTGCCCTGGACATGGAAGGCCGCATCAGCTATGTGAACGCCGCTTTTTGCCAGATGACAGGCTGGAACGCGGAAGAGCTGGTGGGACTGAAGGCGCCCTTCCCCTACTGGCCCGAGGCCGACCACGAAACCCTGCAAGCCAAGCTGCGTGACGAGCTGCGCGGCAACACCATGGCAGGCGGCTTTCAGGTGCGGGTCAAGCGCAAGAGCGGCACGCTGTTCGATGCCCGCCTGTATGTGTCGCCCCTGATCGATGCCCACGGCCAGCAGACCGGCTGGATGACCTCGATGACCGATATCACCGAGCCCAACCGCATCCGCGAACAGCTGTCGGCGTCGCACGAGCGCTTCACCATCGTGCTGGAGTCGCTGGACGCCTCGGTGTCGGTGGCGCCGCTGGGCAGCGAGGAGCTGCTGTTTGCCAACAAGCTTTACCGCCAGTGGTTTGGCTCGCAGACCGGCGGGCACCTGCAACTGGTGGCGCAAGCGGGCGTGGTACCTGTAGCGGGTAAAGAGCACGGCGGCATGGACGACGAAGACGGCCTGATGGGCCTGCCCACCGATCCGCTCACCAGTGCCCGCACCGAGAACGCCGAAATCTACCTGCCCGACCTGGGCAAATGGCTAGAAGTGCGCTCGCGTTACCTGAACTGGGTGGACGGCCGCCTCGCGCAGATGGTGATCGCGACCGACATCACCCCCCGTCGCCTGGCCGAAGAGCAGGCCGAACGCCAGGCCGAGCGCGCGCAGTCCGTGAGCCGCCTCATCACCATGGGCGAGATGGCTTCGAGCGTGGCGCACGAGCTGAACCAGCCGCTCACGGCCATCAACAACTACTGCAGCGGCATGGTCTCGCGCATCCAGAGCGGCCAGCTGACCGAAGAGGCGCTGCTCACGGCCCTGCAAAAAACGGCCCACCAGGCCCAGCGCGCGGGCCAGATCATCCAGCGCATCCGCTCCTTCGTGAAGAAAAGCGAACCCAACCGGGCGCTGGCCGATGTGCACTCGATGGTGAACGAAGCCGTTGAGCTGGCCGACATCGAGCTGCGCCGCCACAACGTGCGCCTGACCCACTACGTGGCCGCCCGCCTGCCACCCGTGATGGCCGACACCATCCTGATCGAGCAGGTGCTGGTCAACCTGATGAAGAACGGCGCTGAAGCCATCCAGCATGCCAACCGCCCCGCTGCAGGCCGCAGCGTGGAGCTGCGCGTGGTGCCCAAGCAGATCGAAGACCGGCAGGTGGTGGAGTTTTCAGTGCAGGACACCGGCAAGGGGCTGGCGCCCGAGGTGCTCGAACGCCTGTTCGAAGCCTTCTTCTCCACCAAGGCCGAAGGCATGGGCATGGGCCTCAATCTGTGCCGCAGCATCGTCGAGTCGCACCAGGGCCGGATGCAGGCGGAGAACCTCTACAATGGCCCGGAGGTTATCGGCTGCAGGTTCTCCTTCTGGCTGCCGCTTGCCAAGCCTGCCGATGGCACTACAAATTCTGTAGCAAACGTACAAAACCCAAGGACTGTTGCATGAGCTTGATCCCGAAAAAAGGCACTGTTTACGTCGTAGACGACGACGAAGCCGTCCGCGATTCCCTGCAGTGGCTGCTGGAAGGCAAGGACTACCGCGTACGTTGCTTTGATTCGGCCGAGACCTTTCTCTCCCGCTACGACCCGCGCGAAGTCGCTTGCCTGATCGTGGACATTCGCATGGGCGGCATGACCGGCCTGGAGCTGCAAGACCGCCTGATCGAGCGCAAGTCCCCCCTGCCCATCGTGTTCATCACCGGCCACGGCGACGTGCCCATGGCCGTGAACACCATGAAGAAAGGCGCGCTCGACTTCATCCAGAAGCCGTTTGACGAGGAAGAACTGGTCGGCCTGGTCGAGCGCATGCTGGACCATGCCCGCGAGAGCTTCGCTGGCTACCAGCAGGCCGCCAGCCGCGACGCCCTGCTCTCCAAGCTCACCAGCCGCGAAGCCCAGGTGCTCGAACGCATCGTCGCCGGCCGCCTGAACAAGCAGATCGCCGACGACCTCGGGATCAGCATCAAGACGGTGGAGGCGCACCGCGCCAACATCATGGAAAAGCTCAACGCCAATACCGTGGCTGACCTGCTCAAGATCGCTCTGGGCCAGAACGCGCCCAAGGGCTGAGGACCACTCACTTTTTAATAGCTGCTTGCGCTTATCCAGTGCGCGTAAACGGCATTTTTGACTTGTATTTTTGATATGACAGCACAGCTCATCGACGGCAACGCCCTCTCCCGCCAACTGCGCACCGATGTGGCGCAACGCGCTGCGGCTTTGAAAACCCGTGGCGTCACGCCCGGGCTCGCCGTGGTGCTGGTGGGCGACAACCCGGCCAGCCAGGTCTATGTGCGCAACAAGGTCAAGGCCTGTGAAGACAGCGGCCTGCACTCGGTGCTCGAAAAGTACGACGCCGACATGACCGAGGCCGCGCTGCTGGCCCGCGTGGAAGCGCTCAACAACGACCCGGCCATCCATGGCATCCTGGTGCAATTGCCCTTGCCCAAGCACATCGATGCGCAAAAGGTGATCGAGGCCATCTCGCCGGCCAAGGATGTGGACGGCTTCCACATCGCCAGCGCGGGCGCGCTGATGACTGGCATGCCCGGCTTCTGGCCCTGCACGCCGTACGGTTGCATGAAGATGCTGGAGAGCATCGGCTACAGCCTCAAGGGCAAGCACGCCGTGGTCATCGGCCGCAGCAACATCGTGGGCAAGCCCATGGCGCTCATGCTGCTGGGCCAGAACGCCACCGTCACCGTATGCCACAGCGCCACCCAGAACCTGAAGGCCCAGACCCTACAGGCCGACGTGATTGTGGCTGCCGTGGGCAAGCGCAATGTGCTGACCGCCGACATGGTCAAGCCCGGCGCCGTTGTGATCGATGTGGGCATGAACCGCAACGACGAAGGCAAGCTCTGCGGCGACGTGGACTTTGATGGCGTCAAGGAAGTGGCAGGCTGGATCACCCCCGTGCCCGGCGGGGTTGGCCCCATGACCATTACCATGCTGCTGGTCAACACCATCGAAGCCGCCGAGCGCACCGCTGCGCACTGAGCCCACCGCTCAGTGCCCCCGAGGTCGGTGTCGGCCGCTTTGCAACTTGAACCTGTGCCACCTGGCGCCATCTAATTTCGCATGAGCAACGCCCTTCTCGACTTCTCCGACCTCCCCCCGTTCGACCGCATCACGCCGCAGGACGTCGCCCCGGCGATGGATGTGCTGCTGGAGCGCGCCAACCAGGCGCTGGAGACGGTCACCGCCCCGGACTTTCCGGCCCGCTGGGATGCCATCGCCCAGGTGCTGGATGTCGCCACCGAGCAGCTGGGGCGCTCGTGGGGCGCCGTGAGCCACCTCAACAGCGTGGCCGACACGCCCGAGCTGCGGGCCGCCTACAACGCCGCCCTGCCCCGTGTCACCGAGTTCTGGACCCGCCTGGGTGCCGACGAGCGCCTGTACGCCAAGTACAAGGCCATCGATCCCGCCACCCTCACGCCCGAACAGCGCCAGGCCCACTCGAATGCCGTGCGCAACTTTGTTCTCTCGGGTGCCGAGCTGACCGGTACTGCCAAGGAGCGGTTCGCCCAGATCCAGGAACGCCAGGCCGAGCTGAGCCAGAAGTTCAGCGAAAACGCGCTGGACGCGACCGACGCCTACGCCTACTACGCCACGGCCGAAGAATTGGAGGGCATCCCTGCCGACGTACAGCAGGCCGCCCTGGCTGCGGCGCAGGCCGAAGGCAAAGCGGGTTACAAGCTCACGCTCAAGATGCCCTGCTACCTGCCGGTGATGCAGTTTGCCGCGCGCAGCGACCTGCGCTCCAAGCTCTACCGCGCTTATGTCACCCGTGCTTCCGAGCAGGCTGAAGGCGACGGCCGCAAATTCGACAACTCCGCACTCATCGGCGAGATCCTGGCGTTGCGCCGCGAAGAGGCCCAATTGCTGGGCTACGCCAACTTCGGCGAAGTCTCCGTGGTGCCCAAGATGGCACAGTCGCCCGCCGAGGTGATCCGCTTCCTGCGCGACCTGGCCCGCCGTGCCCGGCCTTATGCCGAAAAAGACGTGGCCGACCTGCGCTCCTTCGCCGCTGAACATCTGGGGCTGAGTGACCCACAGGCCTGGGACTGGCCCTACATCTCTGAAAAACTCAAGGAAGCGCGTTACTCCTTCAGCGAGCAGGAACTCAAGGAATACTTCACCGCCCCCAAGGTGCTTGCAGGCCTGTTCAAGATCATCGAGACGCTGTTCGAAGTGTCGATCCGCCGCGACTCGGCGCCCACGTGGCATCCGGCTGTGGAGTTTTACCGCATTGAACGCAACGGCGCCCTGGTGGGTCAGTTCTACCTGGACCAACCCGCACGCACCGGCAAACGCGGCGGCGCCTGGATGGACGATGTGCGCACACGCTGGCTTCGCCCCGACACCGGCGCACTGCAAACGCCGGTGGCCCACCTGGTCTGCAATTTTGCAGACGCTGTAGATGGCAAGCCACCCCTGCTGACACACGACGATGTGATCACGCTGTTCCACGAATTCGGCCACGGCCTGCACCACATGCTCACGCAGGTGAACGAGCGCGATGTCTCCGGTATTGGCGGCGTGGAATGGGACGCGGTGGAACTGCCCAGCCAGTTCATGGAGAACTTCTGCTGGGAATGGGACGTGCTCAAGCACATGACCGCCCATGTGGGCACGGGTGAACCCCTGCCCCGCGCCCTGTTCGACAAGATGATTGCGGCCAAGAACTTCCAAAGCGGCATGGCCACGCTGCGCCAGATCGAATTTGCGCTGTTCGACATGCTGTTGCACACCGAACACGACCCTGCACAGGACTTTATGCCCTTGCTGACGCAGGTGCGGCAGGAAGTGGCCGTGCTGCAGCCGCCCCCTTTCGGCCGCACGGCCCACACTTTCAGCCACATCTTTGCGGGTGGCTACGCGGCCGGGTACTACAGCTACAAGTGGGCCGAGGTACTCAGCGCCGACGCGTATGCTGCCTTTGAAGAAACAGCGGGCAGCGATGGCCTGCCCAGCACCGAAACCGGACGCCGCTACCGCGAAGCGATTCTGGAAGCGGGCGGCAGCCGCCCCGCCATGGAGTCCTTCAAAGCCTTCCGGGGCCGGGAGCCTAGCCTGGACGCACTGTTGCGCCACCAGGGCATGGCCGAGGAATTGACCGCCTGAGCCCGCCCAGCGGACACCATCCCCCACGCCGCCAGCCCACAAAAACTGGAGTAAGGAGAACAACCATGCAGAAATCCTTGTTTGCCCCCTTGTTGGCCTCGCTGCTGATGACACTGGCTGGCGCCAGTGCACAAGCGCAGGGTGTCTACCGCATCGTCGGGCCGGATGGCAAGGTGACGTTCTCCGACCGCCCGCCAGCCGATGCTCCGGCGCAGGCAGCACGCACTACCGGTCCGGCGCCAGCGCCTGCCAGCGGCGCAGCGCTGCCGTATGAGTTGCGGCAAATTGCGACGCGCTTCCCTGTCACGATTTACACGGGCAATGACTGTGCCCCTTGCGTGGGCTTGCGCAACGCTCTTGTCGCCAGAGGCGTGCCATTCAGCGAGCGCACCGTGTCCACCAATGAAGATGTGGCAGCGCTGCAGCGCCTGAGCGGATCGGCCAGCCTGCCGTTTGGCAGCATTGGCGGCCAGCAACTGCTAGGGTTCTCCGACGCGGAATGGACACAGTACCTGGATGCGGCGGGCTATCCAAAGCAGTCACAACTGCCGGCCAACTACCAACAGCCCGCCGCTACGCCACTGGTGGCGGTCAAGTCGGCTGCAACGGTTCCTGCGGCAGAGAAACCCAAAGCGGCAGCCCCTGTACGACCCGCACCGGTGGCCCGCCCTATTGATGGCCCAACGCCCAGCAACCCGGCTGGTATCCGCTTCTGACGGGCACCATAACGTCGCTGCACCCGACAAAAGAAGGGGGTCCTACGGGACCCCTTCCTTTTTCATAACGCTTCTGCGCTATCGCACAAACGTTTGTCAGCAAGCCACTCAAAGGGAATAGTCCAGCGTCTTGACCCCCTGCGCCGTCCCCAGCAGGCACACCGTAGCCTTCTGGTGGGCAAACACCCCCACGGTCACCACGCCCGGCCACTGGTTGATCTGCGATTCGAACGCCAGCGGGTCGGTGATCGACAGGCCCTTCACATCCAGGATGTGCTGGCCGTTATCGGTCACCAGCGGCTGGCCGTCCTTGAGGCGCAGGCTGGCCTGACCGCCCATGGCCTCGAAACGGCGCGCAATATGGTTGGCCGCCATGGGGATCACTTCGACCGGCAGGGGAAACTGACCCAGCGCCTGGACCAGCTTGGACTCATCAGCGATACAGACAAAGCGCTCGGCCAAGGCCGCCACGATCTTCTCGCGTGTCAGTGCCGCGCCACCGCCTTTGACCATGTGGCCCTGGCCGTCGATTTCATCAGCGCCATCGATGTAGACCGAGAGCGACTTCACTTCGTTGGCATCGAACACAGGAATGCCGAGCGCCTTCAGGCGCTCGGTGCTTGCCACAGAACTGGATACAGCGCCTTTGATCTGGTCCTTCATGCCCGCCAGCGCATCGATGAACTTGTTGACCGTGGAGCCTGTGCCCACTCCCACAATCTCGCCGGGCACCACATACTGCAGCGCGGCTTGGCCAACCAGGGTCTTGAGTTCGTCTTGTGTCAGGGGAGTCATCGTCGTCATGGGAGAAAATCGGGGGTAATCCTGAATTATCCCCCCATGTCCCTGATCCCCTACGCCCTCACCCGCCCCTTTCTCTTCGGCATGGACGCCGAAGCCGCCCACGAACTCACCATGGACATGCTGGCACGCGGGCAACGCACGCCGCTGCAGTGGGCCTGGTGCAACGAAACCGTCCATGATCCCGTCACGCTGGCGGGTCTTACCTTTCCGAACCGGGTGGGCATGGCAGCGGGTCTGGACAAGAATGCACGCTGCATCGACGCACTGGGCGCCATGGGCTTTGGCTTTGTGGAGGTGGGCACCGTCACACCCAAGGCGCAGCCTGGCAACCCCAAGCCGCGCATGTTCCGTCTGCCCGAGGCCCGCGCCCTCATCAACCGCCTGGGCTTCAACAACGAAGGCCTGGAAGCCTTCTTGCGCAACGTGCAGCAAGCGCAGTTCCGCAAACAAAACCGCCAGCACCCCATGCTGCTGGGCCTGAACATCGGCAAGAACGCCAGCACCCCCATCGAGAATGCCACCAGCGACTACCGCACCTGTCTGGAAGGTGTGTACCCGCATGCGGACTATGTGACGGTCAACATCAGCTCGCCCAACACGCAGAACCTGCGCGCGCTGCAAAGCGATGAAGCGCTGGACGCCCTGCTCTCCGCCATCGCTGAGCGCCGCGAGACACTGGCCACCCGGCACGCCAAGCGCGTGCCTGTGTTCGTGAAGATTGCCCCCGACCTGGATGAAGCCCAGGTCGCCGTGATTGCCGCCACGCTGCAGCGCCATGGCATGGACGGGGTGATCGCCACCAACACCACCATCAGCCGTGCGGCGGTGCAAGGCATGCGCCATGCTGAGGAAACAGGCGGGCTCAGCGGCGCGCCCGTGCTGGAGGCCAGCAACCAGGTCATCCGGCAACTGCGTGCCGCTCTGGGCAGCCGCTTTCCGATCATTGGCGTGGGCGGTGTGATGAGCGCCGAAGACGCGGTGAGCAAGGTCCGCGCTGGCGCGGATGTGGTGCAGATCTACACCGGCCTGATCTACGAAGGGCCTGCCCTGGTCGTCAAGGCGGCCAAGGCCATCAAGGCCATGGCCTGAGCCTGGGAGCGCCCGGGAGCCTGAGGTCAGTCCTCGGATTCAACCCTCCGCGCCCCAAAAAATAGCCACTGTGCAGTGGCTCTTCTCTTTGCTGATGAACGAAGCCTAACCCCACCAGGTGCTCATCGTCGCAGGCGCAGCACCATGGGCAGCAGAACACCTGCCCAGCGGATCAAACGCCGTGGCCCGGCTATCACGGCCACACCTGCCATGGCCGCCACGGCCAGCGGATGTTCGCGGGCAAAACCCGCAGCACGCACTGCCAGCGAGTCCTCCGCGCCCCCGGCGGCGGCATGCTGGCTCTGCGCCAATGCCTGGGCCTCGGCACGCGCGGCACGGCGCGCGCGCAGCCGCTCGCGCTGCAAGGCGATGCGGTCAAGGATGCGCTGCTGCTGGGCGGTGGGCGGGGGCAGCACGGATCGGCTTTGTCCCGGTACTGCAGGCCGGGAAGCGTTAGAAGGTGTACTCACAGCCGCTCCTTGATGTCGCGCCAGTCCTGGGCCAACTCGTTGCGCGTCAGTGCAAAACCGTTGCCCGCGCGCTGCGCCACGGACACCAGTGCCACCAGCGCTGCCACCCACCCCAGCGTCCAGACGCCAGCCACCAACCAGGCGACCAGAGTGCGCTGCGGCGTGTCCCAGAAGTGCACCAGCACCGCGAGCGACAGCATGATCAATGCCACCACCGTGAGCCCGGTGACCACAATGGTCAGCACCAACAACTGCTGAATCCGCTGTTTCAGGTCGGCCCACTCCAGGCGCGCCAAGTCCACGCGGTCTTCCACCGCAATGGCCCCCTCAATCACGTTGGCGCGCCAGCGCGCCGCCAGGCCTTCCAGGCCCAGGAGCGACAGCCAGTTCATGCGGGGCGTCCCTCAGGGCCTGCCATGGTCAGCATGCGCATGGCCGGGCGCTCAGCGGCGCGCAAGCAGAAAACCAACCAAGGCGCCCACCGCCAATGCAGCACCCGCCACACGCCAGGGTTCGTCGTGGGCATAGCGGTCGGCGGCCAGGGCGGCTTCCTTGGCTTGGCGGGCTGCGTCTTGCGCGGCACGCACAGCGGACTCGCGCACGTTGTGCATGCCATCGTCCAGGCGCTGGCGCAGCAGTTTGATCTCTGGCACTGCATCCAGATCCTTGTTGGCCAGCAAGCCGCGCAGGTCGGAAACCAGTTTTTCCAGTTCGCCTTGGGTGGTGGTGGTGTCGGAAGCATTCATAAAAGCAGCCTTTCTTTCAATCAACAAGCGGTTTGGAAAACCCCAGTACGGGGACCTCGGTTCATCTTAGCCACCCGCCCAGAGACCCCTCGTAGGACGGGGGCGCAAGAGGTTACGGATTGCAACAGCCTTGCCCCAGATCAAACCTCAAACCAGCGCAGCCACCTGCTCTGCAATCGCCAGGGAACTGGTCAGGCCGGGCGATTCGATCCCAAACAGATTCACCAGCCCGGGCACCCCATGGACCGCAGGCCCCTGGATCACAAAATCGGCCGCAGGCTGGCTTGCATCGTGGATCTTTGGGCGGATGCCTGCGTACCCCGGAGCCAGGGCTCCATCGCGCAGGCCGGGCCAGTACTTGCGCACCTCGGCATAGAAGGCATCGCCCCGCGTTGGGTCCACCAGCAGGTCGTCGGCCGATGTGACCCACTGCACATCCGGCCCGAACTTGGCCTGACCACCCAGGTCGAGCGTGAGATGTACCCCCAGCCCTGCAGCCTCAGGCACCGGGTAGATCAGGCGGCTGAAGGGGGCCTTGTCGGTCAGCGTGAAATAGCTGCCCTTGGCAAAGTGCGCTGTGGGCACATGCGTGGGGTCCAGCCCTGAAAAGTAGGCCGCCAAGGCCGGTGCGTGCAAACCGGCCGCATTCACAACGCTGCGGGCCTGCAGGCGCGTGCCGTCGGCCGCTTCCAAATAGATAGCATCTTCCGCGCACTGGGCGCGCGCAAGAGGCGAATTGAATGCCACAAGTCCGCCCGCGTTCTCCAGGTCGCCCTGCAGGGCCAGCATCAGTGCATGGCTGTCCACAATGCCCGTACTGGGCGAAAGCAGCGCGCCCACACATTCCAGCGCAGGCTCCAGTGCCAGGGCTTCGTCGCGGCTGAGCCACTGCAGGTCGAGCACTCCGTTGGCCTGCGCACGCGCCTGGATCGACTCCACGCTGGCCAGCTGCGCGGCCGACGTGGCCACCAGCAGCTTGCCGCAGCGCCGGTGTGGCACCCCGCGCTCCGCGCAGTAGGCGTACAGCAGTTCCTTGCCCCGCACGCACAAACGCGCCTTGAGCGAGCCGGTAGGGTAGTACAGCCCGGCATGGATCACCTCGCTGTTGCGCGAGCTGATGCCCGTGCCAATGGCATCGGCCGCCTCCAGCACCAGCACCTCGCGCCCCTGCAAGGCCAGGGCACGGGCCACGGCCAAGCCCACCACACCCGCGCCCACCACCACACAATCCACCGTATCGGTCATTCGTCCGCTCCTTCCGCTGCAAACCAGCCTTTCTCCCCCAGACTGGTGTTATGCCTGCTCAAACCCATCCAGTACGTTGACGGCATTGGTCCCCAGTTCGGCAGCGGCATACCCACCCTCCAGCACAAACACGGTGGGCAGGTCCAGACGGGCCAGACGCTCGCCCAGCCGGGTGAAGTCAGAAGACGCAAGCGCAAAGCGGGAGATCGGATCGCCCTCGAAAGCATCAAGGCCCAGCGAGATCACCAGCGCATCGGCCTGATAGCCAGCGATGCGCGTGCAGGCCTGCTCCAAAGCAGCGAACCAGGTGGCTGCGCTGGTGCCCGCAGGCAGCGGCAGGTTCAGGTTGTAGCCGGTCCCCTTCCCTTCGCCCACTTCGTCCGCATGGCCGAGGTAGAACGGGTACTCCGTGCGGGGATCGCCATGCAGGCTGACGAAGAACACGTCATCACGGTCGTAAAAAATGCTTTGGGTGCCATTGCCATGGTGGTAGTCCACATCCAGCAAAGCCACGCGCCGGGCGCCCTGGTTGCGTAGCGCCTGCGCAGCCACGGCGGCGTTGTTCAAGAAGCAGTAGCCGCCCATGAAATCGGGCCCGGCGTGGTGGCCTGGTGGGCGCGTGCAGCAAAAGGCGGCGCGGGCTCCTTGCCCCACGCGTGCAGCGGCGCTCGCTGCGGCATCGGCTCCGGCCTTGGCTGCCGCCCAGGTGCCTGCGGCCATGGGCGTACCGTTGTCCATGGAGTACAGACCCAGGCGGGCCACGAAGTTGTCGGGCTCGACATCACTGCGCAGTGTGCGCACCGGCCAGACCGAGGGAAACGGCTGGACCGCCGCGTTGGCGACGGGGTCGAGCGCGAGCCATTGCTGCCAGGCGGTCTGCAAAAAGGCGAGGTAACGCGGTGCATGCACCTGCGCCAGCACAGGGTTGCTATCCACATCTGGGGCCAACATCCCGTGGCCACGGGCACGCAAGGCCTCCTCCACATAGTCCACCCGCGCAGGCTTCTCGAAACAGGGCACCCGCTCGCCCCGGAAAAATTCGTGGACAGGGGCGTGCCCTTGGTGCAGGGGATTGTGAAAAGTGATCATCGTCTGGGCGCCAGCAAGCAGTGAAAGGAAAGGTGCAGCGGGCCACGCGCCGCCGCAGGAAACCAAGCCCGACACTGTAGCGGCTTGGCAAGATGCCGAAGCCTTGTCTCACCCCTGCGTGCGCCGATGTCCGCACCCACAAACGGCACCCGCAAGAAAAAACCCCTGCAGACCAGAAATCTGCAGGGGTTTGTATTGGTGGGTGATACATGGATCGAACATGTGACCCCTGCCGTGTGAAGGCAGTGCTCTACCGCTGAGCTAATCACCCGTCGCACACACGTTGAAGCAAGGTTGTTGCGCGAAAGTTTGTCGAAAGCGTGGTGGGTGATACATGGATCGAACATGTGACCCCTGCCGTGTGAAGGCAGTGCTCTACCGCTGAGCTAATCACCCGTGTCGCTGTGACAAGCCTTAGATTATGGCACAGCTTTTCAGGCCGACTGAGAAGTTCGCCAAATTGTTTTGCCTCCGCTGGCCTTGTCGATCTGGGTCAGCACCTCGGCATGCGCGGCATGCTCCTGCTCGCTGGCGCGCAGCACCGGCAGCGCCAGGCCACGCAAATCAATGGCAGCCACCTTCACGCCGTCAGCACCCTCCTGGGCATCATCGGCCATGAGCAGCGCGTCCTGCCCGCGCGTGAGGTTGATGTACACATCGGCCAACAGCTCGGCATCCAGCAAGGCGCCATGCAGCGTACGGCCCGAGTTGTCCACGCCCAGGCGGTCGCACAGGGCATCGAGCGAATTGCGCTTGCCAGGGTACATCTCCTTGGCCATGGCCAAGGTGTCGGTCACGCTCTCCACATAGGTGCGGAACGCGGGGCGCCCCACCAGTTCCAGCTCCTTGTTCAGAAAACCCACGTCGAACGCAGCGTTGTGGATGATGATTTCGGCGCCTTGCAGGTACTGCAGGATGTCGTCCACCACCTCGGCAAACTTGGGCTTGTCCTTCAAGAACTCGTTGCTGATGCCGTGCACCTTCAGCGCGTCTTCGTGGCTGTCGCGGCCCGGATTGAAGTACAGGTGCAGGTTGTTGCCGGTGAGCTTGCGGTTGAGCAGCTCCACACAACCCAGTTCAATGATGCGGTCGCCGCCCTCGGCCGAGAGGCCGGTGGTTTCGGTGTCGAGAACGATCTGCCGTGTCATTTCAGTGGTTTTCCTTGGCGTGGTTGATCGTGTACTTCGGAATTTCCACAGTCACATCGGTCTGCGCCAGGATGGCTTGGCACGACAGGCGCGACTGCGGCTCCAGGCCCCATGCGCGGTCGAGCAGGTCTTCTTCCTCTTCCTCGGCCTCGTTGAGCGAGTTCAGCCCCTGGCGCACGATGACGTGGCAGGTGGTGCAGGCGCAGCTCATGTCGCAGGCGTGCTCGATGTTGATGTGGTTGTCCAGCAGCGCCTCGCAGATCGACGTGCCTGCGGGGGCCGTGATTTCGGTGCCTGCGGGGCAGTACTCGGGGTGGGGAAGAATCTTGATGACGGGCATGGGATGGTCTTGTTTTTGTTCGACAGATGCGGTCGGCTATATCAGAGGGCCTGCACGTTCTTGCCAGCGAGTGCCTGCTGGATGCCACGGTTCATGCGCTGGGCCGCAAAGGCTTCGGTGCCCTTCGCCAGTGCATCGGTGGCCGCTTCGATGACGGCGGCATCGTCAACGTCGCGCTGGTGGCGCAGGGCCACCATCAGGGCGTCAATCGCGGCGCGCTCCTGCGGGCTCAGCACGTCGCCATCGGCGTCCAGCGCGCTCTGGGTGGCGAGCAGCATGCGGTCGGCGTCCACGCGGGCCTCGACCACGGCGCGGGCCTTCATGTCCTGCGCCGCCGTGGCAAAGCCGTCCTGCAGCATGCGCGCGATCTGCTCGTCCGAGAGACCATACGACGGCTTCACATCAATGCGCGCCTCCACGCCACTGCCCTGCTCCTTCGCGCTCACGCTCAGCAGGCCATCGGCATCGACGGTAAAGGTCACGCGGATGCGGGCTGCACCAGCGGCCATGGGCGGAATGCCGCGCAGCTCAAAACGCGCAAGGCTGCGGCAGTCCTGTACCAGGTCACGCTCGCCCTGCACCACGTGGACCGCCAACGCGGTCTGCCCGTCCTTGTAGGTGGTGAAATCCTGCGCCTTGGCCGTGGGGATGGTCTCATTGCGCGCCACGATGCGCTCAACCAGCCCCCCCATGGTTTCGATGCCCAGCGACAGCGGGATCACATCCAGCAGCAGCAGGTCGCCTGCCGTGTTGTTGCCCGCGAGCTGGTTGGCCTGGATGGCGGCCCCCAGGGCCACCACCTCATCAGGGTTCAGGTTGGTCAACGGCTCTTTGCCAAAAAATTCGGCCACCGCGCGTTGCACCCGGGGCATGCGGGTGGAGCCGCCCACCATCACCACACCCTGCACCTCGTCGCGCGCCAGGTGGGCATCGCGCAGCGCGCGGCGCACGGCGGCCATCGAGCGGGCGGTCAACTCGGCGGTCGCGGCTTCAAAGTCTGATTTCTTGACATCAAAATGGGCTTCACCGCCTGATAGCATTGCCTTGAATGCTACCGAATCAGTAGCGGTCAATGCTTCCTTGCAGGCGCGTGCAGCCATGCGCACGGCCGATTTGTCGGCGGCGGTGACGGCTTCCAACCCCAGTTGCTGCAGCACCCAGTCGGCCAGCGCGGCGTCGTAGTCGTCCCCCCCCAGGGCCGAGTCACCACCGGTGGCGATGACTTCGAACACGCCTTGCGTCAAGCGCAGGATGGAGATGTCAAAGGTGCCGCCCCCCAGGTCGTACACGGCGTAGACACCTTCGCTGGCGTTGTCCAGGCCATAGGCAATCGCCGCCGCCGTGGGTTCGTTGATCAGGCGCAGTAGGTGGATGCCCGCGAGCTTGGCCGCATCCTTGGTGGCTTGGCGCTGTGCATCGTCGAAGTAGGCGGGCACGGTGATGACCGCGCCATACAGATCGTCATTGAAAGTGTCTTCGGCCCGGTAGCGCAGTGTGGCCAGAATCTCGGCGCTGACCTCTACCGGCGACTTGTTGCCGTCCACCGTAGCCAGACTGACCATGCCCCCTGCACCTGCGTCGTTGGCGTGAACAAAGTCGTAGGGCAGCTTGCCTGCCTCTGCCACGTCCTTCAGGCCCCGCCCCATGAAACGCTTGGCCGAGGCGATGGTGTTGCGCGCGTCCTGGGCCTGCGCGGCCACTGCGTCGTATCCGATCTGGCGCCCACCGTTTTCCAGGTACCGCACCACCGAAGGCAGCAGCACCCGGCCCTGGGCATCGGGCAGGCATTCAGACACGCCATTGCGCACAGCGGCAACCAGAGAGTGGGTGGTGCCCAGGTCGATGCCTACGGCGATGCGCCGTTGGTGCGGGTCGGGGGACTGGCCGGGTTCGGAAATCTGCAGAAGCGCCATGAAATTTCGGGTCTCAACGTGGTGGAGCCTGCCGTCACGCAAACGGAGGCTCAGGGGAAAGCAAAACCGCTCTATTGTCCCAGTTGCTCTCGGCGACGTTCAATGTCGTCGGCAAATCGCGCAATGAACATGAGGGCTCTGACCTGGCGGGCTGCGCCTGCGTAGTCCTGTTGCTGGTCGATGAGCTGCCCGCAATGCGCCAGCGCGGCGCGGCGCGCCTGCTCTACCTCGTCATCCAATGCGTCCAGCGCACTGTCTGCACGCGCGTCTTCCAGCGCCTCGCGCCACTCCATCTGCTGCATGAGGAAGGCTGCGGGCATGGCCGTGTTGTCTTCGGCGTTGATGGGTGCGCCGTGCAACTCGCACAGGTAGGCGGCGCGGCGCATCGGGTCCTTCAGGCGCTGGTAGGCCTCGTTGATGCGCACCGACCATTGCATGGCCACGCGCTGCGCGGCCGGGCCTTGCGCCGCAAACTTGTCGGGATGGGCTTCGCGCTGCAGTTCCTTCCAGCGCGTATCGATGGCGCTGCGCTCCTGGGCAAAGCAGCGCTCAAGGCCAAACAGTTCGAAGTCGTCAGATTGCAGATTCATGCGCGGAGGACGAGAGGGAAAACCAAGAAAAAACCGCCAGCACAGAGCGCGTTGGCGGTTTGGCGTGACATCAACCCAAGACGTTCAGACGCGGAAGCTCTCCCCACAACCGCAGCGGTCCCGCTCGTTGGGGTTGTTGAACTTGAAGCCTTCGTTCAGGCCCTCGCGCACGAAGTCCAGCTCGGTGCCGTCGATGTAGGCCAAGCTCTTGGGGTCGATCAGCACCTTGACGCCGTGGTTTTCAAACACGATGTCCTCGGGCTCGCTGTCGTCCACATATTCCAGCTTGTAGGCAAGCCCCGAGCAGCCGGTCGTCTTGACCCCCAGGCGCACACCCAGGCCCTTGCCTCGGCGGGTAAGGTAGCGGTTGACGTGCCGGGCAGCGGCTTCTGTCAGCGTGATGGCCATATTGCTCTCGGTGAATGCGCTCAGGCAGCGGCTGTTGTGGTGGCTGCGTGTTTGGTCTTGTAGTCCAGTACGGCGGCCTTGATGGCGTCTTCGGCCAGGATGGAGCAGTGCACCTTCACGGGCGGCAAGGCCAGTTCTTCGGCGATTTCGCTGTTCTTGAGGGCTGCCGCTTCGTCCAGCGTCTTGCCTTTGACCCATTCGGTCACCAGCGACGACGAGGCAATGGCCGAGCCGCAACCATAGGTCTTGAAACGTGCGTCTTCGATCACACCAGTGGCGGGATTCACCTTGATCTGCAGCTTCATCACGTCGCCGCAGGCGGGCGCGCCCACCATGCCGGTGCCCACCGAATCATCACCCTTGTCGAACGAACCCACGTTGCGGGGGTTCTCGTAATGGTCAACCACTTTGTCGGAGTAAGCCATGATGTGTACCTCTTCAATTCTTCAAAAATCTTCAGGGATTCAGTGCGCAGCCCACTGGATGGTGCTGATATCGATGCCATCCTTGTACATCTCCCACAGCGGGCTCAACTCGCGCAGGCGGGCGACGTTCTCGCGGATGGTGGAAATCGCGTAATCGATCTCTTCTTCGGTCGTGAAACGGCCAATGGTCATGCGCAGGCTGCTGTGGGCCAATTCGTCGCTACGGCCCAGGGCGCGCAGCACATAGCTGGGCTCCAGGCTGGCCGATGTGCAGGCAGAACCGGACGACACGGCCAGACCCTTGATGCCCATGATGAGCGACTCGCCTTCGACGTAGTTGAAGCTCATGTTCAGGTTCTGCGGCACACGGCGCTCCATGCTGCCGTTGATGAACACTTGCTCGATGTCCTTGAGGCCGTCAAGCAGGCGCTGCTGCAGCGCGTGGGCCTTGGCATTGCTCTCGGCCATTTCTTCCTTGGCGATGCGGAAAGCTTCGCCCATACCCACGATCTGGTGGGTGGGCAAGGTGCCCGAGCGCATGCCACGCTCGTGGCCGCCACCGTGCATCTGCGCTTCCAGACGCACGCGGGGCTTGCGGCGCACATACAGGGCACCCACGCCCTTGGGGCCATAGGTCTTGTGGGCTGTCATGCTCATCAGATCGACGGGCAAGGTGGCCATGTCGATGGCAACGCGGCCGGTGGCCTGCGCCGCATCCACGTGCAGCAGGATGCCCTTTTCACGGCACAGCGCGCCGATGGCGGGGATGTCCTGGATCACGCCGATTTCGTTGTTCACGAACAGGATGCTGATCAGAATGGTGTCAGGGCGGATGGCCGCCTTGAGCGCGTCCATGTTGACCAGGCCGTCTTCCTGCACATCCAGATAGGTGGCTTCAAAGCCCTGGCGCTCCAGCTCGCGCATGGTGTCCAGCACGGCCTTGTGTTCGGTCTTGAGCGTGATGAGGTGCTTGCCCTTGCCCTTGTAGAACTGGGCAGCGCCCTTCAGTGCGAGGTTGATGGACTCGGTGGCGCCGCTGGTCCAGACGATTTCGCGGGGGTCGGCACCAATCAGGTCAGCCACTTGCACACGCGCCTTTTCGACGGCTTCCTCGGCTTCCCAGCCCCAGGCGTGGCTGCGCGACGCCGCGTTGCCAAAATGCTCGCGCAGCCAGGGGATCATGGCGTCCACCACACGGGGGTCCACCGGGGTCGTGGCGCCATAGTCGAGATAGATGGGGAAGTGCGGGGTCATGTCCATGGCTGGCTCAGTAAAGGTGTCTGGCTGGCAGATTTGCAGGAAAAGGTCGATATTCAGGAAAACGCGTTCAGGGCGGTGCCGACCCCAAGGGCCGGCGCGAGCACTGCAGGTGTCAGGATTTCGCGAAAACGTTGCCCAGCGCGAACACCGAGTTGGGCGCATTCACGCGGATGGGCTTGACCACCGGCGTCGTGGAGATGGCACGGCGCACCACGGGCTTGTCTTCGATCTGCACACCCTTGGCGAGCTGTTCGTCCACGAGTTTTTGCAGGGTCACGGAGTCGAGGAACTCCACCATGCGCTGGTTGAGCGATGCCCACAGCTCGTGCGTCATGCAACGGCCGGCTTCGCCCAGACAGTTTTCCTTGCCACCGCACTGCGTGGCATCAATCGGCTCGTCCACCGACACAATGATGTCGGCCACCGTGATGTCGCCCGCCTTGCGGGCCAGGGTGTAACCGCCGCCGGGGCCGCGGGTGGATTCCACCAGTTCATGGCGCCGCAGCTTGCCAAAGAGCTGCTCGAGGTAGGACAGCGAAATCTGTTGGCGCTGGCTGATCGCAGCCAAGGTGACGGGGCCGTTGTTCTGACGCAGTGCCAAGTCAATCATGGCAGTGACCGCAAAACGGCCTTTGGTGGTGAGACGCATTGCAAGCTCCTTGTGCTGAGGCTCGTTCGTTAAAGAAACTGCCTGCGCTGGCTAGTGGTCAGCACGGGCACCGTCTCCGCCCCTTACTCCACACAGCGTTCTGCGCGGAGCCCTTCATCGCTGGGCTTTGTTCTTGAGTGTTTTGTGCAAGTATAACACAAATCCCTATTGAATTTGTCGGGATAAAAAACCAACAGGTCGCAATTTGGCCTGGATTGTATTTTCCGACCGTCACCTACCCGGTCACAAGGCCACCGAATCGCCTCCGTGCGCGCCAAACGCCTGATCCTTGAGCCGCGACAGCTGATCCCGCACGCGGGCCGCCTGCTCGAACTCCAGGTTGCGCGCATGCTCCAGCATGAGCTTCTCCAGTCGCTTGATCTCGCGCGCCACATCCTTCTCGGACATGTCCTCGACCTTGGCGCGCTGCAGGGCTTCCTGCTCCAGTCGCTCGGCATCCTTGCCCGCTTTTTCGCTGTAAACCCCGTCAATCAGGTCTCTTACCCGCTTGACAATGCTGCGCGGCGTGATTCCGTGGGCCTCGTTGTGTGCGATCTGCTTGATGCGGCGGCGTTCCGTCTCGCCCATGGCTTTTTTCATGGACTCGGTGATGCGGTCGGCATACAGGATGGCCTTGCCATTGAGATTGCGCGCCGCGCGGCCAATGGTCTGGATCAGGCTGCGCTCGGCGCGCAGGAAGCCTTCCTTGTCGGCGTCCAGGATGGCCACCAACGACACCTCGGGGATGTCCAGCCCCTCGCGCAGCAGGTTGATGCCCACCAGCACATCAAACGCGCCCAGGCGCAGGTCGCGGATGATCTCCACGCGCTCCACCGTGTCCACGTCGCTGTGCAGGTAGCGCACCTTCACGCCGTTGTCGGTGAGGTAGTCGGTGAGCTGCTCGGCCATGCGCTTGGTCAGCGTGGTGATGAGCACGCGCTCCTCCTTTTCCACGCGGATGCGGATTTCCTGCAGCACATCGTCCACCTGGTGGGTGGCGGGGCGCACCTCCACAATCGGGTCCACCAGGCCGGTGGGGCGCACCACCTGGTCCACGATCTGGCCGGAATGGGTCCGCTCATAGTCTGCCGGCGTGGCGGTCACAAAAATCACCTGGCGCATGCGCTGTTCGAACTCCTCGAACTTGAGCGGCCGGTTGTCCAGCGCTGAAGGCAGGCGAAAGCCGTACTCCACCAGCGTGGTCTTGCGCGCACGGTCGCCGTTGTACATGGCGCTGAGCTGGCCGATCATCTGGTGACTTTCATCCAGGAACATCAGCGCATCGCGGGGCATGTAGTCGGTGAGCGTGCTGGGCGGGTCGCCCGGCGCGGCGCCCGACAGGTGCCGGGTGTAGTTCTCGATGCCCTTGCAGTGCCCCACCTCGCTGAGCATTTCCAGGTCAAAGCGCGTGCGCTGCTCCAGGCGCTGAGCCTCCACCAGCTTGCCATCTGCCACCAGCTGCTGCAGGCGCTCGGCCAGTTCCAGCTTGATGGTTTCGACGGCGGCGAGCACCTTGTCGCGCGGTGTCACGTAATGGCTGCTGGGGTACACGGTAAAGCGCGGAATCTTCTGTTTGACGCGCCCCGTGAGCGGGTCGAACAGCTGCAGGCTCTCGATCTCATCGTCAAACAGCTCGATACGGATCGCCAGCTCGGAATGCTCGGCCGGGAACACGTCAATCGTGTCGCCTCGCACGCGGAACTTGCCGCGCGAAAAGTCCGCCTCGTTGCGCTGGTACTGCATGCGGATCAGCTGGGCAATCACGTCACGCTGCCCCAGCTTGTCGCCCACGCGCAGCGTCATCACCATGCGGTGGTAGCTCTCGGGCTCGCCAATGCCGTAGATGGCCGAGACGGTGGCCACGATCACCACATCGCGCCGCTCCATCAGGCTCTTGGTGCAAGACAGCCGCATCTGCTCGATGTGCTCGTTGATCGCGCTGTCCTTCTCGATGAACAGGTCGCGCTGCGGCACATAGGCCTCGGGCTGGTAGTAGTCGTAGTAGCTCACGAAATACTCCACGGCGTTCTTGGGGAAGAACTCGCGGAATTCGCTGTACAGCTGCGCGGCCAGCGTCTTGTTGGGCGCAAAGATGATGGCCGGGCGGCCCATGCGCGCGATCACATTGGCCATGGTGAAGGTCTTGCCCGAGCCCGTCACACCCAGCAAGGTCTGGAAGGTTTCGCCGTCATGCAGGCCCTCCACCAGCTTGGCAATGGCCTCGGGCTGGTCACCTGCGGGGGGATAGGGTTGAAACAGTTCGAAGGGGGAATCAGGGAAGCGGACGAACTCGCCGTCTTGCTTTTCAGTTATGACTTCGGTGATATCTGGCATGGGGCGTGGTCAACGGGTGGAGCAGGCCGCCCGTTAAAATCGGCGGAACCCGGCACAGTACACCACGCCCGGATTCTTCGCTACTGACAACCTTTCAAGGATTTTCATGTCTCTGTTCACCGCCGTCGAAATGGCCCCCCGCGACCCCATCCTGGGCCTCAACGAGCAATTCAACGCCGACACCAACCCCAACAAGGTCAATCTGGGTGTTGGCGTTTATTTCGACGACAACGGCAAGCTGCCCCTGCTGCAATGCGTGCAGGCCGCAGAAAAGACCATGATGTCCACCCCCACGGCCCGTGGCTACCTGCCCATCGACGGCATCGTGGCCTATGACAACGCCGTCAAGAGCCTGGTTTTCGGCGCCAACAGCGAACCCGTCACCTCCGGCCGCGTGGCCACGGTGCAGGCCATCGGCGGCACCGGCGGCCTGAAGATCGGTGCTGACTTCCTGAAAAAGGTCAGCCCCAGCGCCAAGGTGCTGATCTCCGACCCCAGCTGGGAAAACCACCGCGCGCTGTTCACCAACGCCGGTTTTGAAGTGGACACCTACGCGTACTACGACGCCGAAAAGCGCGGCGTGAACTTCGAAGGTTTCCTGGCCAGCCTGAATGCAGCCGTCCCCGGCACCATCGTTGTGCTGCACGCCTGCTGCCACAACCCCACCGGCTATGACATCACGCCCGCCCAGTGGGACCAGGTCATCGCCGCCGTCAAGGCCAAGGGCCTGACGCCCTTCCTCGACATGGCCTACCAGGGCTTCGGCCACGGCATCGCCGAAGACGGCGCCGTGATCGGCAAGTTCGTGGCCGCTGGCCTCACCTTCTTCGTCTCCACCTCGTTCTCCAAGAGCTTCAGCCTGTACGGCGAGCGCGTGGGCGGCCTGTCGGTGCTGTGCACGGACAAGGAAGAAGCCAGCCGCGTGCTGAGCCAGCTCAAGATCGTGATCCGCACCAACTACTCCAACCCACCCATCCACGGTGGCGCGGTGGTGGCCGCCGTGCTGAACAACCCCGAGCTGCGCGCGATGTGGGAAAAGGAACTGGCCGAAATGCGCGTGCGCATCAAGGCCATGCGCCAGAAGCTGGTCGATGGCCTCAAGGCCGCCGGTGTGAAGCAAGACATGAGCTTCATCACCACCCAGATCGGCATGTTCAGCTACTCCGGCCTGTCCAAGGACCAGATGGTGCGCCTGCGCAATGAATTCGGCGTGTATGGCACGGACACTGGCCGCATGTGCGTCGCTGCCCTGAACAGCAAGAACATCGACTACGTCTGCCAAGCCATTGCAAAGGTCGTCTGAGCGCGATGAGAAGGCGGCGCTTGCGCGCCGCTTTGTGAGCGAAACGCTCCAGAACCCGCACAACGCGGCCCTTCTGGAGCGTTTGCCGTTTCTGGGCCTGCCCGATGCGTGGCTGGTCGCGGGCTGCCTGTTCCAGACGGTGTGGAACCTGCGCTCTGGCCTGGCGCCCACGGCGCACATCAAGGACTACGACCTGTTTTACTTTGATGCATCGGATCTGTCCGAAGCGGCAGAACAGGCCGTTCAGGACCGCGCCACCGCCCTCTTTGCCGACCTGCCCATCACCGTCGAAGCCAAGAACCAAGCCCGCGTGCACCTCTGGTACGAGCGCTGGTTTGGTTACCCGTATGCGCCGCTGCAGTCCGCCCGCAACGGGATCGAGCGTTTTCTGGTGCCCTGCACCTGCGTGGGTTTGCAGCCTGGCAGCACGCCACTGGCCCCACCGTTGCTGTACGCCCCGTACGGCCTCGCGGAGCTGTATGCCGGGCTGATGCGCCCGAACCCGGCCTGCCCCCACCTGCCGCTGTTCCAGGCCAAGGCTGACAGTTACCGGGAGCGCTGGCCGTGGCTGACTATCCAGCCGATGTTGCCCGCCACTGGCACATTGCCTGATGGTTTTTAGCCTTTTTGGCCTCTACCGCCTGATGGATAAGCGTGAGTAGCTATCAATATCAGAGCAATTGACCAAAGCTGCGCCGTTGCAGCCCATCACCCCCACAGCACCGACCGCATCGAAATCGACGCCGACTGGTAGCCGGTGTTGAAGAAACGCGGCATTTCGCTGGCCTCCACCGCACCGGCGGCGTACAGCAGCGGCAGGTAGTGCTCATAAGTGGGATGTGCCTGCTGGGCCACGGCACCCAGCTTCTGGAAGTCTTGCAAGGCGCCCAGTTGACCCTTTTTGATCTGCTCCTGCACCACGGTGTCGAACTCGGTGGCCCAGTCGTAGGCTTCGTTGGCGGCCGATCCACGGCGGGATGCGCGCAGGTTGTGCACCACGTTGCCGCTGCCCACGATCAGCACGCCCCGCTCGCGCAGGGCCTTGAGCTGCTGGCCCAGCGCATAGTGCTCGGCCGGGGCGCGGCTGTAGTCCATGCTGAGCTGCATCACCGGGATGCGCGCCTGGGGAAACATGGGTTTGAGCACCGACCAGGTGCCGTGGTCCAGCCCCCACTCACCGTCGTCCACACCCAGCGCAGCGCCCGTGGCCGGTGATTTCAGCTCCTTGGCCAGGCTGCGCGCCACGGCCGGTGCGCCCGGCACCGGGTACTGCTGGTCAAACAGCGCCTGGGGGAAGCCACCAAAGTCGTGGATGGTCTTGGGGTTGGCCATGCCGGTCAGCTGCCAGCCGCCGCGCGTGAGCCAGTGGGCCGATACGCACAGGATGAGCTGCGGCTGCACCGCGCGCGCCATCAGCTCCGCACCCATGGCCTGCCAGCTGCGGCGCCAGGCGTTGTCCTCGATGGCGTTCATGGGGCTGCCATGGCCCACAAACAGCACCGGCATGCGGGGCGAGGGCTTGAGCGCCTGCAACGCAGGGGCCGTGGCGGCACTGCTCAGGGACGTGGTCATGAAAGCTCCCGGAAAGGCGGCCAGGCCCGTGAGGGCGGCCAAAGAGGTTCTGCGTTGCATGGATCAGGGAGCGTAACAAATTATGTATAACGCAGGGAGTGAGCCCGGGCGCGCCATGAAGTTCCGGCGCCGCCCCCTCCATTCAAAAACCACAATACCGAGACACCCTCCCACCCATGCCCACCGCCCTGCCCCAGCCCCTGCGCAACACCCGTGTCCTCAGCCTTGCCCTCAACCTGCCCGGCCCCGCCGCCCTGATGCGCTGCGTGCGCATGGGGGCCGACTGCACCAAGCTCGAACCTCCGCCCGCGCCGGGCTACCCCAGTTCCGACCCCATGGGCATCTACAGCCCCGCAGCCTATGCCACGCTGCACGATGGCGTGCGGGTGGTGCATGCCCACCTCAAGACCCCCGAGGGCCAGGCCACGCTGCACGCGGAGCTGGCCCGCGCTGATGTGCTGATCACTTCCTTCCGCCCCTCGGCGCTCACCAAGCTGGGCCTCGGCTGGGACGTTCTCCAGGCCAAATTCCCTCGTTTATCACTGGTTCGCATCGTGGGCGCAGCCGCCGAGCGGGCCGAAGAGCCCGGCCACGACCTCACCTACCTGGCCGATGCCGGCCTGGTGACCGGCACCGAGATGCCGCCCACGCTCTACGCCGACATGGGCGGCGCTCTGATGGCCAGCGAAGCCGTGCTGCAGGCCCTGCTGGAGCGCGCCCACACCGGCAGCGGCGTGTGCATCGAAGTGGCCCTGGCCGACGCCGCCGCCTGGCTGGCCCAGCCGCGCGACTGGGGCCTGACCACGCCCGATGGCGACGTGGGCGGCAACCACGCGGGCTATCGCATCTACCCCTGCGCCGACGGGCGTGTGGCCGTGGCTGCGCTGGAGCCGCACTTTGCTGCCAGCCTGTGCGCAGCCGCCGGCCTGCCTGCCACGGGCGACCCGCAGGTGCTGCGCGCCCCCGCCACCCACGCGGCCGTGGCGGCGTTCCTGCGCACGCAGACCCGTGCCCAGCTGGATGCGCTGGCGGTGGCGCAGGACATTCCCTTGCACACCCTGGCCTGAAGGCAGCCCGCCGCCGATGCAAAAACAAGGCACCGTCATCCGCTGGGACACCACGCGCGCGTTCGGCTTTATCCGCAGCCCCGAAACCTCTGCCGATGTGTTCTTTCATGTGCGGGACTACCAGGGCAGCGCAGCGCCCCGCGAGGGGCTGGCCGTGGTCTACGAAGAAATCCACGTGGGCGGCAAGGGCCCCCGGGCAATGGCGGTGCAGCCTGCGGCCCAGGCCGGCGGCGCAACCCGCCCAGCCGCCAGCGCGGCTACAACAGCGCCTCCGCGTAAGGCACCGCACGCGCGCGCCCCTGCATCGCCACCCGCCCCGCGCCGCGAGCGCCCGGCAAAAAAGCACCAGGAGGCCCATGCCCCTGCCCTGCCCACCCTGCTCCTGATGCTGGGCTGGGCCGCGCTGCTGGCCTGGGGCGTCTGGGCGGGCAGGCTCCCGCTGTGGTCACTGGGCGCTGCTGCGGCCATCAACCTCCTGACCTTTGTCACCTATGCCATGGACAAAAGCGCCGCACAAAGTGGCCGGTGGCGCACACCAGAAAAACACCTGCAC
This sequence comes from Acidovorax sp. NB1, assembly GCF_005405905.1. GTDB lineage: Bacteria > Pseudomonadota > Gammaproteobacteria > Burkholderiales > Burkholderiaceae_C > Acidovorax. The sequence goes on from NZ_BJHU01000005.1 coordinate 248,485, forward strand.
CTGCTCAGCCTGGCAGGCGGCTGGCCGGGTGCGTGGTGCGCGCAGCAGTGGCTGCGGCACAAGTCGAGCAAGCAGGAGTTCCGCACCGTGTACTGGGCCACGGTGGTGCTGCATTGCGCAGCGCTGGCGGCATGGGTCGGCGGATGGCTGCGATAGCAGCCATCGAAATGCTTCTATTTTGATAGCACAAAGAGAATGATAGACGCGCGGTAACGGCCATTTTTGCTTGTATTTTGAGCACCCGGTGCACCTCCGAGGCCACAGCACAGGGACAGACACTGGGGGTCATTTCCGGCACCACACCAGTGGTGCCCCAGGGGCCCGGCAACTGCCGCTGCGCAGGCTGTGCGCCCTGCCTGAACAAACGGCGCTGGCACGCTAGCCCCACACGCTGGCAGCAGCAGATGGCTCTGCAAGCACTGCGGCCCCTTAGCCTGCCAAACTTTGCATGCGTCTGCCAAATGATCGCTATATAGTGGCCCGCAGGCACTGCACCACCCAACCAGCAGCCGGGCCCGGGAAGCCTTTTCCGGGCAGAGGCGACTTGCACAAGGCGCAGGCACAGCAAAGCAACAAATGCGCGCTGGCCATGAATCACCATGGCCAGCGCGCCTGGCAACGAAGCATGAGGCGGGGGACCATCCATGAATGTGTTGCAGCAGCCAGTCGAGCGAAAACCGGTGCCGCTGACCCTGCGGGTCACCTGGCCGTTCATCGTGATGGTGCTGCTGTTGGCCGCCTGCGCCACGGCCAGTCTGCAGGTCTTGTCCGGCGTGCGCGCCTTTGTGGCGGGCGAAAGCCTGTGGACCAAGGGCCAGAAGGACGCCATCTACCACCTGCACCAGTACGCAATCAATGGCTCGCCCCAGGCGTTTGACGGGTTCGCGCGTGCCATGGACATCCCCCTGGGCGACCGGACGGCGCGGCTGGCCCTGCAGCCCGGCCAGGTGCAGACGGATGTGGCGCGCGAGGGTTTTCTGCGCGGCGGCAACCACCCGGACGACATCGACAGCCTGATCTGGCTGCTGCGCTACTTCGACCACCTGGACCTGGTGAAAAAACCCGTGAGCCACTGGCTCATCGGCGATGAATACATCAACGCACTGCGCGAGCTGTCGCACGACATCCACCAGCACAACACCGACGGCACGGCAGACGCTGCCATGCGGCAGCGGTGGCTGGACACCATCCACCAGATCAACGCCGGTGTCACTCCCGTCGCCCGCAACTTCAGCGAGGCCCTGGGCGAAAGCTCGCGCCAGATCGTGCTGCTGCTGATGTGGACCAACATGGGCATGGCGGCTGTGCTGATCGTGCTGACCCTGTGGCACACCCACGGCCTGCTGGAGCAGCGCCGCCGCGCCGAACAGGCCCTGGAGGCCGAACGCGAGCAGGCCCGCACCACCCTGACCGCAATCGGCGACGGCGTGGTGACCACCAACACCCAAGGCCAGGTGGTCTACATGAACCCCGCCGCCGAGGCCCTGCTGGCCCGCCCGGCCACCGAGGCCAGGGGCCAGCCGCTGGCGCAGCTGCTGGTGTTTGACGGCGAGGCGCCGCCCCTGTCGGCCGACACGCTGGTGCAGAACATCCTGCGCAGCAGCAGCGCGGCCCTGGGCAACGTGCACACCACCCTGGTGCGGCCTGACCAGACCATCGTGCCGGTCAAGCTGGTGGGCTCGCCCATCCGCCACCGGGGAGCGCTCACCGGGGCTGTGCTGGTGCTGCACGACGTGACGCGCGAGCAGCACTACGTGGAGCAGCTGTCCTGGCAGGCCAGCCACGATGCGCTGACGGGCCTCGTGAACCGGCGCGAGTTCGAGCACCGGCTCGAAGCCCTGCTGGCCCAGCCCCGCCCCGTGGGCCGCGAAGGATCGCTGCTGTATGTGGACATGGACCAGTTCAAGCTCATCAACGACACCTGCGGCCACCAGGCGGGCGATGAAATGCTGCGCGAGGTCTGCCGCATGCTGCAAAGCCACCTGCGCGAGGGCGACACACTGGCCCGCCTGGGCGGCGACGAGTTCGGCATCCTGCTCAAGGACTGCCCGGCCGGGCCCTCCGCCCGCATTGCCGAACAGTTGCGCCAGGCCGGGCAGGAGCTGCGGCTGAACTGGGGTGGTCAGCAGCTGCGCACCGGGTTGTCCATCGGCATGGTGCAGCTCATCCCCGCGCTCACGTCCATCCAGGAGGCCATGCGCGTGGCCGACATGGCCTGCTACCGCGCCAAGGAAGGCGGGCGCAACCGCGTCTTCATCTACCAGACGGAAGACATCGAAATGAGCCGCCGCGAGGGCGAGATGGACTGGGTGCGGCGGCTGCGCCTGGCGCTGGAGCACAACCAGTTCCAGCTGCACGCCCAGGCGATTGCCCCCCTGCAGCCCAGCGGCGAAAGTGGCCTGCACATGGAGGTGCTGCTGCGCCTGCGCGACGACGATGGCCAGCTGATTGCGCCCGGCGCCTTCATCCCGGCGGCCGAGCACTACGGAATGATGACCTCCATCGACCGCTGGGTCATCCGCCACACGCTGGAGGCGCTGGCACAGCACCAGCCCCAGCCGGGCCAGCCGCCGGTGCACACCTGTGCCATCAACCTGTCAGGCACCAGCCTGGGGGACGACAGCCTGCTCAAGCTGATCCGCAGCGCGCTCGCCGAGTCGGGGGTGGACCCGCACATGCTGTGTTTCGAGATCACGGAAACCAGCGCCATCTCCCACCTGCCCAATGCCGTGCGGCTGATGAAGGAGCTGCAGCAGCTGGGCTGCCGCTTTGCGCTCGATGACTTTGGCGCGGGGATGTCGTCCTTCAACTACCTCAAGCACCTGCCGGTGGACTACCTCAAGATCGACGGCAGTTTTGTGAAGGACATGCTGCACGACCCCGCCAACCGGGCAATGGTGGAGATGATCCACCACATCGGCCACGTGATGGGCAAGCAGACGATTGCGGAGTTTGTCGAATCCCAGGCGATCGTGGAGGCCCTGCGGGAGATTGGCGTGGACTATGCGCAGGGCTATGCACTGGCGCGGCCCATGCCGCTGCAGGAGTATCTTGCCCTGGGCAGCGCCCCCAGGCCCGGGCCTGCGCAGGGTGCCGGTCCGGTGCAGGGCCACGCGCCGCCGCTCGGCGCGCCCTTCCCCCAGCAGCGCCAGGCCTGATGCGCCCTTGATAGGCCCAGGCGCGTTCCGCGCACCCAGCCTACTGAACCGGAGACATCGGCGCTCAGCGCGCTTTCTTGAATGCCTTGCCGTTGCCAGCGGGCTTGGTTTTTGCAGCAGAACCTGTCACACGCGGTGGCAGCCCGGTGTGCTGGGTCAGCATGCGCCCCGGCTGGGGGGCCGTGCCGCGAAAACGCACGTCGCCCTTGGGCTCATTCAGTTCCTGCGGGCGGGGCCGCAGGGCCACGGCCTTGCCGTCCTTGTTGATGGTGTAGCCGAGCCCGCCGCCGCCCGTGGACGCCGTGCTGTTCTTCTTGCGTGCGCTCTGGTAGCCGCCATCCGTCATCGGCTGGAAGGTCGGAATCAGGTGCTGCTTGCCGTTGCCGATCAAATCCGCGCGGCCCATGGCCTTGAGCGCCTCGCGCAGCAGCGGCCAGTTGTTCGGGTCGTGGTAGCGCAGGAAGGCCTTGTGCAGACGGCGGCGCTTCTCGCCGCGCACGATGTCCACCGACTCTTCGGCGGTGTCGCGCATCTGGCGGCGCACGCGGGTGAGCGTGTTGCGGCCCGAGTGGTACATGGCCGTGGCTGTGGCCATGGGGCTGGGGTAGAAGGTCTGCACCTGGTCGGCGCGGAAGCCGTTCTTCTTGAGCCAGATGGCGAGGTTCATCATGTCCTCGTCGCTGGTGCCCGGGTGCGCGGCGATGAAGTACGGGATCAGGAACTGCTTCTTGCCCGCCTCTTCGCTGAACTTCTCGAACATCTGCTTGAACTTGTCATAGCTGCCGATGCCCGGCTTCATCATCTTGGTGAGGGGGCCCTGCTCGGTGTGCTCGGGCGCAATCTTGAGGTAGCCACCCACATGGTGTTGCACCAGCTCCTTCACGTACTCGGGCGACTTCACGGCCAGGTCGTAGCGCAGGCCCGATCCGATCAGGATCTTCTTGATGCCCTTCAAGGCGCGGCCACGGCGGTAGATCTTGATCAGCGGGCCGTGGTCGGTCGTGAGGTTCTGGCAGATACCGGGGTACACGCAGCTCGGCTTGCGGCAGGCGGCTTCGATCTCTGGGCTGCGGCAGCCCAGGCGGTACATGTTGGCCGTGGGGCCGCCCAGGTCGCTGATGGTGCCGGTGAAGCCCTTGACCTTGTCGCGGATGTCTTCGATCTCCTGAATGATCGAATCCTCGGACCGGCTCTGGATGATCCGGCCTTCGTGCTCGGTGATAGAGCAGAAGGTGCAGCCGCCAAAGCAGCCACGCATGATGTTGATCGAGAAGCGGATCATCTCCCACGCGGGGATCTTGGTGCCGTGGTCGTGGCTGCCGTTCTCGTCGGCGTAGCTGGGGTGTGGGCCACGGGCGTAGTGCAGGTCGAACACATGGTCCATCTCGGCCGTGGTGAGCGGGATGGGCGGCGGGTTGATCCACACGTCGCGGGCCGTCACGCCCTCGCCGTGCGCCTGCACCAGCGCGCGCGCGTTGCCGGGGTTGGTCTCCAGGTGCAACACGCGGTTGGCGTGGGCGTAGAGCACGGGGTCGCTTTTCACCTGCTCGTAGCTGGGCAGGCGGATCACGCTCTTCTCGCGCGGCGGCACCTTGAGCTTGGCCTTGAGCGCTGGGTTGGCCACAAACAGCATGGGCTGGATCGCGGGGTTGGGCTCAGCTCTTTCTGGGCTTTTTTGGCCCTCACCGCCCGTTCCGCTTACCTTTTTAGCTACGGAATCAGGAGCATCCTCCTTGCTGCAGGTGCTACCTTGCGCGGCAGCCTGCTCGCTGGTGGTCATGTAGGGGTTGATGTGCGCTTCCACACGGCCGGGCTCGTCCACCGTGGTGGAGTCGATCTCAAACCAGCCCTTTCCGCTTTCGTCGTCGGGCCGGCGCACAAAGGCCGTGCCGCGCACGTCGGTGATCTGCTCCACCGGCTCGCGCGCCGCAATGCGGTGGGCCACTTCGACCAGCGCACGCTCAGCGTTGCCATAGAGCAGCAGGTCGCACTTGCTGTCCACCACGATGGAGCGGCGCACCTTATCGCTCCAGTAGTCGTAGTGGGCGATGCGGCGCAGGCTGCCTTCGATGCCGCCGAGGATGATGGGCACGTCCTTGTAGGCCTCGCGGCAGCGCTGGCTGTAGACGATGGCCGCGCGGTCGGGGCGCTTGCCGCCCACATCGCCGGGGGTGTAGGCGTCGTCGCTGCGGATCTTCCGGTCGGCGGTGTACCGGTTGATCATCGAATCCATGTTGCCCGCCGTCACGCCCCAGAACAGGTTGGGCTTGCCCAGTGCCTTGAAGGGCTCGGCGCTTTGCCAGTCGGGCTGGGCGATGATGCCCACGCGAAAGCCCTGGGCCTCCAGCGTGCGGCCGATCACGGCCATGCCGAAGCTCGGATGGTCCACATACGCATCGCCTGTGACCAGGATGATGTCGCAGCTGTCCCAGCCCAGTTTCTCCATCTCCGCGCGGCTCATCGGCAGGAACGGGGCCGTGCCAAAGCGCTTGGCCCAGTACGGACGGTAGCTGGTCAAGGGCTTTGCGGCGCGCGCAAAAAAGGAGACGTCAACGGGGGCGTTCATGCAAAGGGGGTCGCGGCCGCCCCCGGTGCGATGGGGGCCTTCGTGGGGCGCGTCTGTGGTGGATAACCCGCGATTTTACGTTGGCGGACGGTTTTTGTCGCCTTTGCAGCACTTGCCCCTCACTGTTACAGGCTTGATGGCCATCAAGCATATACTTGCTTTTGTCAATTAATTAACTGACAAAGGCATTCATGAGCAACATCTCCCCTGCCCCTTCGGCCTCCGCCTCCGTACCTGCGAGCGCCGTGAAGGCTGTGCGCCGCTTCAACCGCTTCTTCACCCGTCGCATTGGCGTGCTGGACCCGTACCTGGGCAGCGATCTTTCGCTCACCGACGTGCGCGTGCTCTATGAACTGGCCCACCGAGAGGCCCCCGTGGCCAGCGAACTGGCGCGGGAGCTGGGGCTGGACGGCGGCTACATGAGCCGCATCCTGCGCAGGTTCGAGCAGGCGGGATGGATCAGCCGCAGCACCAGCACACAGGACGCGCGGCAAAGCGTGCTGGCGCTGACGGCGGCCGGGCGCGCGGTGTTCGAGCCCCTGCAGCAGCGCTCGCGCGACGAGGCCACCGCCCTGCTCGCCCCCCTGCCCCCAGCGCGCCAGCAAGAGGTGGTGGACGCCATGGAGCGCATCGAAACCCTGCTGGACCCGGCGTCAAGCGCAGCAACGCCCACCCGCATGGCGGTGCTGCGCGACCCCGTGCCCGGCGACATGGGCTGGGTGGTGCAGCAGCATGGCGAGATCTACTGGCGCGAATACGGCTGGGACAGCCGCTTCGAGGCGCTGGTGGCCGACATTGCCGCGCAGTTCTTGCGCAAGTTCCAGCCCGAATGGGAGAAGGCCTGGATCGCTGAGCTGGACGGCGAGCGCGTGGGCGCGGTGTTTGTGGTGCGCAAATCCCCCACCACGGCGCAGTTGCGCATGCTGATCCTGGCCTCCAAGGCACGCGGGCTGGGCCTGGGCGCCCGGCTGACCGACGAATGCCTTGCATTTGCGCGCGCCAAGGGCTACAAGAAGATGGTGCTGTGGACCAACAGTTGCCTGACCGCCGCCCGGGGCATCTATGCCCAGCGCGGCTTCCGCCTGACCAAGTCCGAGCCCTACGACGGCTTTGGCCAGCAACTGGTGGGAGAAACCTGGGAGCTGAAGTTGTAGCTAAAGCAATGACGCGCAGGCACCGCACACCCCACAAGGCCACCACCATGACTCCCAACCCCCGCCCCACCATCCGCCAGGTCACGCCCGAGGATGATTTGGAGCGCCTGACGGCGCTCATCCACGCCGCCTACGCCCCCCACGCCCGGCTGGGCCTGCGCTACTGGGGCACCCACCAGTCGGTGGAAGACACGGCCAAGCGGTTTGCATCGGGCACCGGCCTGGTGATGCTGGAGGCTGGCGAGTATGTGGGCACAGCCACCTTGCGGCCACCCCAGCCGGATTCCACCGTAGCGCTGTACCGCGACCCCACGGTCTGGTCGCTGTGCCAGTTCTGCATCAGCCCCCAGGCCAAGGGCCGGGGCTATGGTAAACAATTGCACGCCTATGCCACCGCGTTTGCCAAACAGACAGGGGCCCGCACCCTGGCGCTGGATACGGCCCAGCCTGCCGCAGCCTTGATCGCGATGTATGAATCCTGGGGCTACGAGGTGGTGGGCGAATGCGACTGGCGGCCACTGACCAACTACACCAGCGTGCTCATGGCACGCAGTCTGGTGGACCAGCCAGGCGACAGCGGCACGGGCGGCGGCTGACGAAGCAGGCAAACAGGCCCCAAGAAGCGGCAATGGCCCCCAGGAGGGCCATCGGTGGCAAAACCGGGACAGGGCCCAGCACCGCTTACCACTCGCCGACTTCCCGCACGCGCTGGGCCAGGTCGGGGAAGTCGTCTTCTTCCTGCACCGGTTCGTTCACCACAGGTGCCACCATGGGCTTGTGGGTGTCGGCCGGGGCAGACCGCGACATGAACCGGCCAAACACCTGGTTGGCAAAACGGGGAGGCACGGGGGCGGAGAACGGGGTGGCAAACATGGCAGTTCCTTTTTTTCGGGTGGGCCTGGTGCTTTCAAAAACGTAGCATCAGCGTAGGCCACCACAACAGCTGGGCAGTGTAGGAATGCACGCCGCTCTGGCGTGTGACAGAACGCACACTCCCGGCCCCGGCGCCCATCCCACGGCACCATGAGGACACGCTGCGTGACATTCGTCACACAACACACGCCGTACACTCACTGCCCCATGCCCCAGACTCTGGCCGCGCCTGCGCACAGCGAACTCATCATCAAGAAAAGCCGCTTCATCGGCTGCGTGCAACCCATGGCCGACCGCGCCAGCGCCCAGGCCGCCGTCGATGCCCTGTGGGAGCAGCACCCCGGCGCCGCCCACATCTGCTGGGCGCTGCTGGCGGGCGGCCAGTCGGCGGCGGTGGACGACGGCGAGCCCGGCGGCACCGCTGGCCGCCCCATGCTGGATGTGCTGCGCCACCAGGACCTGGAAGGCGTGCTGGCCACGGTGGTGCGCTACTTTGGCGGCGTCAAGCTGGGTGCGGGCGGCCTGGTGCGCGCCTACACCGACAGCATTGCCCAGGCCCTGCTCACGGCCCCCAAGGTCACGCTGCAGCGCATGACCACCTTGCAGTGCCTGGTGCCCTATGCGCTGGAAGGCTTTGTGCGGCGCGAGGTCGAATCCGCCGGCGCCGAGCTGCTGGACGTGCAGCATGGCACGCTGGTGCAGCTGCAGATCCGTCTGCCCGAGGCGCAGGCAAGCATTTTTGTGCAGCGCATCAACGATGGCGGGCAAGGCCGTGTGGGGTGGACGGACAACCGATCCTGACCCGGGCATACCGGCCCGGCTACAGATGTAACACCCCTCAAGCCCGCCGCCGGGATGCCGATACAACGCCATTACCCAAGGAATCGCCATGGACGTCGCCCTCGCCAACAGCATCGTCAGCACCGCCACCAACCTGGCCAGCGCCAAGACGTCGGACGCGCTGAACATGGTGGTGCTGAAAAAAGCGCTCGACATGCAGGCCGTATCGGCCGCCACCATGCTGGATGCCATGCAGCAGTCCATGCCCCAACCCCAGTTGGCCACCAGCGGCACGCTGGGCACCAACGTCAATACATTCGCCTGAAGGGCGATTCACCCCGCCCGCGCGGCTCAGCGCAAACGCGCAGGCGACAGCCCTTCCACCCCCACGCCCTCGCGTACCAACTCTTCGGCCAGCGGCTCGCCCCGCAACAGTTGCCGCGCCAGCAACGAGGCGCCCGCCGCACTCTGAATCCCATACCCGCCCTGCCCGGCCAGCCAGAAGAAGCCGGGCACATGGTTGTCCCAGCCAATCACCATGTCGCCATCCGGCACAAACGAGCGCAGCCCGGCCCAGGTGTGCGACGGGCGGCGGATCTGGAACCGGGTCATTTCCTCGATGTGATAAATCCCGGTGGCCACGTCCAGCTCCTCGGGCACCACATCGTGCGGATGTGTGGGGTCGGCATTGGCCGGGGAGCCCAGCAGTTGCCCCGCATCGGGCTTGAAGTAAAAGCTTTCGTCGATGCCGATCACCGCAGGCCAGTGGGTGGCGTCCATGCCCTCGGGCACCGGGAAGGTGAACGCCGTGCGGCGGCGTGGCTCCAGCCCGATGGGCGGCACGCCTGCCAGGCCCGCCACCACATCGGCCCAGGCACCCGCAGCGTTGACGACGGTGGGGGCGGCAAACACCCGCCCGTCGGCCAGCGCCACCTCCCACGCATCTCCAGCGCGGCGCACGGCGGTGACCTCGGCGTGGGTCAGCACCTGGCCGCCGCGCTGGCGCAGGCCACGGAGGTAGCCCTGGTGCAGGGCGTTCACGTCGATGTCGGCGGCCTCGGGTTCGCTCATGCCGGCGGCCACGGCCTCGGGCTTCAAGCAGGGCAGCATGGCCAGCAGCTCGGCCTGCTGTACCCACTGCACATTGGGTGACGTGGCATGCGCCTCGTCGTAGGTCTGCTTGAGCAGATCCAGCTGGTCCGGCCCGGCCACATAGACCACGCCACGGGGCGAGAGGAGGGGGTCGGCGCCAAACTCGGGCGGCGGCGCATCGTAGAACGCGCGGCTGGCCCGGGTCAGCGCCTGGATGTTGGGCGTGCCATAGGTCGCCATGTAGAGCGCAGCCGAGCGACCGGTGGTGTGGTAGCCGGGCTGCGATTCGCGCTCCAGCAGCAGCACGCTGGCGCCTTGCCCTGGGGCACCCGGCTGCACCAATTGCCAGGCCACAGAGGCCCCGGCAATGCCCGCGCCAATCACGATGGTGTCTACAGTTTGCATGGTCGGAGTCTCCTGTTCAAACCGCCGACACCTGCGCGGCCGATGCAGCACGGTCGTCGCGCGGCAGGCTGTGGGCGTCGCGGGGGTCGGGCGCGCTGGTCACGATGGAGGTCAGCGCGGGTTCGGCATGGGTTTGTATTAGTTTGGCGATGTCGGGCCGGGGCCGGGCCAGCCCTGCAATGCCCTTGAACGCCTGCTCCAGCGCATGCCCCACGCCCAGCGTGTGCCGGTCGGCGCGAAAGCGCCCCACGATCTGCAAGCCAAACGGCATGCCAGCGTCGTCCAGCCCGCACGGCAGGCTCAGCGCCGGGTGGGTGGTGAGTGTGGTCACATAGGTCAGTGCCAGCCAGCGGTAGTAGTTGGCCTGGGGCTCGCCGTTGATATGGCTGGCGAACAGCTCGGTCCATGCGAACGGCGACACGGGCGTGGTGGGCGCGAGGATGACGTCGTAGTCCTCGTACAGCTTTTGGAACCGCGCCAGGATGCGCGTCTGCTCGGCCTGCGCCCAGGCGCTGTCCAGCAGCGTCATGGCGGCGCCCATTTCGTAGTTGGCGCGGGTGTTGGGGCCCAGGGTGGCGGGGTCGCGCTCATAGGCCTCGCGCGTGCTCGCCACAAAGGCCTCGGCGCGCAGCACGTCAAAGCAGCGGTGCACATCGCCCAGGTCGATGTCGATGGCGTCGCAACGGGCAAACAGGTGCTTCATGGCCTGCACCTTTTTACGGAACACGGCGCGGATACCGTTGTCCACCGCGCAGGCGCCGAAGTCTTCGGTGGTGGCCACGCGCAAGCGGCTCAGGTCCACCGATTCGGGCAGGAGGAAACTCATCGGGTCCAGCGGATAGCTCAGCGGGTCGCCGGGCGACATGCCCGCCGATGCGGCCAGTTGCAGGCAGGCCTCTTCCACCGTCCGGCCCATGGGGCCAACCACCGAAATAGGCGTCCAGCCCAGCAGCTTGCGCGAACTGGGCACCACGCCGGGCGAAGGCCGAAAGCCCACCACGCCACAAATGGACGCCGGAATGCGCAGCGACCCGCCTGTGTCCGAGCCCGTGCACACCGGCAGCATGTCGCACGCCAGCGCAGCGGCCGAGCCGCCCGACGAGCCCCCGGCGTTCAGGTTGGGGTTGAACGGGTTGCCCGTGGCGCCCCACACGGTGTTGCGCGAATTGGCGCCTGCGCCCATCTCGGGGATGTTGGTCTTGCCCGTGACGATGGCGCCCGCCGCGCGCAGGCGTGCCACCAGCACGTTGTCCTCGGCCGGAATGTGCTCACGGTAGATCTGTGATCCATAGGTGGTCAGCAGGCCCGCCGTGGCCTCCAGGTCCTTCACGCCCATGGGCAGGCCATGCAGCAGGCCCAGTGGTTCGCCGCGCAGCACGGCTTGCTCGGCCGCCTTGGCCTCGGTGCGGGCGCGGTCGTAGCAGGTGGCGGTGACGGCATTCACATGCGGGTTCACCGCCTCGATGCGGGCGATGCAGGCGTCGAGCAGCTCCACCGGCGAAATCTCGCGCGTGCCGATGTGATGGCGCAGTTCGTTGGCGGTCAGCTCAACCAGGGCTTCGGGGCTTGTTGTGGTCATCTCGGGCTTGTCTCCTTGTTCTGGTCCCACGGGTTCAGTCTGCGGTGATAGCGGCACGCTGTGCAATGGCGCGCATCAGCGGCAACTCCTTGTCAATCAGCTCGGCCAATACCTTGGACGAAGCATAGGACGGCTCGAACCCCACCGCGATCATCTTGTCACGCGTTTCGGGGTCTGACACCACCTGGGCCAGCGCCAGCTCCAGCCGCGACTTCACGGCCGGCGGTAGCCCACGCGGCGCCACCATGGCCAGCCAGGTGTCCATCTCCAGGCCCGGGTAGCCACTCTCGCCCAGCGTGGGCACCTTGGGCAGCAGGGCCGAGCGTTTGCCCGAGGTCACGGCAATCGCTTTGATCTTGCCGTCCTTGAGCTGCGGCAGCGCAGCCGATACGGTATCGACGGTGAACGGGATCTGCCCGCCGAGCAGGTCGGTCATGGCAGGCGCACTGCCCTTGTAGGGCACATGCTGGATCTTCAGGCCCGCCGCGTGGAAGAACATCTCGCCCGCAAACTGCGACGTGGTGCCCGCACCAAACGAGCCATACGAATACTTGTCAGGCCCGGCCTTCACCATGGCCACAAACTGCTTCACATCTGCCACCGGCACATCCTTGTTGGCCAGCAGGATCAGCCCCGTGCGCCCGGCGATGCCAATGGGCTCGAAGCTTTTGACCGGGTCGTAAGGCAGCTTGGCGCGCACGGCGGGGTTGACGGTGAAGGTGGTGCCCGAACTCATGAGCAGCGTGTAGCCATCGGGCGCAGCCCGCGCCACCGACGTCGCACCGATCACCGTGCCCGCCCCCGCACGGTTGTCGATCACCACGCTCTGGCCCAGCTTGTCGCCCAGCTTTTTGCCGATCAGCCGACCCAGCACATCGGTGGCGCCACCGGGCGGGAACGGAATCACCAGCGTGATCGGCTTGGTGGGGAAGGCCGCTTCCTGCGCCATAGCGGGTGCCCACGCGGTGGGGCCGAGGGCTGCACACAGTACGGCGGACAAAAGCAGTTGCTTGCGGTTCATGGCGTGGCTCCGGACAAAAGGTGGAAAAGAAAGAGAGAAACGAACAAAGACGAAAGGCGCGTGCGATCAGCCCTGCGCAGCCAGCACGACACGCCCGCGCTGCACAAAGCCCTGGTACTGCGCATCAGGCACCAGCAGGCCGCCGGTGGTCCACACCAGGTGCGTGGCCTGGTGCAACACGACGTCAATACCCGTGCTGCGCAGCCAGGCCTGCCCGGCCGTGGTGCCCGTCAGCAGGGCCGGGCCGCTGAAGCCAGCGGCGGCCGAGGGCTCGATGCGCTCGCCCAGGGCATCCAGCACCAACACCAACTGGGCAAACAGGGTGTCGTCGGCCACAGTGAACACGCCCGACAGCAGTGGCCGCATCAGCTCGGCCGCCAGCAGGGATGCACGTGGCACGGCCAGGCCGTCGGCCTCGGTGCGGTTGGTCAGGCCCCAGTCGTACACCGATGGGTGCTCACCCACACCTTGCGTTGCATCGGCCATCATCTGCACCATGAAACACGGCGACTGCACCGGCTCTGCAAAAAAGCAGTGCACATGCGGCCCCAGCACCTGCCGCAGGCCAAAGGTGATGCCCGCAGGCGCGCCGCCCACGCCACAAGGCAGGTAGACGATGAGCGGGTGCTCGGCATCCACCGCCACGCCCTGCTCGGCCAGCTGCTTTTGCAGGTGCAGCGCCGCTGCGCTGTAGCCCAGCAGCAGCGAGAACGATTGCTCGTCGTCCACAAAGTGGCACAGCGGGTTGCTGGCCGCCTCGGCACGGCCTGCGGCCACGGCGCGCTCGTAGTCGCCCGCGTGCTCCACCACCAACACGCCGCGCTGGCGCAGGCGGTCTTTCTTCCACTCCTTGGCATCGGCCGACATGTGCACCGTGGCCTGGAAACCCAGGGCCGACGCCACCACGCCAATGCTCATGCCCAGGTTGCCGGTGGAGCCCACCGCCACCTGGTAGCGCCCGAGCACCTCGCGCGCCTGCGGCGTTGCCAGCGCGCGGTAATCGCCGCCGGGCTGCACCAGGCCGTGCTGCAGCGCCAGCCCCTCGGCAAACTCCAGCACCTCGTGCATGCCGCCCCGCGCCTTGATGGAGCCCGCGACGGGCAGGCTGTGGTCGGCCTTGATGAACAGGCGGCCTTGCCCCTCGGCCATGCCCAGCGCGGGCTGCAGCGCCGTAGCGGGCAGCAGGGGCGACTCCACCACGCCACCTGTTGCGGCCAGCTCGGGGAACACCTGGGCCAGCAGCCCGGCAAAACGTGCCAGACGCGCCGCCGCTTCTTTCGTATCATCCAGACTAATAGTCCTGCCCAATGCGGACATCGCTGCGGCAGGCTGCGCCTTGCGGGCTGCGTTGGTCCACAAAGCAGGCTGGGCGTTGCGTAAGCGGGCAGCCAGCAAGGCATCCACGGCAGATTGGGTCCTGGCAGTCGTCATGGCATCTGTGTCTCGAAGAGTGTTGCCCCCATTCTTCGCCTGTCACGCCACCATCACAAACCATTTATATTGAGCGAAACATTAGTATTAATAATGGATATTCGCCTCTCCCCTTCCCTGCTCGCCTGGCTGCGCAGTTTTGATGCAGCGGCCCGCCACGGCAGCTTTACCAAGGCGGCGGCCGAGCTGTGCATCACCCAGGGCGCCGTGAGCCAGCAGGTCAAGCAGCTCGAAGACTGGCTGCGCCGCCCGCTGTTCTTGCGCACGCCGCGCGCGCTGGTGCCCACGCCCGAGGGCAAATGGCTGGCCGTCGTGCTGCGCGAGAGCTTTGACGCCATCGAAAGCACCCTGGCCCAGATGCGCCAACCGGCCGAGGCCGCCACCGCCACGCTGAGCTGCTCGCCCTCGTTTGCCATGAGCTGGCTCACGCCCCGGCTGGGCGACTTCTTTCGCCAGCACCCGCACACCGGGCTGCGCGTGTTTGGCGAGTTCCACACGCTGGACCGCACCCGCATGGTGCGCGACGGCGTGGAAGCCGCCGTGCGCTTTGACCTGGGCGGCTACCGCGACCTCAACGCCACCGTGTTCCTCGACGAATGGCTCATCCCCGTGGCCAGCCCCGAGTTCCTGGCCCGGCACCCGCCCATCACTACGCCCGAGGATCTGCACGGCGACTGGTTGCTGCACGACGGCAGCGCCTGGGACGGCGCCGACACCTACGAAGAGTGGCAACACTGGTTTGCGCAAAGGGGCGCTACGCCCCCACCCTGGGCGGGCGGCCAGCAGTTCAACCTGTCGCAACTCGCCCTGGGTGCCGCGCTCGCAGGCCAGGGCATTGCCATGGGCCGCGCCGCGCTGGTGCTGCAGGACGTGAAGGCCGGGCGCCTGGTGCCGCTGCTGGGGCGCAGCGTGCCATCGCGGGCTGCGTATTCGTTTGTGACCACCACCCACCCCAGCCCAGCGATGGAGCTGGTGCGGGAGTGGCTAGTGGAGGAGGCCCGGCGGTTCGGCGCCGAAAGGGCGCAGGTGCTGAAAGCGCCAGCGGTATGAAATGCGGTGGGAGCAGAAGGTCTTGGTCTTCGGAATATCAGTGTTTTTGGCCACTCGCGCTTGACAGGAAAGCGCCACCAGCTATTGTTTTTGATGCATCCCAACACACCGGGGCTGCGGTGCTCCACCCGGCTGCTTCACACCATCGGCAAGGCGCTCGTACCTCTGCGTTACAACACGCATCGCCTCGTTAGACTCCCCAGCGCACCCCGTCACGGCACTCACACCTTCACGCATGACCTCTGCCAGCCCCGACACCACCACAGCCGCCGCACACGCCTTCATCCAGCGCTGGCAAAACAACACCGCCAGCGAGCTGGCCACCGCACAGAGCTTTGTGATGGACCTGTGCGATCTGCTGGGCGTAGCCAAGCCACACCCCACGCCCGAGCATGACTACATGTTCGAGCGCCCCGTCACCTTTGCCCATGGCGACGGCAGCACCAGCGCCGGGCGCATCGACTGCTACCGGCGCGGCCACTTTGTGCTGGAGGCCAAAAAGCTCAAGGCCAGCAGCCACACCAAGGGCTTTGACGACGGCCTGCTGCGCGCCCGCAGCCAGGGCGAGGCCTACGCCCGCGCCCTGCCCGCAGCCGATGGCCGACCGCCCTTTGTGCTGGTCGTGGACGTAGGCACCGTGATCGAGGTGTACGCCGAGTTCAGCAAAACCGGCGGCACCTACACCCCCTACCCCGACCCACGCAGCCACCGCATCGCCCTGGCCGACCTGGCAAAACCCGAGGTGCAAAACCGCCTGCGCCGCATCTGGACCGACCCAGACAGCCTCAATCCCGCCCGGATCAGCGCACAAGTCACCCGCGACGTGGCCGAGCTGCTGGCCCAGCTGGCCAAGTCCCTCGAAGGCAACAGTGCAAACTACAAACAAAATCAGGCCCTACCGACCGACCACAAAGCCCAAGTAGCTCCTGAAACCGTAGCAGCCTACCTCACCCGCTGCCTGTTCAGCATGTTTGCCGAAGACGTGGAGCTTCTGCCCAAAGGCGCCTTTCTAGGCCTGCTGCAAACCCACCGTAACGACCCCGCCACGCTGCAGCAGATGCTGCGCATTCTGTGGGCCGACATGGACCGGGGCGGCTTCAGCGCCGCGCTGGCCAAGCCCGTGCTGCACTTCAACGGCAAGCTCTTCAAAGGCGCCGGGGAAGACGGCTACAGCCTGCTGCTCACCCCCGAGCAGGTCGATTTGCTCATCGCCGCCGCAAAGTGCAATTGGCGCGAGGTGGAGCCCGCCATCTTCGGCACCTTGCTGGAACGCGCCCTGGACCCCACCGAGCGCCACGCCCTGGGCGCCCATTACACGCCCCGCGCCTATGTTGAGCGCCTGGTGCTGCCCACCGTGATCGAGCCCCTGCGCGCCGACTGGGCCAACGCCCAGGCCGCTGCGCTGGTGCTGGCGCACGAAGCCGCCGCGCTGCAAGGCAAGGCGATGGAAGCCAAACTGGCCGAGGCCCGCGCCGAGGTCAAAAAATTCCACCACCAGCTGTGCACCACCCGTGTGCTCGACCCGGCCTGCGGCAGCGCCAACTTCTTGTATGTGACGCTGGAGCACCTCAAGCGCCTGGAGGGCGAAGTCGTCAACCAGCTCGAAGCGTTAGGCCACACGCAAGACCAGCTTGGCTTTGAAGGCGAAACCGTCACCCTGCAGCAACTGCGCGGCATCGAGCTGAACGAACGCGCCGCCGCCCTGGCCGAACTGGTGCTGTGGATTGGATACCTCCAGTGGCACATCCGAACCCGCGGCAACGCCGCCGTGGCCGAGCCCGTGGTGCACAACTACGGCAACATCGAACGCCGCGACGCCGTGCTGGCCTGGGATGCGCAAGAACTGGCGTATGACGACGCAGGCCAGCTGCTCAGCCGCTGGGACGGCCGCACTTTCAAGACCCACCCCGTGACGGGCGAAAAGGTGCCCGACGAAGCCGCCCGGGTGCCGCAATGGCGCTACGTGGGCGCCCGGCAGGCGCAGTGGCCGCAGGCGGATTTCATTGTGGGGAACCCGCCGTTTATCGGTAAGTCCGCAATGCGCGATGCCTTAGGCGACGGCTACGTACAAGCCTTGCGCAACGCATGGACTGAGGTTCCAGACAGCGCCGACTTCGTCATGTTCTGGTGGCACCACGCCGCACAGCAAGTCGCGGCTGGGCATGCGCGCCGAATGGGCTTGATCACCACCAACAGCCTGCGCCAGACCTTCAACCGCCGCGTGGTGCAGGCAGCACTAGACAAAGGCACGCACCTGGAACTGGCAATTCCCGACCACCCGTGGGTGGATGGCGCCAATGGCGCAGCCGTACGCATTGCCATGACGGTCCTCGCCCCAAGCGTTGGCGAGGGCAGCTTGATGACCGTGACCAGCGAGCAAGCGGGAGAACACGGTGAGATGGCAGTGGCGCTACAGGAGCGCGGTGGATTGATCTACGCCGATTTGAGCGTGGGCGCCAATGTGGCGGCAGTACAAACGCTACGCGCTTCGGAAGGTCTGTCTAGCAACGGTGTCATGCTAGCGGGGAGCGGTTTCATCGTGACGGCCGAGCAAGCGCAGGTGCTTGGCCCATCACCCTTAGTTCGGCCTTATCGCAATGGCCGCGACCTCACTGCCGAACCACGAGGCGCGCTCGTAATTGATGCTTTTGGTCTCAGTGCGGAGGAACTACGCACCCGCCACACCGGCATCTACCAATGGCTGCTGGAGCGCGTCAAACCTGAGCGCGACGCAAATCGTGATCAGCAGTTCCGCGAGAAGTGGTGGCTTCACGGCAGATCGCGTGGCGAAATTCGACGGGCTCTTGCTGGGTTGCCTCGCTACATCGCCACCGTTGAAACCGCCAAGCACCGTGCCTTCCAGTTTCTGGACGCCAGCATCCTGCCCGACCACATGCTGATCGCGATCGCGTTGGAAGACGCCTTCACCCTTGGCGTGCTCTCCAGCCAGTTGCACATCGAATGGGCGCTGGCCACGGGCGGGACGTTGGAAGACCGCCCCCGTTACAACAAATCCCGTTGCTTCGAAACCTTCCCCTTCCCCGACGAAGACACCGGCCTGACCCCGCAGCTGCGCGAGCGCATCGCCCAACTGGCAGAGCAGATCGACGCCCACCGCAAGCGCGTGCTGGCGCCCGAATCCGGCAACACCGGCCTCACCCTCACCGGCATCTACAACGTGCTGGCGGCGCTGCGCGAAGGCCGCGCGCTCACCGCCAAAGAGAAAACCCAGCACGCCCAGGGCCTGGTGGGCGTGCTGCGCGAGCTGCACGACGAGCTGGACGCTGCCGTGCTGGCGGCCTACGGCTTGCCCGCTGCGGCCACAACCGACGACATCCTGGCCCACCTGGTGCAGCTCAACACCCAGCGCGCCGCCGAAGAAGCCCAGGGGCGTGTGCGCTGGCTGCGGCCCGACTTTCAGAATCCGCAAAATTCGCTGCAAAAACAGGAGCATCTCCCGCAAGAGCAACAGGCGGAAGAGGCTGATTCGGATAGTGAAAAACTACTATCAAAATCAGAGCAAACCAAAACCACCCAGCACCCCTGGCCCCCCACCCTGCCCGAGCAGGTGCGCGCCGTGGCCCACGCACTGGCCGCCAGCCCCGTCCCGCTCACCCTGCCCGCCATCGAGGCCCGCTTCAAAGGCCGTGGGCCATGGAAGAAGGGCCTGCCCACGCTGCTGCAAACGCTTGAGGCTCTGGGCCGGGCGCAGACGGTGGCTACCGAGGGTGGTACAGCCTGGCGCGGCTAGCCCGCACAGCGCCCAGCCAAAGCGAAGCGCCCTACAACAACGCACATCACCAGAGGAACCATGAGCAACGCGCTGCAACCTGTTTTCAACATGCTGTTGTCCACCCTGTCGTGGCTCATCCCTCTGATGCTGGTGGTGTCGATCTTGCGCACCCCGTGGGCCAAGGGGCACATGGGTGAGTGGTTTGTGCGCTTCATGCTCCGGCTGCGCCTGGACAAGGCGGTGTACTTCCCGCTGCACAACGTCACCCTGGCCACGCCGGACGGCAGCACGCAGATCGACCATGTGATCGTGTCGCGCTTTGGCATCTTTGCCGTCGAAACCAAAAATATGCAGGGCTGGATTTTTGGAAACGAACGGCAGGCCGAGTGGACGCAAAAGATCTACAAGCGCACCTTCAAGTTTCAGAACCCCCTGCGCCAGAACTACAAGCACACCAAAGCGCTGGAGGCCATGCTGCAGGTACCGCCTGACACCATTCACTCGGTCATCGTGTTTGTGGGCGGCAGCACGTTCAAAACCGAGATGCCCGCCAGCGTGACGTATGGTGGTGGCTGTGCGCGGTTCATT
This sequence comes from Acidovorax sp. NB1, assembly GCF_005405905.1. Classification (GTDB taxonomy): domain Bacteria; phylum Pseudomonadota; class Gammaproteobacteria; order Burkholderiales; family Burkholderiaceae_C; genus Acidovorax. Next base: position 267,915 of record NZ_BJHU01000005.1, read on the forward strand.
CTGTCGTTCACACAACCGGTTTTCAACGACCAACAAGTGCAGGACTTGGTGCTGCAATTGCAAACCGGCCGACTGGCCCCCACCCGCGCCACGCATGTGGCCCATGTGCAGCAACTCCAAGAGCGCCACGACCCCAATGCGGAGCGCAAATGCCCTGCATGCGGCAGTGCAATGGCCCTGCGCACCGCCAGGGCGGGTGCGCAAGCTGGCAAACAGTTTTGGGGATGCTCAACGTTTCCAAGGTGCCGTGTCATGCAGAAGCTCTGAACAACGCGGAGGTGTGCGCCTCCATTCGGGCAGACGTTCAGCTTGCAAATCACAAAGTCCCCTGCGCGGCGCACAGGGTCGGGCTCTGGTTGTCGATGGTGCGCCTTCGGCGATGGATTGGCGCCCCCACCGCTTCTGCGCACAATCCGGTGCCACCACGCCCTTCTGCCCGGCCCGCCGCACCATGAGCCTCTCCACCGTCCTCAAGATCGCCATCGCGCTGCTGATCGCTTTTTTTGCCATCGAGAAGCTGCGGGTGCGCCGGGCCGACCAGCGGCTGCGCAGTCCGGTGAGCACCGCCCAGCAGCCGTTGGCCGAAAGCCCCGTGCAGACGGCCACGCGCGAAGCGCCGTTTGTGCGGGAGGGGTATGAGATCAAGCCGCTGGCGAACTTTGCCGTGCGGGCGCGGGTACTGTCGCGCGAGGACTATGTGCTGGGCCGGGAGGCCGACCTGTCGCGCACCGACCTGGCGCTGGGCTGGCAGCGCATGGCCGACCCGGCGGTGTATGGGCCGCTCAACATTTCCCAAGGCGGACGCTGGTACCGCTATTCCTGGCGCGACCAGCCGCCCATCCCGCTGCAGGAGATCATCGAGTCGTCTGCCAACATGCACATGATTGCGGCCGACGCCACGGTGGAGCGTGCCTTATCCAAGGTCCGCAAAGGCCAGTTTGTGCGCATCACCGGCAAGCTGGTGGAGGTGAGCCACGCGAGCGGCTGGCGCTGGACCAGTTCGCTCACCCGCAGCGATTCGGGCGCCCGCGCCTGCGAGCTGGTGTGGGTGGAGTCGCTGCAGGTGGAGGACTGATGGGGTGAGTGGCGTTGGGGCACAACCCGCACCGCTTCGAAATCAGTAGCTATCAGCCCATGACCATAGCGCGCAAACCGGGTTTTTTGTTGAAATCCCCAGCACACCGTACGGTCAGCGCGCCGCCTTGTCGGCCCAGCCCGGATACTGCGGCTGCAAGGTTTGCCCCACGGGCAGACCACCGGACTCCCTGAACCCCAGCAAAGGACGCCCATGGCCAAGATCCTGGAAGTGAAGTACGAGCACCAGGCCGATGCCCGCGTGTGCGAGGTGGCCCACAAGAGCCAGGCCGACCTGTGCTGGCACGAAGTGCACTACCCCGCACAGGCCAGCGGCGACGCGATCTGGTTCATGGTGGCCTACGCAAACCAGGCCAGCTTCAAGGTCTTGCGCGTCAAGCACGCCAGCCTGGCGGACCTCAAGATCTTCAAGGTGGCCACGCCCGAGGAAGCGGGCTGGAACACCAAGGACCACTTGCTGATCGGCAAGCTGGGAAAGTAACCGGGCCAGCAACCAACCTGGGCGGCCAGCTCAGCTCAACCCCCCACGCACTTCTGCACCTGCTCGCCCAGGCCGGTGGCCCCCAGGCGCATCACATCGCCGGGCTTCAGGAACCAGGGCGCAGGCTTCTGGCCCAGGCCCACGCCAGCGGGGGTGCCGGTCAGGATCACATCGCCCGGCTCCAGCGTCATGAACTCGCTGATGTACGACACCACCGTGGGCACATCAAAAATGAAGTTGCGGGTGCTGCCGTTCTGCACGCGGCGGCCGTTCACCTCCAGCCACAGGTCGATGGCATGCGGGTCGCCCACCTCGTCGGCCGTCACCAGCCAGGGGCCGATGGGCGCAAAGGTGTCGTGGCTCTTGCCCTTGTCCCACTGGCCGCCGCGCTCCATCTGCCAGGCGCGCTCGGACACGTCGTTGGCCAGCACATAGCCCGCCACATGGTCCAGCGCCTGCGCCTTGGCCACGTTGCGGGCGCGGGTGCCGATGACGATGCCCAGCTCCACCTCCCAGTCGGTCTTGACCGCACCGGCAGGGATGCGCACATCGTCGTGGGGGCCGCTCAACGCCGTCACGGCTTTCATGAAAAGCACGGGCTCAGCGGGCGGCTGCAGGCCGGCCTCGCGCGCGTGGTCGGCGTAGTTCAGCCCCACGCACACGATCTTGCCCACGCCACCCACCGGGCTGCCCAGGCGCGGCGAGCCATAGACGGGCGGCAGGCGGCTGGCGTCGATGGCGGCCAGGGCCGACAGGGTGCGCGGGTTGAGCTGGGCCGGGCCGATGTCGGGCAGCAGCATCGACAGGTCGCGCAGCGTGCCGGAGGCGTCCAGCAGGCCGGGGCGCTCGGCGCCGGGCTGGCCGTAGCGGATGAGTTTCATTGCGGGGAGTCCTTGTGGATCGGTAAAAGGGGCAACGGCAGCGACAGAGACCACAAAGCGGCCCGCTGCGCCCATCACGCAGCATAGCGGCCGACAGGCCCGTGCGCTGCCGCAAATCGCAGCGCCCGCCTTGCCAACACGCGACGCCTGCACCCAGGCGGCTGCCCGCGCACAGCGCTCGGCACGCGTAACATCGCACACGGGCTGCCAAACGCATGACAGCCGCAGCCATTACTCCTGATTTGATAGCTTATACCGCAATACAGATGCGCGGTAACGGCCATTTTTAGCCCTATTCGCCATGGCCACCGCCGCCAACCCGACATCCCCGCCCCCCGAGTCCCCTCCCCGGCCCCAGCCGCGCAACCCGGCCGACCTGTTCTGGTCCTTCACCTGGCTGGCCCTGCAGGGCTTTGGCGGCGTGCTGGCCGTGGTGCAGCACGAGCTGGTCGAGAAAAAGCGCTGGATGACCAACGAGGAGTTCGTCGAAGACTGGGCCGTGGCGCAGATCATGCCGGGCCCCAACGTGGTCAACCTCAGCATCATGATCGGTGACCGTTACTTTGGCCTGCGTGGCGCGTTCGCTGCGCTGGCAGGCATGCTGACCTTCCCGCTGATCCTGGTGCTGGCCCTGGCCGTGGTCTATGCCGAGTTCTCCAGCCACCCGGCCGTGGCCGGTGCGCTGCGGGGTATGGGTGCCGTGGCGGCGGGGCTGATTGCGGGCGTGGGCATCAAGCTGTTCGCCTCCATCAAGAACCACCCGCTGGGCCGCGCCCTGTGTGTGGCCTTCACGGTGTTGACCATCGTGGCCATGGTGGTGCTGCGCTGGCCGCTGTGGTGGATCCTGCCGGTGATCGGCGGCGCCGCCTGCCTGCTGACCTGGAGGAAGCTCGCGCCATGACCAGCACCGCCCTCGTGCTCAGCCCGATGGACTGGCTGAACCTCTTTCTGTACTACATGTCGCTGTCGTTGCTGGCCGTGGGCGGCGCCATTGCCACCGCGCCCGATATGCACCGCTTCCTGGTCGAGCGCCAGGCCTGGCTCACCGACCCGCAGTTCAACGCCTCCATCGCCATCGCCCAGGCCGCGCCCGGCCCCAACGTGCTGTTCATCGCCCTGCTGGGCTGGAACGTGGGCATCAATGCGGGCGGCCCAGGCCTTGCAGGCTGGCTGCTGGGCGCGCTGGGCATGGCGGTGTGCATGCTGGGCGTGATGCTGCCCAGCAGCCTGCTCACCTGGCTGGCCACCCGCTGGGGCCACCGCAACCGCGAACGCCGGGGCGTGCGCGCCTTCAAGCAGGGCATGGCCCCGGTGGTGATTGGCCTGCTGCTGGCCACCTCGTGGGTACTGGCCCGCGCCCACGGCGGCCCCGCCGAGGCCTGGCCCCTGTGGCTGCTGAGCGGCGCCACCGTGCTGCTGGTGTGGCGCACCAAGCTGCACCTGCTGTGGATGCTGGGCGCAGGGGCGGTGCTGGGGGCTTTGGGCTGGGTGTAGCCGAAAAAAAGCCCTCCCGCCAGGTCAGCTGATCCGGCGCCCGTGCTCCGCGTACACCGCCAGGTAAATGGCGTCCGAACCGATGTACGGCGCCTTGTTGCCAAAGCCCACGTTGAAATCGCCAAACGACAGTGCACGGATGCTGGCCAGACCTGCGCGCAGTCGTTCGCGCGTGGGTTCCTTGCCTGCGTTTTTCAGGCCCTCGATCATGATCTGGGCGTTGAGCCAGCCTTCGAGTGCACTGCCGCTGTTGAGGTAGGCTGCGTCGCCGCCCGTGGCCTTCATGGTGCTCTGGAACTTGCGCACCACAACCGACTTTTGCGAGTTGGCATCGGGGAACACCTGCACCAGTGCCAGGCCCCGTGTGGACGCCGCCAGCTTGGGCAGTTCCGACGAGATCACCGTGACCGACAGGCCCGCCAGCGGCACACCCTGGGCCTTGGCACGGAAGGCCTGCACAAAGGCCGTGTTGGCTGTGCCCGTGGTGGCCAGCAGCACAGCGCCGGGGCGCTCGGCAGCCACCTTGTCAGCCAGCTCGGCGCCGTTCTTGCCGTCCACGGCCAGCGCGAACTCGCCACCGCGCTCGACCTTGATTTCATCGAGCGCCGCAGACATGTCCTTGAGCACTTCCTTGCCGAAGGGGTTATCCAGGTAAACCACTGCAATGCGCTTGAGGCCCATGTCCACGATCTGCTTGACCAGGCGCTGGGTTTCTTCGCGGTAGGTGGGGCGCAGGAAAAACACATGCTTGTTGCCAGGCACGCGCAGCGAGGTGGCGCCCGTGACGGGCCCCACGGTAGGGATGCCCTTGGACTCGACGAGCGGCAGGATAGAGGCGGTGTTGGCCGTGCCCAGGGGCGAGATCAGCGCAAACATCGACTGCGCCTCGATCATTTCGGTCACGTTCTTGAGCGTGCGCGCGGCCACGTAGCCGTCGTCCTTGGCATCCACTCGGATCTCGCGGCCATGCACGCCGCCTGCGGCATTCACCTCGGCAAACGCCGCCTTCATGCCTGCCAGCTGCTCGATGCCGGCCTGGCCCAACGGGCCGGTGAGCGCGATGGAGCAGCCCAGGGTGATGGAGCGGGCGGTCAGCGCTTCTTCAGCGGCCAGGGCGTGGTGGGCCCAAGTGGGCAGACCGGTGGCAGCGACAGCCTGGGTGGCGCGCAGCAGAAATTGACGACGGCTCATGGTGTGCAGGGCGGATAAAACAAAGGTGGCGCAGGCTACCGGCCGCTGCGCCACCGGGCTGTCCGCTGCGCGACAAAAGGCGCCGCACGGGGCGGAAACCGGGGGTTTTCACCGAGCAGGCTGGTCAAGCCCGGGCCCGCAGCGGGGCCCTTGTATCCTCTGCTGAGCTGCTCAGCAGCCCAGCAGTTGCGGCAACAAGCTGGCGGCCGTGCCGCGCAGCAACGCGTGTGCGGCGCCATCCAGCTCGCTGGGGGCGGGGTTCAGCACCACCACCTGGGCGCCCGCTGCCCGCGCCTGGTGTGCCAGGCCTGCTGCGGGGTAGACCGCGCCGGCCGTGCCCACCACCAGCATCAGCTCACACTGCGCAGCGGCGTTCTGCGCCGCTTCGAGCGTGGCCCGAGGCAACGCCTCGCCAAACCACACCACCCCAGGGCGCACCAGGTTGCCACAGCGGTCGCAGTGGGGTGGGCGCCCGGCCACGGCATGGTCGAGGTGGCAGCACGGGCGGGGGGGGTCGAGCCAGCGGTTGCTAACGATGTCGCCGTGCAGGCACAACACACCTGGGCTGCCTGCGCGCTGGTGCAAGCCGTCCACGTTCTGGGTGATGAGGGTGAGCCTGCCCGGGTGCTGCTGCGCAAAACGGGCCAGCGCATGGTGCCCGGCGTTGGGTACGACATCGGCGAGCAGGTCGCGCCGGTACTGGTACCAGTCCCACACGCGCTGGGGATGGGCGCGGAAGCCCGCCTCGGTGGCCATGTCTTCGGGGCGGAACTGCGCCCAGTAGCCGGTCTGCGCGTCGCGGAAGGTGGGCACGCCCGATTCGGCGCTCACGCCTGCGCCGGTGAGCACGGCGATGTGTCGCGCCTGCTGGACCCAGGCGCGGACAGTTTGCAGAATCTGTGCGTCCAAGAGCTGGGCCTCAACTTCTTCTTGCTGCGCGTCATTCAACCAGCAGCGCACGAAACTGGCGCGTGCCCAGACCAGTGCCCCCGCGCAAGGGCCGCCCCGCCGCGCTGGGGGCGTCCCCTCGGGGGGAAGGCGCGATGCGACTCAGGGGGGTCAAGATCTCTGGCGCAGGGCCTCGTACAGGCACACGCCGCTGGCCACCGAGACGTTCAGGCTTTCCACGGCACCCTTCATGGGGATGCTGACCAGCTCGTCGCAGGTCTTGCGTGTGAGCTGGCGCATGCCGTCGCCCTCGGCGCCCAGCACCAGGGCCACGGGGCCTTTCAGGTCTACCTGGTAGATGGTCTTGGGCGCATCGTCGCTGGTGCCGATGCACCAGATGTTGCGCTCCTTGAGTTCGTTCAGGGTGCGCGCGAGGTTGGTGACCATGAAGTACGGCATGGTCTCGGCCGCACCGCTGGCGACCTTGGCCACGGTGGCGTTGATGCCCACGGCGTGGTCCTTGGGGGCGATGACGGCGTGGGCGCCAGCACCATCGGCCACACGCAGGCAGGCGCCCAGGTTGTGCGGATCGGTCACGCCGTCGAGCACCAGCAGCAGGGGCTGTTCGATGCCAGCGGCTTCCAGGTCTTCCAGCAGCTCATCCAGTGAGGTGGCAATCTTCACTGGCTCCACCCTCGCGGCCACGCCCTGGTGGCCGTGGCTGCCGGCCAGCTTGGCAATGCGCACGCTGTCGGCTTCGATGAGGCGGGCACCGGCCTCGCGGGCGCGGTCGAGAAACTGGCGCATGCGGGCGTCGCGCCGCGTGGCTTCGTAATAAATCTCGATGATGGACTTTGGCGCGGTCTTCAGACGCACGCCCACGGCGTGAAAGCCGAAGAGAACTTTGGGGCTGGACATGCGGGGATTATCCGCTGGCCGCAAGGCCACCCATCACTGCACTATGAATTTAATAGCTATCAAGGCAATACCATCGCGCGGTAGCGGCCAAAAAAGTTCAAATTTTTCGCCTCAGACGACGCGCCCCGCGTCGATGGTGATGCGATGCTCGCACTGCGCAGCGATGGCCCGGTCGTGGGTGACAAGCACCAGCGTGGTGCCCTGCTCGCGGTTCAGCTCGAACATGAGCCGCATGATGGTCTCGCCCGTCGCAAAGTCCAGGCTGCCCGTGGGCTCGTCGGCCAGCAGCACGGCGGGCTGCACCACAAAGGCCCGCGCCAGCGCCACGCGCTGCTGCTCGCCGCCCGACAGCACCTTGGGGTAGTGCGACAGGCGCTGGCCCAGGCCCACGCGGGCCAGCATCTCGGTGGCGGCCTTGCGCGCGTTTTTGCGGATCTCGGGGCGGTTGGACAGCTCCAGCGGCAGCATCACGTTCTCCAGCGCGGTGAGGTTGCCCATGAGCTGGAAGCTCTGGAACACAAAACCCACCTTCTGCGCGCGCAGGGCGGCGCGGGCATCTTCGTCCAGCGCAAACAGGTCGTGGCCGTCCAGCCGCACCGTGCCGCGTGTGGGGGTGTCGAGCCCCGCGATGATGGAGAGCAAGGTGCTTTTGCCCGAGCCCGAGGCCCCCACGATGGCGGCGGTTTCCCTGGCGGCCAGGCGGAAATCGATATCCCGCAGAATGTCGAGCGTGCCGGTGGAATCGGTCACCGACTTGAAGACATGCTCCACGGCGATGATGGGGGTTGCAGACGATGCCTGCGGCAGTGGGGAGGATTCGGACATGAAAGGATTTTTGCTTTGATTCGATACCTGCGTCGGCGCCACTTTATCGTGAGCGCAGCCACCGGAGCACTGGTGGGGCTTTGCACCCCGGCCGCCCTGGCCCAAACCAAGGCCCCCGCCACGCCCGCCCGCACTCCCCTGCTGCTGGTGCTGGGTGATTCGCTGAGTGCCGAATACGGCCTGGCGCGCGGCACGGGCTGGGTGGCTCTGCTGGAAAAACAGTTGGCACAAGACAAGCTGAATATCACTGTGGTCAACGCCAGCGTGAGCGGCGAAACCACCTCGGGCGGCCGATCGCGCCTGGCCGCCCTGCTGACCCAGCACAAGCCCACCCATGTGGTGATCGAGCTGGGCGGCAACGATGCCCTGCGTGGCCTGCCGCTCAAGAACACCGAGGAAAACCTGACCTGGATGACCCAGGCCGCCCAAAAGGCGGGCGCCAAGGTCTTGCTGGTGGGCATGCAGGTGCCGCCCAACTATGGGGCCGACTATGCGAACAAGTTTGCGGGTTTGTTTACCACCGTGGCGCAGGCCCAGAAGGCAGCCGTGGTGCCCTTTCTGCTGAAAGGGGTAGCGGATGGGCCGGACCCGACCCGCCTGTTCCAGCCTGACCGCATCCACCCACGCGCCGAGGCGCATCCGCAGATGCTGGCCAATGTGTGGCCGGAACTGAAAAAGCTATTGCGCTGACGCCAGATACAGCCCGTCAGGCGCTGGCGGGGCCCCCAGGCTGGCCGGGGGTGCCAGCGTCGCCGGCAGGCTGGTCGTCTGCCGGCTGATCCCCCTGCGGCTCATCCGGCCTGCGGTGCGCCTTGGCCCTCAGCTTCTCTTCTTTTTTTTGTTTTTTGGCGAGTTCGCGCTGGCGCTTTTCGTATCCGTAGTTAGGTGTTGCCAAGGTAATTGCTTCCTGAAGTAGAGGCCCACTGTAACAGCATGCTCATTGGAGCCGACTCCAAGAACCAGCTCAAAGCATCACGCCGCAGCAGGCGGTGGTGGCGTGACCCGTGACACCGCCGCGCGGTAGGCATGCCAGCTGGCAAAGCCCAGCACCGGGCCCGCCAGCAGCAGCCCCACACCCCAGAACCAGAGCGAGGCCACAACGAGGATGGTGATGAGTGCCCCCCACAGCAGCATGACGAGGGGGTTCTCCAGCACCACGCGCATGCTGGTGATGCCGGCAGTGAGCGCGTCGGTGTCGCGGTCCAGGATCATGGGGATGGACACCACCGAGGTGGAGAACACCAGCGCAGCAAACACCCCGCCCACCACCGCGTACACAGCCACGAAGCTCCAGTTCTGGGGGTTGAACACCGCCTGGAGCACCCCCGTGGTGGACGGCATGCCGGTGTTGAAAAACACCGCAAACACCACCAGCGACGCACGACCCCAGAGCAGCTCCAACACCACCAGCACCAGCACCAGCATGCCCATGCTGCCCATGTGGCTGTCCCAGCAGGTGAGGGATTCACTCAGCTCTGGTTTCAGGCCCGCCTCACGCCGGCGGCTGGTGTCGTACAGCCCCATGGCCAGAAACGGCCCCAACAACAGGCAACCGCTGGCCATGGACATGGTGTATTCGGGCCGGGTGCGGAACACCCAGCCCAGCACCACCGCCATGCCCCAGAAACACACGCCATAAAACGCCGCAATGCCCGGCGCGGTGCGCACGTCGTCCAAGCCCCGCATCAGCCATCGGAAGGGATCGGCCAGGCGCAGCGGCTGCAACAGCACAGGCTGGGCCGTCTGGGCTTTGACGCGGTTGGCAATGGCCTCGGCCTGCCGGGCTTCTGAGGCGTCTGGCGTGCTGAGCGTGTCCGGTGTGGGCTTGGAGGATGTCGCAGTCATGCCGCCACACTAAGCCCGCCCGTTCGGCTGCGCCACTGAGGAAAGCCCGTAGCCCGAACGGCGTCGGCCGCTGGGGCTGAGGCCGAATGCAAGCTCAGGCGGCGGGGAAAGCCCCCTCCATCGCCTGCTGCAGGTCGCGCCGCAGGTCCTCCACCGCCTCCAGCCCGATGGAAAAGCGCACCAGCGTGCCCGGTTTCAGGTGGGACGAAGGGCGGCTGCGCATGCTGGCGATGGTGTAGGGCACCACCAGGCTCATGGGGCCACCCCAGCTGTAGCCCAGCTTGAACAGGCGCAGGCCGTCGCAGAACGCATCCACCTGCTGCTGGGTGTAGCGCGCGTCGATCATCACGCTGAATAAACCCGCCGCGGCGCCCTGCCCGCCGTCTGCGGCACCACACAGGGCCTTCCAGTGGGCATGGCCGGGGGCGTCTTCCAGCGCCGGGTGCAGCACCTGGACGATGGCGGGTTGCTGCTGCAACCAACGCGCCAGCGCGCGGGCCGCTTCGTCGTGGGCGCGGTAGCGCAGGCCGATGCTGGGCAGTGCCCGCAGCACGGCTTCCGCGTCGTTCGCGCCCACGCCCAGGCCCAGCCGCATGTGGGTGAGCTTGATCTTCATGTGCAGGCCCTGGTCGCGCGTGAGGACGCTGCCCATGAGCACATCGCCCCCACCGCTGGGGTACTTGGTGAGCGCATGGGCAGAAATGTCCACGCCCAGGCTGCCGTCGCCCGTCAGGTCAAACGGCGCAAACGCCAGGCCCGCGCCCCAGGTGTTGTCCAGCGCGGTGGTCACGCCGCGTGCACGGCAAATGCGCACCTGCTCGCACAGGTCGGGGAACTCCATGCTCACCGAGCCCGGCGCCTCCAGCCACACCAGCCGGGTGGCAGACGTGATACGCGCGGCCAGGTCGGCCGGGTCCAGCGGGTCATAGAACGCATGGGTGACGCCGAAGCGGGCCAGCTCGCCATTGGCGAAGTCCTTGCCGGGGCCGTAGGCGTTGTCGGGGATCAGCACCTCGTCGCCGGGCTTGAGCAGGGCCAGCCCCACGTTGGCGATGGCGGCCAGGCCGCTGGGCACCAGCACACACTGCAGGCCGCCTTCCAGTGCGCACAGGCGCTCTTCGAGGATGAAGGTGGTGGGCGTGCCGTGCAGGCCGTAGGTGTAGCCGCTCTTGTCCTTCCATTCGCGCGATCGCATGGCCGCGACGTTGGGGAAGATGACAGTGGACGCCTTATAAACCCCGGGCTGGGGGGCTTCAAAACCGGTGGGCGGCAGGTAGTCGTGGTGAACGAGGCGGGTGGCGAGATCGGTGTCGTGGTCTTTCATGGCGGCCATGGTAGCGCGCCGCCCAGGACAAGCCTGGGCGGCGCGGTGCCTGCGGGCTGCAACGGGTTTAGCTGGCGCTTACCACCAGCTGGTTGTTCACAGCGGTGACGCCGCTGATCGCCTTGGCAATGGTCTCGGCACGGTCACGGGCCACGGTGGAAGGTGCAGGGCCATTCAGCGTGACCTTGCCATTCACGGTGTCCACGTTGATCTTGACGGCGCTCAGATCGGGGTCCTTGGCCAGGCCTGCATTCACCTGGGCGGTGATGGTGGCGTCATCAATCGCCCCCTTGGCTGTATCGGCGGCCTGCTTGGCTGTTGCTTCGGCGCTTGCCGCGCCCTTCTCCATCTTGGTTTCCGCGCTCTGCATCGCGGCCTCGGCCTTGGCGCGGGCATCGGCAGCGGCCTGCTCGGTCTTCTCCACAGCCGAGTCAAGCCGCTGGCCCACGGTGGGCTCCTCGGTCTTGCTGCAGGCTGCCAGGCCCAGGGCCAGTGCGCTCACAGCCAGCAGGCTGGCAACGCGGTGGGCGGGGTGGAAGTGGGTGGTCTTCGATGTGTTCATGCTGTGACTCCTTGCGGTTGAAACATGGGCCCCACTTTAGGCAGCAGCACGCGGCCTGCGGGTCGGACAGGGCCGAAGTGCCTGTAGGACGGAGCCGGGACACACCGCCGGATTTCCCCCGACCCATCCCTGCAGAGCGGCCTTGACACGCGACAATCGGGCCATGATTTCGCCGTCGCTGACCCGCTGGTTTCCGTTTCTCGCATGGCCCCGCCCCGACCGTCACCTGCTCAAGGGCGAGTTCTGGGCGGGCATGACGGTGGGCCTGATGCTGGTGCCCCAGGGCGTGGCCTATGCCGCGCTGGCGGGCATGCCCCTGGTCACAGGGATCTACGCCTCGCTGATCCCGGCGCTGATTGCCGTGCTGTTCAGCGCGTCCACCCGGCTGGGCGTGGGGCCGACGGCGCTCACCAGCCTACTAATTGGTGCGTCGCTCACCGGCCTGGCCGAGCCCGGCAGTGCCCAGTGGGTGGCCCTGGCGGCGTGGATGGCCATGCTCTCGGGCCTGCTACAGCTGGTGATGGGGCTGGCGCGGTTTGGCTGGCTGCTCAACCTGGTCACATCGCCCGTGCTCAATGGTTTCACGCAGGCGGCGGCGCTGCTGATCCTGGGCTCGCAGTTGGGTGCGCTCACCGGCCTGCGGGCGGCGGAATGGAGCACGCTGCTGACCACGCCCTCGCCCGGCCTGTTCGACCTGACAGCTGCTGCCTTCGGGCTGGGCAGCCTGGCGCTGCTGATGCTGGCACGCCGCTGGAGGCCCAATTTTCCGGCCGCCATCGTGGTGGTGGGCGCAGCGGGTGCGCTGAGCTGGGCCCTGGGGTATGCCGACGCCGGTGGCGCGGTGGTGGGTTCCCTGCCCTCGGGCCTGCCAGCCCCCTACTGGCCGGGCACCCTGCCCTGGTCCAGCTTTTCTGCCTTGGTCATGCCGGTGCTGGTGGTCACGCTGGTGAGTTTTCTGGAGACGGCCTCCAGCGCCAAGGTCGAGAGCCAGCGCTCGGGCGAGCAATGGAACGAAAACCAGGACCTGATCGGCCAGGGCCTGGCCAAGATCAGCAGCGGCCTGTGCGGGAGTTTTGCCACCAGCGCCTCGTTCTCGCGCTCGGCCATCAACCTGTACGCCGGTGCCAAAAGCGGCTGGGCCACGCTGTTTGCGCTGAGCCTGGTGCTGGTGGTGCTGTTGTGGCTCACGCCCGCGCTGTACCATGTGCCGCAGTCGGTGCTGGCGGCCGTGGTGGTCACGGCCGTGACCAGCCTCATCAAGCCCGGCACGCTGCTGCGGCTGTGGCGGGTGTCGCGGGTCGAGGCCGTGATCGGCGGCATCACCTTCGCCCTGACCCTGGCCACGGCGCCACGCATGTACTGGGGTGTTCTGGTGGGGCTGCTGATCAACCTGAGCCACTTTCTGTACCAGCGGCTGCATCCGCGCATCATCGAAGTGGGCCTACACCCGGACGGCAGCCTGCGCGACCGCCACCTGTGGCAACTGCCCCCGCTCGCCCCCCGGCTGCTGGCGCTGCGCATGGATGCCGAACTGGACTTCGCCTCGGCCAGCGCCCTGGAGCGGCGGGTGGCCGAGCACCTCGCGCAACACCCCGACGTGGTGCACCTGTGCCTGCTGGCCCAGCCCATCAACCGCATCGACGTGACCGGGGTGGAGACCTTTGCGCAGCTGCTGGGGCTGATGCAGTCCCGGGGCGGAACCCTGCACCTGAGTGGCCTCAAGCTGCCTGCCGAGCAGGTGCTGCGGCAGGCGGGCCTGCTGGAGCCCCGTGCCGGGCTGGCGATGTACCGCACCGATGCCGACATGCTGGTAGCCATGCAGCAGCTGCCCGAACCCACGCCCAGGGCGTAGAACAGCGCCAGACAAGCCCCTGCGCGGGTTTTACCTACACCCCGGGCAGGCGCTCGGGTCGCCCTTGCGCTGGTACACTGCGCAAACTCTCTTTGCTCCATTTGTGTCTGACTCTGCGGCCTCTCATCTGGTAGATCTGCGCGAGCTTCGCCTGGATACTGCTCACGCGCTGGTGGCTCAGGCCGGCGGCAGCGAAGCAGCGTTGCACCGCGAAGCCCCTTCGCGCTACTTGCAAGGCCTGATTGACGGCCTGTGCGAGCTGTCCCTCAAAGACCCCCTCACCGGCCTGGCCAACCGCAGGCATTTCCGTGCCGTGCTGGAGCGCGAGATCGACCGCGTGACGCGTTCTGGCGAAGCGGCCCTGCTGCTGATGCTGGACATCGACCATTTCAAGAAGGTGAACGACACCCACGGCCATCTGGCCGGTGACGTGGTGTTGCAGTCGGTGGCCCGCACGCTCAGCGCCTGTGTGCGCCCCATGGACACCCTGGCGCGCTACGGCGGCGAGGAATTTGCCGTGGTGCTGCCCGCCTGCCAGGCCGCGTTTGGCCGCGTGGTGGCGGAACGCATCCGCCGCGCCGTGGCCAACACCCCCATCCGGATCTCGCCCGGTGTGGAGCTGAACGTGACAGTGAGCGTGGGTGGTGCCTTTGCGATGCAGTGGATCCGCTCGACCACCCTGCTGTGGACCGACCGCGCCGACCACCAGCTCTACCAGGCCAAATCGGCCGGACGCAACCGCGTCAGCATTGAGGAGCAACCCGACAGCACCGTCAGTGCCGAGGAAAAAAGCCTGTTGTTTGGCCCGCTCTACACCCCCTCGGGTTGGGGCGACCTGCCTCCGCTGGACCCCAACCCCACAGGCAGCGCCTACTGAAAGTTAGATGATGAGCGACGCGCTGACCCCTCACCCCACCACGCCCGCAGCCCCTGCGGGCCCCGCCACACCCGCCGCCACCACCCCGGACGGCGCCCGCATCATTGCGGTCACCAGCGGCAAGGGCGGCGTGGGCAAGACCTTTGTTTCCGCCAATCTGGCGGCCGCCCTCACCCGCCGGGGCCAGCGTGTGCTGGTGCTGGACGCCGACCTGGGCCTGGCCAACCTCGATGTGGTGCTGAACCTGCACCCCAAGATCACGCTGCACGATGTGTTCACCGGCAAGGCCGCGCTGGACGACGCCGTTATTACCGCCCCGGGTGGTTTTGACGTGCTGCTGGCAGGCTCCGGCATGGTGGAATATTCGCGCCTTACCCCCGAAGTGCGCAACCAGTTCCTGAGCGTGATCCAGGCGCTCACCCCGCGCTACGACGTGGTGCTTCTCGACACCGGCGCAGGCATCTCGGATGTGGTGCTGTTCTCGGTGTCGCTGGCCTCCGAGGTGCTGATCGTGGCCACGCCCGAGCCCACCTCGCTCACCGACGCCTACGCCGCCATCAAGGTCCTGGCCATGCAGCAAAAGCGCCAGCATGTGCGCATGGTCATCAATCAGGCCGCGCGCCCAGGCGATGGCCGCGCCATCACGAGCCAGCTGCAGCAGGTGCTCGACCGATTCGTCAGCACCGAATCCGGCCGCCCCATGCGCCTGATCCACATGGGTGACATCCCGGCCGACCCTTCGGTGCGCGACGCCGTGATGCGTCGCCAGTTGCTGCTGCTGCAAACCCCCGGCTGCCCTGCGGCGCTGGCGATTGCGCAGCTGGCCAACAAGATAGAGACCACGCTGCTGTCACCTGCAGCCTGACCGGCATATGCCAGGGCGCGCCTTGGCCACTGTGCCAACCTGAACCACAGGCCCGCCAGCGGGCCTTTGTGCATTTTTACTGCCGTGAACACCACCGACACCGTCCTCAACATCTCCTGCTACAAGTTCGTGCCGCTGCCCGATGCCGCCGCGCTGCGTGAGCTGCTGCACGAACGCGCGGTGGCCGCCCAGCTCAAGGGCACCATCCTGCTGGCCGAGGAAGGCATCAACTTCTTTCTGGCAGGCCCCGCTGATGCCGTGCGGGGTTTTGTCGCGCAGCTGCGCACCGATGCCCGCTTTGCCGACCTGGAGCCCAAAGAGAGCTGGTCGGCCACGGTGCCGTTCCGCAAGATGCTGGTCAAGGTCAAGCGCGAAATCATCCGCATGGACCACCCCACCATCCGCCCCGCCGCAGGCCGCGCGCCTTCCGTAGACCCAGCCACACTGCGCCGCTGGCTGGACCAGGGGCATGACGACGAAGGCCGCGAAGTGGTCACGCTCGACACCCGCAACGCCTTCGAGGTGGACGCGGGCACCTTCGACCACGCCATCGACTGGCGCATCGACAAGTTCACCCAGTTTCCACCCGCCCTGCGCGCTCACAAGGCCGAGCTGCAGGACAAGACCGTGGTGAGCTTTTGCACCGGCGGCATCCGCTGTGAAAAAGCCGCCATCCTCATGCGCGAGGAAGGCCTGCCGCATGTCTACCAGCTGGAGGGCGGCATCCTCAAATACTTCGAGCTGACAGACGGCGCGCACTACCACGGCGGCTGTTTTGTGTTCGACGAGCGCGCCGTGCTGGCCACGGACCTGCGCGCGGCAGAAGGCGAATAGCTATCAAATTAATAGCTTAAAAGCCACACACATCGGTCGGTAGCGGCCATTTTGCCTGAATTTCTGACCTATTTCTTCAGCCCCCCTGCTGTGCCTGCGCCAGATCGGCGGCACAGGGCTGCTGCTGCAGGATCTTTCCGTACTCCCCCGACTGGCGCAGCGCCTTCAGCCCCCGGTTGAAGGCCTCCATGCGCTTGGCGCTGGCGGGCAGCTTTTCGCTCATCATCAGGTGGGTCGTGAAATCGGGCACAAACAGCTTGGGGTGCGCCCGCACACGGCGCGCCTGCTCGCCCGTGAACTTGGCGCCCAGCAGGTCGCAGGCCACGTTGCGGTCCAGCGGCACCACATCCACGCGGCCCGCCAGCAACTTGTTGAGGTTGCTCACATCGTCGGGCGCCACGTCTGCGCGCAGGGTGCCATCCTTCGCCATGCGCCAGAACGCGGGGGTGTAGGTGTAGTCGGCCACCACCCCAATGCGCAGCCCCGCCAGATCCTGCAGGCTGCTCCAGGTGAAGTTCCGGTCGCTGCGATAAAGAATCTGCCACTGCTCGGTCAGCACGTTGTCGCTGACCAGAAACCCCTTGTCGCGCTCGGCATTGCGGCCCCAGGCGGCGGTGGCGTCCCACTTGCCGTCGCGTGTCTCCACCAGGGCCCGCGTCCAGGGCAAGAAGACATATTCCACCTGCACCCCCGCCTTGGCAAAGGCCTGGCGCACGATGTGCAGTGAGATCCCCTGGTCGGGCCGTGCCGCGCTGGCATAAGGTGGCAGCTCGCCGGTGGCAATGCGCAGCGTTTCGGCCTGCACAGCAGCGCCCAAAGCACTCGCCAGCAGCAGCCCCCAGAACAGGCAAAGACGGCGTCGCATGGTGTGTTCCCTTTTTCCGGCCACGGAGGAAAACAACGTAACCACCTGTGTGCGTTGTGTCAACTTCCGCACGCCGACATAATGAATGAACCCACCCCGCTGGCAAGATGATTGCTTGCATCCCCTGCAACCCGGCCGTTCAGCCATGGCACCTCTTCTTTCAAGCCCCCACGGCCCATGCGTTTGCTCCACCCCTCGTCGCTGACCTCCAAGACCCTGGCCTGGGTGGTTGTGGCCAGCCTGGTGGCATTTGCCGCCATCACCGGGGTGACTGTGTGGCAAGAAAGGGCCCGGCTGCTGGAACGGGCGCACGAGCAGGCCCAGCGCAGCGTGCAACAAAACCTGCCCGCGCTCAGCGACAGCCTCTGGAACTTCAACAACGCCAGCCTGCGCGCCCTGCTCATCGGCATGGTGGGCGAAGGCGCCATCGTGCGTGCCGACATCCTGGACGGGGACCGCACGCTGATGACGGTGTCGCGCCCCGGCGAGGTCCCGCCCATCGACACCACCTGGACCCACGCCATCGCCGACCCCACCCACACCGGCCCGAACCAGCCCCAGCTGGGTGAGATCCGGGTGTACGAGTCCTACGCCGCCCTGCGTGCGCAGCAGGCCGAGACTGCCTGGCGCATCGCCATCGCCCAGCTGCTGCAGATCGCCAGCATCGCCGCCATGCTGGTCGTCATCGTGCGCTGGCTCATCATGCGCCACCTGTCGGCGCTGGCGCGGGCTGTCACAGGCCTGAACCCTTTGGACAGCCGGGACCGCATCCGCCTGCAGCGCAAAACCAGTGGCACGCAGCCCGACGAACTCGACGCCCTGGTGGACGCCCTCAACCGCTTTCACACCGAACGCGCCACCGAAGCCGGGTTGCGCCTGCAGGCCGAGCGCGCGCTGCGCGCGCGGGTGCAAGAGATCGAGGCCACGCTGGGCGCGCTCAGCGACGGGGTGCTGGCCCTCAACGGCGCAGGCGACGTGGCCTATGCCAACGGTGCGGCAGCGCGCCTGCTGGGCATGGCAGAGCCCACGCTGCAGGGACAGCCCTGGCACAACCTGTTCCGGCTGCTGGACGAGGCCAGCGGCGAGCCACGCGGCGAATGGCTGGAACAGGCCCGGCAATCCCGGCAGCCGCAGCGTGTGCGTGGCGAACTGCGCATTGCCCCGGCACACGCGCGCGCCTTTGTGGCAGAACTCAATGCCGTGCCGCTGCACAACCCGGGGGACGTGGTGCTGCTGCTGGTGCTGCGCGACATCTCCGAAGAAATCGACAAAGAGCGGCAGATCGTCTTCCAGGCCTTCCACGACCCACTCACAGGCCTGGGCAACCGCTCCAAACTGGCGCGCGACCTGCCGCTGGACCTGGCCCGTGCGCGGGCAGCCCAGGGCCAGCTGGCCCTGCTGTTCATCGATCTGGACAACTTCAAGGACATCAACGACACCCTGGGCCACCAGGTAGGCGACCTGCTGCTGCGCCAGCTGGCGCTGCGCCTGCAGGCCACGGTGATGCCCCCGGCCTGGGTCACGCGCCACGGTGGCGACGAGTTCCTGGTGGTGCTGCCACAGCTGAGCGGCGAAGAGCAGGCCATTGCCCTCGCGCAGGAGCTGATGAGCCAGATCCGCCGCCCTTTCACCCTGGAGGGCTACCAGCTGCACGTCACGCCTTCGGTGGGCATCAGCCTCTTCCCCGACCACGGCAGCACACCGGCCGAACTGGTGAGCCGTGCGGACATGGGCATGTATGCCGCCAAGAAGCTGGGGCGCAATACCTACTGCGTTTTTGACGACCGGCAGCTGCAGGAGTCGTCGCGGCGGCTGAGCGTCGAAAACGGGCTGCGCACTGCATTGGCCCAGAGCGAGTTCTGGCTGGCCTACCAGCCCAAGGTAGAACTGGCGAGCGGCCGGATCGTGGGCGTGGAAGCCCTGCTGCGCTGGGAGAGCCAGCAGCTGGGCCGCATTCCGCCCGCCAGCTTCATCCCCGTTGCCGAGGAAAGCGGCCTCATCATCGACATCGGCGACTGGGTACTGCGTGAGGCCATTGCCGCGGCACGGCGCTGGCGCGACATGCTGGGCACCGAAGTGCCCGTGGCGGTCAACGTGGCGGCAGCGCAGTTCCGCAGCCCGCGCCTGCTGCAGACGCTGCGCGCCATCGCAGCCGAAGACCGCGACATCCCGCGCCTGATCCAGCTGGAAGTGACCGAAAGCGCGCTGATCAGCGGGCTGGAGGACGTGACCGGCAAGTTCATCGCGATCAAGGAGCTGGGCTACAGCATCGCCATCGACGATTTCGGCACCGGGTACTCATCGCTGTCGTACCTGAAGAACCTGCCGGTGGATACGCTCAAGATCGACCAGGCCTTCATCCGCGACCTGCACCGCAGCACGCAGGACGTGACCATCGTCTCGGCCGTGGTGCGCATGGGCCAGAGCCTGGGCTTTGCCATCGTGGCCGAGGGGGTGGAGGAAGCACGCCATGTACAGATTCTCCAGGGCCTGGGCTGCGACCAGGGCCAGGGCTACCACTTCAGCCGCCCCGTGCCCGAGGCCGAGCTGATCCCCCTGCTCCGGCAGGGGTGTGGCGCGGTCAAGGCCTGAAAGGCGCTGACCGAAGGCGGTTTCAGTCCGCCTTGAACCGCTGGGGCGGCAACGGGATGAACTCCGTTTCGCCCGGCACCTGGCCCAAACGCTGCGCGTCCCAGTCTTGCGCGGCCTGCACGATGCGCTCCTTGCGACTGGACACAAAGTTCCACCACATGTGGCGCGGGGCATCCAGCGCATCACCGCCAATCACCATGAGCCGGGCGCCTGTATCGGCAGGGGCTGCCAGGTGCATGCCCTGCCCGCTCTCCACCACGCCCAGCAACTGGGCGTCCAGGGTCTGGCCATTGAGCTGCACCGGCTGGTCCACGGTGTAGACCGCCATTTCCTGCGCCAGCGCCGGGATCTCCAGCGTGGCACCGGCGGACAGCTGCACATCCAGGTACAGCGTGGGCGAGAGTGTGGCCACCGGCGAGGTCTGGCCGAAGGCCGTGCCAATGAGCACGCGCACCGTGGCACCTGCGGCACCACCGGCGCTGCCCACATGCACTTCAGGGATGGCTGCAGCGGGCGTGTGCACAAAGGAGGGATCGGCCTCTTCATGCGCCACGGGCAAGGCCGTCCACAGCTGGATGCCATGGTTCACATAGGCCGTGTCGGCCAGGCTTTCGGGGCGGCGCTCGGAGTGCACGATGCCCCGGCCGGCCGTCATCCAGTTGATGGCACCGGGCTCGATCTGCTGCACGCAGCCCAGGCTGTCGCGGTGCATGATGGCGCCAGAGAACAGATAGGTCACCGTCGCCAGGCCAATGTGCGGGTGGGGCCGCACATCGTGGCTGTCGCCCGGCATCACGGTCACAGGGCCGAAGTGGTCAAAAAACAGGAACGGCCCCACGGCCTTGCGCTGCACGGCGGGCAGCAGACGGCGCACGGTGAAGCCGCCACCGAGGTCCTTGGCGTGGCCCTTGAGGGGCAGAAAGCTGGGGGTATCGCTCATGGCGCGCGCTCCACCGAGGTGCTGATCTCAGTCGTCACGGTAGTCATCAGCTTGTGTACGGGGCATTTCTGCGCCACGGTTTCCAGCTCGGCGATCTGGGCATCGGTGAGGTCACCGCTGACCTGCAGCCGCGTTGCGAGGCGGTAGACGCCCGTGCGCTCGGCCGAGGCGTCGCGCTCGACCACGGTCTGCACATCGTCCACCGGCAGGCCCTTGCGGCGTGCGTACCACAGCACCGTGAGGGCCTTGCAGGCCCCCAGGGCAGCGTCATACAGGTCGTGCGGGCTGGGGCCGCTGTCGGTGCCGCCCTCCTCCACACTGCCATCGGCCACGAGGTCGTGCGCACGGATGTGCACGGTCTGGGCCATGGGCGCGCCGGGGACGCGCCGCAATTCAACTGCCATGGGGTGTTCTCCTGGTTGTATTGGGGCGCGCCACTGTAGCGCCAAAAGGGGGCTTCGCCTTAACGGGCGAGGCGGCGGGCCACGTCGGCCACACGCTGGCCGAACTGCTTGCCCGTCTCCAGGTCGCCAGGGAACATCTCGGCGGCCGAGGCGTCGGACGGCGACTGGGACATGGCGCCGCTGAACGAGCCGATCCAGTTCACATCGTTGCGCGTGGCCGCCTTGGAGTTGGCGGGCATCATGCCGTTGCCCACCCAGATGCCGCCGTGCTGCATGGCCAGGTGGAACATGTAGTCCAGCGTGATCTGCTTGTCGCCATTGGTGCTGGCGCTGTTGGTAAAGCCTGCAAACAGCTTGTCCTTCCAGGCCTGGCTGAACCAGGGCTTGGAAGAGGCGTCGGCGAACTTCTTGAACTGCCAGCTGGGGCCGGCCATGTAGGTGGGCGAGCCAAAAATGATGGCGCTGGCAGCGGCCAGCGTTTCCCAGCCACCTTCGGGCAGGTTGCCCTCGGCATCAATGGCGACCAGTTGGGCGCCTGCGCCCTCTGCCACAGACTGCGCCAGGCGCTGCGTGTGACCATAACCCGAGTGGTAAACAACTGCGATGTGTGCCATGAGATAACTCCTGTTGAAACGATGAGGGAACGAGACCAGGGGAAAGAACCAAAAGAACTACCAGCAGAACGACAACCAACGGCGAGATTGAATGCCAGAACCTGCACCCCTGCGGGTTGCAGGCCCTTTCTATGCAAACCGGATCAGCGGTCCGAGCGGCGTGCGTCCAGGCTCCAGGCGCCGGCGCCAAACGCTGCCAAGGCCAGCAGGCCGCCAGTCACGCCCACGTTCTTGAAGAACATGAGCTGCTGCATCATTTGCTTGTCGGCGGGCAGATTCCAGTAGGCATGGAAGAAGAAGCTGGCCACCAGTGTGAAGAAAGCCAGTGCCAGCGCAGCAAACCGGGTGCCCACGCCAAACAGGAGCGCCAGGCTGCCCAGCACTTCGACAGCCGCCGCCAGGGCCGCCGCCACCGTGGGCATGGGCAGGCCCACCGAGGTGATGTAGCCCACGGTGCCGGCAAAGCCGGTGAGTTTGCTGATGCCCGCAGGCAGGAACAGGGCAACCAGCAGCAGGCGTGCGGCCAGGGCCAGGGGGTTTTGCAGGGATGTGAGCATGGTGAAGAACTCCTGAGTGAAAGTGGTTACGAAGTAAAAATCACGCGGCCAGGTCAAACACCAGCACCTCGGCGTCGTGGCCATCGGTCAACGACAAGGTGGTTTCCTTTTCCATCAGCAGCGCATCGCCGCCCGACAGGGCCTGGCCGTTGGCGCTCAGCGCGCCACGCACCAGGTGCACATAGGTCTTGCGGCCGGGGTTCAGCGCCAGCGTGACGGATTCCGCGCCATTCAGCAAACCTGCGTACAGGGCTGCATCGGCATGGATCTTGACCGAGCCCTGGGCGCCGTCGGGCGATGCCACCAGACGCAGGGCGCCGCGCTTTTCCGCCTCGGCAAAGGTCTTTTGCTCGTAGCTCGGCGGGATGCCGCGCACATTGGGCTCGATCCAGATCTGCAGGAAATGCGTGGTCTGGCCCGCAGCGTGGTTGAACTCGCTGTGCTGCACACCGGTGCCTGCGCTCATGCGCTGCACGTCGCCGGGCGGGATGCCCTTGATGTTGCCCATGCTGTCCTTGTGGGCCAGTTCGCCCGACAGCACGTAGCTGATGATTTCCATGTCGCGGTGGCCATGGGTGCCAAACCCGGTGCCGGGTGCAATGCGGTCTTCGTTGATGACGCGCAGGTTGCCAAAGCCCATGTGGGCGGGGTCGTAGTACCCGGCGAAAGAGAAGCTGTGGAAGGAATTGAGCCAGCCATGGTCGGCGTGGCCCCGGTCTTGCGATTTACGAACAGTCAGCATGTGAGTGCTCCTTTCAAGACTCGACTGTAGGACTGCCACACCCGCTGCGGGCACAGACGGATTGATGGCAATGTTCAAATAATCTGAATTAACATGGCACCACCATGCAAAACGCCCGCGATGTCCTCACCCCCGATGCGCTGACAATGCTGCAGGTGATTGCCGAGGCGGGCAGCTTTGCCGCCGCCGCCCGGCAACTGGGCTTGGTGCCCAGCGCCCTCACCTACCGCGTGCGGCAGATTGAAGATGCCCTGGACGTGCTGCTGTTTGACCGCAGCGCGCGCCAGGCCCGTCCCACCGAGGCCGGGGTGGAGCTGCTGCGCGAAGGCGCCCGCCTGCTGCAGGACATCGACGCCGTGGCCCACCGCGTGCGCCGCGTGGCCACGGGCTGGGAGCCGCAGCTCACGCTGTCCATCGACGGCATCATCTCGCCCCACACCATGCTGGAGCTGGTGGACGCGTTCTACGCCATGCAGCCGCCCACGCGCCTGAAGCTGCGCGACGGCATCATGACCGGCACGCTGGAGGCCCTGACCTCGGGCCGCGCCGACCTGGCCATCGGCGTATCGGTGGCCAGCAACAATGTGGCGGGCCTCCAGCAAGGGCTGCTGGGCGATGTGCTGTTCATCTACGTGGTGGCTCCCCACCACCCGCTGGCCTCCGCACCCGAACCGATTTCGGACGCCACGCTGCTCGAACACCGCGCTGTGGCCGTGGCCGATTCGGCCACGCGCGGCGGCGCCACCATGGGGCTGCTCGGCGGGCAGGATGTGCTGACGGTGGACACCATGCAGGCCAAGGTGCAGGTGCAACTGCGCGGCCTGGGCGGCGGCTTTCTGCCCGAACCCATGGTGCGCCCCTACCTGGAGGCAGGTCGCCTGGTAGCCCGCCGCGTGGCCCGGCCCGAGCGCAACGTGCGCGTGCACTACGCCTGGGGCGGCCCCGGCTTCACCGCACCCGGCCGCGCGCTGCAGTGGTGGCTGAACCAGCTGCAAAGCCCCGCCACACGCCGCGCTCTGCTGGAAAACCACCATCATTTCTGATCCCGATCAAGCGCCCATCCCCCGGCTGCGCGTGTAGAGTGGTCACCGTTGGTTCTGTACTGCATTTCATCTGCCGACCGTCACCGAAAGGCCTCCCATGAGCACACCCGATCCTCGCCCCGCCAAACGGCTCCGACGCACCAGCGCCCCGACCACCGCCCCCGTTGCGGCACCCGCAGCCCCCACCACCCTATCGGGCAAACCCCAGCGCCATTTCGCCATCATCGGCGCTGGCATGGCGGGCATTGCCTGCGCCCGCACGCTGGTGCAGGCCGGGCACCGCGTGACGGTGTTTGAAAAATCTACCCAGGCCGGTGGCCGCACCGCCACCATCGACACCCCGTTTGGCAACTTTGACGCCGGGGCCCAGTACTTCACCGTGCGCGACCCGCGCTTTGCCCGTGCCATCGACACCGTGCCCGGCATCTGCAAGCGCTGGAGCGCCAATTCCGTCCAGGTGCTGGACGCCGCAGGCCGCGTGGCCGCTGCGGGCCTGCCCCACCGCGAGGCCCACTGGGTGGCCAGCCCGGGCATGCAGGCCCTGGTGGGCACCTGGGCCGAGCCGCTGCGCCTGGCGGGCCAGTTGCTCACCAACACCCGCGTGACCCGCATTGAGCCTGATCCCTTGAACACCCCCGGCTGGCAACTGCGCACGGAAGGCCCTGGCGGCAGCCAGCATGTCTACGCCGGGTTTGACGCCGTGCTGCTGGCCCAGCCCGCCGTCCCTGCGCAGGCGCTGCTGGCCAGCTCGGCCGTGGACACGCCCCTGACCGACGCCCTCTCCAAGGTGGCCATCGCCCCGTGCTGGACGCTGATGCTGGCCTACCCCCAGGCCGTGCGCCCGGGCCTCACCACGCTGGGCCCGCAGTGGAACGCGGCGCGCAGCACCCACCACCGCATCGCCTGGCTGGCACGCGAATCGTCCAAGCCCGGCCGCAATGTGGTCGAACGCTGGACGGTGCAGGCCAGTCCCGCCTGGTCGGCAGAACACCTCGAAGACGACGAAGCCCGCGTGCAGGCCAAGCTGCTCAAGGCCTTTGCCGAAGTCACCGGCATCCGCGCCACCCCGGCCCATGCCGACACGCGCCGCTGGCGCTATGCACAAACCACCCACCCCCTGGGCAAAAGCCACCTGTGGGACACCGCCATGGGCCTGGGCGCCTGTGGCGACTGGTGCCTGGGGCACCGCGTGGAAGACGCCTTCGTGTCGGGCCTGGAGCTGGCACTCGCGGTGGCATGAGCGCGACCACGGGCGCCGCAGGGCGCTACGTGGGCCGCTTCGCCCCCTCCCCCACGGGCCCGCTGCATGCGGGCTCACTGGTCGCGGCGCTCGCCAGCTGGCTTGATGCACGCGCCCATGGCGGGCAGTGGCTGGTCCGCATCGAGGACGTGGACACCCCCCGCTGCGTGCCGGGCTCCGACCGTTTCATCCTGCAGCAGCTGGCCACCTGTGGCCTGGTGCCCGATGCCGAGCCCCAGTGGCAGTCGGCGCGTTCTGCCCACTACCAGCGGGCGCTGGACCAGCTGGTGACGCATGGCCACGCCTACCCCTGTGCCTGCTCACGCAAGGACATCGAAGACGCCCAGGCCGCGCTGGGCCATGCGCGCGAACGCCACGCCGCACTGCCCTACCCCGGCACCTGCCGCCACGGGCTGCGGGGCCGCACGGGCCGCTCGTGGCGGTTCAATGCCACGGATTTCAGGCAAAAAAAGGCTCTTCCGCCTGATGGACATGCCCCATTAGCTATCAATTCAGTAGCAAACCACATTCTGCACTGGCGTGATCGTCGCCTGGGCCCGCAGCAGCAGGATGTGGCCCGCAGCGTGGGCGACTTTGTGCTGCACCGGGCCGACGGGCTCTGGGCCTACCAGCTGGCCGTGGTGGTGGACGACGCCGACCAGGGCATCACCGACGTGGTGCGCGGCGAAGATCTGGCAGACAACACCCCGCGCCAGATCCTGCTGCAGCAGGCCCTGGGTGTGCCCACGCCCCGGTATCTGCACACCCCGCTGGTGTGTGGCGCCAACGGTGAAAAGCTCTCCAAGCAAAACGGCGCCCGCGCGCTGGACCTGGGCAACCCGCTGCAGGCCCTGTCGCAGGCCGCCCAGGTGCTGGGCCTGCCCGCACTGGAACATCCGCACAACAATAGCCTGGGCGATGCACAAACACAGTGGGTCGCGGCGTGGCGACGAAACTACAATGGCTCACCGTGATTGAACCGACCCTCGTTTCCGCCCCCCTGAGCGCAGCGCCCGCTGCCGCTCCTTCCGCCCCCGGCGCTGCGCCTGCGGGCGTGACCCATCCCAAGACCATCAAGAGCTTTGTGCGCCGAGCAGGCCGCACCACCACCGGCCAGGCCAAGGCGTTTGAAGACTTTGGCCCCCGTTTTGTTCTGCCATATGCCCCCGCCCCGCTGGACGCCACGGCCGCCTTTGGCCGCAGCGCCCCGCTGGTGCTCGAAATCGGCTTTGGCATGGGCGAGGCCACGGCCCACATTGCCGGCGTGCGCCCCGCCGACAACTTCCTGTGCTGCGAAGTGCATGAACCCGGCGTGGGTGCGCTGCTCAAGCGCATCGGCGAGCAGGGCCTGTCCAACATCCGCATCCTGCAGCACGACGCGGTGGAGGTCATCGACCACATGCTGCCCGAAGGCAGTCTGGACGGCGTGCACATCTTCTTCCCCGACCCCTGGCACAAGAAGAAGCACAACAAGCGCCGCCTGATCCAGCCTCCGCTGGTGGCCAAGCTGGCCGCCCGCCTCAAACCCGGTGGCTACCTGCATTGCGCCACCGACTGGCAACCCTACGCAGAGCAGATGCTGCAGGTGCTGAGCGCCGAGCCCCTGCTCCAGAACACCGCCAACGGCTTTGCGCCGCAGCCCGACTACCGCCCCCTCACTAAGTTCGAGAACCGTGGCCTGCGGCTCGGGCATGGGGTGTGGGACGTGGTGTTCGTGCGACGCAACTAGCAGCACCAGCCACCATGCCCCGACCGGCCCGCCAAACACCGCCTATGAAACCCATCCTGCAAAACCTGGTGGAGATGACTGGTCACCGCGACCACCTGCGGTTGGAGGTGTCGGTGTTGTCCACGCTGCAAAAACTCAGCAGCATCACCGAAGTGCGGGCCCTGGAGCTTTTTACCGATGCAGGCGTTCCCTATGTGCGCCCGCGCACCTGGGTGGACAACGGCCAGTTGGTCTCCACCGACTCGGAGGCCGCCGCAGACCCCCGCCGCGAGCCGCTGGACAACTACCCGGCGCTGCGCGGCTGCGTGGACACCCACGGCGAAAGCGCCCTGGCCTCGCCGCGCAAGGGCAGGTATGTGCTGTGGCTGCCGGTGTGGATGCATGACAAGGTCAGCACCTGCCTGGAGATCACACAGTCGCGCCCGTTCTCGGCCCACAAGCTGGATGTGCTCATGGGCGTGTTCCAGGTCTACCAGAACTACCAGAGCCTGCTCGACTACAGCGAGCGCGATGCGCTGACCGGGCTGTTCAACCGCAAGACGTTTGACGAGCAGTTCTCGCGCCACACCATGAGCGGGCTGGCCAGCCGCAACAGCGCCGCCAACGAATCGCTGGTGGCCGAAGAAAGCCCGGTGGCCAATGAACACGAACCCGTGCAGCAATGGCTGGCCGTGGTGGATATCGACCACTTCAAGCAGGTGAATGACCGCTTTGGCCACCTGTATGGCGATGAGGTGCTGATCCTGATTGCCAACATCCTGCGCAGCTCGTTTCGCAGTCACGACCGCATCTTCCGCTTTGGCGGCGAGGAGTTTGTGGTGCTGCTGCGCTCCACCACGCTGAGCACGGCCCACAAGGTGTTCAACCGCTTCCGGCTAGCGGTGCAGGAGTACAACTTTCCGCAGGTGGGCCGGGTCACTGTGAGCCTGGGTTTTGTCTGCACCACCAAGGGCTCGCCAGTCGAGATCCTGGGCCAGGCGGACCAGGCGCTCTATTACGCCAAGGAACACGGCCGCAACCAGGTCTGCTTCTATGACGACCTGGTGGCCAATGGCCACCTCACGGCCAAGGTCGCCAACGACGACGTCGAACTGTTCTGACGCAGGCGGACGCCCCCTCGCCTGCCCGCCACCTGCCCCGCCCTGGCTTGATCAGGCCAGTGACGCCAGGATGGCGTCCACATCCACCACATCGCGCTGCGCAGGCGCAAGAAACTGCTCCGCATAGTCTCGCCACACGCCGCTGGCAAGGAAAAACCGGAACACCTCGGCATCGATGTGCCGGTCGCGCACCATGTGCGCCATGATCTTGAGCGACTCGGACAGCGTCTTGGGCGGCTTGTAGGGCCTGTCGGCGGCCGTCAGTGCCTCGAAGATGTCGGCCAGGGTCATCACCCGGTCGGCCAGGGTCAGCTCGGTGGCCTTGAGGCGGCGCGGGTAGCCCGTGCCATCCAGCTTTTCGTGGTGCGAGCCCGCAATCATCGGCACCCGCGCCAGGTGTGGCGGAAACGGCAGGCTGCTGAGCATGATGATGGTCTGCACGATGTGGTCGTTGATCTTGAAGCGGTCTTCCGCCGTGAGCGTGCCGCGCTGGATCGACAGGTTGTGCAGCTCGCCCAGGTGCGCCTCCTGCGGCGGCAGCACCATGTCAAAGCCCCAGCGGTTGGCGGGGTTGCCGGCCTCCACCGGCGGCTTGCGTGTGCCCCAGGGCACGATGTGCTCGGGACGGTCGGCCAGCAGGGGTTCGTTGGCAGGCAGCGGGCGCGCGGGCACGTTGGCCAGCCGCAGCATCTCGGCAGCCGACAGGCCCAGGCGGTCGTCAAAATGCCGCTGCCACACCTGGCGGCCCATGGCCTTGAGGCGGGCAATGTCGGCCTCGGCCATGAATTCGCCGCCCACGTTGCAGCGAGCCACAAAGGCAAAGTCTTGCTGCAATTGCTCGCGCCGCTGCAGCAGCTCGCGCTGCAGGCGCACCGGGTCCACCCCCGTCACCTGCTGCTTCCAGTAGTCCAGCTCGGCATCGCGCCACAGCACCTCAAAGCGCATGCGCACCTCGTGGATGCGGTTGTACAGAGTCTCCAGCTTGGTGGCCTTGTCGATGATGTGCTCGGGGCTGGTGACCTTGCCGCAGTCGTGCAGCCAGGCCCCCAGGCGGAATTCATAGCGCTCGGCGTCCGTCATGGACACAGGCGCAAAAGGCCCCTCCTTGGCCTCGCACATGCGCTGCATCAGCGATTCGGCCAGCTGTGGCACCCGCTCGCAATGCCCGCCCGTGTAGGGGCTCTTGGCGTCAATCGCATCGGCCAGCAGGCGGATCACGGCGTCCAGCAGCTTCTTTTGCGCTTCAATCAGGTTGCGCGTTTCAATCGCCACCGACAGCGTGCCCGAGAGCTTCTCCACAAAGGCGCGGAAATGCGCGTCGTCCTGCAACGCGTCGGCCACATACCGCAGCACCAGCAGCCCCAGGGGTTGCCCGTCCCGCGTGCGCAGTTGCACACGCAGCACTCGCACTGGCTCCGTGTCGTCATCGTCCTCGTGCTGGTCGCCTGGCTGGGGCTGGGTGTGGTTGATGAAATGCACCATGCCCAGGTGATCAGGAAAGCGGGACTGCTGAGCGGGGTCTTCGCAGTAGCGCGCTGTGCGCAGCAGCCCTGCGCGCTGGGGCTCGACCATGTAGACCGCGCCCCCGGTGCAGCTGGTGGCACGCACCAGCTCGTACAACACGCTGGACAACATCAGATCGGTGCGCGATTCGGCACTGATGTGGTGGGTGATGTGCAGGAACTCCTGGATGGTGTCCGACATGCGGTCCATCACCTGCCCCAGGTCACGCACCTCGCGCACGGGCGACAGCGGGCGATCCGCACGCCGGAAGTCGAACCTCGCCAGCGCCCGCGCCTGCGACGCCAAGCCAAACAGGCTGCGCCCCACGCGGCGCCCGGCCAGCCAGCCCACGGGCAGCATGAGGCCAATGAGCGACACCGACAGCCACACCTGGCGCCGCAGGTTCTCGTTCACATCGGCCAGCAGCGCCTGGGTGGGAATCGCCATCAGGATCTGCAGCCCGCGCCAGCGCATGGATTCAAGCGGCAGGGCGCGGGTCAGCCACTCCTCGCCATCGGCCACCAGACGTTGCGATTGGCCACTTTGCAGCCCCGCCCCCTGCATGGCCTGCAGGCTGCTCACCCCCAGGTCGTCCAGCATGCGCAGGCGCAGGCTGGACGTTGCGCCGTCGCGCATGATCACGCGAGACATATCCGGGTAGGCCAGCACGCGCAGGTCCTTGTCCACCACCGCGATTTCGGTGCGGGGCATCAGGCGCAGCCCGGCAATCTCGCGCCCCAGGTCGGTCAGCGCCACATCGAGGCCAATCACGGCGCGCCCGTCTTCGCTGGGCTGGCTCAGCGTGACACCCACCTCCTGCGTGGTGAAGAACACGTACGGGGCGGTGAGGATCTGGGTGTTTTTCTCTGCCGCCTCGGCATACCAGGGCCGGGTGCGCGGGTCGTAGCGGTACTCGGGCCGCACGGAAGAATCGATCTGGCGCAGTGCAGCGTCGTAATAGCTCCAGCGCCCCACCAGGCCACTCATGCCCCGCTCGCGCGCCATGGACTGCACCAGAAAGGCCGTCTCTCGGGGCGCATCCAGCCGCAGGCGCATGGCCTCATCGCGCACCGGGCGCACCAGCAGAAACTGACCGTCGGGGTAACCAATGAACACCGCCGACAGCAGCGGGTTTTGCCCCAGCAGGCGCGCCAGCACCGGCAGTCGGCGCATGCGCGCGGGCAGAGATGTGGCCGAGGCAATGGGGTCGAACGCCAGCAGGCGAATGGACGCATCGGCCGGGTCCACGATGCGCTGCACCCGCTCAGCCACCAGCTGGCTGATGTGCTGCGCGCTGTCGTCAGATGCGGCAATGATGGCCTGCCGTGCGCTGGTGCTGACCTGGTAGACCAGCAGCGCCGTGAGCAGCAGCATGGCCGAAACCACCACGGTTGCGATCAACACCTCGAACGGCACTGTGATGCGCCGCCACCAGGGCAGGTCTGCCGCCGCCCCCTGGCTGAGCAGGGTCGGCGAATCGCCCGGCACGGTGGGCTTGGGCGCCGGTGGGCTTTCGCGCATGGTGTCGTCCATGCGGCTGAATGTAGGGGGAAAGCCCGCCGCCCGTCATCCCCTTTTTGGCAACACCACCCCGGTGGCCCATGCCGCCCGGGTGGTGCCGGGCATCAGCCCAGCTGCTGTGTGACCCAGCCCGTCACCGAGGCCAGCGCCGCAGGCAGCTTGGCCGCGTCGGTGCCACCGGCCATGGCCATGTCGGGCTTGCCGCCACCCTTGCCGCCCACTTGCTGGGCCACAAAGTTGACCAGTTCACCGGCCTTGAGCTTGCCAATGCTGTCAGCGGTCACGCCTGCAGCTATCTGCACCTTGTCGCCGTCCACAGCGGCCAGCACGATGGCAGCGGTCTTGAGCTTGTCCTTGAGCTTGTCCATGGTGTCGCGCAGGGTCTTGGCGTCGGCACCAGGCAGCACGGCCGCCAGCACCTTCAGGCCCTTGATGTCCACGGCCTGCGTCAGCAGCTCGTCGCCCTGGGCGGAAGCCAGCTTGCCCTTGAGGGCGGTGACTTCTTTCTCAAGTGCCGATCTCTCAGCCCGCTCTTTTTGAAGTCGCTCTTCCAACTTGTCAGCAGTCGTTTGGTAAAAGCCCTCGACAAAACTGACCTGTGTCTCGACTTCCTGCAAATAGGTCAATGCGTTCATGCCAGTGACGGCCTCGATGCGGCGCACGCCTGCGGCCACGCCGCCTTCGCCCACCACCTTGAACAGGCCGATATCGCCCGTGCGCTGCACGTGGGTGCCACCGCAGAGTTCACGGCTGGTGCCGATGTCGAGCACGCGCACGGTTTCGCCGTACTTCTCGCCGAACAGCATCATGGCGCCAGTCTTCTGGGCAGACTCGATGTCCATCACGCGCGCCTGCGTGGGCTGGTTGGCCAGGATTTCTTCATTAACGCGGCGCTCGATCTCGCGGATCTCGGCCGCAGTCACTGCGCCGTTGTGCGTGAAGTCGAAACGCGTGCGGTCAGCATTGACCAGGCTGCCTTTTTGCTGCACGTGGCTGCCCAGCACTTCGCGCAAGGCCTTGTGCATGATGTGCGTGACCGAGTGATT
This sequence comes from Acidovorax sp. NB1, assembly GCF_005405905.1. Classification (GTDB taxonomy): domain Bacteria; phylum Pseudomonadota; class Gammaproteobacteria; order Burkholderiales; family Burkholderiaceae_C; genus Acidovorax. Next base: position 299,743 of record NZ_BJHU01000005.1, read on the forward strand.
GCGCATGGTGGCGGCGCGCACGGCAGTGTTCACCTGTGCCTGCACCGTGTCGCCCACGTTCAGCGTGCCCTCTTCGAGCGTGCCGTGGTGGCCAAACACATCGGCCTTGATCTTGAGCGTGTCGCCCACCGCAAAACGGGCCGAGCCGCTGGTGATGACGCCCTCGTCCCCCACCTGGCCGCCGCTTTCGGCGTAGAACGGGGTCGTGTCCAGCACCATCACACCGTTTTGACCGGCTTTCAGGGCCGCTGCGCCTGTCCCATCTACATAGATTGCTACGATTTTTGCAGTCTCGGACAGGTGTTCGTAGCCGGTGAACTGGTTGGCCACGCCGGTGTACTCCAGCGCCTTGTCCATCTTGAACTTGCCTGCAGCACGGGCCTGGGCCTTCTGCTTTTCCATGGCGGTCTTGAAGCCGGCTTCGTCCACTTCCACGTCGCGCTCGCGGCACACGTCGTTGGTCAGGTCGAGCGGGAAGCCATAGGTGTCGTGCAGCTTGAACGCAACGTCGCCGGGCAGCACCTTGGCGCCGCCGTCCAGCGCTGCATCCAGAATTTCCATGCCGTTGGCCAGCGTTTCAAAGAAGCGCTCTTCTTCGGTCTTGAGCACGTCGGTGATGCGCTGCTCTTGCTCGCGCAGCGATGGATAGGCGTCGCCCATCAGGCGCACCAGGTCGGCCACCAGCTTGTGGAAGAACGGGGTCTTCTTGCCCAGCTTGTAGCCGTGGCGGATGGCGCGGCGCACGATGCGGCGCTGCACGTAGCCCCGGCCTTCGTTGCTGGGGATCACACCGTCGCTCACCAGGAACGCGGTGGCGCGGATGTGGTCGGCAATCACGCGCAGGCTCTTGTTGTTCAGGTCCGCCACGCCGGTCTCGCGGCCGGCGGCCTTGATCAGTGCGTCAAACAGGTCGATCTCGTAGTTGCTGTGCACGTGTTGCAGGATGGCCGCCAAGCGCTCCAGGCCCATGCCGGTGTCCACACAGGGCGCGGGCAGCGGCGTGACCGAGCCGTCTTCGGCCATGTCGAACTGCATGAACACGTTGTTCCAGATCTCGATGAAGCGGTCGCCGTCTTCATCCGGGCTACCGGGAGGGCCACCTGCAATGTGCGGGCCGTGGTCGTAAAAGATCTCGGAGCAGGGGCCGCAGGGGCCGGTGTCGGCCATCATCCAGAAGTTGTCGGACTTGTAGCGGCCGCCCTTGTTGTCGCCAATGCGGATCACACGCTCAGGCGGCAGGCCGATTTCCTTGGTCCAGATGTCATAGGCCTCGTCGTCTTCCTGGTACACCGTGGCCAGCAGGCGCTCGGGGGGCAGCTTGTAGACCTGCGTCAGCAGCTCCCAGGCCCACTTGAGCGATTCGCGCTTGAAGTAGTCGCCAAACGACCAGTTGCCCAGCATCTCGAAGAAGGTGTGGTGGCGCGCGGTGTAGCCCACGTTTTCCAGGTCGTTGTGCTTGCCACCGGCACGCAGGCAGGCCTGTACGGACACCGCCCGGTTGTAGGGGCGCTTGTCGGTGCCCAGGAACACGTCCTTGAACTGCACCATGCCCGAGTTGGTGAACATCAGCGTGGGGTCGTTGCTCGGCACCAGGGGGCTCGATGCCACAACGGTGTGGCCCTTGGAGACGAAGAAGTCCAGGAAGGACTTGCGGATGTCGGCGACAGAAAAAGTGGGAGTGCTCATGGTGTTGTGGAGTGGTTGCACGGAGCAGGCAGACCGCAGGACCCGCGCCTGTGCGCTGCCTGTCGCTGCCCCTATGGGGACCAACTTTTCATTATAGGTTTGGCGCCTCGGATCCCGTGGCTGGGGAGCGACACCGCCAAGCTACCGGCCAGCGCCTACCTCCACACAACCCTCTCGATCGCACATCCCTGCAGTCAGACCGCATTCCGCACACATTGCAAAAAGATGAAAACGCCCATTGCATTTCAAATATTTCTTTAATATATTTACAACATACTTAAATTCTTCACCCACCCGGAGCACGCTTCCATGAATCCCCAACCCCGCTGGCAAGGCATCTTTCCCGCCATCACCACCAAGTTCCACGCTGACGAGTCCATCGACGCCGAAGGCACGGCCCGCCACATCGACTTTCAGATCCGCAACGGCATCCACGGCCTGGTCACCTGCGGCTCGCTGGGCGAAGCCAGCACCCTCAGCCTGGAAGAAAAGCTCCAGGTCGCCAAGATCGCCCTGGAAGCGGCCGACGGCCGCGTACCTGTGCTGGCCAATGTGTCCGAAACCAGCACCCGCGAGGCCCTGCGCTACATCGACGGCGCCAACAAACTGGGCGTGGCGGGCTACATGGTCATGCCCTCGGTGATCTACGTGGCCGACGCCCGCGAAGCCATGGCCAATGTGCGCGCCATGGCAGCTGCGGCCCAGCGCCCGCTCATGGTCTACAACAATCCCGTGGCCTACCGCGTGGACCTGAAGCCCGAACACATGCTGGAGCTGGCCGACTGCGAGTGGATCGCCGCCATCAAGGAAAGCACGGGCGACATCCGCCGCATCACCGACCTGCGCAACACCGTAGGCACCCGCTACCAGCTCTTCCTGGGCGTGGACGACCTGGCCTACGAAGGCCTGGCCCTGGGCTGCGACGGTCTGCTGGCCGGCGTGGGCTGCGCCTTCCCGCGCGAGACCGTAGCGCTGTACGACCTGATGAAGGCCGGCCAATTTGCCGAGGCGCTGCCGCTGTACCAGTGGATGACGCCCATGCTGCACCTGGATGTGTCCAACAAACTGGTGCAGAACCTCAAGCTCATCGACCTGCTGGTGGGTGTGGGCACCGAACACATGCGCCGCCCCCGCCTGCCACTGGTGGGCGAAGAGCGCACGTTTGTCGAGAGCGTGGTGCGCAAGGCGCTCGAAACCCGCCCGACAAAGTACCAGTCCGTGGCCTGACGAGCCACCACGTCCCTGTCACCGGGCCGGACGAGACACCGGCCTTTTCCATCACGCACACACAAGAGGTTTTCCATGACACGTGCATCTTTCGGATTTCGGACGCTCACGCCCGCTGCCATTGCAGCCCTGCTGCTGGCGGGCACGACCCACCATGCCAGCGCGCAAGAGCAGGTCGTCAAGATCGGCCACAGCGGGCCGCTCTCGGGCCCCAACGCCTTTGCCGGCAAGGACAACGAGAACGGCGTGCGCCTGGCCATCGAGGAACTCAACGCGAAAAAGATCGTGGTCGAGGGCAAGACGCTGAAATTCGAACTCGTGTCGGAAGATGACCAGTGCGATGCGCGCACCGGCGTGAGCGTGGCGCAGAAGCTGGTGGACGGCGGCGTCAAGTTTGTCATGGGCCCCTACTGCTCGGGCGTGGCCATCCCTGCGTCGCGGGTCTACAACGACGGCGGCGCCATGGTGTCCACGGTGGGCACCAACCCCAAGGTGACGGAGGGCGGCTACAAGAACCTGTTCCGTATCATCGCCAGCGATACGCAGATCGGCTCCAACATGGCCATCTATGCCGCGCAGGTGCTCAAAGTGAAACAGGTGGCCGTGATCGACGACCGCACCGCCTTTGGCCAAGGCGTGGCCGACCAGTTCACCAAAGAGGCCAAGAAGCAGGGCCTGACGGTGGTGGGCCAGGAATTCACCACCGACAAGTCCACGGACTTCCTCTCCATCCTCACCAGCCTCAAGGCCAAGCAGCCCCAGGCCATCTTCTTTGGCGGCTACGCGCCCCAAGCGGCGCCCATGGCACGGCAGATGAAGCAACTGGGCCTTACCGCCAAACTGCTGGGTGGCGACACCCTGTGCAGCCCCGAGGTGGGCAAGCTGGGTGGCGAGGCCGTGAACGACACCGTGGTCTGCGCCCAAGGCGGCACCATGCTCGACAAGGTGGCCAACGGCCCAGCCTTCAAGGCCAAGTACAAGGCACGCTTCAAGCTTGATGCCGACGCGTATGCCGCCTCCTACTACGACCAGGTGATGTTCATGGCCGACGCCATGCAAAAGGCCAACTCCACCCAGCCTGCCAAGGTCGGCGCACAGATGCTGCAATCCAGCCACCAGGGCGTGGCGGGCACCTACGCCTACGATGACAAGGGCAACCTGAAGCAGGCGCCCATCACGGTGCTGACCTTCCGCAACGCGGCGCCCGTGCCTTTGGCAAGCTACTAAGCCCCCCGGAGTCGCCTGCGGCGCCTTCCCCCGGAGGGGGACGCCCCCGGCGCGGCGGGGCGGCCCTTGCGCGGGGACACTGGCAGGGGCGGCGCCTCTTCGTGCGCCCGCTACGATTTGATTTCGCCAAGAACCACACAACCCGATCCAAACGTCACCATGAAACGCATCCAGATCCTTGACTCCCACACCGGTGGCGAGCCCACGCGGCTCGTCATCGGCGGCTTCCCTGACCTGGGTACGGGCAGCATGGCCGAGCGGCGCGAGCGCTTGGCGCGCGAGCACGATGCCTGGCGCGCCGCCACGGTGCTGGAGCCGCGCGGCAGCGACGTGGTGGTGGGGGCGCTGCTCTGCACACCGCAAGACCCCGCCAACGCGGCGGGCGTGATCTTCTTCAACAACAGCGGCTACCTGGGAATGTGTGGCCACGGCACGATTGGCCTGGTCGCATCGCTGGCCCACATGGGCCGCATCCAGCCTGGCGATCACCGCATCGAAACACCGGTGGGCACCGTCACCACCACCTTGCACACCGATGGCTCGGTAAGCGTGCGCAATGTGCCCGCCTACCGCCTGCACCACCAGCTGGCGGTGGAGGTGCCCGGCTACGGCCGCGTGGTGGGTGACGTGGCCTGGGGCGGTAACTGGTTCTTTTTGATCTCGGACCATGGCCAGCGCGTGGCCAGCGACAACCTGGAGGCGCTGATGCACTACACCTACGCCGTCCAGCAGGCCCTGAAGGACCAGGGCATTCGCGGCGACAACGGCGGCGAGATCGACCACATCGAACTCTTCGCTGATGACGGCAGCACCGCTGATCCCGCCTATGTGCCTGCGGACAGCCGCAACTACGTGCTGTGCCCCGGCAAGGCCTACGACCGCTCCCCCTGTGGCACCGGCACCAGCGCCAAGATTGCCTGCCTTGCCGCCGATGGCAAGCTGCAGCCGGGCCAAGTGTGGCGCCAGGCCAGCGTCATCGGCAGTCAGTTCGAGGCCAGCTATACGCTGCAGGACGATGGCAAGCTCATCCCCACCTTGCGTGGCCGCGCCTACATGAGCGCGGAGGCGACCCTGCTGATCGACGACGCAGACCCGTTCGGCTGGGGCATCCGGCTGTAAACCGCGCTTTTCCACCGCACAGACCCCATGCAAACCACCGACGTCCTTGTGATCGGCGCTGGCATCGTCGGCGCTGCCTGTGCCCATGCGCTGGCGCGGGCGGGCCTGTCGGTGCGAATCATCGATGCGCGCCTGGGCGGTGCCACGGCGGCAGGCATGGGCCATCTGGTGGTGATGGATGACAACCCGGCTGAGCTGGCGCTGAGCAAATCGTCGCTCGACCTCTGGCACGCCTGGGCGCCCCAGATGGATGCAGGCTGCGCCTTCACCGCCTGCGGCACGCTCTGGCTGGCCGCCAACGAGGAAGAACTGCAGGCCGCACACGCCAAGCGCGCCACCTTGCAAGCACAAGGCGTGGCCTGCGAGATGCTGGATGCCGCAGCCCTCGCCCGCGCAGAACCCGCGCTGCGCCCCGGTCTGGCGGGCGCGCTGAAGGTGAATGGCGACAGCGTGGTTTATGCCCCGCGTGCCGCCCAGTGGTTGGTGGCCCAGGCCGCAGCGCATGGCACCGTGGTGGTCGAACAGGCCGAAGCCACGCAGATCGACGGCCAGACCGTCACCCTGCGCGACGGCAGCCAGCGCAGCGCGGGCGCCATCGTGCTGGCCAGCGGCATTCACGCCCCGCAGCTGTGCCCCGGCCTGCCGCTGCGACCCAAAAAGGGCCACCTCGTCATCACCGACCGCTACCCCGGCACCGTGCACCACCAGTTGGTGGAGCTGGGCTACATCACCAGCGCCCACCACAGCGATGGCACCTCGGTGGCCTTCAACGTGCAGCCCCGGCCCACGGGGCAGTTGCTGATCGGCTCGTCGCGCGAGTTCGACACCACCGACCCGGCCGTCAACAACGCCGTGCTCGCGCGCATGCTGCAGCGCGCGCTCGGCTACCTGCCCGGCCTGGCGGACCTGAACGCGATTCGCACCTGGACGGGTTTTCGCGTCGCGACGCCCGACAGCTTGCCCATCATCGGCCCGCACCCTGAGCGCGCCCACCTGTGGCTGGCCGTGGGCCACGAGGGGCTGGGCGTGACCACGGCCCCCGCCACCGCACAGCTGCTGGCCGCGCAGATCACCGGCAGCGCCCCACCCATCGACCCCATGCCCTACGCCGCGCAGCGTTTTGATTCGTGGGGTGCTGCATGACGCGCCCCGCCTCCCACACTCCGACCGTGCAGATCGTCGTGAACCGAATTCCCCGGCAAGTGCCAGAGGGCACCAGCGTGGCTGCCGCGCTGGCGCAACAACCGCCGGGCACCACCCGCACCTCGGTCACTGGCGAGGCGCGCGCGCCGCTGTGTGGCATGGGCGTGTGCCACGAATGCCGCGTGCGCATCCAGGGCCGCATCCGCCTCGCCTGCCAGACGGTGTGCGTCGAAGGCATGGCCATCGACACCGATGCAGGCACGGCCCCCGGGAGCGCCACGCCATGCCCCTGACCCCCCTGCCTGCGCCAGCCCCCATGCACGAACGCTGCGACGTCCTCATCATCGGCGCGGGCCCGGCCGGCATGGCGGCAGCCCTGGCCGCTGCTCCCAGCGGTGCGGCCATCACGGTGGTGGACGACAACCCCCAGCCCGGCGGCCAGATCTGGCGCGATGGCCCGCAGGTGGCCCTGCCCCCGCTGGCGCAGCAACACCGTACCGACCTTGCCCGACACCCCAACATCCGCGTGCTGACCGGCACCCGGGTGGCGGGTCTGGGGGCCAGCCAGCCCACCGACAAGGCCCCCGCCCTGCTGCTGGAAGACGCGGACCGGGGCTGGACCCAGCACAGCCACCGCATCATCCTGTGCAACGGCGCACGCGAGCTGCTGTTGCCCTTCCCGGGCTGGACCTTGCCCGGCGTGACGGGCGCGGGTGCGCTGCAGGCCCTCATCAAGGCGGGGCTGGACGTGCGCGGCCAGCGCATCGTGATTGCTGGCACCGGCCCGCTACTGCTGGCGGCCGCCGCCACAGCCACACAGGCGGGCGCCACCGTGGTGCGCATTGCCGAGCAGGCCCCCTGGGCATCGCTCGCGCGCTTTGCGGCACAACTGCCACGCTGGCCAGCCAAGGCGCTGCAGGCGCTCACCTTGATCCACCCTGGCTTGCGCGCAAGCACCCATGTGCTGGAGGCGCAAGGCACCACCCAGGTGCAGTCCGTGCGGCTGCGCAAGGGCGTGCATGGAGAAGAAACCATCACCTGCGACCGCATCGCCTGCGGCTTTGGCCTCGTACCCAACACCCAGCTGGGCCAGCTGCTCGGTTGCACGCTGGGCGGACCGCTGAGCAGCGGCCTGGGCCTGGCGGTGGATGCGCAGATGCGCACCACGGTGCAGGGCGTGTTGGCGGCCGGGGAAAACACGGGCTTTGGCGGCAGCGAGCGTGCCCTGGTGCAGGGCGCGATTGCAGGCCATGTCGCTGCAGGTGTCGCAGCGGGCCACGTGCAGCAGGCCCAGGCATTGCGCGCACAGCTTGCGCGCTGGGAAGGTTTTGCCCAGGCGCTGCAGACTTCGTTTGTGCTGAACGAGCAGCTCAAGACCCTGCCCCGGCCCGACACCCTGGTGTGCCGCTGTGAAGACGTGGCCTATGCCGACCTGACAGCACGCCAGGGCTGGATCGATGCCAAGTTGCACACCCGCTGCGGCATGGGTGCCTGCCAGGGGCGCATCTGCGGTGCGGCCACACAGCACCTGTTTGGCTGGGCCCCTGCCGCGCCCCGGCACCTGCTGGCCCCTGCACGCATTGCCACCCTGGCCGCCTGTGGCGGGCCTGCGCCGGAAGACGCCAGCGCAGCGCCGCCTGCCTGAGCGGCTGCGTTTTTACGCCCGAAGCGGCACCCCACCCCACAAGCAACAGGCATTCATCTTGCTTACAAATATATCTACCAGATATTAAAAATCCAGCCTTACCAAGCCGCCTGTCCAAGCCCCTTCCACCCCGAGCACCGCACCATGCCATCCACCCACAGCCCCGCCCCACCACCCGCTGCCACGCCGCGTGCACCTGTTCGCTGGGTGCTGGCGCTGTCTTCGCACATCCTGCGCACCGAGCGGCAGGTGCTCACCGGCCTGATGACGCTGCTGGTGCTGCTCATCCTGCTCAACGTGGTCACGCGCTACACCGGCATGCCCATCTATTGGGTGGACGAGGCGGCGGTCTACACCGTTGTGTGGCTGACCTTTGTGGGCGCCTCGATCATGACGCGGCTGCGCATGGACTTTGCCGTGACCATGCTGACCGACCACCTCGGCGCGCGGGGAGCCCAGGCGTTCAAGGTGGTGGCCACATCCGGCGTGCTGCTGTTTGGCCTGGCCATGCTGGTGATGTGCTGGGTGTGGATGGACCCCATCGGCATTGCACGCTACGGCTTTGACGCCAAAGAGTTTGCGGCCGAGAGCTTCAACTTCCTCTACACCGAGCGCACCCAGACGCTGAACTGGCCCACCTGGGTGCTGCAGCTGATCCTGCCGATCTTCTCGGCCACCTTCAGCGTGCATGCGCTAGCCAACCTGCTCGAAGACATGGGCGCCGCAGAGCGTGTGCAGCACGCAGGCTTTGACGTGGTCAACGCCGACGCCGTGAACTGAACGCTCCCCTGCAAACCCACCGAGCCCCGACCATGATCACCACCCTGTTCTTCCTCGCCGCCTTGATGGTGGGTGTGCCCATCGGCGTGTGCCTGTGCCTGTCGGGCGCGGTGTACATCCTCAGCATCGGCAGCCCGGTGCTGTTCCAGTCCTTCCCCATGCAGATGTTTGGTGGGGTGGACAGCTATGGCCTCATCGCCATTCCGCTGTTCATCCTGATCGGCGAAATCATGAACAGCGGCGGCATCACGCGGCGGCTGGTGGACCTGTCCATGGCCTTCATCGGCTCCGTCAAAGGCGGCCTGGCCTATGTGAACATCCTGGCCAACATGCTGGTGTCTTCCATCATCGGCTCGGCCACCGCGCAGGTGGCCATCATGTCGCAGGTCATGGTGCCCGAGATGGAGAAGCAGGGTTACGACAAGACCTTTGCGGCGGGCCTCACGGTGTATGGCGGGATGCTGGGCCCCATCATCCCGCCCTCAGTGATGTTTGTGGTCTACAGCGTGCTGGCCCAAGTGGCCGTGGGCGACATGCTGATTGCGGGCATCCTGCCCGGCGTGCTGCTCACGCTGCTGTTCTTTGTGGTGATCGCGCTCATGGGTTTTGTCTACAACTACCCGCGCAGCGAAAAGCGCACGCTGGCCCAGCGCGCACGCACCGTGGTGCAGGCCAGCCCCACGCTGCTCATCCCCATCATCATCGTCGGATCCATCCTGAGCGGCGTGGCCAACCCCACCGAATCGGCCGCCGTGGGCGCGCTGGTCTCGGCGCTGGTGGGCCGGTATGTGACCAAGGAGTTCCGGTTCAGCGCCATGCCAGCCATCCTGCTGCGCTCGGCCATCTACTCGGCCATCGTGCTGTTTCTGGTGGCGGCGGCGGCCGTGTTCTCGTGGCTGCTGATCTACGGCAAGGTGCCGCAGATGGTGGCCGCCTGGGTGCAGACGGTGGCGCACGACCCGGTCACCTTCCTGCTGCTCACCAACGTCATCCTGCTGGTCATCGGCACGGTAATCGACGGCATCCCCGGCCTCATCATGACCGCGCCCATCCTGTTGCCGATTGCCACCGAGGTCTATCACATCGACCCGCGCCACTTTGGTGTGGTGATCGTCGTCAACCTGGTGTTGGGGCTGATGACCCCGCCCGTGGGCCTGAGCTTTTTTGTCGCGTCGGCCGTCACCGGGGCCAAGCCCGGAAAGATGTTCATCGTGACCCTGCCGTTTTTCATCATCAGCTGCGTGGCGCTGGTGATGTTGTCGCTGTTCCCCAGCCTGTCGCTCGGCCTGCTCAAGTAGCGGGGCATGCCGTCCGACAGATCCGTCCCCGTCCCAACGTTCTTTCACACGGAGTTCACCATGACGACCCAGCCTGCCCGCCCAGTCTCCCGCCGCCACTTCATCCAGAGCCACGCCGTGGCCGCAGCCGCCGTCACGGGGCTGGGCTTTCCAGCCCTGGTGCGGGCAGCAGATGCCAAGGAATTCCGCCTGGGCCTGATAACGCCCGCAGGCCACTCCTGGAACCGCGCTGCGCTGCAGTTTGGCGAGGCGCTGAAGAAGGAAACCGACGGCCGCCTGAGCGTCACCGTCTTCCACTCGGGCCAGTTGGGCAACGAGGCCGCGATGATGCAGCAGCTGCAGTCCGGCGCGCTCGACATGGGCTGGATCCAGGCGGCCGAGCTGGGCTCGCGGGTGTCGAGCATCGCGGCCATCAACGCACCCTACCTCGTGCGCTCCACGCCCGCCGTGGCCAAGCTGGTCAAACACCCCGCCGCCACCAAGCTGCTGGAGGTGCTGCCGCGCGAGACCGGCACCATCGGCCTGGGCTGGGGCATCACCGGCATGCGCGCCGTTTTCTCCACCAAGGACATCAACCTGCCCACCGACATCAAGGGTATGAAGCTGCGCATCAACCCCACGCCCGTGTACCGCGACTTTTATCAAATGCTGGGCGCCGCCCCCACGCCCATCCCCACACCCCAGGTGTTCGATGCGATGAGCAACGGCCAGGTGGACGGGCTGGAGGCCGACATCGAGTTCTCGTGGAACCAGCGCTTCGACAAGGTGGCCAAGACGCTGCTGCAGATGAATGCGCTGTTCATGCCGTTTGCTCCGCTGGTCTCCGGCCGCATCTGGCAAGGGCTGGACGCCAAGGACAAGGACATCATCCGCAAGCTGGTGGCCCAGTCGCTCGATGCGCAGATCAACGACATCGTGACCACCGAGGCCGGGCTGATCGAGAAGTTCAAGGGCACGTCCATCGCGTTCAAGACAGCATCGGCCTTCAACCCCGACAGCACCATCCAGGAGTTTGACAAATTGTGGCTGCCCAAGGCACCGCAGATTGCCGAGCTGCGCAAGGCGGGCGCCAGCCTGGCCTGATGGCAGCGGGGCCGCTACCGCAAGCCACTAAGATGCGGTCCGCAACCCCGCTCCCCACACCCTGCTCCCCATGACCACCCGCAGTGCCCCCACCCAGCGAGACCCCGCGCCCAAACGGCGCGCGGCCGACGTGGCCTATGACGCCATCGAGGCCATGATCTCCACCCTGCAGCTGCAGCCCGGTTCGCCCGTGGTGGAGGCCGAGATTGTGGAAAGCACGGGCCTCGGCCGCACCCCCGTGCGCGAGGCGCTGCTGCGCATGGTCTCCATCGGGCTGATTGCGCAGCAGCCCCGGCGCGGGCTGCTGGTGTCGCACATCGACCTGGCCGACCACCTGGACGTGATCCAGACCCGCCGCGTGCTGGAGCGCCTGATCGCATCGTGCGCCGCGCGCCGCGCCACGGCACCGCAGCGCCAGGCCATCGTGCAGTGCGCCGAAAAGATGGTGGAAGCCGCCGCACGCGGCCACCTGGACGACTACATGCAGGCCGACCACGCGCTGGACGTGGTGGTGCACCAGGCCAGCCAAAACCACTCGGCCGTCAAATGTGTGCAGCCGCTCATCGTGCAGTGCAGGCGCTTCTGGTATGCCTACCAGCACGAGGGCGAGGTGTCAGAAGGCGCACGCGCCCACATGCAGCTGGCCCAGGGCATTGCCAGCGGCGACGAAGCCCACGCCATGGCCGGGGCGGAGCAACTGATGGAGTACCTGGAACGGTTTGCGCGCCGCATCATCGACCGCTGACGCGGGCTGCGACGGCCCTCTTCAGGCCCTGATTCAGGCTCTATTGCTATCCATTTAATAGCACAAAAGGCATGCCCAGAGCGCGGTAACGGCCTAAAAACCTTCAAAAAATCACCCATCACTCCGCCACCTGCTGCCCCAGCAGGATGCGCTGCTCCAGAAAGCGCCACAGCCGCTCGTCCTGGCTGAACGACACGTTGAACCGCAGCCAGCCTGTGGGGCGAGGCTCCACGAGAAACAGCTGGCCGGGGCCCAGCATGATGCCCGCGCCCGTGGCCTCCTTCGACAGCTCGGCGCTGTCGGGCAGATCAGGGTGGCGCGCCCATAGGTACATGCCTGCCTCGGGCTCATGGAACAGCTCGAAGCCCAGGCTCAGCAAGCGCCGCCCCACCGCACGGTGCGCCTCGGCCAGGCGCTCGCGCAGCGACTTGAGGTGCTTGCGCCAGCGGCCATCGGTCACCACGCCGAAGGTGATGCGCTCGGTAATCTCGGAGGACGTCAGGCCCGAAATCATCTTGAGCTGCACCAGTTCATCCAGCAGATCGCGCCGCGCCGCCACATAACCCGTGCGCAGGTTGGGCGAGATGGTCTTGGAGAAGCTGCCGATGTAGACCACGCGGCTGAGCTGGTCAAGGCTGGCCAGCGAGGGACGCACGGTCGAATCCATGTCGGCGTAGATGTCGTTTTCCACCAGCGCAAAACCATGTTGCTCGGCCAACTGCAGCAGGCGGTGCAGGTGCGCGACCGACGCCATGGAGCAGGTGGGGCTTTGCAGGCGCGGCTGGGTGAAGAACACCGTGGGCCGGTGCGCGGCCAGCAGCGCCTCCAGCGCGGGCAGGTCGTAGCCCGTGGGGGTGCGCGGCACGCCCACCACCTGCGCTCCCGCAAAACGCAGCATGAAGTGCAGGTTGGGGTAGCCGGGGTCGTCCACCAGCACCACGTCGCCAGGCTTGACCAGGCGGCGTGCCACCAGGTCCAGCGCCTGGCTGGAGCCCTGGGTCAGCAGCACCTGCTCGGCATCCACCGCCAGGTGGTGCTCGGCCAGTGATTCGGCCACCACCATGCGCAGGGCCATATGGCCGTGGGGCAGGCCATAGCCGTCCAGCTCCGGGCCATCGGACGACAGCTGGCGCATGCTGCGCTTGACCGCATCGCCAAACAGCCAGTCGTGTGGCAGCCAGCCGCAGCCCGGCTTCATGGGCAGGTTGCGGTTTTCAAAAATTTGTTTGAGGTACCAGCGCGCATCAAAACGGGGCACCGGCCGCGCTGGCGCACCAGCCCCGGGCGCTGCGCCTTCGTCGCCCCGCCGCTTCACAAAAAAGCCCGCGTTGGCGCGCGACACCAGCCAGCCCTGCGCCACCAGGCGGTCGTAGGCCTCGACCACGGTGAACACGCTCACGCCATGCGCAGCGGCAAAAGCGCGGATGGACGGGAGCTTGCTGCCGGGTTTGAGCACCTGCCCAACGATCAGGCCCCGCAGCCCATCAACGATCTGGCTGACCAGCGGTGTCTGCAGGTCCGGGCTGAGAGTGAGCATCAGGAGGGGAAAAAAGGAGGCGAATTGTGCACCGGCTTGGCGCACACCAAATCAGGGATTGCCTGTACAGGATTCTAGACCTGCACAGTGCGCGCCAAACAGCGCTGCGCTGTACATGGACGGTGTGTGGCGCGACTTCCAGAATCCGCCCCATTCCTTCATTTCCTCGTCAACCACCACGCCGACCGCCATGCAGCAAGACCGCCACTTCACCAACGCCGCCCTCCTCACCCGCCGCCACGCCGCCGTGGCCCGGGGCGTGGGCCAGGCCCATGACCTCTTCATCCAGAAGGCCCGCAACGCCGAGCTGTGGGATGTGGAGGGCCGCCGCTTCATCGACTTTGCCGGCGGCATCGCCGTGCTCAACACCGGCCACCTGCACGCTGGTGTGATCGCCGCCGTGAAGGCGCAGCTGGACCTGTACACCCACACCTGCTTTCAGGTGGTGGCGTACGAGCCCTACGTGGAAGTGTGCGAGCGCCTGAACACGCTGGCCCCCGGCGCGTTTGCCAAAAAGAGCCTGCTGCTCACCACGGGCGCTGAGGCCGTGGAAAACGCCATCAAGATCGCCCGCGCCTACACCAAGCGCCCTGGCGTGATCGCCTTCACCGGCGGCTACCACGGCCGCACCAACCTCACGCTGGGCCTCACCGGTAAGGTCGTTCCGTACAAGACGGGGTTTGGCCCATTCCCGGGTGAGACATACCACGCGCTGTTCCCCAATGCGCTGCACGGCGTGAGCGTGGAGCAGGCGCTGCACTCGGTGGAGCTGATCTTCAAGAACGACATCGAGCCCGAGCGCGTGGCGGCCTTCATCGTCGAGCCAGTGCAGGGCGAAGGCGGCTTCTACGTCGCCCCACCCGAATTCATCAGCGGCCTGAAGGCGCTGGCCGACCGCTACGGCATTCTGCTGATTGCCGACGAAGTGCAGACCGGCGCAGGCCGCACCGGCACCTGGTTTGCCAGCGAACAGTGGCCCGTGGCGCCCGACCTGATCACCACGGCCAAGTCGCTGGCGGGCGGCTTCCCGCTGGCAGGCGTGGTGGGCCGGGCCGATGTGATGGATGCCCCCGCCCCCGGTGGCCTGGGTGGCACCTACGCAGGCAGCCCCGTGGCCTGCGCCGCCGCGCTGGCCGTGATCGAGGCCTTTGCGCAAGAAAGCCTGCTGGCCCGCAGCCAGGACATGGGCGCACTGCTGGTGCGCAGCCTCAAAGACACCGCAGCCAAGGTGCCTGCCATTGGCGACGTGCGCGGCCTGGGCGCCATGGTGGCGATTGAGTTGTTCGAGAACGGCGACCTCAGCCGCCCCGACGCCGCCCTGACCAAGCAGGTGGTGGCCGAGGCCGCGCGGCGTGGGCTGATCCTGCTGTCGTGCGGCACGCATGGCAATGTGATCCGCATCCTGGTGCCGCTGACCGCCTCGGACGAGCTGCTGCACGAGGGCCTGGCCATCCTGGCCGACAGCCTGGAGGCCGTGACTGCGGCCACGCACTGACATGCGCCCGGCCCTTCACTCCACCTACCAGGCACCGCCCGCCATGAACCAGCCTGCCGAACCCCTGGTGCGCTTTACCGGCGTGCAAAAGACCTACGACGGCGAGCAGCTCGTGGTGCGCGCGCTGGATCTGGACATCCAGCGCGGCGAGTTCTTGAGCCTGCTGGGCCCGTCGGGCTCGGGCAAGACCACCACGCTGATGATGCTGGCCGGGTTCGAATCGCCCACGGCGGGCGACATCCTGCTCGATGGCAAGCAGATCACGCGCACGCCGCCGCACAAGCGCAACTTTGGCATGGTGTTCCAGAACTACGCGCTGTTCCCCCACCTCACGGTGGGCGAGAACGTGGCCTACCCGCTGACGGTGCGAAAGGTGCCCAGGGCCGAGCAGGCCGAACGCGTGAAGAAGGCACTGGACATGGTGCGCCTCTCTGGCATGGCCGACCGCCTGCCCGCGCGCCTCTCGGGCGGCCAGCAGCAGCGCGTGGCGCTGGCACGCGCGCTGGTGTTCAACCCGCAGCTGGTGCTGATGGACGAGCCCCTGGGTGCGCTGGACAAACAACTGCGCGAGCACATGCAGATCGAGCTGAAAGAGCTGCACCGCCAGCTAGGCGTGACTTTTGTGTATGTGACGCACGACCAGGGCGAGGCCCTGACCATGAGCGACCGCGTGGCCGTGTTCAACGAAGGCGTGATCCAGCAGCTGGCCGACGTGGAGAGCCTGTACGAAACGCCCAGCAACCGCTTTGTGGCGGGTTTTGTGGGCGACAGCACCGTGCTCTCGGGCACGCTGCAGGGTGCGGGGGCCGACGCGGCCATCCAGATGCCCGGCGGCTTTCTGCTGCCCGGCATCAACGTGAACCAAGCCCCCGTGGGCGCGCGGGTGCAGGCCTGCGTGCGGCCCGAGCGCATCGTGCTGCACCCGCAGTCCGAATACCCCCGGCCCAACGCCATCCCGGCCACTGTGGCGCGCACCATTTACTACGGCGACCACCTGCGCCTGGTCTGCGAGCTGGGCCACGGCCAGGAGCCAGCCACGGTCAAGCGGGCCTTGTCACCCCTGGGCACCAGCCATGCGCAGCCGGGCGACCAGGTGCTGCTGGAGTTCCCGCCCGCTGCCACGCGCATCTACGCCGTGTGAGGGCGTTGCACAACCCTGCTGCGCCCTCACCGCCCGCCCCCTTTCCCTGTCAATTCCCAGTCACTTCCCTGTCCCCGTTCCTCCACTACCCAAGGAAATCTGCACCATGAAAAAGAGCCTCATCGCCTGCGCATCGCTGGCTGCCTGCCTGGTCACCCTGCCCAGCTTTGCGCAGCAGCAACTCACTGTCGTGAACTTCGGCGGCGCCAATGCCAACGCGCAGAAAAAGGCGTTCTACGAGCCCTATGAAAAGCAGGGCACCAAGATCGTGGCCGTGGAATACAACGGCGAGCAGGCCAAGGTCAAAGCCATGGTCGAGACCAAGAAGGTGACCTGGGACGTGGTGGAGGTCGAATCGCCCGACGCCGCACGCGGCTGCGACGAGGGACTGTATGAAAAGCTGGACTACAGCAAGATCGTGCCCAAGGCCGACCTGCTGCCCGCCGCCGTGCACGAATGCGCCGTGGGCATCTTCGTGTGGTCCACCGTGATGGCCTACAACGGCGACAAGCTCAAGACCCCGCCCACCAGCTGGGCCGACTTCTGGGACACCAAGAAGATCCCTGGCAAGCGCGGCATGCGCAAGGGCGCGCGCTACAACCTCGAATTCGCCCTGCTGGCCGACGGCGTGAAACCCGCCGACGTGTACAAGGTTCTGGCCACCAAGGACGGCGCCGACCGCGCGTTCAAGAAGCTGACTGAACTCAAGCCCAGCATCCAGTGGTGGGAGGCCGGTGCCCAGGCGCCCCAGTTCCTGGTGGCGGGCGATGTGGCGCTGACGACGGTGTTCAACGGCCGCATCGACGCCGCCAACCGCGAAGGCCGCAACCTCAAGATCTACTGGCCCGGCGGCATCTACGACCTGGACTACTGGGCCATCCCCAAGGGCACACCCAACAAGGATGCGGCCGTGAAGTTCATCGCTTTCACCATGCAAACGCCGCAGCAAGCGGCCTACGCGCAGAACATTGCCTACGGCCCGGCCAACAGCAAGGCGCTGGCGTCGCTCGACAAAAAGGTGCTGGACGACCTGCCCACCTCGGCCAGCAACGCCAAGGAGGCGCTGCAGTTCAGCGTGGGCTTCTGGGCCGACCAGGGCGAGGCGCTGGAGAAGCGCTTTGCCGCCTGGGCCACGCAGTAAGCCTCCTGTATTGCCCCTCTGAAGATGCCCTTGTGAAACGCTGAGAGCAGGACACCCGCATGCAAGCCACCCTGGCCCACCCCCACGCCATTGCCCCTGAAGGCAGCCCCCCCGGTGCGCTGCGCCAGGCCCTGGCACGCGCCGAGTCGCGCCGCAAATGGCGCGCCTTTGCGCTGACCTTGCCCCTGCTGGTGTTCCTGCTGCTCACGCTGCTGGTGCCCATTGCCGCGCTGCTGCAGCGCGCGGTAGAGAACCCCGAAGTCGCCAACGCCCTGCCCGCCACCATGCGCGCGCTGGACGGCTGGGACCGCAAGGAGGCCCCCGGCGCACCCGCCTACGCCGCGCTGGTGCAAGACCTGGCCCGCCTGCCCGACACCTCGGACGCCGGGGCGCTGGCGCGGCGGCTCAACACCGAAGTGCCCGGCGCGCGCTCGCTCATCATGGGCGCGTACCGCGCGTTGCCCATGGAGGGCACGCCCGAGGCCATCCGCGCGCAAATGCTGGACAAGGACCCGCGCTGGGCCGAGGCCCCGCTGTGGCAGGCCATCGCCAAGAACGGCGCCCGCTGGACGCCCGACTACCTGCTCGCCTCGGTAGACCTGCAGCGCGATGCGCTGGGCCACGTGGAACGCATGCCCGAGGAGCAACGCGCGTTTGGCGGCATCTTGCTGCGCACCTTCCATATCAGCCTGGTGGTCACGCTGGTGTGCCTGCTGCTGGGCTACCCGCTGGCCTGGTGGCTGGCCACCCTGCCCGCACGTCCGGCCAATGTGCTGATGATTCTGGTGCTGGTGCCGTTCTGGACTTCCATCCTCGTGCGCGTGGCCGCATGGATCGTGCTGCTGCAATCCGAAGGGCTGGTCAACCGGGGGCTGATGGGGCTGGGCCTGATTGAGCAGCCTCTGGCGCTGCTGTTCAACCGCACGGGCGTGGTGATTGCCATGGTGCACATCCTGCTGCCCTTCATGATCCTGCCGCTGTACAGCGTGATGAAAAGCGTGCCGCCCACCTACCTGCGCGCGGCGGTGTCGCTGGGCAGCTCGCCGGTGGCCGCGTTCTTCCGGGTGTATGTGCCGCAAACCTACCCAGGCATTGGCGCAGGCGCGCTGCTGGTCTTCATCCTGGCCATCGGCTACTACGTCACCCCCGCGCTGCTGGGCGGGGCAGACGACCAGATGCTGAGCTACTACATCGCCCGCTACACCAATGTGGAAGTGAACTGGGGCATGGCCTGCGCGCTGGGCGCCCTGCTGCTGGCGGCCACGCTGGTGCTGTATGGCGTGTACCGGCGCTTTGGCAAGGCCGAGTTGAGCCTGGGCTGACCCCAGGTTGACCCATCTTCTGACGCAGAAAGCAGCTGACCATGTTCCGCCTTCCCTCCTTCCCCCTCTATGCCACGCTGGCCGACAAGCTCGGCTGGTGGGCCGTGCGCGCGCTGTGTGTGGCCGTGCTGGCCTTCTTGCTGGCGCCCATCCTGGTGATGGTGCCGCTGTCGTTTTCCGAGAGTTCTTTCCTCGCCTACCCCATCCACGGCTGGTCGCTCAAGTGGTACCAGAACCTGTTCGAATCCGCCGAATGGGCGCGCGCCACGCGCAACAGCTTCATCGTGGCGCCTGCGGCCACGCTGATCGCCACGGTGCTGGGCACGCTGGCTGCGGTGGGGTTGTCGCGGGCGGACTTCCGCTTCAAGGGGCTACTCATGGGCATCCTGATCGCGCCCATGGTGGTGCCCATCATCGTGGTAGGCGTGGCCACCTACCTGTACTTTGCGCCGCTTGGGCTGGCCGACAGCTACCTGGGCCTCATCGTCGTGCATGCCGCGCTGGGTGCACCGTTTGTGCTGACCACCGTGCTGGCCACGCTGGCGGGCTTCAACCACAACCTGGTGCGCGCTTCGCTGAGCCTGGGCGAGACGCCGCTGAACACCTTCTTCCGCATCACGCTGCCGGTGATCGCGCCGGGCGTGATCTCGGGCGCTCTGTTTGCGTTTGCCACCTCGTTCGACGAGGTCGTGGTCACGCTGTTCCTGGCCGGGGCCGACCAGTCCACCCTGCCGCGCCAGATGTTCAACGGCATCCGCGAAAACATCTCGCCCACCATCGCCGCCGTGGCCACGCTGCTGATCCTGTTCACCACCAGCTTGCTGCTGGCGCTGGAATGGCTGCGGGGGCGGCGCGCCTAGCAGTCCCCCCAAACCCCTGTTGCAAGTGCCACATTGGTGACAAAGGCCCCGTGAACGCGTGCTAGCCTTTGCTGATTTGCCCTTGGCACCTAGCGTTACCGCTTGCGCGGGACCAGGCACCCCGTATCCACACCATTAGCCATTCCATCCCCCTTCACCTCGCCCGGAAGCCATCCCATGGACATGAAGACATCCCCCCTCGCCCTGCTGAACGACCCCACCCTGCTCAAGACCGACGGCCTCATCAACGGCCAGTGGGTCGCAGGCAGCAGCCGCTTTGATGTGAACGACCCGGCCACAGGCCTGAAACTGGCCGACGTGGCCAACCTGGGCCCAGCGGACGCAGAGGCCGCCATTGCCGCTGCCAACGCCGCATGGGGCCCCTGGAAGACCAAGACCGCCAAGGAGCGCAGCATCATCCTGCGCAAGTGGTTTGACCTGCTGATGGCGAACCAGGACGACCTGGGCCGCATCATGACTGCGGAGCAGGGCAAGCCCCTGCCCGAAGCCAAGGGCGAAGTCGCCTACGGCGCGAGTTTTGTGGAGTGGTTTGCCGAAGAGGCCAAGCGCATCAACGGCGAGACCCTGCCGCAGTTCGACAACAACCGCCGCCTGCTGGTGCTCAAGCAGCCGATCGGCGTGTGCGCTGCCATCACGCCGTGGAACTTCCCGCTGGCCATGATCACGCGTAAGGTGGCGCCCGCGCTGGCCGCAGGCTGCCCCGTGGTCATCAAGCCTGCCGAGCTGACGCCGCTCACCGCCCTGGCCGCCGCCGAGCTGGCCTTGCGCGCGGGCATTCCTGCCGGCGTGTTCAACATCCTGCCCGCCGACAGCGACAACTCCATCGCCATCGGCAAGGTGCTGTGCGCGAGCGACGTGGTGCGCCACATCAGCTTCACCGGCAGCACCGAAGTGGGCCGCATCCTGATGGCGCAGTCGGCGCCCACGGTCAAGAAGATGTCGCTGGAGCTGGGCGGCAACGCGCCCTTCATCGTGTTCGACGACGCCGACATCGACAGCGCCGTCGAAGGCGCCTTTGCCAGCAAGTACCGCAACGCCGGCCAGACCTGCGTGTGCACCAACCGCTTTTACGTACAGGAAGGCGTGTACGACGAGTTCGTGGCCAAATTCGCCGCCAAGGTCAAAACGGCCAAGGTGGGCAACGGATTTGAGGCCGGCGTGAACCAGGGCCCGCTGATCGAGGAAGCCGCGCTGACCAAGGTGCAGCGCCATGTGGACGATGCTCTGGCCAAGGGCGGCCAGGTGGTGGCGGGCGGCCAGCGCCTCACCGCCCTGGGCTCGGGCCAGTTCTTTGAACCCACGGTGGTCGCCAACGCCACGGCCGACATGCTCTGTGCGCGCGAAGAAACCTTCGGCCCATTCGCCCCGGTGTTCAAGTTCAAGACCGAGCAAGAAGCCATCGATGCGGCCAACAACACTGAGTTTGGCCTGGCCAGTTACTTCTACAGCCGCGACGTGGGCCGCATTTTCCGCGTGACCGAAGCGCTGGAATACGGCATGGTCGGCGCCAACGTAGGTATCCTGGCCACCGAGCACGTGCCTTTTGGCGGCGTCAAGCAGTCCGGCCTGGGCCGCGAGGGCTCGCACTACGGCATGGACGACTATGTGGAGATCAAGTACCTGTGCCTGGGGGACATCCAGAGCGGCCAGTAGCCCTGCCCTTCTCCGCCCTGCTCACCGCGCGCCGCCACTGCCCCAATAGCTACTATTTTTATAGCTACTTACACAGATGGGGCGCGCGGAAAAGGCTAAAAAAGCTCAAACTTTTGGTCACCCCACACCGCTGCGCACCTACACGCAGCGGTAGGCCGCTTCAAACCGGCTGACCTGCACAGCCAGCTCCGCCTGCAGGCCATACCGCGCACAGTGTTTGTCAGCCGCCTGCTGGGCGCCATCCGGGCCCAGCGTGGAGTTTTCCCAGTTGATGGACACCACCTTGTCGTTGCCCACAACGATGAAAGGCGCGGGCGGCGAATAGGCGCAGCCGCCCAGGCCTGCGGCCATCACCGCCATCCAGAAGCAGGCCATGAGGGGTCTCGTTGTCGTGTGCGTATCCATGCGGGCCGCAGTGTATCGGACGACCCTCTGCCTGCCCCCTCAGCGCCCGGCGGGCCACAGCCGCTTCAGCCGCAGCCCCGCCCACACGGCCGCAAACACTGCCGCTCCAAACACCCAGCCCGACAGTGCCCCCGCCATGCCGCCGGACAGCAGCGTGCCGATGGTGCAGCCCAACCCCGTCATCGCGCCCCAGCCCAGCAGCACGCCGCCTGCCAAGCCCCGCGCGGCATCGCGCCAGGTAGGCCAGCGCAGCACACACTGGCGGCTGGCCAGGGCCGCGACAAACGCCCCCGCCACCAGGCCTGCCAGCAGCAAGGCATTGGGTGTGAACCAGGTGGACTGTGGCGCGGTGGCGCAACCGGCAAAGCCGTCCAAACCTTCCAGCCGATCGGGAATCCAGCCCTGCCCTTGCGCCCACTGGCGCGCGGCGCTGCCCAGCGTGGCCGTCACCCCCAGCGGCCGCATGCGCACAATGGCAAAGGCGCCGATCAGCCCCACGGCCAGGCCCCCTACCCAGTAGGGCCAGCGCCCTGCCCACAGGTCGCGCCACACGCCGCCCAGGCTGGGCACCGCGCCCCCTGGCACCGGTTCAGCAGCCGCCTCGCGTGCAAATCCGCGCCACAGCCAGGCCGCCACCAGCGCCAGCCCGCCCAGTTGCACCAGCAGCGCCCCGCCATACCCCAGGTGTGCGGGCAGCCACACCACGGGGGCATCGGCCACACTCAAGCTGTACAAGGGGTTCCAGGTTTTGAAGCCCAGCACAAAACCCAGGGCCGACCCGACCAGCGCAAACGGCGACACCGCCGAGCCCTCAGCCAGCCGGTACCAGTGCGCGCTGATGCACGAGCCCGACACCACCATGCCCGCACCAAACGACAGCCCCGCCACCACCAACACCCAGCTCACGGGGCCGATGTGCATGTCGGGCGGCAGCTTGCCAGGCTGGGGCACAGGCAGCCAACTGCCCAGCACCACGGTGTAGCCCACTACACCCACGGCCAGCGCCAGCACGATGGCCAGCAGTCCGCGCGGGTTGCCCTCTTCAAACCAGTCGCGCGCGTGGCAATAAAAACAAAAGCGCGAGCGCTGCAGCACCAGCCCCAGCACCGCGCCCGTGGCCAAAGCAAACGCCAGCGTGCGTCCGCCCGGCAGAACCTGCACCGCGTGGGCTGCCCCCCCCAGTGCCACCACCAGCGCCAGGGCTCCCGCATGAGAAAAATTGATCTTGAACGCCATGAATTCCCCAGGCATAAAAAAGCCCGCACGAAGCGGGCTGTAAAAGAGACCCCCTACCAAAAATCAAAAACTCTCTTTGTTTTGCATTGCACCTTCTTCCCAAAAGGTCTGGTCGGCCAACCCCATCATTTGGCGGCCCAGATGGTGCCCGCCGGGTTGGTGATGGGCACGCCCACCGCGTTGCCGTATTCCGTCCACGAGCCGTCGTAGTTCTTCACGCTGTAGCCCAGGATCTTGGACAGCGCAAACCAGGTGTGGCTGGAGCGCTCGCCAATGCGGCAGTACGTAATGACAGGCTTGCTGCCATCCACACCCGCACTGGCGTAGAGCTTCTTCAGGTCTTCGGCCGACTTGAAGGTGCCATCTTCCTTGACCGCCTGGCCCCAGGGCACGTTGGCTGCGCCGGGGATATGGCCAGCACGGATGCTCAGCTCGGGCACCCCGGCAGGCGCAAAAATCTTGCCCGTGTATTCATCGGCCGAGCGGATGTCCACCAGTTTCGCGTTGCTCTTGCCTTCAGCCGCCGCCAGGGCGTCTGACAGGCGGGCCCGCAGTTCGGTGTTCACCTTGGCCACCTTGTAGTTGGTGGCTGCAAACTCGGGCACGCGGTTGTTCAACGGCTGGTTCTCGGCCTCCCACTTCTTGCGGCCGCCGTCCAGCAGCTTCACGTTCTTGATGCCGTAGATGTCAAACACCCACGCGCCCCAGGCGGCAAACCAGTTGTTGGTGTCGCCATACAGCACCACCGTGGTGTCCTGCGACACACCGGCCTTGGACAACAGCGCCTCAAATGCTTCCTTGCCCACGATGTCGCGCCGCACCCGGTCGTTCAGATCCTGGTGCCATGAAAAGTTGACGGCGCCGGGTACGTGGCCCCGCTCATACAGGCCCGGGTTCACGCTTACTTCGACGATGCGGACCTGCTGGTTATCGAGGTTTTGCGCGAGCCATTCGGTGGTGACCAGGGGGCCTGCGGGGATGGGGGTGGCGGCCAGCAGCGAGCCGCTGAACAGCACCATGCCACCCGCGATGCAGGCGCGCAGCCACTGGCGCCAGGGAGCTTGAGTTGAAGAACGGTACTGCGTGGTCATCGGCTTCCTTTCCGTGTGTGTGGAGTGCCTGCACCGCATGGCAGGTGAAAGGAATTTAGGCCCCTAAGACCCTGCGCCCAACCAACAAGATCGGCTATGGATATGCGTTTTGCATGCTTGCAAAAAGCGCTTTCAGGACGGCGGGCAGATGCTGCCTATAATCCGTGGCTTCGCGGGTGTAGTTCAATGGTAGAACGGCAGCTTCCCAAGCTTCATACGAGGGTTCGATTCCCTTCACCCGCTCCAAATGCAAAACCCGCCAAGCTTCACAGCTTGGCGGGTTTTTTCATGGGTGGACGCGCTCAGCCCCGAATGGATGTCGCATCCTGCCCCAGATTGAACCGCGCAATCGCCTCCACCATCTGCTGCGCCTGCGTGCGCAGGCTGCTGGCGGCGGCGGCCATTTCTTCCACCAGGGCGGCGTTCTGCTGCGTGGTCTGATCGAGCTGGGTGACGGCCTCACCGACCTGGCCCACGCCTGCGGTCTGTTCGTTGCTTGCGGCGCTGATTTCGGAAACCATGTCGGCCACGCGCTGGATGGAACTGAC
Organism: Acidovorax sp. NB1; assembly: GCF_005405905.1. Taxonomy (GTDB): domain Bacteria; phylum Pseudomonadota; class Gammaproteobacteria; order Burkholderiales; family Burkholderiaceae_C; genus Acidovorax. The sequence goes on from NZ_BJHU01000005.1 coordinate 324,146, forward strand.
CACCTCCTGCATGGTGGTGCCAGCCTGGTCGGCCAGCACCGAGCCTTGCTGCACCATCGCGCTGCTCGCGCCAATCAGCTCCTTGATGGCCTTGGCCTCGGCGGCGGTGCGCTGGGCCAGGTTGCGCACTTCTGCCGCCACCACCGCAAAGCCACGGCCCTGCTCACCCGCACGGGCGGCCTCCACGGCCGCGTTCAGCGCGAGGATGTTGGTCTGGAACGCAATGCCGTCGATCACACCGATGATGTCGGCGATCTTCTGGCTGCTGCTGTTGATGTTCTGCATGGTGCTGACCACCTTGGACACCACCTCCCCACCCTGTTGCGCCACGCGGCTGGCGTCCACTGCCAGCTGGTTAGCCTGGCTGGCGCTGTCGGCGTTGTGGCGGATGGTGGCACCCAGCTGCTCCATGCTTGCGGCCGTCTGCTCCAGCGCGCTCGCCTGGTTCTCGGTGCGGCCCGAGAGGTCCTGGTTGCCTTGGGCGATTTCAGTGCTGGCGGCCGACACACTGTCGGCGCTGGTGCGCACGGTGCCCAGGCTGTCCACCAGGCGGGCACGAAAGCCCTCCATCGCCTGGGCCAGCGTGCCGATTTCGTCGCGGGACCGCACCGACACCGCATGCGTGAGATCGCCCTGCGCCAGGTAGGCAAGCGCGGTGCTCAGCTGCTGCACGGGCGCGCCTACCAGGCGGCGGGTGGCCAGCACCAGCACCACCGTCAGCAGGGCCAGGGCCACCACCACCCCCAGCCACAGCCAGGCCAGCACATTGCGGGCCTCGCTCATCATTTCGGTCAGGGGCGCTTCGGCCACGATGGCCCAGTTCCAGGGCTTGTAGTGCTCCACCGCCAGGTAGCGCGTGGCGCGGTCGCCTTCGCCACTGCGGCGCGGCGACCAGTCCGACTCCAGATCTCCCGCCTGCCCCACTGCCGCCAACGACGCCATCCAGGCCTTGGCCTGCTCGTCCTTTTCGTCCAACTTGAGGGGCTTGCCCGCGCCCGGCAGGCCAAAAATGCTGCCCCGCGCAGGGCCCGCCGAGAGGTTGACCGCATAGACCGCCCCGGTCGCAAACAGCTTCTGCCCCGCCATCACCGTGTCGAGCTTGCCCAGGATGGTGCCCATGTCTGAGCCGATGAACAGAATGCCGATGGTGCGATTGCCCTCGCGGATAGGCTCGTACACGGTCATGTACTCGCGGCCAAACAGGCTGGCGCGGCCAATGTAGGTCTTGCCCTCGTTCATCAGGGCATAGGCGGGGTGCTTACGGTCCAGCAGGGTCTTGTAAGCGCGCTCGCCATCCTGCTTCTTGAGCGAGGTGGTCACGCGGATGAAGTCATCCCCCGTGCGCGCAAAAATGGTCGCCACCGCGCCCATGCTGTCCTTGGAAAAGCGGTCCACCACCTCGAAATCGCCATTGACGGCCGCGCCCTGGAACGACAGCACGGCCTCTGGTTTGCCGTCGGCCCCGGGCGCCTCGGCCACCGAAAACTGGCCGGGGAAATTCGCCTTGAACAGGGTGAAGTCCCGCTTGGCCTGCTCTTGCGCGGTGTCGTCAAAGGTCTGCACCAGCATGCGCACCTGGGCGGCGTACTGCTTGGCATCGTCCCGCGAGAGGCGGCCAAAGTCATTCCAGAGCAGGCCGCTGACGATGCCCATGGTGGCCAGCAAGACCACCAACAGGCTGAACAAGGCGGTTGCCGACAATTTGAATGCCACTGAATGGCGGGTGTTTGACGAAATCATCTGGTGCTTTTCTGTGATTTATGCAACGGCGTGCATATGAGGCAGACAAAGTACCCGATTCATCGACTAATGCAAACGGCGCTGTCGGCAATGGCCTGTCAAAACCTAGGGAAAACCCTTGCAAAAATCACCAATGCCCGGCACACGCGCCCGTGCCGTAGCACCTGCGAATGCGTGAAGAGAACCTAAACACCCACGGGCAAGTGCAGGGACTGCCTGCTCTCAAACACCCGCTGCGCCCCCGTGACCGGGTCCACAAACGCCAGTGACTGCGCCAAAAGCTGCAGGGGCCGCGAATAGTCGCCTTCGGGCGGGTCATTGACGATGGGGTAGAACGGGTCGTTGCGCAGCGGCAGCCCCAGGGCCGCCATGTGCACGCGCAGCTGGTGCCGCTTGCCGGTAATCGGCGACAGGCGATAGCGCGCCCAGCCACCTGCCACCTCCAGCACCTGCATGTGGGTGTGGCTGTTGGGCTCGCCGGGTACTTCCTGCATGCGAAAGAACTGCGGGCTTTCTTCCAGGCGGCTGGCATGGTCGCGAGGAAAAGCCACATCCGCACGCCAGGGCGCAATCGCGTCGTAATGCTTGGTGATCTGCCGGTCGCGGAACAAGGCTTGGTAGGCACCACGCGTGCGCTGCTGCACCGACAACATCACCAGCCCGGCCGTATCGCGGTCAATGCGGTGCAGCGGTGACAGCTCGGGCAAGCCCAGCTGGCGCTTGAGCCGCACCAGCAGCGTGTTGTGCAAATACCGGCCCGAGGGGGTCACCGGCATGAAGTGCGGCTTGTCGGCCACCACCAGGTGCTCATCCTGGTACAGCACCACCTCACTGAAAGGCAGCGCGGGCTCTGCTGGCAGGCTGCGGTAGTAGTACAGGCGCAGGCCACCTTCAAACGGCCGCTCGGGCCCCACCAGCTGGCCGCGCTCGTCCACCACGTCGCCTGCCAGCATGCGCTGGCGCCATTCATCGCGGGCCACCACCGACAGCCGCTGGGCCAGAAAGTCCAGCATGCTGCCCTGCCCGCGCGGGGGCAACACCACACAACTGGGGCTCACGCCATCGCGCACGGGCAGGACATGGGGGTGGTGGGGGTTGTGCATGGCGCGGGGATTTTAGGGTGCGCTGGCTGCATCGATAGGTACATGGCTAGCAGACTCCATCGCCACCGAGGCACCCCTCAATGAAAATCCCGGCTGCCCTGCAGCGCCTGCGCCATGCGGCCCAGCAGTGGGGTCAGGTCCTTGAAGCGCTGGGCCACCAGGTGGCGCACCACGGCCGGGGTGGCCTGGCCGGGCGCGGTGGAATGCGCGCTGCCGCCCTCGGGCACGCTGCACTGCCACAGGCCTTCCACGGCCAGCAGTTGGGATCTGAGCAGGGCATTGCGCCAGCGGTCCACCATGGCGGGCCAGACGATGACGTTGACGGGGCCGGTTTCGTCTTCGAGGGTGACGAACATGGTGCCCTTGGCGGTGCCGGGGCGCTGGCGCACGGTGACGATGCCGCAGGCGCGCACATGGCGGCCGTGGGGCGTGGCCACCAGCTGCAGCGCGGTCTGCAGGCGCCAGCGGGCCAGGCGGGGGCGCAGCAGGGCCAGGGGGTGGCGGCGCAGGGTGAGGCCGGTGGCGGCGTAGTCGAACAGGATCTCTTCGCCCTCGGGGGCGGCTGGCAGCGTCAGCGGGGCCTCCAGCACGGGCACCTCGCGCAGCAGGGCCGGGGCGCTGTGCTGGGCGGCTGCGTCCCACATTTGCTGGCGCCGGTGGCCTGAGAGACTGGCCAGCGCATCGGCGGCGGCCAGGGCCTGCATGTCCTGCTGGCTCAGTGGGGTGCGCAAGGCCAGGTCTTCGGCACTGGCCCAGGCGGGGCCCTGGCTGCGCACCTGCACGAGGCGCTTGGCGGCCTCTTGCGACAGGCTGGCCACCAGGCGCAGCCCCAGGCGCACTGCGGGCTGTGGTTGGGATGGTGCTGGCAGACCTTTGTGGGGCCGCAGCAGCTCGGGGGGGCCTTCGAGGGTGCAATCCACGTCGCTGTGGCTCACATCGATGGGCAACACGCGCACGCCGTGGCGGCGCGCGTCCTGAACCAGCTGGGATGCGGTGTAGAACCCCATGGGCAGCGAGTTGAGCAGCGCGGCCAGAAAACACGCGGGCTCGTGGCACTTGAGCCAGCTGCTGGCGTAGGCCAGCAGGGCAAAGCTGTGGGCGTGGCTTTCAGGAAAGCCGTATTCGCCAAAACCGAGCATCTGCTGGAAGATGGCCTGGGCAAATTCAGTGCGGTAGCCGCGCGCCTCCATGCCGCCAATCAGAGGTCGTTCGAAACGGTGCACGCCGCCTTTGCGCTTCCAGGCGGCCATGGAGCGGCGCAGTTCATCCGCCATGCCGGGCGTGAACCCGGCGGCGATCATGGCGATCTGCATGACCTGTTCCTGGAAGATGGGCACACCCAGCGTGCGTTCGAGGGCATCCTCCAGTTCGGGCTTTTCCAGCTCCAGCGGCAGGCCCTGCTGCCTGCGATCACGCGCTTTGAGGTACGGGTGCACCATGCCGCCCTGGATGGGCCCGGGCCGCACGATGGCAACCTCGACCACCAGGTCGTAGAACGTGCGCGGGCGCAGGCGCGGCAGCATGCTCATCTGGGCGCGGCTTTCGATCTGGAACACGCCCACGGTGTCGGCGGCACAGATCATGTCGTAGGTGGCGGGGTCTTCGTGCGGGATGTCCTTGAGGCCCCAGTGCTCGCCGCGCAGCACGGCACGCAGCTGCAGGCAGCGGCGCAGCGCGCTGAGCATGCCCAGGGCCAGCACGTCCACTTTGAGCAGGCCCATGTCATCGAGGTCGCCCTTGTCCCACTGGATGACGGAGCGGTTGTCCATGCTCGCGGGCTCAACTGGCACCAGCCGCGTGAGCTTGCCCTGGGTGAGCACGAAGCCGCCCACATGCTGGCTGAGGTGGCGCGGAAAACCCTGGAGGTCGGCCGCCAGCTCCAGCCACAGCGTGGCGGTGTGCGGGTGCAGCGCGGCGCCGACGGCCTGCGCCAGCTCCTGCAGGCGGTCGGCAGCGAAGGTTTCGTCAAACCAGTGGTGGTCCTTGGCAAACGCATCGACCAGCGCGGGCGCCACGCCCAGGGCCTTGCCCACGTCGCGCAGGGCGCTGCGCGTGCGGTAGCTGGTGACGACGGCGGCAATGGCGGCGCGGTCGCGGCCGTATTTGTCGTAGATGTACTGGATGACTTCCTCGCGCCGGTCGTGCTCGAAGTCCACGTCGATGTCGGGCGGCTCCTTGCGTTCCTTGCTGATGAAGCGTTCGAACAGCAGGTGGGTGTTCTCGGGCGGCACGGCCGTGATACCCAGCATGTAGCAGACCACCGAGTTGGCGGCAGAGCCGCGCCCCTGGCACAGGATCTTCTGGCTGCGGGCATAGCGCACGATGTCGTGCACGGTGAGGAAGTACATCTCGTACTGGCAGTGCGCGATCAGCTCCAGCTCTTTGCGGATCTGTGCCAGCACTTTGTCGGGCGCGCCCTGCGGGTACTCGCCTTCCACGCCGGTCTGCACCAGCCAGGCCAGCGCCTGGGCGGGGGTCATGCCTTTGGGCACGGTCTCCAGCGGGTACTGGTACTTGATCTCGTCCAACTGAAAAGTGCAGCGCCCGGCCACCGTGAGCGTGGCCGCCAGCAGGTCGGGCGGGTAGATGCCCGCCAGCCGCACGCGCTGGCGCAGGTGGCGCTCGGCATTGGGCTGCAGCGCAAACCCGCACTCGGCAACACTGCAGCCCAGGCGCACAGCGGTGATCACATCCTGCAGCGGCTTGCGCGAACGGGCGTGCATGTGCACGTCGCCCGCCGCCACCAGCGGCAGGCCCAGCTGTGCGCCCACGCGCTGCAGCGTGGCCAGCCACAGGCCGTCGTCGGGGGCCAGGTGCAACTCGACTGCCAGCCAGATGTGGCCATCAAAATCAGAGTCAAAATGGGCCTTTGCGCGCGACAGATAAGCACTTATAGCTACCAAATTAGTAGCATCAAAGCGTTTGCGGCAAGGCGCCAGCAGCAGCTCGCACCCCTGCAGCAGGTGCCAGGGGCTGGCCGGGCCCACGTGGTACTGGCCCTTGGGCGCTGCACGGCGCGCGGCCGAGATGAATTCGCACAGGTTGCCCCAGCCCTCGGCGTTCCGCGCCAGGGCCACCAGCCGCAGGTCGCCCCACAGGAACTCGCTGCCCACGATGAGGTGCAGGCCCGTGGACTGGGCGGCCTTCCAGGCGCGCACCACGCCAGCCACGGAACATTCATCGGTCAGCGCCAGGGCCTGGTAGCCCAGCTTGGCGGCGCGCTCGACCAGCTCGTGCGGATGCGATGCCCCGCGCTGAAAGCTGAAGTTGGACAGGCAGTGCAGCTCGGCATAGCCCGGCAAGGATGCCGTCATCTCCATTATTTATAGCGCTGCGCGCCACCCATCTGGCTTGAAACTGGCGCGCCCCGTGCGCGAGCCGCCACACAAGGGCCGCCCCGCCGTGCTGGCGGCGTCCTCCTGCCCGCAGCGCACTGCATTGCGCGAGCGGGGGGACGCGGCGCAGCCACTGAGCGCATGTTCAAAACACACCGTGCAGAAACCAGCGAGGGGGCCGCGCCAGCCCCTGCGCACCGTCAGGCAGCGGCGCCAGCCGCTCGCGGAACACCCATACCAGGCCCGCCACCGCGTTGTGCGCCACAAAGTAGTCGCGCAAGGCCAGACCGGTGCCGGGGCGTGCGGGGTCGGCTTCGCCATTGCCCGCAGACCACCAGCCCGCCTCGAAGCGGTGCGGCCCGGCCAGCAGGCGCAGCAGACCGTGGTGGCAGGGGCGGTTGCCCTGCACGGCCAGCCGCTGGGGCGGGTTCAGCAGCCAGGGGGGCAGCAGCAAAGCGTCGGGGCTGGCATCCAGCATGACCTCGGCACCACCTGTGCTGGCAGCACCAGAACGCCGGACGGGCGGGCGGCCCAGCACCTCGGCTGCAGGGCGCCACTGCTGCATGTGCTCGGGGCGGTGGTCGGCCCACAGCACCGGGGCCTGCACCTGCTCGGGCCCCAGGCGGGCGGACAGGCGTTCCAGCAGCTGGTGCAGGGCTTCGCCTGGGGGCGCAGGGTCGTCGGCACCGCCAAGGCAACCGCCGCCATGGCTACCGGGCGGCAGCAAGCTGGCACTGCGGTGCGGCAGCGGGGCCGATTCCAGCAGGCGCAGCGAGATCTGGTTGGCCGGTGCGGCCAGGGTGGTGCGGGCCAGATTTTCAGACAGCAGGCGCCGCAGGTGTGCCATGTCCTGCGTGGCCTGGGCGGTGCGCACCTGCAGGGCCTGCGTGGGGGCGATCACCACCCCGTCGATGCGGCGCAGGTCGTGGCGCCATGCCAGCTCCAGCGCCAGCGCCCCCTGCTGGCGCGCCTGCAGCCAGCTCTGCAGGGCCGTCAGGCAGCGGTGGGCGCTCCACAGCAGGGCGTCGGCCGAAATGGCCAGCGCGGGCAATTCGGCGGTCAGCGTGAACTGCTCGGGCAGCTCCAGCCAGGCATGGGCCTCGGGGGCATCACCCAGAGCCTGGTCCAGCACCTGCAGCACCCCGGCGCCCAGACGCCGGGCCAGTCCGGCACGCGGCAACGCGCGCAAGGCTCCCCAGGTGCGGCAACCCATGCGCTCCAGGCTGGCCACATGCGGGCGCAAGGCAGTCAGGGTGTGCAAAGGCAGGGTGTGCACCTCGGGCCCCTGGGGGCCGCGCGGTGCATGCCCTGCCAGTGCCATGCGCAGCCAGGCCTGCGCCACCAGCGCGGTGGGCCCGCAGCCCCAAGGGGGTTGCTGCGGTGTTGCCCCCACTTCCCCGGTGGCTCCGGGTTCTGCCACCTCCCCCGCAGCTGCAGCCCAGGCCTGTAGAACCAAGGCCAGCAAGGCACCACGCCCGCCCCAGAGGCGCTCGGTGGAGGAAACCTCCAGCAGCACGGTATCGCCATCCACCAGCGCCACACGCGGGGTAAAACGCAGGGCCCACCAGCCCACAGCGGGGCCTGGCACGTCAACACCCCTGCCTGCAGCGGCCCCTGCGCCCGTGTTGGCCGGGCTGGCTGCGGGCTCATCCCGCCACGGCAACGGCAATGCGATCCAGTGCATGCCCCCTCCCCTGCAGCCCCGCTGTTGCGGGTTCAGTTTGCACGGGCTGCGCCGTCCGGCCTCCCGGGGCCGCTGGGCTGTAGCGCGCCACCGTGGCGCGGGCCACCATCTGCGCGGCGTGGCGGCGCTCGGCCTGCGCCACCAGGGCCTGCGCCAGCCGGGGGTGGCAACCCGGCAGATGCAACGCCTGCACCAGGGGCGGCCCCCGGCGCTTGAGGATCTGCACCTGCATGCCGGGCGCGACAGGCGTGGACGCCCCGGCAGACGGCACCAGCCCCTGCTGCACCTGCAGCCGCAGCAGGGCTGGCGATGCCTGCGGTGCGGCGCTGGCCGGGCGGAACACCCACAGCAGTTGCTGCTGCTGCGCCGCCGCCAGCTGCAATCTGCGCAAGGCTGCGGCAGGTGCCTGCGGCAGCCAGGCCATGACGGCCAGCACACCGTGGCAGCGCAGCGCCTGTTCAGCCGCCCAGAATGCAGCGCGGGCACTGCCGGCGCGCACCACACACAGCCGCTCGGGCGGCAGCCCCTGCGCCTTCAGCGCCGGGCCAAAGGGCTCGCAGGGGGGTGCCACCGCCACCACGGCCCCTGCGCGACGGGCTGTGGCCTGGGCCAGCGCGGGCAGCACCAGCTGCCATTCATGCAACCCCGCCAGGGGCTGCAGCACCTCGCACAAAGCCCCTACCGGCCAGCCCCCGCCGGGCAGTTGGGCATCCAGCAACGCATACCCCGTGGGCTGGGCCGCCTGCGGGCCCGCACCCAGCGCATCCGCATGCCAGACACCGGGCACGGAAGAAGGCAGATCGGGCGCAATCCGCAAGGACAGGCTGGGCGCAGGCATGGCGGGAAAGAAGCTTCAAAGACCAAGAATACTGTAAATATAACCAGTATTTTGAAGTGTGGCGAGCCATCCGGGGGAAGGCTCCAGGGGTCAAGGGGGTATAAGCTTGGGGGTGTCTGCAGACAAGAACGAGGCGCCCGCAAACTCTCTGGCCTGGGTAGTTTTAGGGCCCGTTCAAGCTCTCAACACCGCCGCAGCACCAATTCGCACTATTCGGCCATTGCGATGGCATCGCCCTGCAACTGCGACAGCAACTTACCCCGGTGCTGGGGTCGTGTGGGGACTTGCATCAATCAAGGCCTTCTGCAAGGCCAGCAAGCAGGAGTCGGCGAATGCAAAGGCGCTGTCTGCCAGGGCCTTGGCGGTACCAGGGGACAAGGTGACCTTGAGCTGGTCCCAATACGCAAAGGCCTCTGCCAGCAGCAGGATGGGGCCCATGGGGGTGATGTCAGCACTGGCCAGTCCACGCGGATAGCCGCTGCCATCCAAGCGCTCATGGTGCTCCAGCACGGCCACCTCGGCAGCCTTGGTGTCACGGATCATCATGGCCGTGGAGGGGTGCGTCACAAGGTGCTTACGCGCCAACCCACCACCTTGTGGTCAGGATCGCTCCAGACTGGGTCAAGGGGCGCAATGGCGTCAGCAGGTGGGCGCAAGCGAAGGCCCCAGCAGCAGACTACCAATAGGATCGTCCCAAATTCACATCAGGGTTTCCATGGAAAACTGACAGCCAAAGGCAGTTTTTTTTCCTCTTTGGGCAGTCAGGTTTGGGTAAACCCTGAAAAGTTCCGCATTCATTGTTTCCAATACTGGAACAGTTAGTTCGCGACCCGGTGGTTTTTCTCTGAACACCATCGGCGTACAGTTCAACCCATCGATGAGCCGAACCCGCAAGGCGACTCACCGAACCCGGTTCAGGAATGGTTTTTTGGCCCGGCTTTTTTGAGACGCTTTTTAACTTCAAGGATTTTCATCATGAACAACACCGCACGTTTCCTCTCCATCGCCGCTGTCGCTGCTT
>NZ_BJHU01000006.1 GCF_005405905.1 Acidovorax sp. NB1
GCGATCTCGCTGAGAGAGAGTTGGTCGCGCAGCCTCATGCGCCTGACCTTGCCAATCATGTCCATGGTGATCACCTTGAATCCCTGCTGAAATTCTCAGCAGGTCAGTGGAACACCCTGGTCAATATTGGATTGGCACTTTGCGGTTTAGCTGGTCAAGATTGCATCGGCACTAACACCTGGCCAATGGCACTGATGATTGGTAGGTTGAATGGTAGATACAAACAAAAAAGCGCCCCGGAGGGCGCATTTTTGCTTACTTACTGGCGGAAACGGAGGGATTCGAACCCTCGATGAGGCTCTACACCCCATACTCCCTTAGCAGGGGAGCACCTTCGGCCACTCGGTCACGTTTCCAATCCCGCTATTATGCCTCATTTCGGAGGTGGTTCCGGCGGCTTGGGCGGGCTGCGGATCCAGTCCGAAGGCCCTGTACAGGGTGTGCAGGGCCTGTGCCAGCTGCGTTTCGTCGATCAACACGGAGGTGCAGGCCTCGGCAGTGGAGACCATCTGCGCCTGGATGCCATCTTCGCGGAGTGCACCAAACAGCTTGCTGGCCGTGCCCACCTGGCTGTGCGTGCCAGTGCCAGCAATGCTGATTTTGCAAACACCGGTATCGGCCACAACGTCCCGCGCACCCAGTGCGGGAAGCACCTGGACCCTCAGCAGCTCCACGGTGCGCGCGCTATCGTTACGGCGCACGGTGAAGCTGAGATCGGTCTTGCCGTCCTTGCCCGTGTTCTGGACGACCACGTCCGCCTCGATGTGCGCCCTGGCCATCGTGCCCAGAATATGGCTGGCGAGACCGGGCTGGCTCGGCACACCGAGCACGGAGACCTTGGCCTGGTCGCGGTTGACGGCAAGGCTGGATGCGGCGGCTGGTTCCATTTCAGTGTTCCTCAAAGTTTCTGGCGGCCTGGGTGTGCAGTTTGCTGCACAGCCGCCCCCATCCCCTGTGGCAGGCTGCTTGTGGCGCACGACTGTGATGCATGCAAAAAGGGCGGCCCCGCTAGGGACTGGACCAATCCAGTCGAAGGCCGGAGCGCACCACAAAACCACGCCCCACCTTGATGTGGATCTGGTGACCCCGTGTGGTGCAGGCCTGGATTTGGTCAAGCAGTTCACCCAATTGCGCCGCTGCGGGTGTGGTGTGGTGGGCATGCCGCAGCCAGTGGCGCAACACGTTGGCCTGCCGCGCACGGCTGAGCCCTTGCAGGGCCTTGATCTGCGGAGGGACGCCCACCAGGGCCAGGTCCTGCTGCGCCAGTTCGTCCAGCAATTCGGCAGCCTGGGCGGCGTTGTCGGCCGAGCGCGCGAAGGTGTCACGAAAGGACGGGAATGCTGCGTCCAGTGCAGGCAGCAGCTGCGCCCGGATGCGGTTGCGCGTGAAGCGTTCATCGGTGTTGGTGGGGTCTTCCACCCAGGCTTGGCCCTGCGCGCTCAGCCAGCGGCGCACTTCTGCCCCCGCCACCTGGAGCAGTGGCCGGTGCCAGACCAGGCCCGCCCGCTCCCAGCGTGCAGGCATCGCGGCCAGGCCCGCCACGCCAGCCCCGCGCGACAAGGCCAGCAGCAGGGTTTCGGCCTGGTCATCCGCATGCTGCGCCAATGCTATTGATTTGATAGCATTATTTTGAATATGGTCGTGCGCAAAGGCCTCAAAAGCTTGGTATCTCGCCTGCCGGGCCGCATCTTCCGGGCTCTGGCCCGGGGCGTGGCGGGCGTCGAGCCGATGCACCACCAGCGGCACATCCAGCCGCTGGCAGAGCGCGATGCAATGCTGCTCAAAACCATCGGCCGCCGCCTGCAGGCCATGGTGCACATGGATGGCCCGCACCTGGCCGGGCCAGCGCCGGGCACAGGCCAGCAGCAGCGCGGTGGAGTCCGCGCCCCCGCTCAGCCCCACTGCCAGCGGGAGCACAGGCGCGAAGGATTGGATGGCCGCCTCGAAGGACTGGGTCATGCCAGCGGCTTCCGCAATGGGCAAAGGCCTGGGCACGGGCCGGAGGCAGGATCAACAAGGCGGACGAGGCGGCAGGGCATGGGCGCCGATTATCGCGGGCGGCACTGGCCTCATCAGCTACCGCCCACACGCACGCGAGCCTCAACCGGCGGGCGCAGACAGGCGTGGTGCAGAGTGCGACGCATCGGTGGACAGGCGGAAGGTGCCCACCACTTCAGACAGCCGCACCGACTGGTCTTTGAGGCTCTGCGCGGCTGCAGCGCTTTCTTCGACCAGCGCGGCATTTTGCTGGGTCATCTGGTCGAGTTGCGCCACGGCCTGGCCGACTTCGTTGATGCTGGTGCTCTGCTCGTTGGTGGACGCAGTGATCTCGGCCATGATGTCCGTGACACGCTGCACCGAGGTGACGATGTCGTTCATGGTGGTGCCCGCGTCGTGCACCAGGCGCGAGCCGTTCTCAACCTGCTCCACTGAGGTGTTGATCAGCGTCTTGATCTCGCGCGCGGCCTCAGCGCTACGCTGGGCCAGACTGCGCACCTCGCCCGCCACCACGGCAAAACCCCGGCCCTGCTCACCTGCGCGCGCCGCCTCCACGGCCGCATTCAGCGCCAGGATGTTGGTCTGGAAGGCGATGCCGTCGATGACGCCGATGATGTCGTTGATCTTGCGTGATGCGGCATTGATCTGGTCCATGGTGGTGACCACATTGCCCACCACCTGGCCACCATGCCGCGCCACATTCGACGCCTGGGCCACCAGCTGGTTGGCTTGGCGGGCGGAGTCGGCGTTGTGGCGCACGGTTTCGGTGAGCTGCTGCATGGAGGCCGATGTCTCCTGCAGACTCGATGCCGTGAGCTCGGTGCGCCCGCTCAGGTCATGGTTGCCGGTGGCGATCTCTTCAGCCGCCACGCGCACCGAGCTGCTGGCATCGCGGATCTGCGCCAGCACTCCCGAGAGCTTGCCCGCAAAGCTGTTGAAACTGGCGGCGATCTGGGCCAGTTCGTCCTCGCCCTGCGCATCAATCCGGCGCGAAAGATCACCATCGCCCGCGCCGATCTCGTGCATGGCGTCGCGCACCTGGGTGAGGCGGCGCAGCCGCTGCGACAGGATGCCGGCGAGCACCACCAGCGCCACCAGCAGCACCACAATGCCTGCGCCCAACGACACCTGCAGCATGGTGCTGATGGCCTGCAGCGCCTCGCCCCGGTCGAGCGCAATGGCCAGCAGCCAGGGTGTGCCGGTGACTGGTGCCACCGTGAGCAGCATGGCGCGGCCCTGCAGATCCATCGCGTTGAGGTCGGCACGTTTGGCCATGTCGGCCAGTGCAGCGGCGGTGAGTGCAGGGGCCACGTCGGTGGCGGGCTTCAGGGCCAGCTTGACCTCGGGGTGGGCAATGATGTTGCCGTCGCCACCCACCAGAAAGGCATAGCTCGATGGTGTGGGCTTGATAGAGGCCACATTGGCCACCACCGCCGCCAGCGAAACATCGCCCGCCATCACGGCCTTGACGGTGCCGCCTTCGCGCGCCGCCTTGGCAAAGGTCACCACCAGCCCCGCGCCCCCGGCGTCGGCATAAGGCGCCGTCAGCACCGAGGCATCGGCCCCGGCCGCCTGCTTGTACCAAGGGCGTGCGGTGGGGTCGTAGTCGGGCGGCAGGTTCTGCTTTTCGGAGAACACCGTGCGCTTGTCGGCATAGCCGAAATAAGTGGTGTGGAAGTTGCCCGCCTTGGCCAGCATATTGAGCGGCTTGGCGGCGTCGGCATCGTCAAGCGCAGCCGCCGCAGACTCAACGACCTGGGCCTTGCTGCGCGCCCAGTCGCGCAAGGCCTCAATGTGGCTGTGGGCCAGGGCCTGCGACTGCGCCGTGAGGGAGGCGTAGGCCTGGGATCGTGCGGTGAGGTAGTTGGCCACGGTCAGGGCAATCAGCCCGGCCACCAGGCAACCCACCGATACCAGAAGGATCTGGCCCTTGAGAGTCTTCAGAAGCGACATTGAGCACCCCTTGGTCCACCCGCACGGGCGGCGTCGAACCATGTTACATCCGGTATCACGGTGCGCGCCAGTGGGGGTTACCGCGAAGAGGTGAGCTGTTCGCTCTTGAAACGCCTGTGAAACGCGTGCAAAAGCCCCGGATCAGTCCACAAAAACAACAACGGCCCCGAAGGGCCGTTGTGCAGTGCAGCAGTGCAGTGTCTTGAGCAGGGTCAAAACGCCCTGTGCCATCTCAGCGGCTGTCGGCCTTGGTGTCGCCGAAGCGGCCGTAGCTTTGCAGGCGTTCGTAGCGGCGGTCCAGCAGGTCTTTGGTCTTGAGGTCAGCCACCTGACGGAAGGCGTCGCCCAGCGCGCGCTTGAGGAAGGCGGCCATCTGCTTGTGGTCACGGTGGGCGCCGCCCACAGGCTCGCTCACGATCTTGTCCACCAAGCCCAGGGCCTTCAGGCGGTGGGCAGTGATGCCCAGCGCGTCGGCGGCCTCCTGGGCCTTGTCGCTGGTCTTCCAGAGGATGGACGCGCAGCCTTCGGGGCTGATCACGGAGTAGATGGCGTACTGCAGCATCACGACCTGGTCGGCCACGCTGATGGCCAGCGCGCCACCCGAGCCGCCTTCGCCAATGATGGTGGTGATGATGGGCACTTCGAGCTGCGCCATCTCGAAAATGTTGCGGCCGATAGCCTCCGACTGGCCGCGCTCCTCAGCATCGATACCAGGATAGGCGCCGGGCGTGTCCACAAACGTGAACACAGGCAGCTTGAACTTCTCGGCCGTCTTCATGAGGCGCAGGGCCTTGCGGTAGCCCTCGGGCTTGCTCATGCCGAAGTTGCGCATGGCGCGCTCCTTCGTGTCACGGCCCTTCTGGTGGCCGATGACCATGCAGGCATGGCCATTGAAGCGCGCCAGGCCGCCCACGATGGACTGGTCGTCTGCATAGTGGCGGTCGCCATGCAGCTCCACGAAGTCGGTGAAGATGTCGCGCACGTAGTCGAGCGTGTAGGGGCGCTCGGGGTGGCGGGCAATCTTGGTGATCTGCCAAGGACTCAGCTCGCTGTAGATGTCCTTGGTGAGCTGCTGGCTCTTCTTGCTGAGCTGATCGATCTCTTCCGAGATATCGACGGCGCTCTCGGTCTGCACGTAGCGCAGTTCTTCAATTTTGGATTCCAGCTCTGCGATGGGCTGCTCGAAATCCAGAAAGGTCTTTTTCGCCAACGTTGTTCTCCTTGGGGCTCGCGCCGGGCGGCTGCCACGATGAATGGCACGCACTGTAACCGACGGTTAACGATTTTTTGTCAAACGCGTCAGAGGGCGTCAGTAAGCAACCGGCTGCGGGTCGAGCGACCGCCAAATATACCAAGTCGCCACACTGCACCAGGGCTTCCAGGCCTCAGCCACTTCGCGGGCATCGCTGCGGCTGACCGGGTCACCCGAGAAGTAATTCTGGCTGATGCCGGTGATCAACCCCGGATCGTCCAGGGGCAATACATTGGGCCGCATCAAATAGAAGATCAAAAACATCTCGGCCGTCCAGCGGCCAATGCCACGAATAGCCACCAGCTCGGCAATGATGGCCTCGTCGTCCATCGCCGCCCAGTCCTTCACGTGGAGCTTGCCGCTCTCGAAGTGCATGGCCAGGTCCACCAGGTAGTCCACCTTGCGGGCGGACAGGCCTGCGGCACGCATGTCGTCGATCTTGAGCTTGAGCACGCTGGCGGGCTTCATGCCACGCGGCAGCAGCGCCACCAGACGCTCCCACACGGCCTGGGCAGCCGTCACCGACACCTGCTGGCCCACGATGGAGCGCGCCAGAGTGATGAACGGGTCGCCCTTGGTCCGCAGCGCAGCGTCGCCAAACTGTGGGATCAGGCGCTTCATCACCCGGTCTTTTTTCACCAGGTGCTTGCAGGCCTCGGCCCAGTAGTCGGGCGTGGCCAGCACCAGCGGCGGCGCCACAGCGTCGCCCGCTATCTTTTTAGAAGCTGCCACGGCTTACCCCATGCGCCGAAGCGGCATTTTTTGCATCAAACAATGGCTCACTGGGCGGCTTCCCATGTCGTGCCTGCTGCCGAGTCCTTGAGCACGATGCCTTGCGCCAGCAGTGCTTGGCGGATGCGGTCGGCCTCGGCAAAGTTCTTGGCGGCCTTGGCGGCAGCGCGGGCGGCAATCTGCGCCTGGATGTCGGCTTCGTTCACGCCAGCGCCAGCTTGCAGGAAAGCCTTGGGGTCGCCTTGCAGAACCCCCAGGCAACCGCCCAGGGCCTTGAGCAGCCCTGCCAGCTCAGCCGAGCGGGTCTTGTTGACCTCACCCGCCAGCTCGAACAGCACAGCCACGGCCTCGGGCGTGCCAAAGTCCTCGTCCATGGCGGCCTTGAAGCGGGCGGCGTAGTGATTGCTCCAGTCGATGGCCGCCACTTCGGCGGGGGCAACCAGGCTCAGCGCCGTGTACAGGCGCTTCAAGGCCTGGCGCGCGTCGTCCAGGTGGGCATCGCTGTAGTTCAGGGCACTGCGGTAGTGGGCGCGCACCATGAAGAAACGCAGCGTCTCTGCGTCGTAACTCTTGAGCACGTCGCGGATGGTGAAGAAGTTGCCCAGGCTCTTGGACATCTTCTCGTTGTCCACGCGCACGAAGCCGTTGTGCACCCAGAACTTTGCCAGGGGCTTGCCGGTGGCGCCTTCGCTCTGGGCGATCTCGTTTTCGTGGTGGGGGAACTGCAGGTCCGCACCGCCGCCGTGGATATCAAAGGTCTCGCCCAGCGTCGCACCGCACATGGCCGAGCACTCGATGTGCCAGCCGGGGCGGCCCGAGCCGAAAGCGCTGTCCCACTTGGCCTCGGGCGGCTCCTCGGGCTTGGAGGCTTTCCACAGCACGAAGTCGAGCGGGTCTTCCTTGCCATCGAGCACGGCCACGCCACCCTGCGGGCGCGAGCCCTGCAGTTCGCGCGTGCCGGCGCGCAGCTCGTCCAGCGACTTGCCCGAGAGCTTGCCGTAGCCATCGAACTTGCGCACCGAGTAGTTCACGTCGCCGTTGCCCGCGCGGTAGGCAAGGCCCTTGCCTTCCAGCTGGCCGATGAGCGAGAGCATCTGGGGCACGTATTCGGTCGCGCGCGGTTCCACGGTGGGTGGCTCGATGCCCAGCAGGCCGATGTCCTGGTGCATCGCGGCAATCATCTCGTCAGTGAGCTGGCGGATGGTGATACCCCGCTCCAGCGCGCGTTTGATGATCTTGTCGTCGATGTCAGTGATGTTGCGCACATAGGTGACGCGGTAACCGCTGCTTTTGAGCCAGCGCTGCACCACATCAAACGCCATCATCATGCGGGCGTGGCCGATGTGGCACAGGTCATAGATGGTCATGCCGCACACATACATGCGCACATGGCCAGGTTCGAGCGGGGAAAAGTCCTCCAATGCACGCGACAGCGTGTTGTAGATGCGCAAACTCATGGGATTTCAGTCACGGGGAAGAGGTGGTTGGGTGAAGAGATTCACCCGGCAGCAAAGGGTCTGGAACAGGTTTTCAGAGCCCTTAGCGGGGGTTGGCCCGGCAAGGGGCCTCCAGTGAAATCACCCGCGGCAACAGCGTTCCGTCATGACAACCCCCTCAGCTACAATCCGCCGCAGTATAAGCCCCCCGCCCCGGCGGGCCGCTGCCCAACACCCCGGAATCCCCATGAAGCCAGTCCTCCGCACCCTTCCACAACTCCTGCGCCTGGTGGCGCTGACCGCGCTGCTGGGCGCTGGCGTGGCCCATGCCGAGGACTACTCCGACATCACACAGTTGCTGAAAACCGGCAAGGCCGCCGAAGCCCTGGTCAAGGCCGATCAGCGTCTGGCCGCCACCCCGCGCGACCCCCAATTGCGCTTCCTGCGTGGCGTGGCGCAGGCCGACAGCGGCAAGCAGGGCGAGGCCATCACCACCTTCACCAAGCTGACGGAAGAGTACCCCGAGCTGCCCGAACCCTACAACAACCTGGCCGTGCTCTACGCCAACCAGAACCAGCTGGACAAGGCCCGCACAGCGCTGGAAATGGCGATCCGCACCAACCCCAGCTACGCCACCGCGCACGAAAACCTGGGCGACATCTACGCCAAGCTGGCCAGCCAGGCCTACAACAAGGCCTTGCAGCTCGATGCCACCAGCGCCAACTCGGTCAAACCCAAACTGGCCCTGATCCGCGAGTTGTTCTCTGCCGATGCGGCCAGCAAGTCCGGCCGCCCTGCGGCGGCAGCCCCTACCCCCGCCGTGGTGACCACCCAGCGCCCCGCACCGGCCGCAGCGCCTGCAGCACCCGCCCCCGCAGTGGCTGCCGCGCCTGCGCCAGCACCAGCCGCCGCGCCGGCTGCTGCGGCACCGGCCCCCACGCCCGCACCGGCCCCAGCCCCTGCCGCCGCCAGCGACGCATCCACCCAGGCCGTCACGGCCGCCGTGCAGGCCTGGGCCGCCGCCTGGGCCGCCAAGGACATGAAGAGCTACCTGGGTGCCTACGACAAGTCCTTTGACCCACCAGGCAACCAGAACCGCTCTGCCTGGGAAAAAGAGCGTGAAGCGCGCATCGTGGGCAAGTCCAAGATCAGCGTGAAGCTGTCCGACATCGCCGTGTCGGTCCAGGGCGACAAGGCGACGGCCCGCTTTCGCCAGGCCTACAGTGCCGATGCACTCAACGTGACCAGCCGCAAGACCCTGGATCTGGTGAACAGCAACGGCCGCTGGACCATCGTTCGCGAATCCACAGGCGGTTGACCGTGAACCCCGACGCGGCGCCTGCGCCTCTTGCGCGGGCTTTTTTTTTGCCCTGACCCGATCCTGATGCCGCGCATGTCTGTGCCTTTGTCCGCACCAGGCCGCCTGGCGGCTACCGTCGTCCTGTGCCTGGCGGGCCTTTTGCTGGCCTCCCCCGCCATGTCCCAGGGCGATAAGGAAAAGAAGAGGCGGCGTGCGGCTCCCTCCGCAGCGCCGCCTGTCTCGGCAGAAGCCCTGCGCGACGGCCAGGCCGAGGCCCGCCTGATGGCGGTGTACAAGCTTGTGGGCGAAGGCCGGGGCCGCGAAGCCCTGGCGCAGGCCGAAAGCCTGGCGCGCGACTACCCCAACTTCCAGCTGGCGCAACTGGCCGTGGGCGATTTGCTGATGTCACGCACGCGCCCCATCCGCCACCTGGGCGACGTGGCACCCGAACCCGACTCAGCCCGCAGCATTCAGGCTGCCGCCACGCTCACCGAGCTGCGCACCGAATCCCGCCAGCGGGTGGACGCGCAGCGCAGCCGCCCGCCTGACAACAGCATTCCAGCCCAGTTCCTGGAGCTATCGCCCCGTTCGCGCCACGCCATCGCGGTGGACGCCTCACGCTCGCGCCTTTACCTGTTCGAGAACACCCCCAAGGGCCTGCAGCTGGTGGCCGACTACTACGCCTCTGTGGGCAAGCTCGGCATCGAAAAAGAGGTGGAGGGCGATCAGCGCACGCCACTCGGGGTGTACTTCATCACCAGCCGCCTGGATCCCGCCACGCTCAAGGATTTCTACGGCGCGGGCGCCCTGCCCATCAACTACCCCAACCCCCTGGACCAGAGCCGGGGCAAGACAGGCAGCGGCATCTGGCTGCATGGCACGCCACCCGACCAGTTTTCACGTGCGCCGCTGGCCACCGATGGCTGCCTGGTGCTGGCCAACCCCGACCTGGAACGCATCCTGCGCACCGTGGAGACACGCTCCACACCCGTGGTCATTGCACGCCAGCTGCAGTGGGTGCAACCCCACAGCGTGGCGGCCGAACGCAAGTCGTTCGAAGCCGTGCTCAATGCCTGGCGCACAGCCAAGACCGAGGGCGACATGAAGCGCCTGCTGAGCTTTTATGCCCCCAACTTCCAGAGCTACCGCAAGAAGCCCCTGGACGAATGGAGCCAGGTGCTGCAGGCCGAGGCACGCGCGCTCAAGGGCCGGGAACTCCAGCTCAAGGACAAGTCTTACCTGCGCTGGACAGACTCGGCCGACACCATGGTGGTAACGTTCGGCGAAGTCGCCGAAGGCGCCCGCACCGGCCCCACAAAGCGCCAGTACTGGACGCGGCGCGGCCAACATTGGCAGATATTTTTCGAAGGAGTGATTGGATGATTTCCAGAAGAAATTCGACCCTTGCGCTTGCCAGCATTGCCCTGGCAGCTATTTTTTCGGTAGCACCTGTCCAGGCGCAAGATGCCCCCAAGGTCAAGCTGGCCACGTCGATGGGTGACATCGTGGTGCAGCTCGACGCCGCCAAGGCGCCCAAGACGGTCGAGAACTTCCTGGCCTACGTGAACAGCAAGCACTACGACGGCACGGTGTTCCACCGCGTGATCGACGGCTTCATGATCCAGGGCGGCGGCTTCACAGCCGACATGCAGCAAAAGCCCACCAAGGCCCCCATCGCACTCGAAGCCAAGAACGGCCTCAAGAACGACACCTACACCATCGCCATGGCCCGCACGGGCAACCCCGACTCGGCCACCTCGCAGTTCTTCATCAACGTGAAGGACAACGCCATGCTCAACGCCCCCAGCCCCGACGGCCACGGCTATGCCGTGTTTGGCAAGGTGGTTGAAGGCACTGCCGTGGTGGACAAGATCAAGGCCGTGGCCACCGGCAACAAGGGCCCACACCAGAACGTGCCCACCACCCCCGTCACCATCACTTCCGCCACCGTGGTGAAGTGAATTTTTTGAAGAAAGCACTGCAATGAGCAATCCACAAGTCGAACTCCACGTGACCATCAACGTGGCTGAAACCGCCACCCAGGGCGTGATCACCATCGAACTGGACGCCGTGAACGCGCCCAAGTCCACGGCCAACTTCCTGAGCTATGTGAACAGCGGCTTCTACAGCGGCACCGTGTTCCACCGCGTGATCAAGAACTTCATGGTCCAGGGCGGTGGCATGACGGCCGACATGAAACAAAAGGAAACCCAGGCTCCGATCGAAAACGAAGCCAAGAACGGCCTGAAGAACGACAAGTACACCCTGGCCATGGCCCGCACTGGCGACCCCCACAGCGCCACGGCCCAGTTCTTCATCAACACGGTGGACAACGCCTTCCTGAACCACACCTCTCCCACCGCACAAGGCTGGGGCTATGCCGTGTTTGGCAAGGTCGTGAAGGGCCAGGACGTGGTGGACGCCATCAAGGCCGTGCGCACCACGCGCAAGGGCTACCACGATGACGTGCCATTCGACGCTGTCGTGATTGACAAGGCCGTGGCCCTGTAAGTCCACAGCCTGGTTCGGGCCTTGACTGCAGCCCCGTTGACGACCGTGCCCCCGTTCGAGGAGCTTGCCGCTCCATCGCACTGGCGCACGGTCGAATTCATTTCGGACTTGCATCTGCAGGCCAGCGAGCCCGCCACCGTGGTGGCCTGGCAGCACTATCTGCAGACCACCCAGGCCGATGCCCTCTTCATCCTGGGCGACCTGTTCGAGGTGTGGGTGGGCGATGACGCCCTGCAGGAGCCCGGCAGCTTCGAGGCCACATGCTGCGCCACCCTGCAGGCCGCCGCGCAGCGCCTGCCGGTGTACTTCATGCACGGCAACCGCGACTTTCTGGCCGGCCCGGCCTTCCTGACTCATTGCGGCATCACTGGCCTGGCCGACCCTACCGTGCTGGTGTTTGGTGGCCAACGTTGGGTGCTCAGCCATGGCGACCTGCTGTGCCTGGATGACGTGGACTACCAGCGTTTCCGGGTGCAAGCGCGCAGCGCTGAATGGCAGCAGCAGTTCCTGGCCCAGCCCCTGGCCACACGCCGCGCACAGGCGCGCGGCATACGGCAGGAGAGCGAGGCGCGCAAACAATCCGGCGCCACCTATGCCGATGTGGACGGCCCCGCCGCCACCGCCTGGCTGCAGGCTGCGGGCGCACACACCCTGGTCCATGGCCACACCCACAAGCCTGCCAGCCATCCACTCGCCCCGGGCCTGCAGCGCGTGGTGCTCAGCGACTGGGACGCCGCCGCATTGCCCCCCCGCGTGGAAACACTGCGTTTGTCCGGCGCGGGCTTGGAACGGGTCGCACTGGCCCCCACGTAGATGCGATCCTGAACTGCGCGGGGCGTTACCTCCCTGCTGTCTGATCGCCATGCCCCCTTTCCTCAACCGGCTCTGGCGCCATGTGCGCTCCACCGTGGCCCCCGTGCCCGACATCTCGGCCACGCTGTGGCTGCAGACGCTGCAGCGCTACCCGTTTCTGGCGGCGCTGTCGTTGCACGACCAATCCAAGCTGCGCGCGCTCAGTGCCCTCTTCCTGCACCACAAGGAGTTCCACGGCGCCCACGGCCTGGTGGTGACCGACGCCATGGCCATCGACATTGCGGCCCAGGCCTGCCTGCCCCTGCTGCATTGGGGCGACCCCGCCAAGGCCCTCGCCTGGTACGACGATTTTGTCGGCATCGTGCTCCACCCCGGCGAAGCCGTGGCCCGCCGCAAGACCGTGGACGAAGCCGGCGTGGTGCATGAACACACCCAGGTGCTGCTGGGCGAAGCCATGGAGCGCGGCCCCATCATGCTGAGCTGGGAGCATGTGGCCAACGCCACCGAAAACACCGCGCGCGGCCACAACGTGGTGGTGCACGAGTTCGTGCACAAACTCGACATGAAAAGCGGCGAGCCGAATGGCTGCCCGCCCCTGCCTGCCGGCTTCATGGGCGCACGCACCGGCCGTGCGGCGTATGAAGCCTGGTGGAACACCTGGGAACCCGCCTACCAGGACTTCCGCGAAGCCGTCATCAAGGCCGAGCGCTTCGGCGCAGAACGCCCTTGGCTGGACGCCTATGGCGCCACCTCGCCCTCCGAGTTCTTCGCCGTGGCCTGCGAGGCGTACTTTGTGAACCGTGCAAGGTTTGCGCTGGAATTTCCGGGGCTGATGCCGGTGCTGGACACCTTCTTCCAGCGCCCCGCCCACGCGGGCTGACAGGGTTGCCACAGGGGGGAGAGCAAAGCGCCCCTCCAGCATGCACCGGAACCCCGATACCCGGGCACTGTGGACTTGGATGGACTGCTCACCAAGACAAAAAGTCCATATTTTGACAATTTATCCAATTTTGGATAAATTGCCACCATGCCTCAACACGCCCCGGCGCCAGCCCGTCCCCGCACCCGCCAGCGGACTCCAGCGCGCACGGCCGAACAAACAGCCCTGCTCGCCCAGATCGAACAGGTCGCCCAAGGCCTGGCCGCCACGTTCGCGCCGTTCTGCGAGGTGGTGGTGCACGACCTGCTGGACCCCAAGCACTCCATCCTGGCCATCCATAACAACCTGTCGGAGCGCATGGTGGGCGACCCCACCACCGAGATGGGGCTCACGCGCATCGCGGACCCGGACTATCCGCAGGTGGTCGCCAACTACGCCAACCAGTTCGCTGACGGCCGCCCGGCCAAGAGCACCTCGGTGGGCATCAAGGACGCATCGGGCCACTACATCGCCGCGCTGTGCCTGAACGTGGACCTCACCCTGTTTCGCAGCTTGCAGAGCGTGGTGGGCCAGTTCACCGCCACGGACGGCGACACGGGGCTCAAGGAATCGCTGGACCCCGCCGGGGCCGAAGCCATCCGCCAGCGCATCGACCAGTTCGCTGCCCGCCTGTCGTCGGCGCCACGCGCCCTCAAGGCGGCCGAGCGGCGCGCGCTGCTGCGCGAACTCAAAGCATCGGGCAGCCTGGAAGTGCGCCGTGCCATGGAGGTGGTGGCGCAGCACCTGGGCGTGTCGCGCGCCACGGTGTATGGCGACGTGAAATGACACGGCACCACAACACAGCCTTCGCACCCGACGCACCTGATGCATCTGACTTTTCCACTTTCCACCCGGACCTCACCATGACCTCTGCCCTCCCCGCCCTCCCCACCTATGACGACGTTGTGGCCGCCGCTGGCCGCATTGCGGGTGTGGCGCACCGCACGCCGGTGCTCACCTCGCGCACCATCAACGAAGAGTTTGGTGCCCAGGTGTTCTTCAAGTGCGAGAACCTGCAGCGCATGGGCGCATTCAAGTTCCGTGGGGCCTACAACGCGCTCGCAAAATTCAGCCCTGCGCAGCGCAAGGCCGGAGTGGTCGCGTTCTCGTCGGGCAACCACGCACAGGGCATTGCGCTGGCCGCGCGCGAACTGGGCATCCCGGCCACCATCGTCATGCCGCAGGACGCACCCGCTGCCAAGGTGGCAGCCACACAGGGCTATGGAGCCACCGTGGTGTTCTACGACCGCTACACCCAAGACCGCGAGCAGATCACCCGCGACCTGGCACAGCAGAATGGCCTCACGCTGATTCCGCCCTACGACCATGCTGACGTGCTGGCCGGCCAGGGCACGGCCGCCAAAGAGCTGTTCGAGGAGGTCGGCCCGCTCGATGCATTTTTTGTCTGCCTGGGCGGCGGCGGGTTGCTGTCGGGCTCGGCCCTGGCCACGCGCGCGCTCTCGCCCCAGACCAAGCTCTATGGCGTGGAGCCCGCAGCGGGCAATGATGGACAGCAGTCGTTCCGCAGCGGCTCCATCGTGCACATCAACACCCCCACCACCATTGCCGACGGCGCGCAGACACAGCACCTGGGCAACATCACCTTCCCCATCATCCAGCGCGATGTGGACGACATCCTCACGGTGACGGACGAACAGCTGGTGGATGCCATGCGCTTTTTTGCCGAGCGCATGAAGTTGGTGGTGGAGCCCACCGGCTGCCTAGGGTTCGCCGCCGCGCGGGCCATGCAGAGCGAACTCAAGGGCCAGCGCGTGGGCGTGCTCATCAGCGGTGGCAACGTGGACTTGGCACGCTTTTGCGCCTTGCTGGCGCAGTAACGGAATAGCGGGCGCGGGCTCGCACCGCGAGCAACATACGCACTATGGCGACAGCGCCTGCTCCACCGCCTGCTTGGCCTCTTCCAGGCTGCTGAAGAAACGCGTGGGCTGGGGCATGGCCTTGGGGAGATGGGCGGGCGCGGGCCACAGGCGCTCATCCGTCCAGGCCGCCGTCCACCCGCCGATTTCTTTGCGCTTGACGGCGCAAACGGCCTGCCCGTCCATCAGCGCGGTCCAGGTGGTTGGCAGGTTGTTGTCCCAGCTTACATGTGCCATGGCGCCCTCCAGCGGTTGCTTGGTGCAATCCATTCTATGAAGCCGACCTGGGGCGGGCAATGTGCCCAACCCTATACATGTTCTGCGTGAGTCGAGCGCAAAAAGTGCGAATGCATATGGCCCAGCGCCGACCGGCTGTCGCAGTACTAAGACCGCCTGATGACGAAAGCCCCCCACCCCACCAATCCAAACGTCAACGCAAGCAGCATCCACGTGTTCAAGGTTGGCACCGGTGTCAGTGTGGCGCCTGCAGAAACAATCGTCACCTGCACGGAGGTGGGAGCCCCGAGAGGCAAGTAGGCGACGGAGTAGCTCGCTGGCGTTGCACCCGCAAAGGTGACTGACCCGAAGGTGCCCGTCACGGCGGACGCCGTGAGAATCGTGTAGGTGCCTGACTGATTGACGGTTGGCCCAAGGTCGATCTCCAAAGTACCCGCCAACTGTGCCGCCCCAGTTGCCGCGACAAGATCGCTGGCACCTCCCGCCGCCAGCTCCATCTTCAGCCGACTGGAAGCGTTCAACACAAGGCTTGCCGTATGGATCGTTCCAACCGAGTTCCCGGGCGCCAGGATTCCAGAATTGGTCAAGGCACCCGATACCGTCGCGTTGCCAGAAAGCGTGCCGCCCGCACCGATGACGGCGCTCCCAACCAAGCTGCCATTCAGATTGAGTGTCCCGCCATCGACCGCCGTGGTGCCTGAATACGTATTTGCCCCGCTGAGGTTCAGGGTCCCGGCACCGATCTTCTGAAGGCCACCCGTCCCGTTGGGCCCGTTGGTCTGATCCCCTGCGATGGGCGTTGCGATGCTGAGGGTATTGCTCAGATTGAATACGATCGACCCTTGCTCGCGCACGAAGATGTCCTGGCCCAGCGCCACGCCATCACCGGCGGATACATAGCCTGGATCAGCAGCATTGGTGGAAGCTCCTCCAACACCGGCGATGGCGGTGTTGCCAGAGATTTGCGTTGCATCCACGATCACGAGGGTGCTGCTTCCCTGAACGAAAATCGCGCCGCCCAGCCCAGAGCCGCCGCCACCGCCCCCAACGCCAGATGCATCGGATGCACCACTGCCCCCACCAGCACCGAATCCACCGCCGCCCGCGCCGGCAATAGAACCGCCGCCGCCTCCGGCTCCAAACCCTCCTTGCCCCCCCGCGCCGGCGATCCCGGCGCCGCCACCACCACCACCGAGGACACCCCCAGCACCGCCAGTGTTGTTTGACCCGCCCCCCCCCCGGCAGCGCCCACTCCCATCGCACCCGAAAATCCGGTTTCCGACGCAGCTCCGCCGCCACCACCACCTCCGAACAGGAGGTCCAGGCCAATCCCATTACCACCATTGCCCGGCACACCGCCGCCACCAGCCCCCGTCGCGGAAAACCCGTCCTGGCTGGCTCCGGCCCCGCCCCCGCCATTGCCCGCTGACTGGGCGCCTCCCACAAAGGCACCGGTTGGATTGGCGCTGCCACCTACACCACCGGGCACAACGGAATTGATGCCAGCGCCGCCGCCTCCTCCTCCAAAGTACACACCGGCACCGCCATTCACAGAAAGCGAAGACCCGCCATTGCCTCCATGGCTGTGGCCTCCGCCACCGCCGCCAGTGGACACGTTGAGCACCGCGCCACCTCCATTGCCACCGCCAAACCCTCCCCCGCCACCTCCGCCCGAATTTCCATTGTTATTCGCAAGGCCTCCATTGCCACCCCGGGCAACGTTGCTGATCAGGCTTGAGGCCGCCATGGTGACTGACGCACCGCCATGAACGTAAAGCGCACCACCGCCGCCCACGCCTCCGCCTCCGCCGGAATACCCATCACCACCGTCACCGCCCCTGGAAAGCGCGTTCTGAACCGTGACATTGCTGACAGAGACGGTGCCCGCCGCCACCTGAAAGGCCTGGTGGCTTCCAGCACCATTGATGGTGATGCCCGCCCCATTGATCGTGTAGTTTCTGACAATGGCTGGAAGCGACGACGTCAGAATGATTTGCTGCCCTGCAATGGCGGCGCAGTCGATGGTGTCACCGTCGGCTGCATTCAGTAGCCAATAAGGCAAGGTTCCGATCACCGAGGCATCGTCGGACGTGCTGTTGACGGTTCTCGTAGCGGCCTCTCCAACCATGGGCGCGGACGCCAGGAGTAAGAGGCTTATCGCTCTGAAGACAGGTGACCTATGACTCTGAATGGATCTCATGGTGAGGTCGCCCCATTGCTTCGAAAAGCACGTCATGCTGCCTGAATGCCCCGTGGGGCTGGCAGGCCGCGCGGGGGCTGTGTGCGGATGCACTGAGCGCGGCCGGTCCCTTCAAGGACTCAGTGCGCGCGGACCATCGTACATCAGGCTACGTTTTGAAACACTGACCCAATCGCCACCGTCGCGCACTCACCACGGCCCACGCGGGTGCATCACCCGCAGGTCGCCCGCGCCACCTGGGCAATGTTCTGCGCATCCACTCCGAATAAGTCGCGCAGCGCAGCACGCGTGTCGCTGCGCCCAAAGCCATCGGTACCCAGGGTTCTGTACCGCCTGCCTTCCGGCAGATAGGCCCGAACGCTTTCGGGCACGGCGCGCACGTAGTCGGTAGCGGCGACGATGGATCCTTGCGTGGCGGCCAGCACTTGCGCAAGCCACGGTGTGGCGCCACTGGCCTCGCACGCAATGCCGTCGCGGGCCAGTTCGCTCCAGCTGGTGACGCTGAGCACGGTCACATCCAGGCCTTCGCTGGCGAGTTGTTCTGCGGCCTTGACCACCTCGGTCAGGATGGCGCCGGAGCCCATCAGGGTGACGGAATTTTGAGAAGAAACAACGCCCCTCCGCGCGTCCACATTGCCCTGATAGCTCCTGAAAACATAGCATCCACGCAAGACCCCGTCTGCAGCGCCTGCGGGCAGGTCGGGCTGGGCGTAGTTCTCGTTCATCAGCGTGACGTAGTAGAAAACATCGCGCTGCTCGGTCACCATCTCGCGCATGCCGGCGTCGATGATCACGGCCATTTCGCCCGCATAGGCCGGGTCGTAGGCCTTGCAGTTGGGGATGGTGGCGGCCACGAGGTGGCTGGTGCCGTCCTGGTGCTGCAGGCCCTCGCCGCCCAGCGTGGTGCGGCCCGACGTGGCGCCCAGCAAGAAGCCACGCGCACGCTGGTCGGCCGCCGCCCAGATGGCATCGCCCACGCGCTGGAAACCGAACATGGAGTAATAGATGTAGAACGGCAGCATGGCCAGGCCGTGCACGCTGTAGCTGGTGGCGGCGGCCGTCCAGCTCGCAATCGCACCCGCTTCGCTGATGCCTTCTTCGAGGATTTGCCCATCCAGCGCTTCGCGGTAGCTCAGCACCGAGCCGATGTCTTCGGGCGCATAGCGCTGGCCCACGCTGCTGTAGATGCCGACCTGCTTGAACAGGTTGGCCATGCCGAAGGTGCGCGCCTCGTCGGCCACGATGGGCACGATGCGCGGGCCGAGCTGGGTGTCCTTCAAGAGCGTGCCGAGCATGCGCACAAAGGCCATGGTGGTGCTCATCTCCTTGCCATCGGCCTGCAGCGCAAACTGGGCGTAGCTGGCCAGGGGCGGCACGGGCAGCACATCGCAGGCCGTCTGGCGGCGCGGCAGGTAGCCGCCCAGCTGCTGGCGGTGGCGGCGCAGGTACTGCATCTCGGCGCTGTCTTCTGCTGGCTTGTAGAACGCCAGGCTGGTTGCCTGCTCGTCGGTGAGCGGCAGGTTGAAGCGGTTGCGAAATTCGATCAGGTCGGTGTCGTCCAGCTTCTTCTGGCTGTGCGTGGTCATCTTGCCCTGGCCGGCGGTGCCCATGCCGTAGCCCTTTTTGGTGTGGGCCAGGATCACCGTGGGCTGGCCCTCGTGGGCAGCGGCGGCAGCGTAGGCGGCGTGGATCTTCACCAGGTCGTGCCCGCCACGCTTGAGGCGATCGATCTGCTCGTCCGTCATGCCCTGGGCCAGGGCGGCCAGTTCGGGGTTCTGGCCGAAGAAGTTGTCGCGGTTGAAGCGGCCGTCCTTGGCGGCAAAGGTCTGCATCTGGCCGTCCACCGTGCCTTCCAGCGTGCGCACCAGCGCGCCGGTCAGGTCACGGGCGAACAGGCCGTCCCAGTCGCTGCCCCAGACCAGCTTGACCACGTTCCAGCCCGCGCCAGCAAACAAACGCTCCAGCTCGTCGATGATGCGGCCGTTGCCGCGCACCGGGCCGTCCAGGCGCTGCAGGTTGCAGTTGACCACCCAGACGAGGTTGTCGAGGCCTTCTCGCGCGGCCAGGGTCAGGGCGCTCATGCTCTCGGGCTCGTCCATCTCGCCGTCGCCAAACACGCCCCACACCTTGCGGCCCGTGCAGTTGAGCAGGTTGCGGTGCGTGAGGTAGCGCATGAAGCGCGCGTGGTAGATGCTGCTGATGGGGCCGATGCCCATGGAGCCGGTGGGGAACTGCCAGAAGTCCGGCATGAGCCAGGGGTGCGGGTAGCTCGACAGGCCCTGCGCGCCCGCGCCGGGAGCGGTGATTTCCTGCCGGTAATGCTGCAGGTCGTTCTCGGTGAAGTGCCCTTCCAGAAACGCCCGCGCATACACGCCGGGCGCGCTGTGCGGCTGAAAAAACACCAGATCGCCCCGGTGCTGGCCCTCGCCCACGCCTTCGCGCGCGCGGAAGAAATGGTTGAAACCGCTCTCGAACAGATCGGCCGCGCTGGCGTAGCTGGCGATGTGGCCGCCCAGCTCGCCATACGCCTGGTTGGCGCGCACCACCATGGCCAGCGCGTTCCAGCGCATGATGGACGCCAGCCGCTCTTCTACCGCCAGATCGCCCGGGAACGCAGGCTGCGCCTGGGCCGCCACGGTGTTCACATACGGCGTGTTGAGCTGCGGCTGCCAGCCCACGCGCTGGGTGCGGGCCAGGCGCACCAGCTCCTGCAGCACAAACCGCGCGCGCTCGGGGCCTTCGGTGGCCACCAAGGCCAGGAAGGCGTCGCGCCATTCGGCGGTCTCTTGCGGGTCAATGTCGGCCAGGGTGTCCTGGGGGCTGAGGAGGTGGGGGGGCAGTGGGGCGTTCATGGGAGCACACTGTAGAAGGGTTTTCCAAAAATAGGATGCCGAAACGCGCAGGCTTGGCGACTTCAAAAGCACAATATGCCGTATTAAAAAGAAATGACAGCATATGAAGCTTGACGTGACCGATCTGCGCATTCTGGCCGAGTTGCAGGCCGATGGTTCGCTCTCCAACGTGGAGCTGGCGCGCCGCGTGCACCTGTCGCCTTCGCCCTGCCTGGCGCGGGTGAAGGCGCTGGAGGCTGCAGGCGTGATCGCCCGCTATGTGGCGCTGGCCGACGCGGCAGCGCTGGGCCTGGGGCTGAATGTGTTCATCAGCATCAGCCTGAAGACGCAGAACAAGGAGGCGCTGGCCGACTTCGAGCGGCGCATTGCCGAGCACGACGAGGTGATGGAGTGCTACCTGATGAGCGGCGACTCCGACTACCTCATCCGCGTGGCGCTGCCCGACATTGCGGCGCTGGAGCGGTTCATCCTGGAGCAGCTCTCGCCGATCCCTGGGCTGGAAAAAATCCGCTCCAGCTTTGCGCTCAAGCAGGTGCGCTACAAAACGGCGCTGCCGCTGCCGCACGCTCGGGGCTGAGCCCGGCGTGGATGCCAGCGCTGAGGTCCATGGCGTGTGCCAGGTCCAGCGCCTGGCCGATGTCGGCCAGCAGGTCGTCCAGGTCTTCCAGCCCCACCGACAGGCGCACCAGCCCTTCGGCAATGCCGTGGGCGGCACGCTGCTCGGGGGTGTAGGTGGAATGCGTCATGCTGGCCGGGTGCTGGGCCAGGGTTTCGGCATCACCCAGGCTCACGGCGCGGGTGACGAGCTGCAGCGCGTCCATGAAGCGCACGCCCGCTGGCAGGCCGCCGCGCAGCTCAAAAGCGATCATCCCGCCCATCTGGCGCATCTGCCGCTGGGCCAGCGCGTGCTGTGCAAAGCTGGGCAGGCCGGGGTAGTGCACGGCCGCCGCAGCCGGGTGGGCGGCGATGAATTCGGCCACCTTCTGCGCGCTCTGGCAATGGCGGTCCATGCGCAGGGCCAGGGTCTTCAGGCCCCGCATCACCAGGTGGGCGTCTTGCGCCGACATCACCGCGCCGGTCATGTCTTTCAGGCCGTACAGGCGCACACGCTGGGCCAGTTCGGCATCGGCAAACACCGCTGCGCCTGCGGTCAGGTCGCCGTGGCCGCCCAGGTACTTGGTCATGGAGTGCACGCTCACATCGGCACCCAGCAGCAGGGGCTGCTGCAGGTAGGGTGTGCAGTAGGTGTTGTCCACCACCACCTTGGCGCCCTGGGCGTGGGCCAGGGCCGACACGGCGGCGATGTCCACCAGGCGCATGTTGGGGTTGGCGGGGGTTTCGAGATAAAGCACGCGCGTCTTGGCGGTCAGCGCCTCGGCCACGCGGGTGGGGTCGGTCATGTCCACATGGCGCACCGTGACGCCAAAGCGGCCGAGGCCATGGTGCAGGAACGAGAAGGTGCAGCCATAGAGCGTGAGGTCGGCCAGGATCTCGTCGCCCGGCTCCAGCATGGACCACAGCGTGGCCGTGATGGCCCCCATGCCCGAGCCGAACACCACGGCGCCCGCGCCCTCTTCCAGCGCCGCCAGCCGCCCTTCAAGCAGCGCCAGCGTGGGGTTGGCGATGCGGGTGTAGAAGTAGCCCGGCTCCTGGCCCGCAAAGCAGCGCGCGCCATAGGCCACGTCCGGAAAGGCGTAGGTGGCCGAGGTGTGGATGGGCGGCACCAGCGCGCCCTGGTGGTCGGCGGGGTTGTAGCCGTGGTGGATGGCGCGGGTGCTAAAGCCGGTGGCTGGGGTGCGGTCGGTGGTGCGGGTCATGCTTGTCTCCTGATGGGCCGACCACAGACGGGATGAGGGTCGGATGCGGAGATTCTTGGCCTCATTGGCGGGCAAAATTTCGCCTTCTTTGCCCAAAAAACCAATCGCAAGGGCAAAATTTGCCCCAATCAATCACCTTGCAAGCCACCATGCACCCCTACCCGCTCGACCCCGTGGACCGCACCCTGCTCAACGCCCTGCAGCGCGACGGCCGCGCCACCGTGGGCGATCTGGCCGAGGCCGTGTCGCTGTCCACCTCGCCCTGCTGGCGGCGCGTGCGGGCGCTGGAAGAAGCCGGAGTGATTGCGGGCTACCACGCCCACCTGCACCGCCAGCGCGTGGGCTGGGGCGTGCTGGGCTTTGTGCAGCTGGCGCTGCACGACCACACGGCAGAGACCACCTCGGCCCTGGAGCGCGAGGTGATGGCCATGCCCCAGGTGCTGTCGTGCCACAACCTCTCGGGCCGCTACGACTACCAGCTGGAGGTGGTGGCCGCCGACCTGGAATCGTTTGCCGAATACGTGCGCACCCATGTGCGCAGCCTGCCGGGCGTGCGCGAGATTTCGACAAGTTTTTCGCTCAAGGAAGTGAAGCGGACCATGGCGCTGCCTGTGTAGCCCCCAGCGCGGCAGCCACCGCGCTCCCTTCAGCGCGGCGAGGGCTGCAGCGCGCTGGTGGCCACACGTTTGCGCAGATTGCGGATCAGCGCCTTGGCCCGTGCCTCGTTGGCGGGCCCCATGCGCACCAGGATCTTCTGGCCGCTGGAGAGCGATTCGAGCGCCGGATCGACAAACTCGTACCGCACCCACGGGCGCAGGTTGGGCACCTCGGTGTTCACTGGCGTGAGCTTCACGCGCAGCGGGCCCTGGGGCTCGGGCGCCAGCAGCAGGTGGTCCAGCACGGCCACCAGGCGGTCGTTGAAATAGCGCCGGGGGTAGCCCAGCTCTTCGTATGCCTGCTGAAACAACGGGTACAGCCGCGCGTAGAGCGCCACGGCGGGCTCCATCGGCACGGCTTCGGCAAACGCCAAAAAGGCGCTGTAGCGGGCCGCATTGGCGGCGGCCACCGTGGTGGGCGCGTCTCCGTCGGCATCCACCACAAAGCGCTGTGGCATGGGCTGCACCGGCCACATGCGCGACGGGGCCTGGGCGCGGGCCAGGTTGTCCACCGTGGCAACCACGCGGCGCACAAAGCCATCGGTCAGCAGAAACGACGCCACTTTGTCGCGGCCCAGCAGGTCGGCGAGCAGCTCCGCCACCCGGGGGTCGGATTCCGCCAGTGCGGGCAAGGCGGCGTCTGCCGGGGCCAGCGCATCGACGGGGTTGTGCGGCCCCGAGGCTTCGGGCATGGGCGATGGGGCCGCAGGCGCTTCTGGGGCGGCGGCCACCGGGGGTGGCGCCATGGGGGTCTGCGCCGGGCGCAGCCAGAACCACCAGGCGGCGCCGGCCCCCACTGCGCAGGCGAGCCCGGCGGCGAGAACCCAGGGCGTGGAAGAGGTGCGCTCTGGCGCGGGGCGGAACTCGGCGGTGTCGTGGTCAGGCATCGGGTCTCCTTCCATACAGGAACAACCCTTGTCCGAGTGGCTGCAGCGCCGGGCGTTCCCCATCCACACCAACGAGGTTGTAGCTGGATTGGATACGCGCTGGATGAAGCGCCGGTAACGCGATGTAGGCAGCGCCTCGCACGCCGCACCGCACAAGCCCCGGCTAAAACGCCGTGGGCGTCGTCGAAAGCGACTCCAGCCACGCCACCGTGGCCGCCAGTTCCGACGGCCGAATTTCGTGCGCGCTGGGGAACTCGTGGTACGTCACCGCCACCGGCAACGGCGCCATGTGGTGCGCAATGGCCTGGGCATTGGCCAGGGGGATCACGTTGTCGTGCGTGCCATGGCTCAGCCACAGGCGTTTGCCCCGCAGCGCATCGGCCGGGGCCGTCAGCGGCACCACCTGCGGCAGCAGGCGGCTGTGCCACACCAGGCCGGCGTGCATTAGCTCAGGCCGCGTGAGCAGCAGCGACAGCGCCATGATGCCGCCCTGGCTGAAGCCGCCCACCACCACGCGCTCGGGCGGGATGCCCAGTTGTTCGGCGGCAGACTCCAGCGCCTGGGCCACCAGGGCACGGCTTTGGGCCTCTTGCGCTTCGTTGATGGTGCGGTCGCCGTTCGGTTCGATGGAGAAATCAAACCACGCGTGCGAGCCCGGCCCCATGCGGAACGGCGCGCGCAGGCTCAGCACATGAAAGCGCCCGGGGATCTGCGGCGACAGGCTGAACAGGTCCTGCTCGTTGCTGCCCACACCGTGCATCAGCACCAGCAGCCAGGGGCGGGGCGTGGAGGCGGCAGCGGGGCGCTGCAAAAATGTGAGCGGCAAATTGAGCATAGACAGGCGGCAGGGGCAGTTTTTACTTAAGAAATGCGGGACTGGTACATCATCAATGCACCGGCTCCAGGGCAAATGCATCCATCGACAGCATGCTGTACATCACCTCGCGGCTCAAGTAGTTTGCGTGCAGGTCGTCGCCCGCCGCGCCCACCGCAAAGAAGATCGGCAAAAAGTGGTCTTCGGTGGGGTGTGCGCGGTGGGCGTGGGGCGCCTGGCTGCGGTAGTTGAGCAGCGCCGCCATGTCGCCACGGGCCAGCGCGTCTTCGATCCAGCGGCTGAACTCCAGCACATAGGGCGCGGGAGCACGCTCGCCGCCAAAAAATTCGGCCAGGTTGTGCGTCATGCTGCCCGAGCCCAGCACCAGCACGCCCTGGCTGCGCAGGCTGCGCAAGGCCGCGCCCAGCGCATACACCTCGGCCGGGCCAGCCCCCACAGGCAGCGCCACCTGCACCACGGGCACATCGGCCTCGGGGAACAAATGCATCAGCGGCACCCAGGCGCCATGGTCAAAGGGGCGCGCGGCATCGCCCTGGGCGGCCACACCAGCGGCCTGCAACAGGCCCAGCACTTCTTGCGCCAGCGCGGGCGAGCCCGGGGCGGGGTATTGCAGCTCGTACAGCGCGGGCGGAAACCCGCCAAAGTCGTGCCAGGTGGCGGGCTGCGGGCCGGTCATGACCTGCACCGAGCGCGCCATCCAGTGCGGCGACATCACCACCACGCCACGCAGGCCGGGGTATTGCGCCTTCAGGCCCTGGCCCCACTGCGTGAGCGCAGGGCCGGTGGTGCCAGCGTCCACCGCAAACAGCGGCGCGCCGTGCGATACGAACAGGGCTGGAACAGTGGGGGAAGGGGTGTGGGCAACAGCGGTCATGGCAGTTTCATCCGTGAATGCCTTCACTGTAGGCCTGACGGGCGCCCGCACCAAGCCCTGCAGGGCAGACAGATTGTTCTATGGGTGATGCCAATCAAGCCCGGGGGTGCCCCACCCCGCCGCCATCAGGCGCCGTCGCGCACCCGCCCCCGCAGCGCCTTGGTTTCGCTGCGCTGGGTCTTGCCCTGCAGGCGGCGCTGCTGCGATCCATAGGTGGGCTTGGTGGCGCGGCGCACGCGGGGCGGCACGGCCACGGTGTTGACCAGCGCGTTCAGCCGCGCCAGCGCATCGGCACGGTTCTGCTCCTGGCTGCGGAACTGCTGTGCCTTGATGACCACCACACCCTCTTGCGTGATGCGGGTGTCGCGCAGGGCCAGCAGGCGCTCCTTCACCCCCTCGGGCAGCGACGAGGCCGCCACATCAAACCGCAGGTGGACGGCGCTAGAGACTTTGTTGACGTTCTGCCCGCCCGCGCCCTGGGCGCGCATGGCGGTGATTTCGACCTCGTCTTCAGAGACTTGCAGGGGCAGCGGGGCCATGGCAGTGCAATCCCGCGCGCCCGGCCATCAGGCCGCTGGTTGCTGCTGGGCCAGCAGTTGCGCCAGGCCGTCAATCGCCAGGCCATAGCCCAGCACGCCAAAGCCGCACATCACCGCCTTGGCTGCGGCGGCCATGTACGAATGGTGGCGATACGCCTCGCGCGCATGCACGTTGCTGATGTGCAGCTCGATCAGCGTGATGCCCGTGCCCTTGATGGCGTCATGCAACGCAATGCTGGTGTGGGTATAGGCCCCGGCGTTGATGACCACCCCCGCCAGCTCGCCCGCCGCATGCAGGCGGCCCGCCTCGTGAATCCAGTCCACCAGCGCGCCTTCGTGGTTGCTTTGGTGAAAACGCAGCGCAAAACCGTGGCGCTGGCAGGCGTCGGCGCAGAGTTTTTCCACATCGGCCAGCGTTTGGGCGCCGTAGACGGCAGGCTCGCGCGTGCCCAGCAGGTTCAGGTTGGGGCCATTCAGGACAAAAACGGTTTTTTGAGCGGTCACAGACAGGGTCTCCGGGGCAATGCGCCTGCCACGCTGGCAGGCCAGAGTGCGGGATTATGCGGCGCCCCAGCGCAGGGGCCGCCCCAATAAAAAAGCGGCCCCGAGGGACCGCTGTAAAAGGCAGCCTGTGCAACGCTGCCTGTGAGCGACTCGCGCCCAAGAGGTTGGTGAAGGATCAGCCTGCCAATGCAGTGCCGCCAGGCTGGCTGATCAGCGGTCCCAATGGCGACCGTGGCCGTGGTGGCGATGGCCATGGTGCCGGTAGCCTTGGCCATAACCGCCGTAGTAAACGGCTGGTGGGGGCGAGTAGTACACCGGTGGGGCGTTGTAATACACAGGCCGGGGAGGCGCGTAATACACCGGAGGGGGCGGCGCCACGTAGACCGGGGCGGGTGCGTAGTAGCCATTGCTGGCACCGATCACCACGCCGGGCACGCCAACGCCAACCGACCAATTGACGTCACGGGCCTGGGCAGCGCCAACACCGGCCAACAAAGCCAGAGCCACGCCAGCCGAAGCGGCCATGGCATACAGAGAACGGGTTTTCGTCATGGAAATCTCCTGTTAAATGAAGGCCACCCGCCAGGTGGCAAGGGCCCTCACCGGTACACAACGCACCAAGTAGGCAAAAGGATGGCATAAAAGCGTCTTTACGTTGTGTCTGAACGTACACGTGCTCGTTTTAATGCGTAAACCGTCACGAAACCGCCGCCTAAAATGGCTGGATGAGCACCCCCTCCCCCGCCAATACCTCCGCCAATCCCCCCGCCAGCGCCACCGCTGCGGACACCGCTGAATCCACCAAGCCCAGCAACTTCCTGCGCCAGATCATCGAAAAAGACCTGGAGCAAGGCACCTACACCGCCCGCCGCTGGGCTGGCGCCCCCGGCGACGCCGCCCACCACGCCCAGGGCGAGCCCGACCCCGCCAAGATCCGCACCCGCTTCCCGCCCGAGCCCAACGGCTACCTGCATATCGGCCACGCCAAGAGCATCTGCATCAACTTCGGCCTGGCGCGCGACTACGGCGGCGTGTGCCACCTGCGTTTTGACGACACCAACCCCGAAAAAGAAGACACCGAATACGTCAACAGCATCATCGACGCCGTGAAATGGCTCGGTTTTGACTGGGCCCAGCTCGGCCAGACACCCGGCAGCGCCGCCCCCTACCAGGCCAGCGACTACTTCGGCTTCATGTACCGCGCGGCCGAATACCTGATCGAAGCCGGCCACGCCTACGTGGACGAGCAAACCACCGAGCAGATGCGCGCCAACCGGGGCGACTTCAGCAAGCCCGGCGTGGACAGCCCCTTCCGCACCCGCACGCCCGAAGAAAACCTGCGCATCTTCCGCGAGATGCGTGACGGCCAGCACGAAGACGGATCGATGGTGCTGCGCGCCAAAATCGACATGGCCAGCCCCAACATCAACATGCGCGACCCGGCCATCTACCGCATCCGCCGCGCCACGCACCACAACACGGGCGACACCTGGTGCATCTACCCCATGTACACCTACGCGCACCCCATCGAGGACGCGCTGGAGCAGATCACCCACAGCCTGTGCACGCTGGAGTTTGAAGACCAGCGCCCCTTCTACGACTGGCTGCTGGAACGCTTGACCGAAGGCGGCCTGCTGGCCAGCCCCGCGCCCCGCCAGTACGAATTTGCGCGCCTGAACCTCACCTACGTCATCACCAGCAAACGCAAGCTGGCCCAGCTGGTGTACGACCACAAGGTCAACGGCTGGGACGACCCCCGCATGCCCACCATCGTGGGCCTGCGCCGCCGTGGCTACACGCCCGAAGCGCTGCAGGTATTTGCCGAACGCATTGGCGTGACCAAGTCCGACAGCTGGATCGACTACAGCACCCTGGAAGGCTGCCTGCGCGAAGACCTGGAACTCAAGGCCCACCGTGGCATGGCCGTGCTCAACCCCGTCAAGCTGGTGCTCACCAACTGGGACGACGTGATGGGCGCAGGCCACCTGGAGCCTTGCAGCCTGCCCGCCCTGCCCCACCCGCCCGAAGGCGTGGAAAGCCCCTTGCGCCACTTCACCATCGGCAAAGAAGTCTGGATCGAACGCGAAGACTTTGAAGAAGTGCCGCCCAAGGGCTACAAGCGCCTCTTCCCCGGCAACAAGGTGCGCCTGAAGGGCGGCTACGTCATTGAATGCACCGGCTGCACTAAAGACGCCGACGGCAACATCACCGAAGTGCTGGCCACCGTGGTGCCCGACACCAAGAGCGGCACTCCCGGCGCCGACAGCGTGAAGGTCAAGGCCGCCATCACCTGGGTGGGCGTGGCCGACGGCGTGAACGCCGAAGTGCGCATGTACGACCGCCTTTTCCTGGACGCCCACCCCGACGCGGGCGGCAAGGACTTCATCGAAAGCCTGAACCCGAACAGCCTGAAGGTGGTGACCGCCATCGTGGAGCCGTCATTGGCCAATGCCAAGCCGGACGACAAGTTCCAGTTTGAGCGGCATGGGTACTTTGTGGCGGATCGTATTGACCACAAGGCGGAGAAGCCGGTGTTTAACCTCGCGGTGGGGTTGAAGGATAGCTGGGGCAAATAGTTCAGCGACAGCCACCCTTTAACTACCAATGCCTGATGACGATACTATCAAACACAGAAATACGCTCGCGATCAAGGAATCAAGGTTTGATTACCCCCTTCCATCAAAGCGGACTGGGGGGGGCATCGTATGAACTTAGATGCAGCTCAACATATTACGACTTAACAGAAGGCGGAGTAAAAATTGATGCCAAGCCATATGGCGACAAGATAATCATAAAGCCTAAACACACAATAGTGATCATTACCGAAGAATCACTAAAAATCCCAAGCGACCTGACGGCGCACATAATTAGCAAAGGGAGTTTATTCAGTATCGGCCTTTCACCCGTCAGCACGTACGCCGATCCTGGCTTTACTGGTCAGCTCGGCCTAGTTACTACAAACACTAGCGATAAATATATTGTTCTCGATACACAGCAATCTGTAGCAAAAATCCACTTTACGCAGTTGTCCTCCAACTCCACCGTTGCATATACAGGCCAACATGGATATCAAACCCGACTATGGCCGATTAGAACCGATTTGCAAAAGATCCATGCCGAGGTTAAAAATGACAAGAGAGTAAAAACAGAAGAAGCGGAGGCAACGGCAATTTTACCTATGCATATCACATTGGCACTGAAAAATATAAGAGCACAGAATACAAAAATTCTAGCCGCGATTGCAGTCGCATTTTTATTAAATGCTCTTCTTTTTTACAACATCGCAAAGAATAACAACATTGAAGTAATTTCTAACATTGCAATAAATCTTATCTCAAGCGTTATTACGGGATGGATTGCAATTACTAATTCTCGCTCTAAGTTATAGCAAAGCGATGGGACGCATCTTTTTCTTAGGAGTAAATACCGGCTATGTAAGGGATGAAACCCCGACCGCGCAGCATATAAAATTCCACGCAGAGCGAAGCGGGAATGGGCTCTACTGCACCATTGTGGGAAATGTCCTAACACCTCGGGGGCACGGAACGAATAGTGTTTGCGCAAGAATTAGCCGCGCACCGGAATGGAAGACACTAGTTAACGAAATTCAAAACTCCGGAGCAATTGCCGGCATACAATTAAGCTCAACTTGGACAGAATATCAAGGAATAAAAGAATTTAAAAACAAAAGTCCAGAAAATAAACTCGACGAGTATCTTTTGGTAGCAAAAAAAATCAACAACAGCAATATTAAAGATCTTTTTTCGGACCTTCGAAGCGCATCCGAACTATCAATAGAGGCCGGTTTCAAGCACATCCAACTTCACGCAGCACATGGTTACTTATTTAACTTGCTGCTCGATCCATTTTTTTCCTCGAACTATGAGCTCGCTCTAGAAGAGTTTTACAGATGGGTCGAATACTTAAAAGCCAACAATATTGAATCCTCAATTCGGCTATCCACAAAAATTGGAGTGGCACAAATTGATTCAAATGACACTAGGCTTGCCGAGTTAATGGACACCCCCTGCGACTATGTCGACTTATCGCAAGGCCTCTATAACATCGAGAAAAGGCTAATCTACCCAACTTTGGCCGAAATCTTAGATGCCCGCTGGGAGACCAATATTGACACTGCAAAAAGGCACCCAAATCGAAATTTTATTGCCTCTGGCAAATTTCGAAGTAACAACGCACGATCCAGAATTCTTCCCGAAAATATATATATTGGCATCTGCAGAGATTTGATAGCCAATCCGAATTTTCTAGAGAATCGGAGTGATGGATGCCAAAACAAGATGAAATGTCATTACTTCTCCAGAAACGAAGATAGTCTATCCTGCGGAAAATGGAATAAATAAGACATGAAGCCAATTTTTATTGTATTAGAAGGCCTAGACGGGTCCGGCACAACAACGCAGGCACACCTTCTGGAAAGTTACTTCCGGGAACTTGCTCTGCCTGTAGAAAATACAGCAGAACCTTCCACCGGACTAATAGGCTCTACTATTCGCCTCGCGTTGAAGCGCAGAGTATCATTTCAGGATGATCCAAAGCTATTTGACAGGCAAATGGCTCTTATGTTTGCGGCAGATAGGCATGATCATCTCTACAATGACAAAGAAGGGATTATTCCCACATTGAACAGAGGCATATCTGTTATATGTACAAGATACATACCTTCATCTTTTGCTTACCACTGCGCAAGCGAAGCGGACTGGGATTTTGTAGAACTTCTAAATTCCGAGTTTCCCTTGCCTGATCTTCTCATATATCTCGACAATGATGTGGAAAATTCTTTAGATAGAATATCCAGAAGAAATACCATAGACTCATACGAACGAGAAGAAAAACTCAACCAAGCAGCACTTAACTATAAGCGATACCTATCAAATTATCCAGCTAGGTCGATTAAAATAAACGCTTCCTCACC
Source organism: Acidovorax sp. NB1 (assembly GCF_005405905.1). Classification (GTDB taxonomy): domain Bacteria; phylum Pseudomonadota; class Gammaproteobacteria; order Burkholderiales; family Burkholderiaceae_C; genus Acidovorax. Next base: position 31,126 of record NZ_BJHU01000006.1, read on the forward strand.
AAAGGAAGATGTATTTTTAACAATCATCAGTGCAATAAAAGAGATCATGGAAAAAGACGAAAGGATTAAATCATGAATCGACTAAATAACGACGATAATGAGAGCCAAAGAATTCTTGCGTGGTTCAACAAGAGCGATGAAAACACAGTTAAATCTGCACTATACAAAATCGCCGACTCCAACCCCGAACTCGATAAGCAATTTTCAACCAAATTCACCGCAAACGAGTATGAATTGCTATTCAACTCAAACAGAATTTCCGGAAGGATTGCAATTTTAATTGGCGCAATTCTCGGTTTAATTGACCCATTTATGGCTCAAACCTCCATTGCAGAAAATCTGAGAGAAAAAGCAAAATCAATTTTAGCATCTGGCGGAATAAACACCCTCAGTTACAATCCGCGAGCTATTGAAATGAATAATAGCGAACTCAAAACCATTTTCAGTGAAATTATTTGATTGACGAATTGCTCTCTCGCTCCTTCCCGCTGCAGCACTCAGACCCACAGCTCCGGATTTATTATTAGAGCGAGCATTGGGGCCAGGTCTTGCCTTTTGCCTATTTCACCCCGGACTTGCGGAGCCGGGCACAGAGCTTTAGTAGCTGCTTTTGCAATCTTCGCAAGCGCCATCGGCCAAGCTGGCATGTAAACATGCAGCGCCGCTAAACTCCAATCCATGCGCCCCTCCGAAGCCCTTTCCCTCCACCGCTCGCAAATCCGCGAGATCGCACTGCGTCACCACGTAAGCAGCGTACGGGTGTTTGGGTCGGCGCTGCATGGGGACGACACGGCCGACAGCGACCTGGACCTGTTGGTGGAGCCCACCGCGCAAACCACGCTGATGGACATTGGCGCGATCCGGTTTGAACTGAAGCAGTTGCTGGGCATGGAGGTGGATGTGCTCACCCCCAACAGCCTGCCCGCCAGCTTTCGGGACCAGGTGCTGCGCGAGGCGATCACCGTATGAGCCGGGCGCACCCGCTGCGGGTGGCGGACTATTTGCAGCACATCCTGGAAGCCATTGGCAACATTCAGGACTACACGGCTGGCATGGACTTGACGGCGTTCCTGGCAGACCGCAAGACCTGCGACGCGGTGATTCGCAACCTGGAAGTGATTGGCGAGGCCTGCAATAACGTGGCCAAGAACCACCCCGACTTTGCGCAGAAACATGCCCAGGTGCCGTGGGGCTTCGCCTATGAAATGCGCAATGCACTGGCCCACGGCTATTTCACGGTGGACCTGGGCATTGTCTGGCAAACCGTGCAGAACGATCTACCAGCGCTGCGGGCGCAAGTAGCAGCACTCTCGGTCTAGGTTGCGTCAATTTCGATAGCTTCTTGCGCTTATCCATCAGGCGCGAGAGGCCAATTTCATTCAAGAAACTGCAGCATAGCTAAAGCCCCTCGATGACGCCCCCGTTCACCCCCACCTTCGCCCGCATACCGCCCGGCCCGCTGGCAGGCCCCTTGCGGCTATTGCCCATCAACGCCACCGCGGTGTCCGTCCACACCGCCGATGGCGCGCATCTGGGCTCGCTCAAGCTGGTGGGCGGGGTGTGGAAGTTCAAGGCCATGGGCTACGACGCTGCCGGGCGCATAGAGCCGGGCCACGGCCCGCTGACGGAGCAGCACAACATGCAGTTCGCCACGCTGGATGCGGCCGAGGTGAGTGCGCGGTTGTTGAATGCTTTGGGAAGCAATCCTTAGAGCGCACTCGCACTCACGCCTCAAACCCTTATTGCTTTCATTCTGATAGCAATAAAGGCAATACCATCAGGCGGAAGCGGCCGATTTCGCCTCTATTTCCGCTCCACCAACGCCCGCAACGGCTGCCCGCCTGTGGACAGCTGAAACACCAGCCCCATGGCCTGCACCTGCCAGCCCTGCTTGGCCAGGGTGGGGGTAATCTGAAAGCCCGCCATCACGCAATCGGTCGTGCGCACCTCGCCTGCTTCGGGGGGGTTGCCCAGCATCTGGGTGTAGGTCTGCGGCAGTTGCTGCGGCTGCGCCGCCTGCCCCTCTTTCACCAGCACCAGGTACGCCCTTTCGCGCGCGATGGGGGCGGCGGGGTCGGCGCCGTCGGGGCGCAGGGTGAGGGGGAAGTCAGGCACGGGGGTGGCAGGGTCAAACACCAGCTGGGGCGTGAACTCGGCCTTGGTGGGTGCGCCGTTGCTCTGGGCCCAGTGCAGGCGCAGGTAGGGTGGGGGTTCCTGGGCGGACCACATCAGGTGCACGTCGTTGCCGTGGGTGCAGTAGCTGGGGTGGGCCACGGGGTGGGGGTGGGCGGGCCATTGGCCGCCGCCGTCGCGCTGTTCCACGCGCAGCAGGCGGGTGTCGGGGGTGCCCAGTAGGGATTGGGTGTAGATGAGCCCCACGCCGGGCAGCTGGTAGCGCTGCACGGGTTGCACGGTGTGGGCCAGCGGGGGGTTGCTGGCGGGCAGCTCGCGGCGCTGGGCCACGTCGCGTGCGGCGGTTTGCAGGGCGCTTTGCGCCAGCAGGCTGGCGTAGACGGGCACGGCGGCAATGGCCAGGCCGGTGAGGCCCAGCACCAGGCTTTCGGCGCGCGAGAGTGCGGGCCGCACCCAGCGCCCGGCCAGCACATGGCCCCCAAACCACACCACGGGGCCCAGGGTGTAGAGCGACAGCACAAACACGCCCAGCGCGGCGGGCCCGCCCACGGCGCGCGCGGGCAGCAGCACAGCTGCTACCGCCAGCAGCGCGGCCAGCATCGACACCAAACGCACCGCCAGCCAACTGCCCACGCGGCGGCTGGGTTGGAAGTAGCGGCTCTCCAGCCACAGCAGCGCCACCACCACGGCCAGCAAACCGGCGGCCATGCGCCACCACGCCTGCTGCTCGGCGGCGGGCATGCGGGCGAAGGTGTCCAGCATCTGGGGCAGGTCCATGGGCGTTTCCTTCCGGTCCGGGCGGTGCGTAGGCTTATGCCTTGGTGTGTCAGCGCCTCATTGCTTCAATATTGATAGCTATCAGCGCTTATCCATCAGGCGGCAGCAGCCTATTTGATGCATATAAGGCTGATGACTTGGAACCGTTCACGCTGAGCCCGTCGAAGCGCCGCGCGAGGCTTCGACGGGCTCAGCCCGAACGGATTTTTCAGGTTCAAGCGCACCCGATGCTGATCCATTCAAAAGGCGGCAGCACGGGCTGACTGCCTCACTGCCTTACCGCGCCCCACATACAAACTCCACCGCCGCGCACACCGCTGCCACCTGCGCGGCGATGCACTGCTCGGGTGTGGCGCGGGGGCTGTCGGGGTAGACCTCGGTGGTGGTGGTGTAGCGTGCGCCGCTCACGCTGGCGCACAGGCCCCAGGCCTTGAGCTGGTAACGGATCACGCCGGGGGCCACCACGGGCGAGCCGATGATTTCGTTCTTGTCGTCCGCAGGCGCGATGTGCGTGACGCGGCCCACGGCGTCGATGATGGCTTGCTGGAAGGCGGGCTGCGGGCTCTCGGTGTCGTCCACCAGGTAGAAGCCGTCGGGGATGCTGCCGGGCTCGAACACCTTGTCGTCGCGCGCGGCCACGGCGGGGCGGTATTCGGATTCGTCGGTGTCGGTGGTTTCGTGCAGGTCGATGTGGGCGTCGAATGGGCCGTACTGCGCCTGGTGCTGCGCCACCAGGCGCATGAGGGCGGCGGATTCCTGTGCGGGCGAGCCTTCCTTGAACGAGCGGTTGGGGTCGATGGCGTCGAAGTTCCAGCGCTGAAACCGCTCATACGCCCAGGGGCTGACGCAGGGCACCACCAGCAGGTTGGCGCGGCCCACAAACTCGGCGGCATGCTGTTGCGCAAAGCGCAGCGCGCCGTGCACGCCGCTGGTTTCGTAGCCGTGCACACCGCCGGTCACCAGCACGCTGGGCAGGCCGGGCTGCCAGTTGCGGCTGCGCAGGGCCTGCAGGGGGAAGTGTTCGGGCGCGTGGTGGGCGTTGGCATAGGCCACCTCGCCGTAGGGCTGCACATCCCACTGGCTGCGCAGGGCGTCGATGGCGCGCAGCACGTCGTCGGCATAACTGCGCTGGCGCACCTGGCGCGCGCGCCACTGGTCGCGTTCGGCGTCGCCCCAGGGTTGGCCGGGCGTGCCGATGGGGTAGGTGTGGTTTTCTTGCATGGGTGCGTGGCTGCGTAGATATTGGATGGATTGCCCAGGGAGAGCCTGGGGCGGTGCAGGGCGTTCATAGAATACCGCGATGCCCTTCCCCCTGATCCGGCCCCTGCGGCTGGCCACCTCCTCCCTGGTTCTGCTGCTTTGCGCCCTGGCGGCCCAGGCACAGAATGCCCCCTCACCCGCTTCCGCATCCGCCCCTGCCCCGGCCACACGCCCCGCGGGCAGTGACCCGGCAGATGGCACAGCCCAGCCCCCAGCAGCCACAGCACCCGCAGGGGCCGATGCCGCCCTGCTCTCGCGCGATGCGCGGCGCATCTACGAGCTGTCGCGCGACAAGCTAGTGCAGATCCGCACGCTGCTGCGCAATGCGGGCACGCAGGCGTCGATTGGCTCGGGCTTTTTTGTGTCGGCCGATGGGCTGATCGTGACCAACTTCCACGTGGCCAGCCAGCTGGCGCTGGAGCCCGAGCGCTACCGGGGCGTGTACGTGACGATGGAGGGACAGGAGGGCGAGGTGGAGCTGCTGGCGTTTGACGTGCAGCGCGACCTGGCCGTGCTGCGCGCCAAGGGCCGCACGGCAGCGGCGCCGGTGCTGGGCTTTCGGCCCGCCGACGAGGCGCTGGCACAGGGCGAGCGCATCTACTCGCTGGGCAACCCGCTGGACATTGGCTTTGCCGTGACCGAGGGCACCTACAACGGGCTGGTCAAGCGCAGCTTTTACCCGCGCATCTTTTTTGGCGGCACGCTCAACCCCGGCATGAGCGGCGGCCCGGCGGTGGACGACGCAGGCCGGGTGCTGGGCGTGAACGTGGCCAAGCGGCTGGATGGCGAGCAGGTGAGCTTTTTGATCCCGGCCGAGTTTGCGCAGGCGCTGGTGCAGCGCGCGGCCAACGCGCAGCCCATCACCCAGGCTGCATATGGCGAGGTAACGCGGCAACTGGTGGAGCACCAGCAGTTGCTGACCCAGCGGTTCCTGAAGGCGCCGTTTCATGAGCAGCGCCACGGCAACTACCGCGTGCCGGTGCCCGACGATGCGCTGGCACGGTGCTGGGGCTCGGGGCGTGACCCGTCCTTCCCCGGCCTGAACCTGGAGCGCACACAGTGCCGCGCCGACAGCGATGTGGTGGCGGGCGACTTCAACACCGGCGCGGTGCGCCTGTCGTACGAGGCCTACAACGCGCCCACGCTGGGCGCTGCGCGGTTTGCGCGCATGTATTCGCAAAGTTTTGCCAACGAGCAACTGCCCACGCGCGGCAACCGCCACCAGACGGCGGCCGAGTGCACCGAGCGTTTTGTGGACCCCGGCAGCCTGCCGCTGCGGGCCGTGGTGTGCCTGTCGGCCTACCGCAAGCTGACGGGCCTGTACAACATGACGGTGCTGGTGACCTCGGTGAACCAACCCACGCAGGGCGTGCTGGGCCGCCTGGATGTGCAGGGCGTTGCGTTTGACAACGGCATGAAGCTGGCCGGCCACTACCTCAAGGCCTTCCGCTGGGAGGCCGCACCATGAGCACGATGCCAACAAACACCACCCTGGGCCTGATCGAGGCCCATGACCGCCACGGCGCGCTGCTGGCGCGTGCGCCCATCACCCACTGGCCCGTGACGGTGGGCCGCGCACTGGACTGCGACCTGGTGCTGGACGACCCCTTTGTGGCGCCCCGGCACCTGCGCATTGAGCGTGCGGTGGACGAACCCCGCACCGTGCAGGTGGAGGTGCTGGAGACGCGCAACGGCGCGCGCCTGCAGCGCAAGCGCCATGCCCAGGGCGAGCGTTTTGACTGGCCCGGCAGCACGCCCATCGACCTGGGCCACACCCACATCACGCTGCGCCTGGCCGATGCGCCCATTGCCGACGAGCAGGCGCTGCCGGAGTTTCCGTGGCGCACCGTGGGCACCACCGCCGCGCTGGTGGTGCTGGTGGGGGCTGCAGCCATGGCTTCGGCGTGGCTGGAGTCGCGCGACAGCTCGCAGTACCTCAAGTCGCTGCCCAGCGTGCTGCTCATGCTGCTGTTGGTGGTTAGCGCCTGGTCGGGCCTGTGGGCCGTGGCCAACAAGATGTTTGCGGGCCGCCTGCAGTTCTGGCGCCATGTGCGCATTGCCTGCACGGTGTACCTGGCCAGCGAGGGCCTGCGGCTGGTGGCCAACCTGGCGGCGTTCTCGTTCTCGCTGGAGGCGCTGTCGCAGTTCGCCAGCGTGCTGGGCGTGCTGGTGCTGGCCTGGGCGCTGTATGCCCACCTGGCCACCGTGCTGCCCCGCCGCCGCGTGGGCCTGGCCTGGACAGTGGCCGCCGTGGTAGCCCTGGGCGTGCCTGCTTGGCTGGGCGCACAGTGGCTCAACCGCATGCGGCTGACGAACGAGATGTACATGAGCAGCCTGTTCCCCCCCAGCCTGCGTGTGGCCCCTGCGGCGCCGGTGGACCAGCTGCTGCAAGACGCCGAAGCCCTGCGCGCCAAGCTGGACCGGCGCCTGAAGGACGACGGGCTGGCGGACGAGGACGAATAGGCGCGCCGCACGCAGCTGCCCAACCCCCTGCCCCATGCGCCGCCGCAAGCCCCACCACCACGTCTATGTGGTCGAACTCTCCAAAGACGTGCTGCTGGAGCCGCGCTTTCGCAAGAACAACCCGGGCTACATCGACGGCAAGCCCTGCGTGTATGTGGGCATGACCGGGCTGGACCCGGATGTGCGCTTTGACAAGCACAAGGCGGGCATCCAGGCCAACCGGTTTGTGACGCAGTACGGCCTGCGGCTGCTGCCGGATCTGTACGAGGGCTTCAACCCCATGAGCTATGAGGAGGCGGTGGACCGGGAGATCGAGATCGGCATCGATCTGCGCTCGGCGGGGTTTGGGGTGTGGCAGGCGTGAGGGGCTGTTTGCGCCCCAAAAGGACATCGAAAAGGTTCTCTGCCCCCCGCCATGCTGCCGCGCCCTTACCATCGCCCCCCACTTATCCACTCCTCTTTTGGTAGCTAACAGCGTTTACCCATAGCGCGGAAGCGGCCCATTTCATTCAAATTTTCACTCCTAACACCATCCTATGAACTTCGCAGACCGCCTGAAACAACTCCCCTCCGCAAGCCACCTCGCCGCCTTGCACCTGCTGGGTGCTGACGGCCAGGTCCTCGCCAGCATCGAGAACAAGCCCGGCCAGACCGGGTCGCTGGTGGTGTATGCCGCGCTGGGGGCGCTGTATGGCGGCCGCATCACGCCCGCAGCCGCCAGCCTGGGGCTGGAGTGGTATGCCGAGCATGTGGCAGATGCGCGTGCCTTCCCCGGCAAACACCCCAACATCGACCGGCTGCTGGCCTGGGCGCAGGGCAGCGAGAGTTTTGGGGTGCAAGCGGTTTCGGCCTGATACAAAAAAGCCGCTGTGGCCACGGCGGCTTGTCGAAAAAGCCCGGGGCCATTCGTCGTAATAGGTGTGGGCTGGCTGGAATGCGCGGTATGGTTCTGCGGCCCACGCTTTCTTCTTCATCATCCACCCCGATGTCCCTTCAGGAGACCCGAGCATGACGACAGACACCACCACCGGCACCGTCACCCTGCACCGCGTGCTGCGCGCACCGGCCGAGCGCATCTACCGCGCGTTTCTGGACCCCGACGCCATGTGCAAGTGGCTACCGCCCCACGGGTTTACCGGCCGGGTGCTGAGCATGGACGCACGCGTGGGCGGCAGCTACCGTATGCAGTTCACCAACATGAGCAGCGGCGGCACCCACGCATTTGGCGGCGAGTATGTGGAGCTGGTCCCTGGCGAGCGCATCGTGCACACCGACCGCTTTGACGACCCCAACCTGCCGGGCGAGATGCGCACCACCGTCCAGTTCAGGAAGGTGATCACGGGCACCGAGGTGTCCATCGTGCAGGCAGGCATCCCGGCGGTGATCCCGACCGAGATGTGCTACCTGGGCTGGCAGGAGTCGCTGCAGCTGCTGGCGCTGCTGGTGGAGCCGGAGATTCCGGGCGAATAAGCCACCCACACACCGTGCCAGGCCCGGGTCACCTCAACCGCGTCACTTCAACCACTTGTCAGCGGCCTGCTTGATGGTGCCCCGGCTGTCCACCAGGCCCCACACAAAACCCATCACGCGAACATAGTCGGCGTCGTCGGTGGGCAGCATGAAGCCCAGGTAGTTCTTGGGCGTGAGCGGTGCGTCCACAAACGCGGCGTGCAGGCGCGGGTCGGCCTTGGCGTAGTGCAGGGCTTCGTAGGTTTCGGTGATCATCACGTCGCCCTTGCCCTCGGCGATGAGTGCGGGGATCTCGGCGTTCTTGTCGTGCGTGCTGACCTGCGCGGCCTTGAGGTTGGCCAGCACATAGGTCTCGTTGGTGCCGCCGGGGTTCTTGATGACGCGCACCGTGGGCTGGTTCATCGCGTCCACGCTGGTGTACTTGGCCTTGTCGGCCGCGCGCACCAGGGCCACTTTGCCGAACGGGGCGTAGCCGGGCAGCATGTCAAAAATGCGCATGCGGTTGACGTTGCGGGTGATGCCGCCCACGGCCACGTCGAACTTGTCGCCTTGCAAATCCTTCACCAGGTTGGGCCACGAGGTCTGCACGTACTCGATCTTCACGCCCAGCTCCTTGGCCATGGTTTCGATCACGTCGATGTCATGGCCGCTGTAGCCCGCGTCGGTCTTGATGGCAAACGGGCGGTAGTCGCCCGGCGTGCCCACGCGGATGACCTTGGCCTCCATGATCTTGTCGAGCCGGGGCCCCGCCTGCGCGGCCTGGCTGAAAAGGGACAGGGCGGTGAACAGGGCGGCGGCAGCCACGGCGAGTGTTTTCTTGGGGATCATGTGGGAAGTGCTCCAGAGGACAAAGGGAATGAAACCGGCCGCCAGGGCCGTGCTGCGCGCACCACCCTGGCAGAGCCGAAAAAAGGATACGCCAACAGCAAGCATGCAACATGCCACGCGCGCGACCGCGACCGGTGGTGGCTTCTTGCGGGCACTGCCACCGTGCTGGGTTACCCTCCGGGGCTTGAAGACCCTTCACCGGCTTGCACCCACAGCAAGCCACCCCCCATTACCCAATGGACTACCCAAGGAACACCATGAAAAAACTCAACGTCACCATCCAACTCGAAATGACCGTCCCCGACGACTGGGCCCTGGTCGAAACCTCCGAAGGCACGCCGGTGATCCAGATGGCCGATGGCAAGTTTCTGGACATCGCCATCGAACCCCTGTTTGCCACCGACCCCGAAGACATGTGGAGCAGCACCGACAGCGAGGAAGAACTCCATGAGGTGCTGGACATGGTCGAGAGCGAGGCCGTGACCTACGAGTTTGTGACGCACTGACCAGCCCCGCCCGCCGTTCCGCCCCGCGCGCCCTGGCGGGGGTCGACCTTGCGGGCCCGCTGTCCGCTGTCCGCTCGCACGCCGCAGCCTGCGCAACCGCCGCTGTGGCTGTGGCCGCTGAAACCGTCTTTTTGCCACGCCCCCTCCGTCCCTGTGCCCCACCCTACCCACACCGCCGCCGCCTTGACCCTCACCCGCCGCACCGCCTTGGCCAGCGCGGGTGGCCTGCTGCTCGCGCCCGTCACGGGCCTGCACGCCAAGCCGCAACCCGCATCACCCACCACACCCGCCAAGCCCCCGGCAGCACCCGCCGTGCGGCCCCAGGCGCTGCAGGTGCCGGGCGGTGTGGCCCGGTTGTCGCTGGGCCCCGCCGCCGCGCGGCCCCGGGCCCTGGTGCGCCAGGGCGACGTGGATGTGCCGGTGCTGGTGGTGGGCGACGTGATCGAGTGGACAGCCATCGTGGGCATCCCGCTGGCGACGGCGCCGGGCGATGCGCACATCACCGCGCTGACCGATGGGGGCGCCCCGCGCCCGCTGCACTACACCGTGGCGCCCAAGCAGTACCAGGAGCAGCACCTCAAGGTATCGCCCCGCACGGTAGACCTCTCGCCCGAAGACCAGGCCCGCTACGAGCGCGAGCGCGACCACCAGGCGCAGGTGATGGCCACCTTTACCGAGCAGCCCGCTGGCGTGGCCCTGGCATCGCTGCGCATGCGCGTGCCGGTGCCCGGGCGGCGGTCCAGCTCGTTCGGGCTGCGGCGCATGTTCAACGGCCAGCCGCGCAATCCGCACAGCGGCATGGACATTGCCGCCGCCACCGGCACGCCCATCGTGGCGCCGCTGGCGGGCCGGGTGATCGACGTGGGCGACTACTTTTTCAACGGCGGCACGGTGTGGCTGGACCACGGCCAGGGCCTGCTGAGCATGTACTGCCACCTGAGCCGCATGGATGTGCGCGTGGGCGATGTGCTTCAGGCGGGCGACGCGTTCTGCCAGGTGGGTGCCACCGGCCGCGTGACCGGGCCGCACCTGCACTGGGGCGTGATGCTGAACCGCACCATGGTGGACCCGGCGCTGTTTTTGTAACGGTTGCTGCACACGCCGTACGGCTTCGAAATAGCTACCAATTTGATAGCGCGGCAGGACAATGCGACAGGCGCCTTGCCTGCATATTTTCAAGAAAAAGAGAGCGCCACCCGGTTTTCGTGTGTTTCGCTTTGATGCCTTCTGCCGCGCAACCTGCCAGTGCTGCGTTGCACGCTAGCTGTGCGCGCGGTACAGCACGTTGGCACGGGTCAGGTGGTCGTGCATGGCCATTGCAGCGGCATCAGGGTCGCGCGCGGCAATGGCTTCGTAGATGCGGGTGTGTTCTGCCAGGGTGACCTGTTCTGCCCCGGGGGCGCGCACGATGGTCTGGTAGAAAGCGCTGGCCCAGTTGAACATTGCTTCGACGATGGCCGGAAAAATCGGATTGCCACTGATGACCGCAATCTCTCGGTGAAACAGCATGTCGCGGTTCACAAAGACGCTCAGGTCGCTCAGGGAAGCGCGGTGCGCATCCAGGCAGGCCCGCAGGCGCTCAATGTCGGCATCGCTCGCCTTTTGTGCCGCAATACGGCACAGGCCGGTTTCGAGGAAGAGGCGCGCATCCTTGAGGTGGCCGAGCATGTCAGGCTGCATCTGCAGCAGGTGCTTGGCGCCGCCAGCGACCTGCTCAATCAGGAGGTCGGCCGTGGGTACCACGACCCGGGCGCGCTCGCCATGGGTGATCTCGACGATCCCGGACCGCGCAAGGTCCTGAAGTGCCTCGCGCACCGCAGGCCGCCCTACACCGTAGGCGTCCATCAGATCTCGCTCTGACGGGAGATGGTCTCCGGCACCCCATTCGCCGGCCCGAATCCGGTTCATCAGGCGATCCACCACCTCCTGGTAGATTTTTCGTCTCTGGATAGGCTCGGAATTCATGGCGGTGGAGGATACCGTACCCCTGGCGTCGGCAGGACCTCCGGCGGATTCCCACGCAGCCACAGGCGGCTGCGGGTGGCCGCTAGCTCCCAGAAGCGCCAAAGCGGTGACTGTGTGTGGATCACCCACTTCATGCGGCGGTGCCGCGCAGCGCCTGGCCAAAGAAGTCTTCGCCCCCCATTTGGCCGCCCTTGAGCACGATTTCAAGGCCATCCATCGCCGGGGTATCTGACCATGCTCGGCACAACGGGGCGCCAGGCACCAGCTGCGAATGCACCGTCAGCGCGGTGATGTCCAGGGCGCTGGCCACGGCACCCGAGCTGTCGCCACCCGCAATCGCCACGCGGCGTACTCCGGTCTGAGCGATGACCTCCTGCATGCAGCGCGCCAGCGCCTGCCCCACCATGGCATGGGCCTGCGGCACGGTCACCCCCGCGCGCATCGCCGCTTCAGGAAACTGCACGACATGCGGGTCGTCGGGCCCGCTGGCCGAGTAGATGAGGGGCGGGCGCCCTGCGGCAACCGCCTGCACCGCGCCTGTCACCACCCGTGCCACTTCGGCCTGTGCCACCTGCGCATCCAGCAGGCGCTCAACGACCAGGCGCTCGGTGGCAAAGCCATGGTTTTGCGCCCAGGCGATCTGCGCCGCCGTCACGGGTGAGCAGCTTCCGCTGACCGCCACCATGGATGCAGCAGGCTGCGTGCGCGCAAGTGCTGCACCGCCCGCCAGGGCACCGCTGTGCCGCCAATGCGCCACCAGCGCGTACTCCAGCCCGGACGACGAGGCAGAAAACACGCCGTTTCCGCGCTCTTCCCAAATCACCCGCCCGGCTTCGGCCAGTGTGCGGTCATCCACCACGTCCATCAAGACGACGGGTGGCGCGGCGGCATCGCGCAACGGCGCCAGGGCCTCCGGTCCGTGCCCGGCGTGCAGGGTAACCAGATCGATCAGCTCCAGCCGCCGCGGCGTCTGTTTTGCCAGGTGCTGCCTCAGGTCGGCCTCGGGCATGGGGGTGACGGGGTGGCGCGACATGGTGGGATGCCGGTCCAGGCGGTGCACCGTGCCTCCCATGGCAGCAAACAGGTTGCCAAAAGCCTGGTAGCGGCGCAGGCGGGGCGCACCAATGACCATGGGCGACCAGGCGCCGCCCATGGCGGCCACACCCAGTTCGATGGCCTGACCGATGGAGCCGATCTCAGGGCTGGAGTCGAAGGTGGAGCAGACCTTGTATTGCAGGATGGGCGCCCCGAAGGCCTGCAGGACGGCAAAGGCCGTGGGCAGGTGCTCGCGCATCCAGGCCGGGCTGCGCCCGCGCGAGGTGCCGGCCAGGCCGATGCAGCGCATGTGCGCAAAGCGCTGCACCCAGGCGGCAGACGGTGGCTGCAGAAACAGCACGGTGGGAACGCCGGCCAGAGTAAAGGCCTCCATCACGTCGGTGGAGCCGGTGAAGTCGTCGCCGTAGTAGGCCAGCAGGGGCCCTTCGGGCAGGGCGTGGTCGGTGTGCGCGTTCATCACCAAAAGCCCAGCGCCTGTTGCAGTTCGGGGTGGGTGGCGGCGTGCTGCGCCAGCGGCACATCGGCCACGGCTGCATCCCAGGCCTGGCGCAGTGCGGTCACCCCGGCGGGCACGCCCGCCGGATGGCCGAAGATGCCGCCCCCGGCGGCAAAGATCAGGTCCTGGCTGCCCGCAGCGGCATAGGTGGCAGCGGCGACCAGGCCGGTCTGGCCCGAGCTGAACACCGGCATGACATGCATGGGCGCATGCGGCCACAGCGGCTCGGTCACGGCCTGTACCGAGGCGCGCACCTGGTCGTCGCCCTCGCTGAACTTGTTGCCAAGGCCGTTGACGTGCAGATGGTCGGCACCGGCCAGCCGCCAGAGCTTGTGCCAGGGGCGGTAGTCCCAGCCCAGCGCAGGGTGGCGGCTCAGGTAACCCCAGCCGTTGCGGTGAGCGTGGATGGGCAGGCTGCTGTGGCGACGCAGTTCGTGCAGCCCGCTCAGGCCCACCGAGTTGAGACTGACCATGACGCAGGTGCCGCCCTGGGCCTGCACGAAGTCGTGGCGTCGCTTCATCTCGTCGATCTCGCCCGTGAGGTTGAAGGCCACCATCACTTTGCGGCCCAGGCGGTCAGCGCCGGCGTGCACCTCGCGCATGACGGCGCGCACGCGGTCCTCGAACGGGCAATGGGGGCCGTCGGCCTGCAGCTCGTCATCCTTGATGAAGTCGATGCCGCCTGCAATGAGCTTTTTCACCTCGGCGGCGGTCTGCTCAGGGCCCATGCCCACGCTGGGTTTGAGGATGGTGCCTATCAACGGCCCATGCGCCCCCCCCGCCAGCGCCCGCGTCCCGGTAATGCCAAACGCCGGCCCTGGGTAGACATCGGCGAACGCACTGGGCAAGTGCAGGTCGGTGATGCGCAGGCCCGAAACGCATTGCAGCTCAAACAGGTTACCGGCCACCGTCGCGAGCACATTGGGCAGCGATGTGCCTATGTTGCCCAGCGGCCACGAGAGTTCCAGCTCGCAGCGGGTAAAGCGCGCGCCTTCGGCGTAGCACCCGGGCAGGCTGGGGTGGTCCACGGTGTCCAGCACGGACAGGCGCTCAACGCGAGCGCCGCTGCGCTCCTTGAGTTCGGCTGTCTCGTTGGCGAGGGCTAAGAAAGTGCCGCTGGATTGCTCACCCGCAATGATCTCTGCGGCTTTGGCTGGGGACTCACTGGTTTCCAGCCAGTAACGCGCGTGGATGCGATCGGAAGACGCAGGAGACTGCAGCATGTTCATTGGGAGTTGGAAGTTGGAGCAGTAGGAGCGGATGGAGCCGCTGGCGCAGGCGCCACAACGGCCGCTTTGCGGGGGAACACCGCATCCCGAGCAAGCAGCGAAATGGAGGGGATGTAGGTGACCAGCATCAGACAACCCAGAATGACCAGCACAAACGGAAGCAGATGACCAATGATGCGGTCCAGGGAAATCTTGGCCACGGTACAGGCCGCAAACAGGTTGACGCCAAAGGGCGGCGTGATCATGCCCAGGGCCAGGTTGACAACCATGATCGTGCCGAAATGCACGGGGTCTACCCCGAAGTGGATAGCAACAGGCACCAGGATGGGCGCCAGAACAATGATGGCGGCCGAGGTTTCAATGAACATGCCGATGACAAAGAGCGCCGCATTCACGCCCAGCAGAAACCAGCCGGGCGAGCGCAGCACCTCGGTCAGCCACACGCCAATCGCATCCGGGATGCCAGCCCGTGTGATGAGGAAAGCGAACAGCCCCGCATTGGCAATGATGAACAGGATCACGGCGCTGGAGAGCACCGACTTGCGCAGCACCTGGACGAGGTCTGCGAGCCTGAGCTCGCGATGGATGAGCAGCCCCACCATCAGGGCGTAGAACACCGCAACCACGGATGCCTCGGTGGGCGTGAAGATGCCACCATAGATGCCCCCCAGGATGATCACCGGCATCAGGAGAGCCCACCCGGCCTCGCGCGTGGCCACCAGCGGAGGCAAACGGCCTTCGCCGTCTTGCTTGCCCCAGCCCTTGTAGCGTGCGTGCAGGTGCACAAACAGCATCAGCGCACCGCCAATCAGCAGGCCAGGACCCAGGCCCGCAACAAACAGCTCGCCAATGGACACTTCGGCGGCCACACCGAACAGGATCATGGGAATGGACGGCGGAATGATCACGCCCAGCTCTGCTGCCGTGGCCTGCAATGACGCGGCATAGCTGGTGGGATAGCCATGCTTGACCAGCGCAGGGATCAGGATGGACCCGATGGCGAACGTGGTGGCCACCGAAGAGCCTGATACGGCCGCAAAAATCATGCAGGTGAGCACGCAGCTCATGGGCAAACCGCCTTGCACGCCGCCCACCAGCGATTTCGCGAAATGGACCAGGCGGCGAGAGATGCCACCGTTCTCCATCAAGTTTCCGGCAAGGATGAAAAACGGTACGGCGGCCAGCGGAAAGCGGTCGATGGCGGAAAACATTTCCTTGGGAACAAGTATGAGCCGCGCCGGGTCGAAGAACGCCAGCCCCAGGATGGCAGAGCCACCAATGGAAACGGCGATGGACACGCTGAACGCGAAGCCCAGCAACATGGTGACAAGCAGGGTGAGCGACATGGCTTGGGGTGTACAGGTTGACGCAGCAGAGGACTACTGCGCGGTAGAAAGCTCGTCGTCCACGGGGTCGAGGTGGTGCGCCACCACCGCCAGCATGGCAAGCAGCGCGCCCACAGGCAACGCGGCGTATGCCCAGCCCATCGACAGATCCATGCTGGCAAAGGTCTGGAAACGCACGCGCTGCACCAGGTCCAGCCCAAACCACGCCAGCACAACGAGAAACAGGAGGTTGACCGTGGTGATAGTCCCGCGCACCACCTTGCGCCATGCGCCCTTCGAGACACGCAGCATCAGGTCCACCGAGACCAGGGCACCTTGACGGAACGCCGCCACGATGCCCAGCGCCACCATCCAGATCAACAACCGCCGCATGGCTTCTTCCGTCCATGAAGAGGGCTGCTGGAACAAAAACCGGGCGATCACCTGCCACAGCCCCAGGCACGAGACGATGGCGAGCAAGCCACATGCAACAGCCATGCTGAGGCTGGTCAAGCCACGGTCAAGGCGGAGTATGAGATTTTTCATGGATGGGAACGGTGGACCCAGGGGCTGCAGGCACGCCACGGCCGCCATCGGCGCGTGGAATGGCCCGGCCCTGACGGACCACCCTGAACAAGAACCAAGGAAGCGGAGGGTGCGCACCCAGGGGTGCGGCCCCCGCTGACGAAGAACGCAGCAGTCCGGGTGAACTACTTCACGGCCTGGATGCTGGCAATGCGCTCTGCACCGAACTCCCGGGCATAGGCCGTATAAGCGGGCGCCACAGCTTTGCGGAAGCTGTCGCCATTGACGTTTTCGTCAATCTGCATGCCGTCCTTGCGCAGCTCGGCGATGCCGTTGGCTTCGTCATCATTGACCTTTTTGCGCTGGACGGCGGCGGCCTTGCGCGCGGCCGCAGTGAACACCTGCTTGTCGGCCTCGGACAGCTTGCCCCAGATCGCAGGAGAGAGCACCAGCACCGCTGGCGAGTACACATGCTTGGTCAGAGACAGGTACTTTTGGACCTGGGACAGCTTGGCAGAAAGGATCACGGGGATGGGGTTTTCCTGTCCATCCACGGTCCCTTGTTGCAGCGCGGTGAAAACTTCGGGCCAGGCCATCGGCGTGGGCATGATGCCGAAGGTCTTGTAGCCCTCCATGTGCACCTTGTTTTCCATGGTGCGCATCTTCAGACCACGCGCATCTTCTGCACTGTGGATCGCGCGCTTGCTGTTGGTCATGTGGCGAAAGCCGTTCTCGGTCCACGCCAGCCCGACGATGCCTTTGGCCGTCATCTTGGACAACAGCTCCTGCCCGATAGGGCCGTCCATCACCTTGCGGGCATGGTCGTAGTCGCGGAACAGGAAAGGAATATCGACGATCTTCACCTCGGGCACAAAGTTTCCAAGGGCGCCCGTGGACACGTTGGCTGCATCCTGGGTGCCCAGCTGAACGGCTTCGATCATCTCGCGCTCACCACCGAGCGAATTGTTGGGAAACTGCTGGCACTTGTAGCGACCCTGGGTCCCCGCGTCCACGGCATCACAAAACGCCACAGCCCCCATACCGTAGTGCGAGTTGAGGGCGTTGGAGTAGCCAATCTTGAGCACAGTCTGCGCTTGCGCGCCTGCGTGCAGAAACAGGCAAGCCATCAAGGCGGCGGCCTTGGTCATCGAACGGCGGAAAGTTTTGTTCATCGTTTTGTCTCCTGTGTGGTGGTTTTTTCAAACATGACGGGGGCGCAACACAACCCAGGCCAGCACGCCCCACCAAGGCGGGCGGCTTTGCACACTGCTTTTTGCGGAAGCCCCGGGAAAGATGCGCGCGCGGTGCCCAGGCAATCAGGTAATGCGACGGATGCTTTCCGCAATCTCGTCCTTGTCGAACACGTTTTTCCAGTCATCCCGCATGAGGCGGGGCTTGCCATGGACGATGGCCTTGTTGCAGGCATCGGAGAACTGGCCGGGAATCTGCTTGAAGATCACTGCGCTCAGGATGGTCATGTGGCCCAGCAGGAAATCGCGGGCCGCATCGGCAGGCACGCCCCGGGCGATCACTTCGTCCATGGCCTCCCGCATCACATCGAGCAAGGTGGCGCAAACAGTTTCTGAAAGGCCGGGCTCCAGCATCGCCATCTGCTCCACCGTCACGCGGTACGAGCGCTCAATCGGCTGATAGATGGTTTTGGCAATCGACTCACCCAGATCAAAAGCCGACTCGGGCCCCTGCATCAGCGCGCTCACGACCGACTGCGGCGCGGCCACTCCGCCAAAGTAGTCGGGCGAACCTGCCTGGTGCGCCCGGGGGTGGAAGATCGAAGGGTGACAAGGGTGCGCCACGAAATACACCAGATCGGCCCGATCCGGCAGATGCCCGGCAAAAGGCGCCGCCGCATCCAGCGTCATCACCATCGTGCCCGGCTTGAGCTGCGGCGCCATGTCGGCAGCCAACCGGCCAATCAGCGTATCCGGCACGGCAAGGATCACCACATCCACGCCATCCAGCGCCTGCGCCATGGGCATGCATTCAACACCCACCTCGGTGCGCAAGCGCTCCTGACCCACGGCGCTTGGCTCGACGTGGCGCACCTCATAGGGCGAACCCTTCAAGTTCTGCGACAGGCGAACCCCCATCTTCCCCCCTGCACCAAACAGCGCAATCTTTGCGGTCATGTATCTCTCCATCGTTGGCAAGAGTGCGGCTGAATGCCGCCCCCCTGAGTCACCGGAGATGGCCTGCGGATCGGGCCACCTTTCTGGTGTGATGGTATGACGAGTACATCATCATCTATAGAGGGTTTTCCCGGGACTGTCGCTCCGTGATCCCGCTGCGCTAAAGGCCCGACAAGGGTTCAACCGCCGAGGACAAGGAGGACGCACACCACGCATCTATAAGGCAAAACCAGCGCGTTCCATGAAGCACACCCCGCATGCCGAAGTGCTATCCATTCAATAGCGTGATATGAATATTTGGCAAGCACCTTGAGCCCCTCTTACACCTAAACTACCCACTGCATTTACCCAATCTGCACCGCACGGCCCCGGTGCCCGCCCTGGCGGCACGACCAGCCCTACCTGCCCCACGCCTCCCATGACCCGCCCTGCCCCACCCCGCCTGATCCGCTTCAACAAACCCTATGGCGTGCTCAGCCAGTTCACGGCCGAGGGCAAGTGGCAGGGGCTGAAGGACTACATCGACCTGCCCGGCGTGTACGTGGCCGGGCGCCTGGACGCCGACAGCGAAGGCCTGCTGCTGCTGACCAACAGCGGCCCGCTGCAGGCCCACATTGCCGACCCGCGCTTCAAGATGGAGAAAACCTACTGGGTGCAGGTCGAAGGCGTCCCGGATGAAGCCGCGCTGGCCGCACTGCGCAGCGGCGTGGTGCTGAACGACGGCCCCACCCTGCCCGCCCGCGCGCGGCTGATGGAACCCGCGCCCGCCGTGTGGGACCGCGACCCGCCCATCCGCGAACGCAAAGCCATCCCCACCGCGTGGATCGAACTCATCATCCGCGAGGGCCGCAACCGCCAGGTGCGCCGCATGACGGCCGCCGTGGGTCACCCCACGCTGCGGCTGATCCGCGCAGCCATCGGGCCGCACACGCTCGACGGCCTGGCGCCCGGCACCTGGGCCGACGCCGATGCAGGCAGCTACGCCGCCACCGCCCCCATGCGCCGCGACAGCGCCGAGCCCCGCGCGCGCAAGAACCCGCGCAAGCCGTCGGCGTAGTCCGGCCCCACGGCCTGCTGCACCGAGGTGCGGGCGGCCAATGCGGTGCGCCAGTGCGCCACCTGCGGCAGGCCCTGCCACAGGCCCAGGTCGTCCACACCCGGCAGGTCATCGATCACATCGAAGTACCGGAACACGGGGCCGAACACCGCGTCCACCATGCCAAAGTCCGCCCCCGCGAAATAGGGGCCGGGCCCGCTGCGTTGCGCCAGCGCGTGTTCGATCTGCACAAAACGGCTGCGCAGCTCCTGCGCGCGGCCCTGCAGGGCGGCCTCGTCGGGCGCGGAGTAGAACGCGCCGATGGTGCCCAGCACCGCAGAGCCAAACTCCATCCAGGCCCGGTGGCGTGCGCGCTGCAGTGGGTCTTGCGGGTGCAGCGCGGGCATGGCCACATCGTCCAGGTATTCGCAGATCACGGCCGATTCGAACAGGCTCTGGCCGCGCACCTGCAGCACGGGTGTCTTGCCCAGGGGCGAGAGGGCCAGGAACCAGTCGGGCTTGTTCGCCAGGTCGATGGTGCGGCGCTCGAACGCCAAGCCCTTTTCGTGCAGCACGATGGCCACGCGCTGCACGTAGGGGCACAGTGCGTGCGAGACCAGCGTGAGCGCGGGTGCGGCCCCGGTCACGACAACAGCCCCTCGGCGCGCAGTGCGACCTGCACCTGCGGGCGGGCTGCCACGCGCGCCATCCAGGCCTGCAGGTGCGGGTAGGCGGTGAGCGGGATGCCCAGCAGGTTCGACCAGTTGACGATGGTGAAGCCATAGGCATCGGCCACGCTGTAACGGCCCGCCAGGAAGTCGCTACGCGACAGCACGGCATCCATCTCGGCAAACCGCACGGCCAGTTTGGCCCGCACAGCCTGGCGCGTGGAGTCTGCCGTCTCCTTGTGCCACAGCCAGGGGCTGAAGCCCTTGTGCAGCTCGGTGCTGACGAAGGTGAGCCACTCCAGCACCGCCAGGCGTTCGCGCGAGCCAGGCTGGCCGATGAGGGTCTGTGCCGGATCCAGGTCGGCCACGTACTGCAGCAAGGCTGCGGCTTCGGTGTGGCGCGAGTGGTCGTCCAGCTCCAGCAGGGGCACATAGCCACGCGGCGAGATGTCGAGGTAGTTGGTGCCGGTTTCGGTGGTGTGGCGGGCCAGATCGACCTTGACCAGGTCGAAAGAGGCGCCCACCTCACGCAGGGCAATGTGGACGGCGAGCGAGCAGGCGCCAGGGGCGTGGTAGAGCTTCATGATGGCAAAGTGCTTTCTTGGGTGTGCAAGGTGGAAGGTCGCCCCCGGAGACCACAGGCTGGCACCGGGCGGCAAACAGAATCTATGCTTGCACCTACGCAAACAAAATCCGCAGCCATGAAATCAACCATTGCACCAACGCAATATCGTCTGGGCGCTGCCGAGCTAGAAGTGCTGCTGGCCATGGTGCGCACCGGCACACTGGCGGCGGCGGGCGAGCGGCTGGGGGTGGATGCATCCACCGTGTTCCGCGCCATCCAGCGCATCGAGCGCGGGCTGGGCCAGCCGTTGTTCGAGCGCTCGCGTGCGGGCTACCGCGCCTCGGAACTGACCAAGGCGCTGGCCGAACAGGCCGAGCGTGTTGAGGCCGCACTGGAAGCCGCGCGCACCGCCGCGCAGGCCCAGCCCGAGCAGATCACAGGCACGGTGCGCATCTCCACCACCGACACCATCCTGCACGGCCTCATCGCCCCGGCCCTGCAGCAGCTGCAACCCCAGCACCCGGCCCTGGCGTACGAGCTGCACGCGGGCAACGAGCTGGTGAGCCTCACGCGGCGTGACACCGACATCGCCGTGCGTGCCACCAAGCGCCCGCCGCAGCACCTGGTGGGCCGGCAGCTGGGCATGGTCCGCGCAGCGCTCTACACCGCCGCAACCAGCCCGCTGGCCCTGTCCGACGTGGAGGCGGGCCACGCGGCCTGGATTGCCCCGGACGACGCCCTGCCCGACCACCCTTCAGTGCGCTGGCGCAAGAAGCGTTTTCCCAAGGCGCAACCCACCTACCGCGTGAACAGCCTGCTCACGGTGATGGAGCTGGTGGCGCTGGGCATGGGCGTGGGCGTACTGCCGATCTTTCTGGCTCAGGCCCGCAGCGACCTGCGCCCGCTCACCGGGTCGCTGGCCGACTGCGAGACCGAGCTGTGGTTGCTGACGCACCCCGAGTCGCGCCACCTGCGGCGCATTGCGGCGGTGTATGGGCACCTTGCGGAGACGGTGCAGATGCCGTGACACAGGGCAAACCGTACAGGAGAGCTGTGAGGATGTGCTGCCAACACGTTGTCAGCAGCCACGCACTATGGTGTCCGCACCCACAGCGCAGCCCCCACCCCCGCATTCATCCCATGACCTCCGCCCAGTTCTACGGCGCAGCCAGCCTCGATGGCTTCATCGCCACACCCGACCACGACCTGGGCTGGCTGCTGCAGTTTGGCGATATCGAAGGCTCCAGCTACCCCGCCTTCATCCGCGATGTGGGCGCGCTGGCCATGGGGTCGCACACCTATGAATGGATGCTGAAACACGCCATCGACGCGGGACAGCCGTGGCCTTACGCGCAACCCACATGGGTATTCAGCTCGCGCACGCTGCGGGGCATTGCGGGCGCCGATGTGCGGTTTGTGCGCGGCGATGTGCGGCCGGTGCACCAGGCCATGGTGCAGGCGGCGGCGGGGCGCAATGTGTGGATCGTGGGCGGGGGCGAGCTGGCAGGGCAGTTTTACGACGCGGGCCTGCTCGACGAGCTGATCGTGCAGATCGCCCCGGTCACGCTGGGCGCAGGCACGCCGCTGTTGCCGCGCCGGATCGCCCAACCGGCGCTGCGCCTGACGTCGGTGACCACGCTGGGCGGCCTGTTTGCGGAGCTGCGCTACGCGGTGCCACGCCCGTAGCCAGTGCATGAATTGCTACATATTTAGTAGCTTCTTGAACAATACAGACGCGCGGTAACGGCCATTTTTTCTTGCAAGAGAATCGCCCCACCCGGGCTACCCCAGCGGCACCGCCTTATTCACCGGGTGCGACAGCACCAGCGAAGTGGACACACTGCCAAACGCGGCCAGGGCATCGACCACACGCTCCAGGTCGGCGGGCTGGCCGAAGGCGCAGCGCACCACAAAACAGTCTTCGCCTGTCACGCGCACGGCATCCAGCACCTCGGGCATGGACTGGAACAGCAACACATAACGCTGGATGTGTTCGTGCGTGGTGCGCACCCGCACCACGGCCTGCAGGCTCAGACCCACGGCGGCGAGGTTGATGCGGGCGGCGTAGCCCGCAATCACACCCGCGTCTTCGAGCTTTTTCACGCGCTCGCTCATGGCGGGCTGCGACAGGCCGATCTGCTTGCCTAGCGCCGACAGGCTCTGGCGCGCGTCGTGCTGCAGGGCCATGAGGATCTGCCGGTCTTTCTTGTCCAGTTCCACAGCGTGCTTTCTTAACGATGACTTCAAGGTTTGGGCGGGTGATTTCCGATCGCTGCCACTGGCCGAAGCGGCGGCGGTTTCCTATCGTGGGCGGGCAGTGATGGATCTGCTTTGACGACAAGGAATTTGGATGACGACGCGACCAGTTTTGCTCATTCCGGGCATCTACAACTCGGGCCCCACACATTGGCAATCATTGTGGCAAACCCAGCATGCAGGGGTGCTGCGGGTGGAGCAAGCCGACTGGGACCACCCCGTGTGCGACACCTGGGTGCGTGCGCTCGATGATGCGATTGCCGCGCTGCCGCAGCCCCCCATTCTGGTGGCCCACAGCCTGGGCTGCCTGGTGGCGTTGCACTGGGCCGCGCGCCACCACCGGGCCGTGCATGCGCTGCTGCTGGTGGCGGTGCCCGACCCCAGCGGGCCGAACTTTCCGGCCGAAGCCCGGGGTTTTGCGCCGCTGCCTGCCGCGTTGCCAGCACGGCCCACCCTGCCGCCCCCGACAAGACGGGTGCTGATGAGCAGCACCACCGACCCCTATTCCACCCCCGGTTTTTCGGCGCAATGCGCCAGCGCCTGGAACGCCGAGCCTGTGGTGCTGGGCGCGCGGGGCCACCTCAATGCCGACAGCGGGCTGGGCGACTGGCCCGAGGGGTGGGAACAGATAACGCGCTGGCGCGGCGAGTGATGCCCGCCCTACCGCTGCGGGGCGACAGGCCTCACACGTTCAGCCTTAGAGCGGCTAACAAAACTCAGCGAAGCGGTTCTGGCTAGGCGCTGCGTCGCAGGCAGTACGCGTAGTACGACAAGACGCGGCAACAACGCCAGAAGAGTTTTGTTAGCCGCTCTCAGCCCCCACTGGCCTGGGCCTGGTCGATGATGAGGTAGCGCTTGACCAGGTCGAAGAAACTTTCGTAGAAGGTGTCTTTGGAGATAGTCTCGCTGCCCACCTTGACCAGCGATTCGCTGCTGGAAGAGAACGGCAGCGACACCGAGCCGATGGCGCCCACGCCCACGCTGGCCGAGTTGTTGGTCTTGCGCAGGGCGTAAGTGTCCTGCAGCGCGGTCACAAAGCCCAGGCTCACCTTGCCGTCATTGGCCTCGGGCACACACACCACACGCACCACCATCTGCAGGTGCGATTCGGCCTCGGGCTGAAAGCTTTTTTTGCCTTCGATCAGCTCGGCCTGCTGGGTGGAGATCACATAGCCCTGGCTCAACAGTGCGCGGCGCGATGCCTCGCAGGTCTGGACAGGCGTGGCGTCGAACAGGCGCGAGTAGGTGGCCACGGAGCCAAAGTTTTCCTGCACCTCGAAGGTCTTGGCGGTGGTGCCCACACAGCCCGCCAGCAGCAGGGCCGATGCACCGCCCGCCACGGCCATTGCCAGCGCCCGCAGCAGGGCCCGGCCTGGCAAGTGGGCCACCGGAGTGGCGTGGGGCAAGGGGCAATCCGTCGGGGAGTTTGGTGTCATGTCTGGTTTTCTTCATGCGGCGCAACAGGCTGCTCTGACGGCACAGGCCGTGCGCGGTTCCATCGATTTTAGGGAGCGGCCAGCCCATCGGCCGCCATATGACCAAGGTTTGGCCAGGGTTTGAACGGGGTTTACCGCCGTGCCGACCATCATCCGGCAAGTTATACCCGCCGCGTGTGCAGCAAGTTGTGGATAACCCGCAGAACAACCCCGAGAAACGGCGCCAGTGCGTGGTTTCAGCGCGCTGCACAAAAAACCGGCAGCCCCGAGCAACGCAGCGCCTGAGCCCCAGTTCGGCATGAAGAGAGGCCAGCAGAAGCTACACTATTGATAGCTATCAGCGCTCTCCCATTGCGCGTAGACGGCCAAAAAGACTTGTAAAAAACGGCGACCTTCCAGGCCACAGGCCTGGCAGCGCCCGCACCACTCCTTCCCCTCCCGTGCCCCTTGCTTCCCTGCTCTGCCTGGTCGTCGCCATCAGCGACGGCGACACCCTCACCGCCCGCTGCGGCGTGCCTGGCGCCTACCAGCAGGTCAAGGTGCGCATTGCCGCCATCGATGCGCCCGAGTCACGCCAGGCGTTTGGCCAGAAGTCGCGGCAGAACCTGGCACGGCTGTGCTTCAAACAGCGCGCCACGCTGCAGCCGGTGGATGAAGACAACTACGGCCGCACGGTGGCCCATGTGCGCTGCGGCAGTGCCGACGTGGCCACGGCCCAGGTGCGCGCGGGCCTGGCCTGGGTGTACACGCCGTATGCCGAATCCCGCCCAGAGCTGGCAGCTTTGCAGTCAAAGGCGCGCAGCAACGGTGCCGGCCTGTGGTCGCAAAAGCGGCCGCTGGCGCCGTGGGACTACAGGCACCGGCGCAGCCAGCGCTGAACGGGGCTGGAGAGGGATGGATCAGGTGCGCAGCAGGGCCAACACGCCCTGGGGCATCTGGTTGGCCTGCACCACCATGGCGTTGCCCGCCTGTTGCAGGATCTGCTGGCGCGCCAGGGTGGCGGTCTCCACCGCAAAGTCGGTGTCGGTGATGCGCCCCCGGCTGGCCGAGAGGTTCTCGCTGCCGATCTGCAGGTTGGTGATGGCCGACTCCAGCCGCGACGACTGGGCACCGATGACGGCGCGCTGGCTGTTGACGTAGTCGAGCGCGCGGTCCACCGACACGATGGTCTGCGCGGCCGAGGTGGTCACGTCCAGCGTGTTGCGCAGCCCCATGGCACCGAGGCCAACCGCGCCCACGCGGGTTTCCATGGTCTGGTTGGCGTTGGCGCCCACCTGGAAGACCTTGGTGCTGATGGCGCCGCTGGACGACGCGATGTTTTCAAAGGTTTCGGTAAAGCCCTGCAGCACATTCTTGCCCGAGCGGCTGCCCTGGTTGGGGATGGCGGCCTTGGCGTCACGCACCATGCCACCGTCCACATCGGCGCCGCCGATGGCACCGGTGTCGGCGTTGTTCAGGTCAAAGCTGCCGATGAAAGCCGCGCCATTGAGCCCGAACTGCGTGAGCGCGTCCCCCGCATTGGTGAAGGCCCCGGCCGACGCGGCACCAATGGCCGCATTCAGCGTGGAGCCGGGGTTGTTGCTCATGTAGGTAAGCACATCCTTGATGCCAGTGCCACCCGCCGCCTTGATGCGTTCGTGCATGTAGCGCACGGCCGAATAGCTGGCCGAATAGAACTCGCTGGTGGTGGTCGGCCCGCCAATGGCCGTCACCACGGCGGCCACGCCCAGGTTGGCCACGTCGTTGCGCACCCGCTCTTCACCGCCGTGGATGAACTCGGCCGCGCCTTCGGCAAACCACAGGTGGTTGTTCGAGATGTCGTTCCAGTTGGTGGCGCGCGCCATCACGGCATGCACCATCTCATGGCCGACGGTGCGATCGCTGTAGAACGGCGCCGTGCCCCCATTGGGCATGTTGGGCGGCACAAAGTCGGCCATGTCCACCTGCAGCACCAGATTCAGCCCCCGCCCCTGCCCGTCGTAGCCGCCGAGGGGCTGGACATAGGCCCCCACACCGTATTGGCCATCGGTGAAACCGGTGAAGCGGATGTCCAGCGACGCACCATCGCCCTGGATGCCGTAAAAAGTGCGGATGAGGTTTTCGCTGCTCTCCAGCCAGCTGCCCGCACTGGTCATGCCATCGAACACAGCCAGCAGGTTTTCGTCGCCCACCACGCTGGCATCGGAGCGGTCGAACACCTCCATGCCGTTGAACTGCGTGGTGCGCCCGGTGCGGTCGATCTCTTGAGCCAGCCGCGTGACCTCGGCCTGGATGGCCTGGCGGTCGGACGCGCTGTTGGTGTCGTTGGCAGCCTGCACGGCAAGCTCGCGGATGCGCTGCAGGCTGGCAGTGACGCTTTGCAGCGCACCCTCGGCCGTCTGCATGAGCGAGAGGCCGTCATTGGCATTGCGCGCCGCCTGGTTGAGCCCCCGGATCTGGGAGGTGAACCGCTCGGAGATCGCCAGGCCCGCAGCGTCGTCCTTCGCGCTGTTGATGCGCAGGCCCGAGGACAGGCGCTGCACGGTCGTGGCCATGTCGTTCTGCGCATTGCCAAGCCGGCGCTGCGCATTGAGCGACATTACGTTGGTGTTGATCGTCAACCCCATGGCCTGCCCCGTGAACCCCTGGTGAGTGGTGGGTAAATACACAGCTCCCGCCCCCACGCCACAGCGCCGGGGACCCGGAAGCCCGCTTCTCTTTCTCCTTATCGACGGGCTCCGGCAAAACCTGAATAGCGATTTCTGCGGGTCTTTCCCCCAGCCACCAGCACGCCAGGGGCATGGCCGTTAGCATCGTGGGGTCTTTTCCCCCTTGGCCCGGCGGCGCCTTAAGAGCCTGTTCAAAGAAGTCGCTCTCAGCCCCGCGCCAACCGTCCCCGTTGCCATGACCGCTCCCCCATCCCCTCTTGCGGCGCCCGATGCCGAGCCCGCCAACGTCTACCGCCATTCCGGTTTTGTTGCTTTTCTGATCGCCCGCGTGGTGGCTGTGGTGGCCACCCAGGTGCAGGCCGTAGTCGTGGCCTGGCAGGTGTACGACCTCACCCGCGAGCCGCTGGCGCTGGCCTATGTGGGGCTGGCGCAGTTTCTGCCCATGTTGTGCCTGCTGCTGCCAGCGGGCGATTTGATCGACCGGTTTGCGCGCAAGCGCATCCTGGCGCTGGCCTGGGCGGTGGGCGGGGTGTGCAGCGCGTTGCTGTGGTGGCTGTCGGGCCACGGCGCCAGCGGTGTGGCGGGCATTTATGCAGTGCTGGTGCTCTACGGGTGCTCACGCGCTTTCTCGGGCCCGGCCATGCAAAGCCTGCTGCCGCAGATCGTGCCACGCGGGCATCTGGCCCAGGCCATGGCCGCCAACAGCATGCTGATGCGCGTGGCCAGCATCGGCGGGCCCCTGCTGGGCGGGCTGCTGTATGCGCTGGGTGGCGGCGAGCTGACCTATGCCATGTGCTGCGCCTGCTTTGCACTGGGGGTGGCGCTGGTGCTGCGGGTTCCGGTGGCGCACGGCACCGCGCCCGGCCCCACGCAGGGCACGATGTGGCAGCGCTTTGGCGCGGGCATCGGCTTCATCCGCTCGCGGCCCATCATCCTGGGCACCATCTCGCTGGACCTGTTTGCGGTGCTGCTGGGCGGCGTGGTGGCGCTGCTGCCCATCTATGCACAAGAGGTGCTGCATGTGGGCCCGGCGGGCCTGGGCGCGCTGCGCAGCGCCATGGCGGTGGGCGAAGTGGGCGCCGGGCTGTACCTGAGCATGCGGCCCTTCAACCGCCATGTGGGGCGCACCATGTTCATTGCCGTGGCGGTGTTTGGCGTGGCCAACCTGGTGTTTGCGCTGTCGCACTGGTTCTGGCTGTCGTTTGCGGCGCTGATGGTGGCAGGCGCGGCCGACATGGTGAGCGTGTACATCCGGGGCGCGCTGGTGCAGTTCTCCACGCCCGACACCATGCGCGGGCGGGTGAACGCAGTCAACATGCTGTTCATCGGCTCGTCGAACGAGCTGGGCGAGTTCCGCGCGGGCACCAGCGCCGCCTGGCTGGGCGTGGTGCCCGCCGCCGTGGTGGGCGGCCTGTGCACGCTGGGCGTGGTGGGGGGCTGGATGTGGGCCTTCAAGACGCTGCGCACGGTGGACCGCTTCGAGGAAGCTGCGCCGGCCAGCAGCTGAGCAGGTGAGCAGTTCAGCGGCGGCGCGACAGCCCGTGTAAACAAGCTCTGGGGCATTTGTGTCGCGCAGGTAAAACCCGCGCGGCAGGCTTGCACGCCGCGTGGGGGCGGCGCACCATGCGCCCACTGCCTGCCCCACAAGCGCGCCCATGAACGCACCCTTCGCTCCGCCCTCCAGCCATCTACAGCGCCGCACCGTGCTCGCAGGCCTAGGCCTGCTGGGCATGGCCGCCACCGCCCCTCTGGGCCTGGCCCGTGCCGCCGCCCCGGCAGGCGCCGCCCCCTGGGCCCAGGCCGACGAGGCCACCCTGGCCCGCCTGCTGGACCGCGTGACCTGGGGCAACATCGCCCAGGGCACGCAGGCGCTGCCGCCGCAGGGGGCTGCGGCCTATCTGACCGCCCAGCTGCGCCCGCCGCCCACCACGCTGCCGAGCGCAGCGCAGGCACAGATCGACGCCATGGCCATCACCCGCACGCCCTTGCCCGAGCTGGCCGCGCGCATGGAGGCGCAGCAACAGGCCGCCAAGGCCCAACCCACCGAAGAGGGCCGCAAGGCCGCACTCAAGGCCTGGCAGCAGGACATGCGCGCGCTGCAGCAAGAGGCGGCCGAGCGTTTTGTGCTGCGCGCGCTGTATTCCCCCACCCAGCTGCGCGAGAAGATGACCTGGTTCTGGATGAACCACTTCAACGTGTTTGCAGGCAAAGGCCCCTTGCGCGCGCTGGTGGGCGACTATGAAGAGCGCGCCATCCGCCCCCACGCACTGGGCCGCTTTCGCGACCTGCTGGGCGCCACGGTGCGCCACCCGGCCATGCTGCACTACCTGGACAACGCCCGCAACGCAGCGGGCCGCATCAACGAAAACTACGCGCGCGAGCTGATGGAGCTGCACACCCTGGGTGTGGACGGTGGCTACAGCCAGCAGGACGTGCAGGAGCTGGCGCGCGTGCTGACCGGCGTGGGCATTGCACGGCAGCCAGACAGCAACGAGCCCCCGCGCATGAAACCCGCGCTGCGCCGCCACTACGTGCGCGACGGCCTGTTCGAGTTCAACCCCCAGCGGCATGACTGGGAGCCCAAGACGCTGCTGGGCCAGCCGCTGCGCGCCGAAGGCCTGGCCGAGGTGGACGAGGCGCTCGACCGCCTGGCCCGTGCACCGGCCACGGCGCGTTTCATCACGCGCAAGATCGCGCTGTTCCTGGTGGGCGACCAGCCGCCGCCTGCGCTGCTGCAAACGCTGGCCCGCACGTTCGAGCGCACCGATGGCGACATCGCCGCCGTGCTGGAGGCGCTGTTCAGCGCGCCGGAATTTCACGCGTCGCTGGGCCAGCGGTTTCGCGACCCTGTGCACTACGTGCTGGCCGGCCTGCGCCTGGCCCATGGCGACGCCGTGCTGCCCGGCGCCGAGCCCGCACTGGGCTGGCTGCAGCGGCTGGCCGAGCCCTTGTACGGCCGCGCCACACCTGACGGCTACCCGCTGGACGCCGCCGCGTGGGCGGGCTCGGGGCAGATGTCCACCCGTTTCGAGATCGCCCGCGCCATCGGGGCCGGGGTGGCCTCCGCGCCCCTGTCCACCCCGCGCGAGAAGGAGATGAGGATGGCCGAGCAGTCCGCAGCGCAGCGCACGCCCCCGCCGCTGGCGCAGAGTGCCTATGTGCGCGCCCTGCAGCCCACCTGGTCGGCCGCCACGCGCAATGCGCTGGCGCAGGCCACCTCACCGCGCGAATGGAACCTGCTGTTCCTCGCGTCCCCCGAGTTCATGCACGGCTAGAAGAATCACCATGCAACGCAGACACCTTCTTCAAGCCCTGGGCGCCAGCGCGCTGGGCGTTAACAGTGCGAGCGCGATGGCCGCCCTCGGCGCGCTGGACGCGCGTTTTCTACTCGTTTTTCTGCGTGGCGGCTATGACTGCGCCAGCCTGCTCGTGCCCACGGCCAGCAGCTACTACTACGAGACGCGGCCCAACATCGCCATTGCCCGCCCCGGGCAGGACGGTGGCGCGCTGCCGCTCACGCCCGACTGGGGCCTGCACCCCGCGCTGGCCGATTCGATGCTGCCGCTGTACCAGCAGCGCCAGCTGGCCTTTGTGCCGTTTGCGGGCACCGACGACCTCTCGCGCAGCCACTTCGATACGCAGGACAGCATGGAACTGGGCCAGCCCGTGGGCGGGCGGCGCGACTACCGCTCGGGCTTCTTGAACCGGCTGGTAGCCGAGCTGAACCCGCGCACCGGCAACCCCCCGGCCACGGCAGCGCTGCAGCCCATGGCCTTCACCAGCACCCTGCCACTGGTGCTGCGCGGCGCGGTGGACGTGCCCAACACGCTGCTGAGTGCGGCGGCGGGCCGCAGTGGTGTGGATGCGCGGCAGGCACAGCTCATCGAATCCATGTACCGGGGCACGCCACTGGCCACGCCCGTGGCCGAAGGTTTTGCCACGCGCGAAGAAGTGGCCCGCACCATGCAGGGCGAAATGGAGGCCGCCAGCCGCAACGCGCTCAGCACCAAGGGCTTTGAAGGCACGGCGCGGCGCATGGCAAAGCTGATGCAGGCGCGCTACCAAATCGGATTTGTGGACGTGGGCGGCTGGGACACCCATGTGGGCCAGGGCGCTGCCACCGGCACGCTGGCCAACCGCTTTGAAGAGCTGGGCCGAGGCCTGGCAGGCTTTGCCGACGAGATGGGCCCCGCGTGGAAGCACACCGTGGTCGTGGTGGTCAGCGAGTTTGGCCGCACCTTCCGCGAGAACGGCAACCGGGGCACGGACCACGGCCACGGCACCGTGTTCTGGGTGCTGGGCGGTGGCGTGGGCGGCGGGCGCGTGGTGGGCGAGCAGCAGGCACTGACGGCCACCACGCTGTTCCAGAACCGCGACTACCCCGTGCTCAACGACTACCGCGCCGTGCTGGGCGGGCTGTTTGCGCGCCTGTACGGGCTGAACGCGGCCGCCGTGGCGCGGGTGTTTCCGGGGACGAAGGGAGTGGATCTGCGGCTGGTGTAGCCTGCGTAGATTGCTACATATTTAATAGCTATTAGCGCTTATCTATCGCGCGCAAAGGCCGATTTTCATTCAAAACCGGCCCCTGCTTCAGGCGTTGAAGGTGCCAGAGAGCAGCTCGGGCAGGCGCTCGACCTTCATCTTGAAACCGCAGGCCTGGGCATGGCCGCCGCCGCCCATGCTTTCGGCCAGGGCGATGCAGTCGAAATTGCGCTGCGCACGCAGCCCCACCTTCACGCCTTTTTCACCGGCGCTCCACATCAGCGCAAAGGTGCCGGTCTTGGCCGAGAGCATGTCGCCCACCAGGCTGTGGAACATGCCCGGCGCATTCACCATCAGGCCCGCGATGCCGTTGAACACCAGGGGCTGCGCGCCCTCGGCGATGTCGGCACAGAGCTTTTTGTACTTCTCGTCCATGGCCGCGCCGCGCACCATGAACTGCGCAAGCTGCTCGGGGCTGAAGGCAGCGATCTCGCTCCAGCGCGCAAAGTCCTGCGTCTCCATGTCGAGCGCCGACAGGAAGCGTGCGCTCTCTTCAAACTCCCACTTCCAGATGTCGCGGTCTTCCACATACTGCAGCAGCGCCGGGATGGGTGTGTGCGGGTGGAAGAACTCCCAGGCCAGGCGCGCGCCCGACTTGCTCATGTCAAAGTGCACCACGCCGCAGCGGCAGGCAAACCCGGTGAGCTTTTCGGCCGCGCTCTTGTGGTGGTCCAGCATCACCAGCTTGGAGGCACGCTCGTCGATCGCCTGCAGGATCTCGGCCGAGAACGAGAAGTCAAGGATGTAAACGGTGCGGCCCGCCACGGGCGGCAAGTCGTCCACCGAGAGCACATCGCCGTGGTCCAAGCCCCGGTACTCGGCGCTGTCGCCGTAGTACAGCCAGGCGGCCAGCGCAGCGCCAAAGCCGTCGGGGCAATTGCGCCCGTGGTACAGGATCAGCGGCGCGGGGTCGTTCTTGTCGGGGGCAACCAGCAGTTGCAGGGGGAGTATGGTTTTCTTCGTCATGACCCCCAATTGTCGCTGGCTCAATAGACAGCAGCGAGCGCAAAGTGCGCAACCGCTCACGCGCCCGGCGGGAACCAACCGGCACGGCCACACCTCCACCCCACCAGCGCCACACAGCGAAAGCCCTCAGAAAAGGCCCCCGATGCTCCAGACCCTCAAAGACCTGTTCGACAGCTTCACGCAGCCCAAGCCGTCCCCGTCACCCGCCGAGCGGACACACACGGTGCAGCTGGCCGCCGCCGTGCTGCTGGTGGAGGTGGTGCGATTTGATGCCGCCATGGACGACGCAGAACGCACCACCGTGGTGACCGCCCTGCGCAGCAAATTTGCGCTGAGCGACGACGAACTGGCCCGCCTGCTGGAGCTGGCCCTGACCACATCCCAAACCGCGTACGACTACCAGCGCTTCACCAGCAGCCTGAACGAGCATTTCACGCAGGACCAGAAGATCCAGCTGGTCGAAGCCATGTGGCAGGTGGCCTATGCCGACGCGCGCCTGGACGAAAACGAGATGCACACCATCAGCAAGGTGGCCGGGCTGCTGCACGTGACGCATGGGGAGTACATCGGCGCCAAGATGCGGGCGAAGGACGCAAGCCTCCGCTGAGTCGATTCGTGCCTTTCCTCTGAGGGGGCGCCGCCCGTGCAGCGGGGCGACCCTTGCACGGCGGCCGCTGGCCTGCGCCGCGCGGGCTCTACAGACGCCTAAGCCTGGTTCTACACCGGCAGCCAGCGCCACCAGAAAGGCTTGCGCTCTTCCTTCGCGCCCTGCGCCTGCAGCAAGGCAATGAACTCGGTGCGCCGGTAGCGGCGCGCGGCCTCCAGCGGGGTCATGTCGTCAAAGTCGGATCGCAACCCAGGGTCGGCGCCATGGGCCAGCAGGTAGTGCGCAATGGCGTCGTGGCCGTGGATGAGGCTGGCCACCAAGGGCGTGCACAGGATCTCGGGGTGCTGGTAGTTGGGATTCACGCCCGCGCTGATGTGGTGGCGCACCAGTGCCAGGTCGCCCGCCACGGCGGCGGCGTACATGTCTTTCCAGTCTCCAGCGGACATTGGCCTGTTCCTTGAGCGCGTTGCAGAAAACGTAGCAGTGTAGGCAGGCCTGTGTGCTGCACAATGCGCGCCTTCCCTACCCCACCAAAGAAGGGGTCTGGCGCCACCTATAAACCTGTACCCCACGCTCCCATGCCCCCTCCCCTGCACATCCTCTGGAGCGACGAGCACCTGGTGGCCGTGTACAAGCCCGCAGGCTGGCTGGTGCACCGCACGGGGCTGGACGCGGGCGAGACGCGGTTTGTGATGCAGACCCTGCGCGACCAGCTGGGCCAGCATGTCTATCCCGTGCACCGGCTGGACAAGGGCACCTGCGGCGTGCTGGTGATGGCGCTGCACAGCGATGCTGCACGCGCGCTGTCGCAGGCGTTTGAGCAGGGCGCTACGCACAAGCGCTACCTGGCGATGGTGCGCGGCTGGGCACCTGAGGCCATCGAGGTGGACCACGCACTCAAACCCGATGACGCGCCCGCAGATGCGGCGGTGCAGGATGCCCACACGCGCTTTCGGCGACTGGCGCAGCTCACGCTGCCCGAGGCCAGCGATGCGCGTTTTGCCACCACGCGCGCCTCGCTGGTCGAGGCCCTTCCCACCACCGGGCGGCGCCACCAGATCCGCCGCCACCTCAAGCACCTGGCGCACCCCATCATTGGCGATGCCACGCACGGCAAAGGCCCGCTCAACCGCTGGTGGGCCGAGCGGCTGGGCCAGCAGCGGCTGTGGCTGCATGCCTGGCAGCTCACGGTGCCCCACCCGGTGAACGGGGCGGCAATGACATTCGACAGCGGGCTGCGGTGGCCGGGGCCTGCAGACTGGGGCTGTGGGCACCTCCCCACCGACGAGTCCACGGCACCGCCCTGCGCCGACTGGCAGCGGCTGTTTGCGCAGCTGCCCTGGCAAGAGACACCCGCCCCGGCCCCGTAACGCGGGCGACACGGCGACGGCACACCCGTCGAAATAATGGGCGCTCCAAAAAATACCAGGAGACCTTGCCCATGACCACACCCACCACCAACCGCGTCCTTGCCCACACCGGTGCGCGCTACCCCATCATCCAGGCGCCCATGGGCTGGATTGCGCGCACGCAGCTGGCCTCGGCGGTGTCGCGCGCGGGTGGGCTGGGCATCATCGAAACCTCGTCTGGCGAAACCGCCAACTGCCAGGCCGAGATCACCAAGATGAGCGCGCTGGGCCTGCCGTTTGGCGTGAACCTGCCCATCCGCTTTTTGAAGGACGACGCCATGCTGCGCTTTGTGTGCGCATCGGGCGTGAAGTTTGTGACCACCTCGGCGGGCAGCCCGGCCAAGTTCATTGCGCCGCTCAAGGACGCGGGCATCACCGTGTACCACGCGGTGCCCACGGTGGACGCAGCGCTGAAAT
Source organism: Acidovorax sp. NB1 (assembly GCF_005405905.1). GTDB lineage: Bacteria > Pseudomonadota > Gammaproteobacteria > Burkholderiales > Burkholderiaceae_C > Acidovorax. The sequence continues at coordinate 65,856 of NZ_BJHU01000006.1, forward strand.
GCGTGGACGCAGGCATTGACGGCCTGGTGGTCGAAGGCGGTGAAGGCGGTGGCTTCAAGAACCCCGAAGAGGTCTCCACCCTGGTGCTGCTGCAGGCCATCCGCGCGCGGGTGGACGTGCCGCTGGTGGCTGCCGGTGGAATCTGCGACGGGCGCGGCATGGCGGCAGCCTTTGCGCTGGGGGCCGAGGCCGTGCAGATGGGCACACGGTTTGTGAGCTGCGCCGAAAGCCCCGTGCACGCCAACTACAAGAACGCCATCATCGATGCGGGCGTGACCGGCACCTGGATGCTCAACACCAAGGCCAGCCCCTGCATCCGCGCGCTCAAGTCGCAGCGCACGCAGGCCATCCATGAAGCGGGCCTGATGCCCGCCGACAGCTTTGCGGGCATACAGCGCGTGTACTTTGACGGCGATATGGAGGCGGCCCCTGCACTCGCAGGGCAAACGGCCGGGCTCATCGACTCCATCAAGACGGCGCAGCAGATCATTGAAGAGACGGTGGCGGAGTTCTTTGCGATCAGCCAGCGCATGGGCGCGCTGGCCGCAGCGCGGGCGTTTGGCTGACCACGGCCGCTGTCGGTGCGCGCGGGGCCTAGGCCGCCTTGGCCCCTAGCGCGCGCATGCGTGCCTTCCACCGGGCCACCCCCGCATCGCCCAACTGCTCCACATGGCCCACCAGGGTTTCGTGCACCGGGGCGATGCCCACAAAACCCAGGATATTGCGCTCCAGCGACTTCACGCTGTGCGCGCGGAAGTACCAGCGGTACACTAGCGCCGGCATGCCCATGGTGACCACCACCCGCGCGCTGCGACCAGTGAGGCCCTTGCGGCCAAAGGTGTTGCCGCCTTCGGTGCTGAAGGCGAACCCGGGCCTCGCCACCTGCTCCAGAAATCCCTTGAGCAAGGCAGGCATGTCACCCAGCCACAGCGGGAAAAACAGCACGATGTGCTGCGCCCAGCCGATGTCGGCCTGCGCGGGCTTGAGCGAGGCGGGCAGCAGGCCCAGCTCCCATTCGTGCTGGCTGCGCAGCAGCGCAAAGTCGATGGTGGCGACATCGATCTGCCGCACCTCATGCCCTGCGGCGGTGGCGCCGTCGGCATATGCCTGAGCCAGAGCGTGGCACAGGTGGGGTGCCTGGGCGTCGGGGTGGCCCTGGATAAGCACAATACGTTTTGGGTCCACCCCACCTCCTCGGGGGCCAACGCCCCCCAAGACCTAACGCCTTGTGACTCTACGCCACGTTGCACAGTTCGGCTAGACCGATGCTCCGTAGCACGAAGCCCAATGCCCCACAACGGCATACGGAGCGTACATATCGCCAGTTTGGTAGCAGCCAGCGCTCTACCAGCAATCTCCAAAGATCAATTTGGTCCGACGCCGATGGAGCGCAACTGCCCGGGGGGCGACCACTCCCCCAATGCCCTTCGCGCAATCAGCGGGGCAGTCTTTGGCGCAACACCCACCAGAAGAGAGATGCCATAAGTAGCACCAGCACAATGCGTCCCCACTCCGAAAGGGAAGGAATGGCAGTTGCCGCGCCCGCAGTCGCAGCCAGCAATGCAGGGCCTCCGGGGTCGAGGATGATGGCATTGGCCTGCAAATCGTCATCACCCTGCTGTCCGTCCACTACCGTCAGCGTGATAGTGTTGCCCGAGATAACCGCCCCCGGGTAGGCATACCAGTGGGGTGTAGCGTTAGAGAGCGTAGGGCCGAACTTCCAGTACTGCGTGCCAGGAGGCAGTGGCGTGGGGTAAGTCAGTTTGACGGTGAAGGACGAGCCCGGCACGCCGCTCACGGCCACCAGATCAAACAAGCCCATAGGGAAAGACATCCCGGCAGGAGGAGGTACCGCAGGTGACTTGGGATGACCAGTCAACGGCATGAATCCAGCGTTTTGGTATTTACCTGTACCAGCCTCGGCAAACACCCAGGCTGGCGTTGAAATATCGGCAGCCGCAGGGCCTGCAGGGGTCGCTCCCGTAACACCCGCGCCAGCTGTCGCCGGAGGAGCCACCACGAAAGCCTGAACCACTTCAGCCGCGGCGTTGTAGCTGGCATCACCTGCCTGCGCAGCGATCACGCGGCATGTCCCCATACCCACCAAGCGAACCATGGTGCCATTCACAGCGCACACCAGCAGTGTGTCCGTACGAAAGCTCACCGGCAGCCCAGAGCTGGCCATCGCTGATAGCGTGAAGTCTGGATTGCCCAACACCTTGCCTGACAACGGCGCGAAGCTGATGGTCTGTAAAGCCTTGCCCACAGAAACAGACGCGGTGCTGGTAGCCACCTCATAGGTTGGGTCTGCCGCTTTGGTGGCCGTGACTTCACACACGCCCACCGCCGTTCCGGTCAACGTCGTTCCTACCACCGAGCAGACTCCCGCGCCAGATGTAACCACGTAGGTTATCGCGCCAGTGCCCGCACCTCCACTGGTGGAAAGGGTGGCTGTACCGTTGAGCGCAACCGACGACGGCGTGGCCACCACCACCAGGGCGGGCTGTACCGCCCGGTTCACCATGACGGCAACGGTGGCAGTTGCGGAGCCGTAGTTGGTATCAGCTGCCTTGGTCGCAGTGACGGTGCAGCTGCCGATGCCAATACCGGTCAGGACATTGCCAGCCAGCTGGCACTGCCCAGCACCCGCCGTCACTGCAAAGCTCACCGCACCGGTGCCCGATCCGCCGCTGACACTCAGCGAAGAAGTACCCAGGTAAGGAATCGACGAGGGGCTGGCCGTGGCGAACAGGGGTGCCTGTGCGGCCTGATCCACCTGGATATCCACCGTGGTGGAGACCGGCTCATACTGCGCATCGCCCGCGTTGGTAGCGGTCACGGTGCAGGTGCCAGGCTTCACCCCTGTGACCACGTTGCCCGCCAGCGAGCACGAGACAGCACCCGCCGTAACAGCCAGACTGACTGCGCCAGTGCCCGCGCCACCTGAGGTCACCACCGTGGTCGTCCCGTTGACGGAAATGGTGGCGGATGGGGTAGCGCTGGCTGTCCAGCCAGGTTGCAAGGCCCTCGTGACCACAACCACCACCTGTCCAGAGACTTCGTTGTAGAGCGCATCAGAGGCGCGGGTGGCAGTCACGGTACACGAGCCCACGTCCGTCGCCGTGAGCACGTTGCCGGAGACGGAGCAAATGTTCGCGCCCGCCGTCACCGCAAAGCTGACCGCTCCCGAACCAGATCCACCTGCGGCGCCCAGAGTGGACGTACCGTGCAACGCGATGGTGGTCGGCGAAGCCGACACAGTCAGCGGCGCCTGGTCGGCCTTGCTCACGGTGAAATCGACCGTTGCGGTAGCCTGCAGGTAGTTGTCGTCAGATGCTTTTGTGGCCGTCACGGTGCAGCTGCCAACGCCAGTGCCTGTCACCGTAGAACCAGTAGTCGCACAATTGGAAGCCCCGGCAGTCACGGCATAGCTCACGACCCCGGTGCCCGTTCCACCCGACACGGACAGTGTGGAGGTGCCGTTGTAGACCAGCCCGGCAGGGCTGGCTGACACCGAGAGCGCTGCCTGCGCACCCTTGGCGTTTGTCAGCGCCAAGGTGGCCTGCGCGGCACCGACCATGGCGGTAATGTTGTACGTGCCAGCCAACATGTTTGCCGTAGCGTTCAGGGTGGCGATCCCGCTGGAGTTGGTAGTGGCAGTTCCTCCAGAATCCAGTACGGCCGAGGCGCCAGAGCCCGGAGCACTGAAACTCACCACTACGTTCGGCAGCGTTCGCGAATCAACGTCAAACACCTGCACCTGCAGAGGCGCGGCAAAAGCCTGTCCGATAGGGGTGGACTGGGGGGAGCCCGCCATCACGTCCATCCGATGCGGCGGGCCGAAGGGGTCGATGCGCAGCACCAGCCCATTGGCTGCAGCCACGCTGGCCGAAGCCCCTGTGGTGGGGTTGGTCAAACCCGCTGCGCCAGATGTGGTGACGCCGCCAACTGAGAGGATTGCGTCGGCATCGACCATCGTGGCAGCGAGCGCATGCATGGCATCTGCCCCACTCGTCCCCAGAAAACCCGAATACACCGGCGTCGAAGGCGAGGAGTATTCAATCTTGCTGAGGAAGCCATCTTGCTGACCGGGGCGCACGGTAGCAATGCCACTCTGCGCCACCACTGGAAAACCCGTGCCCACACTGGTAACCCCGGTGGCGTAGAGCGCCGACCCGTCGTCCGCCAACGCCGAGACATGGTCGTAGCCCGACCCGCCCAGGTACGTCGCAAATGGGGCAGAGGGATGGAGTCGGACCACGAAACCGTCCATGTTGCCGCTCGGGTTGTTCTGCACACCCCCTGCAATAAACCGGGTATTGCTGTCATTGGCCGGAAAGTTAGGCGCGTTGGTCTCGCCGCCCACCAACAGCCCGCCATCAGCCGCAGCCACGATCGCAAGCGCACGGTCCATGCCAATTTCGCCGTTTTGCGGCAGCGAGCCCGTCAAGATCATCGTCTGCGCACTGGCTCCGTTGGGTGCGACAAACGCTACAAAAGCATCCACCGCATCGACCGAACGCACCGCAAACGTAGTACGAGATCCTGTCAGGCTGGGCAGACCTGCCGTGGAGTCCGTGGCACCCGCCACGGCCAGTCGGCCATCGGACAACAGCGCCAGTGCGTTACCCATTTCATCACCGCCATTGCCGCCAATAAAGCCCGCGTACTCCAGTCCGCTGCCATCTGCCGCTACCCGCGCAACGAATGCGTCCATACCGCCGGAGCCAACCTGGTCGCCACCGTGGCTCAGGCTGGGACCCCCAATCGCCGGGAACGCAGGGGCTGCCGTAGTGCAGCCCGCCGCCGCCGTGGTGGTACAGACGGAAAAGCCGGTGACGTAGGCTCGGCCCAGCGCATCCACCGCAATCGCGTTGGCCTGGTCGTCCTCAGCACCACCGATGAAGCCAGAGTACGAAAGCGTCGAGCCATTGCTATTGAGCCTCATCACAAACGCATCGCGGTCGTCCTGTACCTTGGTGCGACGCAGGCGATTACTGGCATCCGTACCCGCTGTGGGGAAATTCGTGGAATGCGTGGCGCCGGCGAGATAGATGCTGCCTCCAGCATCAACGGCCAGTCCATGGCAGGCGTCGTTGGCGCTCCCCCCTAGGTAGGTCACGAACTCCGCTACGCCCTTAGGGCTGAATTTGACGACGAAGGCGTCATCGCCCCCCCGCACGCCGGTACCGCCCGTGGTCGGCAGATTCATGGACTGCGTGGCGCCACAAGCAAAGGTATTGCCATCATCATCACGGACGACAGAGAACACCTGATCATCGGCGTTCCCCCCCACCAAGCCCGAGTACCCCGTCCATGCAGGGTCGATCACCAAAGGCTTGGCCGCGTCGTGGGCCGCCAATCCAAACCCGATGCGCCAGCTTCGCTCGCCGACCTGTTCCACCCTGTACTTTGCAGCAACAGGGATGCGGCGGCCTCCGTCGGGCTGAAACACCACTGGTGCGGCATCTACCAGAAGGTCATCGCCCACGCGCCATAGCAGAGACCCGTCGGGCCGGAGGCGAACCGCGTCTGCTCCATCCACGCGCCAAACCACACGCAACGGATCGGCACCAGGTGTCAGCTCGAACTGATACTTGAAGCCTCCGGCATCCCCCGCAAAAACGGCATCTACGCCAGGCCATACGCCGCGGTAGACCACTGAGCCATAGCTCTTGAGGCCCGTCTGCCACTGCGACCGTTCTCCCACCAGCCAGTGGTAGACGGTGGGCGATGCCTGTGTGCCTTGGGGAGCGGCTCCCGCAGTGCCCTCAAAGGTATAGCGCAAGGCGCCATCGTTTGCGACCTTCATGCCCAAGAACTTTGCCCTGGATGCCGCAGCCTGCGCGCGCCGGGATTGCAACACAACGCCTGTTGAATCAAAGGCGATCTGCCGTCCCCCAGCCACCGCACGAAACCGCGCAGCATCGCTGGCTGGCATGGCCACAAAACGATTTTCGCGCCCTGCAAACTCGCGCTGCACAACAGGTTTGGTCTGCGACCAGGTAGGCATGGCGCTGGCGATGAGCACCAGGGCCAGAACGGAACAACGCATGATGGAGGTCACTACAGGCAGATGGAGGAAACCGGTTGGGGAACAAATCTGAAAGCGCGGTCTATGCAGGTCAGGTCCGGGGAGGGAAAACACCCTGCAGCGCGATGATGAAGTAGGCAGTCAGGTAGGGCGGCATGTTGTTGTGCGGCTGACTGTCGCCCGACACGCTCACAGTCTCGCTCGCCATCGGTTCGCTTGGAGACACACTGGCATAAGCACGCGCAGGCGATGCCCCCAGGCTGGCGCCTGTGGGGTCTGCCACAGTTGGCCCCGACGCATCACCGCCGCGCAGCATGTGGGTATGAGAAGGCATCTCAGACTCCTGCAAACTCACGCTTTCCGCACCGCCCGTTTGGCCAAGGTCATAAAGCGACAGGCCCGGGCCTTGCCCTGGCATCATGGGAGCGCGCCCTTGCAGGTCAGGCAAGGCAAAGTTGCTTTTGCCGTTGCCACCATATGTGGTGCCCAGTAACGAAAACAAAGCCGTGTTCTGCGACAGGGGCAAGAGCTGGCCATCGCACCATGCCCACCCTTTGGGAGCGAAATTGAAAGGAACGATGCGGATTTCAGCAACAAAGGGGTCGGCCATAGAAAATGCTCTCTCGTCGATCGATCAGGTTGCCGAAGGGAAGATGCCTTGCAGCGCGATCACAAAGTTCAAGGTCAGGAATGGAGGCAGGTTCAGATGCGCCTGAGAACTGCCCACAGACGTAATGGCGTCTGCGCGGGCGGACGTTGTGGCTGATGCCGCATAGCTGCCACGGGATGCCGCGAAGACATTGCCAGCTGGCCCCGTAGCACGCCCCGTGGCGGATGTCGCCAGGGGCACATGGGTATGCATCGGCAATTCATTGATTGACAGGGTGTGGGCCTCCTCACCACCACGCTCACCGAGCGTATGGCTCTGGCCGACATGAATCGGAATACGCCCTCGAAAATCGGGCAGCGCGAAGTTCACGCGACCATCGCCACCAAAGGTCGTGCCCAGCAAAGAAAACAGCGCCTGGTTCTGGTTGATGGGCAGAAGCTGGCCGTTGCAAAGAGCCCAGCCTTTGGGCGCAAATGCAAACGAGACAATGCGAATCTCGGAGAGAAAAGGTTCTGCCATAGCGTCAGGTGGGAGACGGGAAAATACCGAAAAGCGAGATGATGAAGTTCACGCACAGGAAGGGTGGCCTGTTCTCATGCGGTTGGCTGCCACCAACTGACGGCAGCGTTCCCAAATGCATGTTCTGCGCAGCGGGGACTGCATTCACAAACGCCTTGTAGTCGCGGTGTCGGGCGGGCAAAGCCCCCACAGGAGAAGCCACGTAGCCCGTGCCGGTAGATGCTCTCAACACATGGTTGTGGCTGGGAATCTGGTTCACGGTTAGTGTGATTTCTTCCGCACCGCCCGTCTCCGCGAGGATGTAGCCGTTGCCCTGGTGAATCGGAATACGCCCGCGCAGATCAGGCACAGCGAAGGTGGCTTGCCCGTCACCACCGTACGTGGTGCCAATCAACTGAAACAACGTCTCGTTCTCAGAGATTTGCAGTAATTGCCCTTCACATAGGGCCCAGCCAGCGGGAGCAAAATTTCCGGCGAACATGCGTATTTCGCCAACGTAAGGTTGTGCCATGAAGCGCAGCGGGCCCGAAGGGCCGATGACATTGAGGGGGGATAACTGTCCGAGGTAGGTCCGCCAAAACGAACCGACGCGTCGATAATCTAAGCACAACGCGCGGTGCGGAATATAGGGTGGTCCGCGCACAGGAGCAAGACAAATGTGGCGCCGCAGCAAAAACTGAGGCAAGATCGCTGCAGCGCGTCAGTGCCCTGAACCGACGCGACGCTGTCAGTCTCTGCAATATGAATCCTCAAAGACGCACTCTTCTCAAGGCCGCTGGCCTAGCGCACGCCGCAGCATCTGCGGGACTAGCCCATGCTGCAACCACATCTCGGCGTCAACAGCACGACCCGCACCCTACCACGCTGCTGCGTAGCCATTTCGTACCGCTGACAGGCGAGACGTTTGAGTTTCGCAAAGCCGATGGCTTCCAAGCCACGGCGGTACTGCGACTGGCCAGCCCATTACCAGAGGCGAACGATGGTGAAGCCAGCTTTCGGCTGATCTTCCTGGCCACAGAGCATCAGCCGCTGAAGCAGGACACCTGGGATGTCTCTCACCCTGCCCTCGGCAGCCACGCAATTTTTGTAAGCCCGAATGATGCTGCGGGCTTTGAGGTGGAAGCTGTGTTCAACCGCCGCCAACCTGTCTAGAGCGCTGCTGCTTTTTTTGCGGTCCCTCTCGGTGCTGCGGCCGCTCAGCCCATGCATACGCTGCGGCAGCCTATCCGAGCAATCTCGGCGTGTTCTCTGGTGGCACGTAGGACTTGGGTACATCGCCCTCTGATCAGGCCTGGTTGACCGGGCGCCGCATGCGCACATAGACACCCTCAACCGCTTCATGCACGAAGCCCTCGCGCACATACAGGCCGTAGGCAGGGTTGTTCGCTTCCACAAACAAGAGCGTTTCTCGGCCTTCTCGATCCGCCCGCTCAAGCACTGCGCGCACGAGGGCTGTACCCCACCCGCGCCCGCGCCAGGCGGGCATAAGCGTAATATCCATCAGGCGCAGCGGGCCTGGTGCCGTTCCGAGGTACAGGCGGCCAACGCGCTCTCCCTCGTACTCCGCCAACAGGAACAGCGCCCCCGGGTAGTGAGAACGGTAGTGTCTATCCTGCAACGCGAACTGCGAATCGGAAAACGCCTGCTTCTGCACCTCCGTCCAAACAGTCATCGCCAGTTCCGGGTCCCGCACGGTGCGGTACAACGCACGCAAAAAAGGCAGGTCCTCTTCGCCGACAGTTCTTAGCCGCATCCCCATCGGCAGGGGTGACAGGCCCCACTCACACCACATGCGAAAAGCATGCCTCGTATGCGAACCCAGCAGGCAAGCGTGCAACAGGAGTCATGAACACAGCAAAATCGCCCAACTCGGAATGCCGCAGTTGATACGTTCCCTGAGCAAGGAAACTGTCTGCCGGGCCTTCAAAACAGATGGCGAACTGGTGAACACCCGGTGCAGCGGGAGACTCGGCAACACTGCTGACTTCCAGTTTCACATCAACTGGGCCGGCCGCCGTTGGCGCAATGGCCAGAATCTGCTGGCCAACAAAGCGCTGCGCATCAACCCACGTCAGTTGGCGAGCGTACAAGGCGGGTTCCAACACGGCAAAGCTCCAATATTCAGCAGTAACAATTGCGCCCCAGCCACCCGCACATTGCCCTGTGGTGGAGCCCGAGAAGTATAGCGAGGAGGGCGCCCATGCAGACGCCAGCGCGTTGTCAAGCTCTTGACGACAAGCATAGAGCACGCCCCTCGCCTACACTTTCGAGCGCTGGCACCGTGCACCTACTCAACACGCCACGCGACGCGCCCGTCTGGCCCTCGATTTTTTTGTTTCCTGCATGACCCCACCCACAACCGCTGCCGCCCCGATGCAGGCTACCTCCTCCGGCAACCTGCGCGGCATCGTCGCCATGGTGGCTGCCGTGGGCTTCTTCTCACTGATGGACGCACTGCTCAAGACCCTCACGGCGCACTACCCGGCCATGCAGGTCGCCGCGCTGCGGGGCTGGGCCGCGCTGCCGCTGGTGGCCCTGTATGTGCTGTGGCGCGGCGAGGTGCCCCGGCTGCTCCAGGTGCGCTGGCCGCTGCACCTGCTGCGCGGCGGGCTCAACGTGGCCATGCTGGCGCTGTTTGCCTTTGCCATCCGCGAGCTGGCGCTGGCCGAGGCCTACACGCTGTTCTTCATCGCGCCGCTACTGATCACGGCGCTCTCTACCGTGGTGCTGCGCGAAAAGGTGCGCGCCGCCCACTGGGTGGCGATTGCGCTGGGCATGGTGGGCGTGCTGGTGGCACTGCGCCCCAGCCAGGAGGCGTTTTTCACCCTGGGGGCGCTGGCAGTGCTGGCGGCGGCGGTCTGCTATGCCGTGTCGGCCATCACGGGCCGCCTGCTCACGCGCACCGATTCCAGCGCCAGCCTGGTCTTCTGGACCACCACCTTGCTGGCCCTGGGCGCAGGCACGCTGGCCTGGCCGCAGTGGGTGGGCGTGGCCCAGGCGCACTGGCCGCTGGTGGCAGGGCTGGCAGTGACCGGCTTTGCGGGCCAGCTGGCGATCACCGAGGCCTTCCGCCACGGGCAGGCGTCGGTGGTGGCGCCGTTTGAATACACGGCCCTGGCCTGGGGCATGGGGCTGGACTGGGTGCTGTGGCAAACCGTGCCCGGCTACAGCACCCTGCTGGGGGGCGCCATCATCATTGGCAGCGGCCTGTATCTGGTGCGCCAGGAGCGCACGCAGGCCGTGGTGCCGCCCTGACGACGGCGGCGCCGCTGCACCATCGATTGCGCATTAAAAACTACAAATTTGATAGCAAATAAACGAATACCAGCGCGCGGAAACGGCCAATTTTTCTCAATAAAACCGGACACTCAGCCCATGCAAGCCCACGACATCCTGCACTTCTGGTTTGAAGAACTCACGCCCGCGCAGCACTTTGCCCAGAGCGACGCGCTGGACGCGCAGATCCGCACCCGGTTTGGCGCCACCTGGCAGGCCGCGCAGCAGTGCGAGCTGTGGGCCTGGCGCGCCACGCCCCTGGGGCGTCTGGCCGAGATCCTGGTGCTGGACCAGTTCTCGCGCAACCTGCACCGGGGATCGCCGCTGGCGTTTGCCCAGGATGCCCAGGCCCTGGCGCTGGCCCAGGAGCTGGTGGCCGGGGGGCACGATGCCACGCTGACGCCCATGCAGCGCGCCTTTGCCTACATGCCCTACATGCACAGCGAGTCGGCCGCCATCCATGCGCAGGCCCTGGTGCTATTTGACCAGCCGGGGCTGGAGAACAACCTGCAGTTTGAAGTGCGCCACCGCGACATCATTGCGCGCTTTGGGCGCTACCCGCACCGCAACGCGGTGCTGGGGCGCAGCTCCACGCCCGAGGAGCTGGCGTTTTTGCAGCAGCCCGGATCGTCTTTCTAAGCCGCCAGGCGCGCCGCGCTCCGGTCAGATCGGCCGCGTGAGATACACCGCCTCGCGCCCCACGATGGGCTCGCGCGTGGGCATCATCACCGTGCAGTCGTCGCACAGCGCGCGGATCTCGTGCGGGCCATCGGTGGCGATGAGCTCGCCCTTGGCAAACACCTCAAAGCCCTGCACCGGCCGCGCAAAGCGGAAGTCTGCCGTGCGCACCATGCAGGTCTCCAGCAGCTCGTAGCGGCGCTGTGCATCAGGCGCGGGCCGGCCGGCAGGCGGGGCGATCAGGCCAAAGTGCGCCAGAAAATCCAGCGCCGCCGCCGTGGCCACATCGGCCGCCGATTGCAGGAAATGCTGCCCACACTCCACCACCAGGGCCACGCCCGTGCCATCGGCCTGGCCGTGGCGGCCATGCTGGATGAGCGGCGTGCCCGAACCGAGCCCACTGGGCATCACCAGGTGCACGGGCGGGCGGCCCAGGGCCAGCGCAACCTCGGCGTTGCGCGGATAGGCGGGGTAGACCCAGAACGGCTGCACGTCCTGGCTGGTGGAATGGATGTCGAGGATGTGGTCGGCCGCAGCCACCACCGGGCGCAAGGCGCGGGCACGGTTCAGCTCGGGGCTGTCTGCGGTGCCGTCCAGCTCGGCCGCCGACCACACGCGGTTGAGGTTGTGCACCAGCTGGCGGCTTTCAAATGGGCGGCTCTGGTCAAACGACTCGTAGGCGGCCACGTTGGCAAAGCTGATGGTCAGGGTGCCAACAAGGGGGCGCACGCCCGTGTCCAGCAGGTGCGTGGCGGCCACCATGCCGCAGATCTCGTTGCCGTGCGTGAGGGCGTTGATGAGCACATGGGGGCCGGGCTTGCCCGACTCGAAGCGGTGCACATAGTCGATGCCCACATTGCCCTGGCGGTAGGCCGAAAGGTCGCGGGGCAGGACTTCAAAAACGGGAGGATTTTGGGACATGGGGGGCCATTAATAAGACAACACATCATTGTCTGCGCAAAGCCCCATGCGTGCATGGCTGCGGTGTACGATGCCCGCCGGTTTTGCTCCACACCGCGCCCCATGCCCACTGCCCGACTTTGCCCGCTGGCCGACGTGGCCGCCCTGATCCCTGCCGACTGCTGGATGGCCGAGCGCCTGGCCCAGGACCCTGGCGCGCTGGCCGATGAAACCGTGCTGTGGATCACCGGCGACGTGCAGGTGCCCGAGCTGCACCTGGATGCGCCCCTGGCCAGCGGCAGCCCGCTGCGAGACATGGTCGAACGCAGCGCCCCAGGCACCACCACCCCGAAGCGCGCCCCCTTTCTGATCCTGGTCGAAGGCCAGCTGCAGATCGACGGCGCGCTGACCTGCGACAACACCGACGGTGCCACCCACCTCATCGTCCGGGGCGACGCCCAGGTGCACAACGCCGTGGTGGGTGGGCAGCTGCTGTATGTGCAGGGCGCACTGCGGGTGCGGGGCCTGCTGTGGGGCCACTACAACCACGGCGAGCTGCGCGTGCAAGGCGGGCTGCAGGCCCGCGTGGCGCTGTTCACCGACGAATACCACCTGCACATCGAAGGCCCCGAGCAGGTGGAGTTTCTGCTGGACGAGGTTCGCCCCGTGCACCACCTGGCGGAGTTCTCCGGCGAGGTGCTGGGCGCCGTGTTCGCCCCGGAATTTCTTCATGGGGCAGCGTCGGGCGAAGAGGGCCTGGCGGCGATGCTGGACCGCCCGCAGGTGGTGGCCGCCGTGCGGGCCGGTGACAGCGCGGTGCACAGCAGCGCAGACATCCACGCCGCCTGGCCGCTGGCGCACGACCTGTGTGCCGACAACGCCATCAGCGTGCAGAACATCCTGACCGTGGTGCACACGCAGGTCATCGCACACAAGGAGCACAAGGCCTATGGCTGGTTCCAACAGACCGACTTTTCGATCTGCCAGCGGCATGTGGACGAAGACGGCGACCAGCGCGACGACAACGTGTTCATCACCGTCTGGAAAACCTGGGACTTCTACCTCTCGGTCGAGCAGACGCCCGCACCCCAGGGCCTTCTGCAGCGGCTGGCGGCCACGCTGCTGCGCCGCAGCGTGCCCACCGCGCCACAGCTCACCCTGCTGTACCGCCGCTACAACCAAGGCGAGGCGGGCGAATGGCAGGCGCTGGCCGAGGGCACCGATCCCGAAGCCTGGCAGGCCTGCCAGCGCGCCTGGCGTGGCGTGCTCGACTACGTGCGCAAGGCCGTGGGCCAGCACCGCGCGCGCTACCCGCTCCACCAGCGCCTGGTGGCCACGCTGACGGCCGAGCGCATCGAATCCCTCACCAGCCTGCCCGTGTTCACCGACCAGTACAACGACTGGTGGGACAGCGACCGCAACGGCTGGTGGGAGGGCGGCATCTGGGTGGGCGCACGCCAGCCTTGCATGCACGACGGCGAGCCCTGGGGGCGCGCGCTCAAGCTCAGCTGGCACAACGGCGACGACGCACCGGGCGACGACGAAGACAACGCCCACAGCGCATACCAGATCAACATCGACGAAGCCCGCGACGGCCCTGCGGTGGTGGAGTTCACCTGCGCCCAGCGCCAGAACGACAGCCGCGCCCCGCTGCCCCGGGGGGCGGCCGACCACATCGCCCGCCTGCTGCGCTTTTATGGCGCGATGGAAGTCCGCATCCGCGCCCAGGCCGAACAGGATGCCGCCCGCCAGGCCGAGGCCCGGCGCATTGAAGCAGCAGTGCACCTGCTGGCCACCCCGCCCCTGGCATCCGATGTGCCCGATGTGGCGGTCTTCCCGCTGGAGCTGATGGAGCTGTCGGCCCAATGGCAAACCGACGGCCAGGCCTATGTAGCCACCGTGCGCGCCCACCAGCTGGCGCAAGACAACCCCGAGCCCACGGCGGACGACGCGGCCGCTGCAGCCGCGACAGACGATGAAGGTGACGACGAAGAGGAGGAAGAGGAAGACAACACCCTGCCCCCCGACCCGCGCAAGGCCGCCGCGCCCACCGTGCTGCAGCTGGCACGCGTGGTGCACCGGCATGCCGACGCCGACCTGTGCGAGCGCTTCCGCCAGCGGTTTGCATTTGCTCCCGACGCCTTTGTGCAGCGCGCCGCCAATGCGGGCTGCTTCATCGGCCCGGTGATCGCGCTGGACGACGGCCGCGTGCTGGCACGCATTGGCCCCGCCTACGACGACACCGCGCACTGGGTGGCCGTGCAGGGCCCGCACCACCAGCCGCTGCCCGCACTGCGCGGCGTGGGCCGCTCCCCCAACCGGCACATCTTTGCCCAGAGCGACGGCCAGCAGATCACCACCCACCAGGGCTTTGACGGCCCGGCGATCGCGCGCTTTGCCCTGCCCCGTGGCAACGAGGGCCTGCCACCCCATGTGCATGTGGCCCCCGGCCCCCTGGGGCAGCGCTGCGACGAACTCATCCCCTTCAACGACGGCCAGCGGGTGCTGCTGCGCAACCCCACCGGCATCTACCTGCTCACCCCCACGGACAACAACGGCAGCAATGAGGATGGCGGTGTAAAACGCCTGCACCCGCAAACCTTTGACGAAGACGGCCCCTACACCTGGCCCAAGAACCAGATGGACGAAGAGGTGGGCGGCCAGACCATCACCACGCTGGCGCTCGACATGCTGCACATGGCCCTCTCGCCCGACGAGCGCCACATCGCCGTGGGCGACCAGGACAGCAGCCACATCCTGCTCGATGCCCGGGGCAATTTGGTGGCCGAATACGACCCGCAGTCGTCCTACCCGCACCACACGGCCTTCTCGCACGACGGCACGCGCCTCTTCGCCAACTCATGCCACTTCTACTGGGGCAACACCCTGTCGGTGCCCCTCGCGCCGTTCCCGCCGCCAGTGGCACAGGAGCAGGCCGACGCGCCGCAGCACACATCCGCCGACGCAGAAGACCTGCCCACGCTGGACGACCGCTGCCGCGTCTACGCCTCGGCCACCCAGCCCGGCTTGGTGGTCCTGGGCGACGCCGACGGCTACCTGCACGCCCTCAGCGACGACGGCCAAGCCCTGTGGCGCCACCACATCGGCAGCACCATCAGCGGCATGGACATGGCCCCCGACGGCAGCGTGCTGTGGGCTGCGAGCTACGGCGGCTACCTGGTACGGCTGGAACGCAGCGAGGCGGGCATGGACCCGTACTCGATTGGGACATCGCCGTATGTGGAGACCAGCCGGTGGATTTTTTGGGGGGATGAGACGGGGCCGGTGCGGTGGTAAGTTGGAGCAGGCCCGTGCGTGGCGTGGAACGGGCATTGGGGTGCTCACACTCCTCGCGTTCGCTCGCTATAGTCGGCTCGGTGCCGCGCTACCGGGTTTCATGAAACTCTTGAACCAGGGTATCCGCGCGGTGGCTGCAAACCCAGGCCACAGGCCACCTTCAGGAGCAACCCTTGTCCAGAACATCCAGCATCGGCCATGCTTGTGTCGTGGGTTCTGCGGTTCGCGTGGCGCGAGGCCTCGGGAGCCGAAATCTCCTTTGGCCCACCCTGCTTCTTGCGTCCACGCAGGTCGCGCTCGCCCAGGACTGCGTCAGAATCGCCTGCGGTCAGGCCGACGGCTGCGAAGTCTCCCCCTCTCGACTCACGGCAGCGCTTCCGCCGGGCTTGGACATCCGGTCGATCAGGGGCAACACCAAGATTGCCACCCACGGCGAGGCGGCGCTGCTGGAGTGCCGCCCAGCGAGTCGCCTTGCGGCTGCAGTGTCCGCAGACCGGGCGAGCATCTATGGTGCTGTACAGGTGACAGGCAAGCTCCACGCGTCTGGCATCCTTCGGTTCGAGCCAAACGACGGCGGCGAGTTGGAGTTCCGCCCGGGCAAGGAGACGCTCCGAACCGGTGGACATTTCTTCAAGACAAACTTCGCACGCATCAAGCTGGATGAAGCGCAACCGCCCATGAAAATCGCACCACCCCAGAGCCTTGCCACCGCCAACTGCTGGCAGGCACATGCCAAAGTGGAGCTGTCAGATTTCTCCGTTCTGATCGGAGACACCTCGGCTGCTGGCACCTATGCGCGGCAAGCACGCATCACCCAGGCCAGTGGCTTCACCCAATGCACCTGGGGCGGAAAATGAAGCACAGCCCGTTAGATTCAACACAGGCCATAAGAGCAACACGAATGAACCACAGGATCTTGGTGCTGCTCATGTTCATGCTTTCAGGTGCAGGAGCAACCTACGCCGCCGACTCCAGGAATCAAGCCTTCGATCAGACTTTCGCCTACTGCCGCGATGTTGACGGGTACTTGGTCACCCCGCCGGAATGGAAACAAGCGCAGGCTCCGCAAGAGATTTCGGCAAGCAACAGCTTTTCGCCCCTGCCGGACGCACTATTGCGGCAACTCAAACTCAAAGGGAATGTGATCCCTCCAGCGACCGCCCAACAGATGGCGCTGACGGTCGCAACGCTGAAGCCGCCGAACCACGGAAAAGTGAAGGACCTGACACCCCCTGACCAGCGGTATGAGAGCCACCTTCCGGGTGGAAAGAAAACCTCCTTTCCGCCCGGAACCACGTCCTACCACTACACCTTCATGCCCGACCTCGGGTATCTGGGAAAGGACCAGGTGGTCTATGAGATTCGCGCAAATGGCAAGCGCTACCAGGTGATCGTCAACTTTCTGGTCGTGCCTGCCGTCAGCGACAAAGGCCCGTCGCAATGCGCTTCCGAGAAGTTCGGCCAATGACAACCAGCCTCTAGATTGAGGGACCCAGTGTCGCTACCGCTACAAGCCCTCCCAGCGGATAGCGCGAGCCTCCCATTCAGTCCCCGCCCCCGCCTGCGACTACCCCGCCGCTTACCATTCGCCCCCTTACTGCAGCACCAGCTCCACCCGCCGATTCTTCGCCCTGCCTTCATCGCTGCTGTTGCTCGCCACGGGCGCGAGTGACGCCACCCCGTTGCCCACCAGGCGGTTCGCGGCAAGGCCGTAGTCCTTGGCCAGCGCCGCGGCCACGGCGTCGGCGCGGCGCTTGGAGAGGGCCAGGTTGCTGTCAAAGCTGCCCACGCTGTCGGTGTGGCCCACCACATGCAGTTTGACGGTGGGCTCGGCCTTCAGGAAGGCAGCAATCTGCTCCAGCGAGGGCTTGGACTCGGGCTTCACATCGGCCTTGCCGGTGTCGAACAGGATGCCGTAGATGGCGACCTTGCCGCTCACGGTGATGGACTTGCTGATGTCGGACGCGCTGACCACCACCATGTTCTGCTCCATAGCCTTGGTCTCCAGGATGTCCACGGCGATGTAGGCGCCTTGTTTGGACTTGTAGGTGGCGTCTTCCTTGGGCCAGTCAATGGCGACCAGGCGCACGGTGGTGTTGGCCTTCTGGAAGGTGCCGGTGCGCACGGTGCTGGCGTCGGCGGCGTACATCACGTATTCGCTGCGGTTGTTCTTGATGTTGTCGCGCTGGCCGCTGCTGAAATTGGCCAGAAAGTTGGTGTAGCTGCCCGCAGCGCTGTCGCGGGTGGAGTCGTACAGCACCGCAAAGCCGCTGGCCACGAGGTCGTTGGCATAGTTTCGGTACAGTTCCAGCGACCGGGTGGCGCCCGGGGCCTCGTACCACAGGCGGGTGAGCTTGCCTTCGAGCGCCAGCGGGGGCTGCACATAGCGCCGCTTGTTGGCCTGCAGGTCGAACTCCTTGAAGGTGGAAGTCTGGAACTCCACGGAGTCGAAGTTGCGCACTTCGTAGCCGACGATGGTGCTGCCGCCAAAGCGTTTCACGGCCGGGTGGTCCTTGGCACCGGGCAGGTCTTGCGCAGTGGCCGGTGCCTGGCTGGCCAGGGCCACAAAGCCAAGGCACAGCGATGCGCCCCATTGGCGGAACAATGTCTTGATCATGAATGCTCTCCGGTGGACTGCATGGTTGCAAGCTGACGCCGCCCCCGCGCTGCGCTGCAGCTGCAGCTGCCGGGCGGGCCGCAGCCATGATAGGGGAGGCTCCGGCAGCGCACCACCCTGCGCGCGTGCACGCGGCAGCGGCTGCCCGCGCCTTTTGCGCAAAACGTCACGGATTGGCGCAGGCCTTGTCGCACCCGCCGAAGTGCGGGCCCGGTCCTTCCTGGGCCAGCGTGTCCTGCGCATTGCGCAGGGGGCAGACCTTGAGCGACAGGCAGCCGCAACCGATGCAGCCATCCAGCTGGTCGCGCAGCGCGGTCAGTGTGCGGATGCGCTCATCGAGGTCGCTGCGCCAGCGCGCTGACAGGCGCCGCCAGTCGGCCACCGTGGGTGTGCGGCCTGCGGGCAGTGCCTGCAAGGCTTCGGCGATGGCGGCCAGCGGCACGCCCATGCGCTGGGCCACCTTGATCACGGCCACGCGCCGCAGCACCGAGCGCGGATACCGGCGCTGGTTGCCCGCGTTGCGCACGCTGGCGATGAGCCCGCGCGATTCGTAGAAGTGCAGCGCCGACACGGCCACGCCGCTGCGGCTGGCGACCTCGCCCACCGACAGGTCGGCTTGTCCGTCCATGGCCAGGCCCGTGGTACCGAGGGGTTTTTTGGCTGGTTTCACAACATCTCCTTGGTGGTGATTCATCAGGGGCATTGACCTCAATATAACTTGAGGTTGAACAATCCCGCACACCCGCCGGGAACACCTTTGCAAGGCTCCCGCGCGGCGCACCGGCTTTGCGCCGGGCCTGTTCCACACCCTTCCAGACTTTTGCACCATGCTCCTCGACTCCCCACCGCCCCTGCTTTCGGCCCCGACCACTTCCGCCCTCCAGTTCATCAACCCGCCCGGCCTGTACGACCCGCGCGCCAATGGCTACACGCATGTGGTGGTGGCCCCAGCGCAAGGCCGCACGGTGTATGTGGCGGGCCAGGGGGGAGAAAACGCGGCGGGCCAGTTGCCGCCCGGGTTTGGCGATCAGGTGCACCAGGCGCTGGCCAACCTGCGCACGGCCCTGGCGGCTGCGGGTGCCAGCGTGCATGACGTGGCCAAGCTCACCGTGCTGGTGGTAGGCCACACCGAGCAGCGGCTGGCACTGTTCAGCCAGGCCGTGCGCGGCCTGTGGCCCGATGGCGCGGCACCGGCGTGCACGCTGATCCCCGTGCCTCGCCTCGCGTTGGATGGCATGCTGATCGAGGTGGAGGCCACGGCCGTCCTGCGGGCATGAACCTGGTGCGGGCCCAGCGGGTGGAAAGGTTGCAGCACCCGGCAGCCATGCCCGCCCCGCAAGCAACGGCACCGCAGGTTTGTGCCGTACGATGCGGCATGGTCCCATCCCGGGATTGATTTCAAGGAAGCCCCATGGCCAAAGGTGAACAACGCAGCAACAAGATGGCAAAAAAACCCAAGAAGGACACCTCGCCTCCCAAGGAACACGGGGGCTCCGACCGCCCCATGGCGCCCATCACCAGCGTGATCCCCAAGGGCAAGGACAAAAACAAGTAGCCCGTCTGCCGGGCGCAGGGAACGTGAGGGGCGCCGGGGGAGCACAAGTGCAATTGCAAGTGCACGTGGCGCGCAGACAGGACACAGGAAACGCTATAAACAATATAGCAACAAACCTTTTTCCATTACGCGCAAACGGCAATTTTTACTGGTATTTTTGAGGCGCAGCGCTGTGCCTCGCCCCACACCCCGTGCTCATCCGCGCCATGCCCAGCGCCTGCACGTCACCCCGTGCGCAGCGCCTCGGCGGGCACCAGGCGGGCCAGCCACTGCGTGTCGGGCTCGGGTCGGCCAAAGAGATAGCCCTGGTACACGATCTCTGGCGCGCGCTGGCTCAGGAAGTCGGCCTGGGCCTGGGTCTCCACCCCTTCGGCCACCACGCGCAGGCCGAAGTGGCGCGCCACCGACAGGATGCCCTCCACCAGCACGCCGTCGTCGGCATTGGTGGGTGCGTCGTGCACAAACGAGCGGTCGATCTTGATCTCCTGGATCGGCAGGCGCTTGAGGTAGGCCAGCGATGAATAGCCCGTGCCAAAGTCGTCCAGCGAGATGTCCACCCCCAGCACGGCCAGCTCGCGCATCTTGGCCACGGTGTCGTCAAAATCCTCGATCACCAGCCCTTCGGTCACCTCCAGCGTGAGCAGCCGGGGGTCGGCCCCCGTGGAGGCCAGCAGCGATCGCACCTGCGGCACAAAACCCGACTGCCGGAACTGGCGGGCACTGAGGTTGACCGACAGCCGCAGCCGCCGCTCGTGAAACGCAGGCTGCGCCAGCAGCCCGCAGGCATGGGCCAGCACCCATTCGCCCAGGCTCACGATGAGGTCCGACTCCTCCGCGATGGGGATGAACACGCCCGGCGGCACCAGGCCATCGCGCGGGTGCTGCCAGCGCACCAACACCTCGGCGCCGGTGAGCTGGCCGTCCACGTTGACCTGCGACTGCAGGTGCAGGCGCAGCTCGCCCGCTCCGATTGCATGGCGCAACTCGCGCTCCAGCCGAAAGCGCTGCTCGGCCGCCTCGCCCATGCCCTGTTCAAAAAACGCGGCCCGCCCGCCGCCCGCCTGCTTGGCGCGGTGCAAGGCCATGCCCGCACGCCGCAGCGCGTCGTGTGCGCCGTCACCAGCCGTTTGCGGGTAGAGGGTGATGCCCACGCTGGCCCCGAGCTGGGCGTCCTGCGCGTCGCCCTCCAGGCGCAGCGGGCGCAGCAAGGCGCTCTGCAGCTTGTCTGCAAAGGCCAGCGCGTGGCGGCCTGCCAGCGAGACATCCACCCCCAGGCCATGCAGCAGCAGGGCAAACTCATCGCCCGCCACGCGCACCAGCAGGCTCTGGGCGGGCAGGATCTCGGACAGGCGCAAGGCCACGGCGCACAGCAGGCGATCGCCCATCTCGCTGCCGCGTGCGTCGTTGAAGGTGGTGAAACGGTCCAGGTCCAGCAGCAGCAGCGCGTGGTGTGTGGTGGGGGGCCGGCCCGTGCGCCCATGCAGGGCCTGCAGCCGTTCCATCAGCGTGGAGCGGTTGGGCAGGCCGGTGAGGCTGTCGAAATGCGCGAGGCGGTGAATTTCGTCGGCCGCACGCTTGCGTTCGGTGATGTCCTGCTTGAGTTCCACATAGTGGCTCACGCGGCCGTCGGGCTGGCGGATGGGCGCCACCACCACCGACTCGATCATGGACTGCCCGTCCTTGCGGTAGTTGACCTGCTCACCCGCCCAGCTGTCGCCCCGCGCCAGGGTGGAGCGCAGGCCCTCGCGCTGTGCGGGCGCCAGGCCGTTGCTGGAATACTCGGCCGATGCGCGGCCCACCACTTCGTCACGCTCGTAGCCCGTGCGGCGCACAAAGGCCTCGTTCACGTACTCGATATCTTCCCGCAGGTCGGTGATGACGATGGCCTCCGGGCTCTGCTCCACAGCGCGCAGCAGCTTGCGCAGCGAGGCCTCGCTGGCCGCAAGGTTGGCAGCGGTCTGCTGCGCCTCGCGCACGCGGCTCATGTAGTTGCGGCGCGAGAGCAGCGTGGCCGCCGCCGTGAGCACCAGGATGCCCGCCAGATACACCGCCCCGGCCACGCGGTTGGCCACCTGCACCGGCTTGAACATGCCCTGGACATCGGCCCAGATAAAACCCAGAAACAGCAGCGCCGTGAGCACCACCAGGGTGATCGTGGCACGCACCCCCAGCAGCCAGCCCGCCAGCACGATGATGACGGGATAGTTGAGCAGGTTGGGGCCGTTGACGCCACCATTGCGGGCAGCCACCAGCGACACCGAGACCCACACGCCCCACACCAGCAAGTGGGTGGCCAGCGTCCAGCGCCGCGAACGCGCCAGCAGCAGTGTCGTCCCACCGACCAGACCCGCCACAAAGTTGAGCGCCACGCGCGCCGGCTGCACGGGTTCATCCCACAGCAGCAGCAATCCGATGGCAAACCCCAGCAGCATCACGGCCCAGCCCGCCACCCGCACCAGGTGGCGCGTTGTGGCGTCTTCATGGTCAGGCAACGGAACAGCAGAGGCTTCGGCCATGGCAACGGGAGGTAGGGGGAAGAACCCATCCTAACCGCAGCTTTCGCAAACGCCTACCAGCAAAATGCCAGCGGCGGCGCGCCTGCAACACAGCACAGGGGCCTGCCGGAGCCCGTGACGGGGGCCCAGCAGAGGCGGCGGGATCAGTCCGCGCTGCCGTCGCCACTGCCCGGAGCGGGCTCGCGCACCCCCGAGCCTTTGCCCTTGGCCTTGGCGCGCGCGTCCTTCTTGGCCTGGCGTTTGGCGTCTTCGGCCAGGCCGGCGGCGCGCCAGGCTTCAAATTCGGCAGGGGTTTCCAGCGTGATGCGGCCCAGGATGGCCGAACGGAAGTCGGTCATCACGATCTCGGCGGTTTTCTGCAGGTTGACGCGCCCCCCGCCCAGCATGGCGCCGCGTTTTTTGCCAATGGCTGCGAGCAGCTCGTCGTCCTGCATGGTGGCCATGGCACCTGCGGGCAGGCCGAGCTTGTAGCGCGCCTCCAGCAGCGGTGCGTAGTGCGCCTGCAGGCGGCGCAGCAGCTCCAGCGCCACCAGTTCCTCGTCATACGCGTTGCGGCCCACGGCGCCACTGGCGGCCAGGTTGTAGCCGCTTTCGGGCACGATGATGCGCGGCCACAGCATGCCGGGCGTGTCCCACAAATAGAAGTCGTCGGCCAGGGTGATGCGCTGCTCCAGCTTGGTGATGCCCGCCTCGTCGCCCGTCTTGGCCTGGCGCTTGTTGCTGAGCGTGTTGATGAGCGTGGACTTGCCCACATTGGGCACGCCGCAGATCAGCACCCGCATGGGCTTGGCCATGCCGCCCCGGTTGGGCGACAGCAGATGGCAGGCATCGATGAGCTTGCGCGCGGGCGCGGCGTCGGACGCATCGAGTGGGAAGGCACGCGTGTCGCTCTGGGCGTTGTACCAGTCCACCCACAGCGCGGTGCGCTCGGGGTCGGCCACATCCTGCTTGTTGAGCACCTTGAGCGTGGGCTTGTGGCCCGTGATCTCGGCCAGCAGCGGGTTGGCGCTGGAGCCAGGCAGGCGGGCGTCCAGCACCTCGATCACCACATCAATGTCCTTGATGCGTTCGGTGATCGCTTTCTTGGTCAGGTGCATGTGACCGGGAAACCACTGGATGGCCATGATGCTGGGGTACTTTCTTGTGTTTTTAAGACTGTCGGAGGGTGGCAAGGATAATCGCGCTCTTTGCCGCCCCTCGCTACCGCGTTCTTTCTGCCATGCCCGCACCTACCGACAAACCCCGCAACACCGCCGCCCGCCAGGCCGACAAGGAGCTGCTGTTCAAGGGCGTGACCTGCGCCCTGATTGGCCTGGTCATCCTGCTCGCGCCCTATGTCGCCCGCTCGGACAGCGTGCGCGAACTGATGGCGCAGGCCACGCTGGTGGGCTGGTTTGCGCTGGTGCTGGGCATTGCATTCGGGGTGCTGTACGGCGTGCGCCGCGCGCAGGCCGGGCGCCGCCAGCCGTGACACCGACTGTGGTGCCCGACGCCTTCACGGCCCCACCCCGCGCTGTGGACGGCGCCTCGGCCCAGGCCGTGTTTGCCGCCCTTCAGCAGCGCGCCGAAGCACTCGGCATCACACTGCGCACCCCACCGCCCGAGCCCACCACGTGCTGTGGCCGGGGCTGCAATGGCTGCGTGTGGGAGGGTTTTCTGGACGCAGCCGACTACTGGCGGCAGGAAGCCCTGCTGCAGCTTTCAGACTGAAAAATCAAGCCAAAATGGCCACCACCGCCTGATGGAAAAGCGCGAACAGCTATCAAATCAGGAGCAAGCCACCCACAGCGCGCGTCAACCCAGCTCTTTCACGGCCATGTACTGCTCGCGCCAGGCCTCGAAAGGCAGAGTGTCGGCCGCCTCGATGGCCTTCTGCGCGGCGATGGACTCGGCCGCCATGGCCACGTAGCGGGCCTGCTGCTCGGCTGTCCAGGGCAAGCCCAGCAGCGCATCGCGCGCAGCCATGGACTGCTGGCGTGCAAAGCTCTCAAAGCTGTGCTGGTGCGCCTGCACGATGCTGTCCAGCACGCGGGCCGACGGGGTGCGCCCGGGCGCGGCCATCAGGGCCCGCGCTTCGCGCAGGGCAGCGCTGTAGTCGCCACTGCCGTGGGCAGCATCCAGCGCGGCGGCCAGCGGTTCGCAGGCGGCCAGCACCTCGGTGCCCCAGTCGGTCAGGGCCACCTTCTGGCCGTTGCGCGTCAGCTGCAGACCGGGCTCGCGGCCCCGTTCGGCCGTGAGGTGCTGGTTCTGTTTGAGTTCGGCAATCTCGGCCGGGGTGTCGGGGGGGCTGTCGGACAGCAGACAGTGCAGCAAAAACACGTCCAGCAGGCGCATGGTGGAGGCCGTGATGCCCACGGGCACGAACGGGTCCAGGTCCATCAGGCGCACTTCCACGTATTCGACACCGCGCTCGCGCAGCGCATGCAGCGGGCGCTCGCCGGTGCGCACGGTGCGCTTGGGGCGGATCGTGCCGTAGAACTCGTTCTCGATCTGCAGCAGGCTGGTGCCCAGCTGGTTGTAGTCGCCCCCCGGGTTGCGCACGCCCACGGTTTCGTAGGCCGGATAGGGCTTGGTCAGCGCCTCGTGCAGCGAATTGGCGTAGCCCGTGAGGCCGTTGTAGCTCACGGCCAGCGTGGCCTGGGCATCGCTCTGGTAGCCCAGGCGGCCCATGCGCAGCGAGGTGGCGTGCGGCAGGTACAGCGCGCTGCCGCCTTCCATCTGCTGCAGGCGGTGCTCGCGCCCTTCCACAAAACAAGGGCATAGCGCAGGCGACGCGCCAAACAGGTACAGCAGCACAAACGCGTGGCGGCGGAAGTTGCGGATGAGCGAGAAATACTGCTCGCTCGTCACGCCCGGCAACGACCAGTTGTAGTGAATGCCCGAAATCGTCTGCATGCGCCGCCCGTAGCGGTGGCCCAGGCCCATGCGGTACACGCTTTTGGCACGCCCCACGTTGGAGCTGCCGTAGCGGCCGATCGGAATGGTCTCGTCGGTCGGCAGGCCGCAGGGCATGCTCGACGCCCAAAGCAGCTCGCCGCCGCTGTCCCGCAGGGTGTGGTGCACAAACTGGTGCACCTCGGTCAGCTCATCCAGGCAGGCCAGCACGCCCTTGTGGGCGCCGGTGATGAGTTCGAGCTGCGACTCGCTGTAGTCGGTGGTGATCAGCGGGTGCGTGAGCGCCGAGCCCAGCGCCAGCGGGTGCGGGGTGAGGGCCAGGCCGCCCGTGGGCAGCACCCTGAGGCCTTCCTTTTCGATGCCGCGGCGAATCCCTCCCAGGGCATCCGCCGGGTAGGCGGCCAGTCTCTCGTGCAGTTTGCTCATATGTTTATACCGATCCAACTTCTGTCGGCCCGGAACTTAGCACGTTGAGCGCTGGCCCGCCTTTGGGGAAATCAAGCCCTTGCGGCCAAAGCGCGTCCAACCTCGTTGGTTCCTTGGGCTGCGCCACTTTGTGGTACTTGCTCGCCCGCACGCTCGGTCACTTCGGCCAGGCGGGCCGCCAGCTGCTCGGGCACGTCGGCGCCGATCCCCAGGTGGATGCCCTGCGTGAGGGTGATGTGGGCGGCCTCAAACGTGCCCGCGCCCGCACACAGGATGGTGCGCGTGGGCGCGCTTTCGTGTGCCAGCACCAGCATGGCGGGCACCACGGCCTCGGGCTTCAGGGCGTCGAGCACCTCCTGGGGCATCAGGCCTTCGGTCATGCGCGTGGCTGCCGTGGGGGCCAGGGCGTTCACGCGGATGTTGTTCTTGGCGCCTTCGATGGCCAGCGTCTGCATCAGCCCCACCTGGGCCAGCTTGGCCGCGCCGTAGTTGGCCTGGCCAAAGTTGCCATACAGACCGGTGGACGAGGTCGTCATCACGATGCGGCCATATTGCTGCGCCACCATGTGGGCCCACACGGCCTTGCAGCAGTTGGCGGCACCCATCAGGTGCACCTGCACCACAAGGTTGAAGTCGGCCATGTCCATCTTGGCAAACGACTTGTCGCGCAGGATGCCGGCGTTGTTGACCAGGATGTCCACCCGGCCCCAGGCATCGATGGCCTGCTGCACCATGGCCTCGACGGCTGCGAAGTCGGTGACGGACGCGCCATTGGCCAGCGCTTCGCCGCCTGCGGCCCGGATCTCATCGACCACGGCCTGCGCTGCGCCCACCGTGGCGCCGCTGCCATCCACCGCGCCGCCCAGGTCATTGACCAGCACTTTGGCGCCGCGCGCGGCCAGTGCCAGCGCGTGCTGGCGGCCCAGTCCACCACCGGCACCGGTGACGATGGCCACGCGGCCTTGGAAGTCGATACCCATGTGAGCTTCTCCTGATTGGTTGGTTGTGTGTGTAGAACGCAAGGGGTGCCGCAGGGGCACGCTGCGCGGGGGACTTTAAGCGAGATGGGGGGTGGGGGTGGTTGCGCAGGTGACTGGGGGGCTTGCTTTGGGTGTTGGGTGTTGGGTGTTGGGTGTTGGGTGTTGGGTGTTGGGTGTTGGGTGTTGGGTGTTGGGTGTTGGGTGTTGGGTGTGGCGGTGTGCTTGTGCTGAGGGCGGAGGCCGGGGTGTGCGCCCGGCGGCGCAGTAACTTTCTCTTGCCTCGCCTGTACGGACCGGACACATGGGAAACAGGTGTGCGGGGACATGGGAAACACTTCTCCTTGGCAGAACCTGCCCAGGAGAAACCTATGCCCTGGCAACCGAGATCTCTCATGAGTACCAAACAAGAGTTCGTTCAACTGGCAATGCACGATGGCGCCAACC
>NZ_BJHU01000007.1 GCF_005405905.1 Acidovorax sp. NB1
CGATCTCGCTGAGAGAGAGTTGGTCGCGCAGCCTCATGCGCCTGACCTTGCCAATCATGTCCATGGTGATCACCTTGAATCCCTGCTGAAATTCTCAGCAGGTCAGTGGAACACCCTGGTCAATATTGGATTGGCACTTTGCGGTTTAGCTGGTCAAGATTGCATCGGCACTAACACGGGGATTTTTTATTTCTGCGGCACACGCCAGACCGCAGTCCAACACCACACCGCACAGCCCAGAAGTACATCCGCCCACACGTGCGGATGCCTGGATGAATGGCACATCCTCGGGCAGCCTTCCGGCAACCCCAGGAGCACCCTCTTTTACTTGCGCAGCAGCGTTTTCAGCACATTCTGCAGACGCCGCGCGCTGGCCGCGTCGCTGGCGCTTGCCAGCACCCGCGCGGCATCCTGACCCCAAGTCTGGGCAGGGGCCGGATCGTTGCGGCGCGTCAGCAGTTGCAGTTGCAGCATGCGACGTGCGGCAATGTGTTCTGCAGGCGTGGGGGCTTCTGCCGCCATTTCCAGGCGCAGCAGGGCTTCGGCGGCATCGCCCTGAGGCGCTGCAGACAGCGCCTGGGTCCACGCGGTGCGCACGGAGGCCGTCACGCGGCCACCGAGGTCCTGGGCACTGGGGACCTGGGCCGGGTCACGCTTGTCCCAGGCGGCAAGCAACTGGGTCAGGGTTTCGCCGTGGGCCTGGGCCGCCAGCTTTTTCAGCGCCAGCTGCGCGTGCTCCATGGCATCGCGCTGCGCGCGGAACGCCACATCACCCAGGCGGGGACCGCGGTCTTCGTAGGCGGGACGCTCTCCCATGCGGCCACCACGGTCGTTGCGGTCACCAAAGCGTCCTTCGGCGCGTGGAGCACGCCCGGCATCACGGTCACCAGGACGGCCATCGCGGCGGTCACCTGGGCGTGCACCACGTCCTGGGGCTGCTGGGGCGTCCTTTTTCATGCCTGGGCGATCGTCGCCACGCACCGCCACCACAGGGCGGGCGGGCTTGGGCGGTGCCACGGGCGCCGCTGCAGGAGCTGCCGCTTCGCCATCGGCAGCAGCAGCACCATCTCCCTCCGTGGCTGCATCGGCCGCAGGGGCATCGCCACCCACAGCCTGCTCTGCCGGTGCTGCTGCGCTCTGCTCCGCCTTCTGCGCAGAGGCGACTGCTTCGGCCGCCTGGGCCTGGCCGCGCAATGCCGCTTCGAGCGCTTGCACGGCAGCACGGATCTGCTGCGCGTCGCCCGTGGCATTGGCCGCCTCCAGGGCCTTGGAGGCATCCAGCACCACGCGGTCGCGTGCGCTCAGCTCGGTGGCGGCCTTTTCGCGGTCAGCCGACTTGCGGTTGAAGGCTTCGTCAATAGGCTTGCGGAAGGCATCCCACAGCTTTTGTTCGTGCTTGCGATCGAGCGGTACGGACTGTGCCTCGCCCTGCCAGCGCTGCTGCAGGGCCTTGACGGCGTCAATGCGCAGCATGGGTGCTGCACCCAGCGCCGTCGCTTCTTCGATCATGGCGTGGCGGCGGGCAAGGCTGTCTTTTTGCGCAGCCTCCAAGGGAGCGGCAGCCAGGGCAATGGCCTGTTTCCACAACGGCTGCAGTTCGGCGAACAGCTTTTCGCCCACATGGCCACCTTCGCGCCAGCGGTCGCCAAACTGGTACAGCGCACGGTTGATGCCCTTCCAGTCGGTGGACGTGGCATGGGCCTGCGCCCAGGCCTTGACCTCCTCGATCAGCGCCAGGCGCTGTGCCTTGTGCTCAGCTGCCTCGGTACGGATCTTGTCCAGCCATGCCTCGACGACCTTGTGCGCAGCGTTGCAGGCCTCGTCGAACTTCTTCCACAACGCATGGTTGGGCGCGCCGCCTTGGTCTGCCTGCTTCCATTGGTCGCGCAGATTGCGCAGGGTTTCCTGCATCTTGCGGCCACCGAGGGCCTGGCCTTCAGGGCGGTTGAGCAAGGCTTCTGCCTTGGCAACCAGGTCTTCACGCACCTGGTCGGCACTCCAGCGCTGCCAGCCTTCCAGCTCGCCAGCGGCGACCAGTGCCGTGTGCACCTGCTGCTCCAGGGCATTGTCGATGTGCTTGCCATGCACCTTGAGCACGGCACGCAGGGCGGCTGCAGCACCAGCGCTGGCCTTGCCATGGCCTTCGGCCGTTTCTTTTTCAAGCGTGGTCAGGGCCTCGCGCACCACCTGAGCAGCTTTTTCCACCACTTCAGGGGCTACCTTGGGCTTTACAGCACGCGCGGGCTTGGCCGCAGCTGCAGCGGCGGCCGACGCTTCGGTCGGCAGGCCACGGGCAGCGCGCAGCTCATCGGCCCACACGGGCACGGGTGGCAGAGGCGCTGCGGCGTCTTCAGCAGCGGCGGCGGCCTGGGCCACGGCGGGCTGGAAGGCTTCCCACACCACCAGCAACTGGGTGCGGGAGGCATCCAGCAGCGGAGGGAAGCGCGCTTCCACGCTCACCCAGCTGGCGTCGCCCGTCAGTTCCTGGGCCTGCTCCTGCCAGCGAGCCACATCGGCGCGCAGCAACTCCAGCGCAGCATGGGCGTCGCGCCAAGGCTTGGTTGAGAGCACTTCGATGCGCTGGGCCAGCAACACGGCCGCCTCGCGTTGCACCTGCACGCGGTGCTGCAGATCTTCAATGACCTTGACGCGGTCAGCCATCTGCACCTTGAGCAGCGACAGCGGTTCGCGCGACAAAGGGGCTCCCGCCTTGGCGGCATCGCGCTGCCAGGCCAGGGCATCGGCAATATTGAGCTTGGGGGCTGCCAGCAGCGCCTGGGCCTTCTCGGCCCACTCTGCAGCGATGGCTTCCTGCCCCTTGGCGCGGCGGATTTCGTCGAGGCGCTCGCGCACGGCACGGGCAGCGCCCTTGTCGCGGCCGCTCAGCTCCTTGAAGACTTCCTGCAGCTGTTCGGGCGCAGGCTGGGTGGCCAGCCAGTCACGGATGCGGGAGGCGCGCTCGCCAGAGGTGGCGGCAGAAAAGGCGCCGCCGGTCAGCGCATCGAGCGGATGCAGCTCTTGGGTTTTGGCCGGGGCCGGATTCACTTCAGGTGCGTCGGACATTTTGCTGCGGGAAAAAAATGGAAACATGGATCCAATGGATAACAAAGCGCCTTCGAAGGCAAAGGCCTGAAGGCTGGCCAGGGCCACGTGCCAGACGCGCGCCAAGGCCACAAAAGAGCTATTTTCACCGGGTTCGGCCCACGGGCCTCTGGGTAGCGCGGGGTCACACCGCCGGACTGATCTGGCACAAGGCATGGCCAGGCAAGGCGGCAGGCTGAGCACCCCTCTCGGCGGCGGACTCCACCACTGCGAGCGCGCCACCACGGCTCAAGGGAACAACCCCCATTATCTATATATAAGAGCCCACCCCAGGACTTTCCAGGAATCGTGCGGCCGCACAGCCTCCAACGGGTGCCTTGAAAGAGCGCCGTCCACGAGCATCCAGTGCCCGCAACAACCCCTTGACCACGCATGCCCCCGCCGCATCGCAGCCGCGCGCATGGCGAAGCTTCCCACCCACAGAGCACAAAAACACGGCAGCAAATAAGAAAGCCCGACGGACAGGGCCTCGTGGCCTGCCCGCCGGGCTTGACGGCTGACACAACGGTCTTTGCCATCGGTCGCGATGTGGAGATGAAGGTCCACATGGCGAGGAGGCAAGGGATTGCCTCCAGGGGGTGCCTTAGAAGCGGCATCTGCTGCACCTTGGCACTGAATGCCCTCAGAGGGAGACTTCGCTTCGTCTGGCGATGCCTGAAATCTACAGGCGCCTCTACCTTACCAAAGTCGCTCGCCGGGCTCAAATCGGATTCTCAATGGCAGCTAAACGGCCGATTGAATTTGACATGAAGGCGTCACAACGGCCACCCGCGCCAGGCGACTCCACACCCCCAAAAGACTGCCGAGACTGTGATTTTTTACATACTTTTCATAACTGAAGTGTCTAAAAAAATTAAACGTTAGTATTGACTATGTATTTAGTGACCTCCTAGAATCCGCCAGCCCCGAAAACGGGCTAGTAAAAACCCCAACCCGCTGCCGACCCCGGCTAAGTCAAACCAGGCAACAAGCACTCCACAGACGTGCAGCCCGGACTTGATGGCGTACCAATCCAGGCGAATTGCCGGGAAGGTGCAGTCCTCGCGACTGCCCCCTCTTCCCGCTGCGCCTCAGAAAGGAAGAGCTATGACAGCGTCAGGAAAAATAGTCTCCGGCGTGCGAACCTTCGCGGCCGATGTGACCGAAGGTTTTCTTGAAATCACCCACAACAGCTTTGCCCTCATCGGCCTTGCCGTTGCTTTCATCATCATTGCCCTCACAGCTAGGCCCGATCTGCGCCAGGCAGGCGAAGAGCGTCTCATGGGCTGGTTGCAAGCCCGCCAGGTGGAAATGCTGGGCATGCCCATCGAGCCCGAAGCCAGCGAACGCGCCACGGCCGCCAACCCCAAGGACCTGCCCAAAGAGCAGGCGGCGGTGGCCTTCTGGCTCAGCAAGAAGTACCGCGTGGCCCCCGAGCCGCTCAGCGTGCTGGTGGCCGAGGCCTACGACATTGGCACGCGTGCCAAGATCGACCCCACGCTGATCCTGGCCATCATGGCCATCGAGTCGAGCTTCAATCCGTTCGCCGAGAGCTCCGTGGGTGCCCAGGGCCTCATGCAGGTCATGACCCGCGTGCACACCGACAAGTACCAGAGCTTTGGCGGCCACTTTGCCGCCTTTGACCCGGTGAGCAACCTGCGCGTGGGCGTCAAGGTGCTGCAGGAATGTATTGCGCGCGCTGGCTCTGTCGAGGGCGGCCTGCGCTACTACGTGGGCGCAGCCAACATGGCCGACGATGGTGGCTACGCGGCCAAGGTGATGGCGGAGCATTTCCGCCTGCGCCAGGTAGCCAACGGCCGGGCCATGCCTTTCAATCCCCCTCCATCGCTGTCCACCCAGGCGCCCGCGCAGAGCATCCCGGCTGCAGCCCCTGCAGTGGTGGTGCCCTCGGCGGCTACGGACAAAGTGGCCCTGCTGTCGGGCCTTTGAAGAATGCGCCACCGCGTCGGCTACACTAGCAAGGTACGCGACTGGCGATAGGCGCTGCATCCCACACCAGGGTGCTGCCGCTGACGTGGAAACCGGCAAGGGCCCGCCCCTTGTGAACCACTGGGAAGCGTGCCGCACGGGGCCACCCGCTGCGTTCAGCCGTTCGCCTGGGCAGCCCTTGTTTCAAGGGACACAAGTTCTTAGGACTGCCAAACCATGTACGACCGCAACATTCTTGTCGAACAAACCGATCCCGAACTCTTTGCCGCCATCCAGGCTGAAAACGCCCGGCAAGAGCACCACATCGAGCTGATCGCCAGCGAAAACTACGCCTCCCCCGCCGTGATGTGGGCGCAAGGCACCCAGCTCACCAACAAATACGCCGAAGGCTACCCCGGCAAGCGCTACTACGGTGGCTGTGAGCATGTGGACGTGGCCGAGCAGCTGGCCATCGACCGCGTGAAGAAGATTTTCGGCGCCGACGCGGCCAACGTGCAGCCGCACTGCGGCGCATCTGCCAACGAAGCCGTGTTCCTGGCCTTCCTCAAGCCCGGCGACACCATCATGGGCATGAGCCTGGCCGAAGGTGGCCACCTGACCCACGGCATGCCCCTGAACATGTCCGGCAAGTGGTTCAACGTGGTCAGCTACGGTCTGGACAAGAACGAAGCCATCGACTACGACGCGATGGAAGCCAAGGCCCGCGAACACAAGCCCAAGCTGATCGTGGCCGGTGCATCCGCCTACAGCCTGCACATCGATTTCGAGCGCTTCGCCAAGATCGCCAAGGAAATCGGCGCGATCTTCATGGTGGACATGGCCCACTACGCCGGCCTGATCGCTGCGGGCGTGTACCCCAACCCCGTGCCCCACGCCGACGTGGTGACATCGACCACGCACAAGAGCCTGCGCGGCCCCCGTGGCGGCATCATCCTGATGAAGGCTGAGCACGAAAAGGCCATCAACAGCGCCATCTTCCCCGGCCTGCAAGGCGGCCCGCTGATGCACGTGATCGCAGCCAAGGCCGTGGCCTTCAAGGAAGCGATGCAGCCCGAGTTCAAGGCTTATCAAGAGCAAGTGGCCAAGAACGCCAAGGTCGTGGCCGAAACGCTGACCGCACGCGGCCTGCGCATCGTGTCGGGCGGCACGCAAAGCCACGTGATGCTGGTGGACCTGCGTGCCAAGGGCATCACCGGCAAGGAAGCCGAGGCCGTGCTGGGCGCCGCCCACATGACCATCAACAAGAACGCGATCCCCAACGACCCTGAAAAGCCGATGGTGACCAGCGGCGTGCGCATTGGCACCCCCGCCATGACCACGCGCGGCTTCAAGGAAGAAGAAGCCCGCATCACGGCCAACCTGATTGCCGACGTGCTGGACAACCCCCGCGACGAAGCCAACATCGCCGCCGTGCGCGCCAAGGTCAACGCCCTGACCGCACGTTTCCCGGTCTACCGTTAAGCAAGCCGGTTCTCAGCGTCCATGAAGTGCCCCTTCTGCAGCCACCTCGAAACGCAAGTCGTTGAAACGCGGGTGTCTGAGGATGGGGTCTTCATCCGCCGCCGCCGCCAGTGCGGCGCGTGCGACAAGCGCTTCACCACCTACGAGCGGCCGGAAGTGAACTTCCCGGCCATCGTCAAGAAAGACGGTCGGCGCATTGAATACGACCGCAGCAAGCTGCTCGGCTCGTTCAACCTGGCTCTGCGCAAGCGTCCCGTGAGCACCGACCAGATCGACACGGCCATTGAGCGCATTGAAGAAAAGCTGCTCAACCTGGGCCAGCGCGAGGTGATCTCCAGCCGCATTGGCGAGCTGGTGATGCGCGAACTCAAGAAGCTCGACAAAGTGGCCTACATCCGCTTTGCCAGCGTATACCGCAGCTTTGAAGACATCGACGACTTCCGCGCCATGGTCGATGAAGTGCGCAAGTAGCCGCGCCCCGTGCTGCGCGCCCCAGTTGCCCAGCAGGCATGAGTTCAAGCTTTTTTGGCCACCACCGCGCGCCCATCAAGCACTGATAGCTATCAATAGCATAGCAAACACAAGCCACCCACCTGCCCTGCCTGGACAACACGCAGCGCTGCCCCCCGAGGCTACAAGGCCATTCACTCCTGAAAATATAGCTACCAAGGCTTACTGGGCGAGCGCAGAAGGCCATTTTGGCTCGATATTTTTCGTTCGAGCCAGCAGCACGCCCTGCGCCCGTGCCCGACAATCCCTGCGGTGAAAACCCGCCACTTCCTGCAGCTGGTGCTGCTGTCTGCCCTGTGGGGCGCCTCATTCCTCTTCATCCGCATCGCCAGCCCCGTGCTGGGCCCCAATGTGATGGCCGCGCTGCGCATTGGCCTGGCTACGCTCACGCTGATCGGCATCATGCGCATCGCCAACGAGTCCTGGCCCTGGCGCCACTGGCGCGAACTGTTCGGGCTGGGCACGCTCACCGTCGCCCTGCCCTTTTCGATGTACGCCTGGGCGGCCCTGCACTTGCCTGCGGGCTACAGCTCGCTGCTCAACACCATGGCCGTACCGTTTGGCGTGATCGCCGCCGCCTGGATGAAGGAAGACACGCTGAGTGCACGCAAATGGCTGGGCTGCATCAGCGGTTTCGCCGGGGTGGCACTCATCGTGCAGCTGGGGCCGGTGGAGCCGACCCCAGCCCTGCTGCTGGCGGCGACAGCCTGTGTGACGGCATCGGCCTGCTACGGCATCTCGACCACATGGATGAAACGTGCCACCCAGCGCATGTCGCCGCTGTCGATTGCGGCGGGCATCCATGCCGCCGCCCTGGTGCTGCTGTTGCCGGGCGCGGCCTGGAGCCTGCCTGAAGCGCGCTTCACACCCGGTGCACTGGCCGCCGTGGCGGTGATGGGCATCGTGACCTCGGGCCTGGCGTACTGGCTGAACCTGCGGGTGCTCAAACATGTCTCGCCGGTGGCCGCCATGAGTTCGGCCTTCATGATCCCGCTGTTTGGCGTGGCCTGGGGCCATATTTTTCTGGGCGAGGCCCTGGGGCCAGGCATGCTCTGGGGCGGCGCGCTGGTGCTGGTGGCGACCGGGCTGGTCACCGGCTTCAACCCGCTGCAATGGCTGGGTGCGCTGCGCAGCCGCAGCTGACCCATGCCTCAGCGAATGACCCAAGCCACGGCCGCAGTGCGGCCCTGCCTCAGCGGCCCGCGCGCGTGACGCGGTTCGTGGCCGGGGGGGCCACCGGGCTCTGCTGGCGGAAGTACGCCTCCAGCGCGTCCAGGTCCAGCTCGCCCACACGCCGGTCCTGGCCTTGCGTCAGCACCGTGAAGTTGTCACCGCCGCTGTCCAGAAAGCTGCTCATCACCACACGCACCAACTGCGCATCGGTCAACGGCGCACCGTTCAGCACCATGTGGCTGATGCGCGCCCCGGCGGGCTGGGCAAGGTCATAGCGGTAGCTGAAGCCGCTGGACACCGACAGCACCCGGGGCCGCTGCACCGTGTTGCCGCCGCTGGCGAACTGCTGCTCCAGCACAGCGCGGATCTGCGCTCCCGTGAAGGTCTTGATCACCAGTTGGTTGCCGAAGGGCTGCACTGCATACAGCTGGCCGTAACGCACCAGCCCTTGTTCATCCGGCACCAGGTCCGCACGCAGGCCGCCCGGGTTCATGAACGACAACTGCGCGCCACCGTCTTCGGGCGCCCGCGTGGCCAGCAGTTGGGCGTCTGCCACCAGATTGCCCAACACGCTCTCCAGCGCCGCGTTGGGCTGGCGGCGCATGGCCCCCCGGGCCTGGCCCACCGGGCGCTGGGCCAGCGGAATGGCGGCGGCGCGGTAGGTGTCGATGATCTTCTGCACGCCAGGGTCCGCAGGGAACGTCGGCACGGCAGTGGTCAGCGGCACAGGCCCCTGGGCGCCCGTGAATGCCTCGCCCTGCACCACCACATTGCGCGCCGTTTTACGGACCACGCGGCGGGTCTGCGTGTCCACGCGCAGCTGGATGTCGGTGAGCAGCGTGCCGTACTGGCCTGCGCTC
Source organism: Acidovorax sp. NB1 (assembly GCF_005405905.1). Lineage (GTDB taxonomy): Bacteria > Pseudomonadota > Gammaproteobacteria > Burkholderiales > Burkholderiaceae_C > Acidovorax. The sequence continues at coordinate 9,036 of NZ_BJHU01000007.1, forward strand.
GTCAGCAAGAAGGGCTTGGCCGGGTTCACGCGGCTGTAGTCGCACACATAGGCCTGGTGCGTGTGGCCCGAGACCACCACATCCACGGCCGGGTCCAGCCGCTCCAGGATGGGAACGATGTCGCCTGAGAGGCCTGCGCAGCTGGTCTCCTGCACGCCCGCCGTGGTGCCACCACCTTCATGGATGGCCACCACGATCACATCGGCGCCCTGGGCCTTGAGCTGCGGAATCAGCGCGTTGGCGGTGGCTGCTTCGTCCTCAAACCGCAGCCCGGCCACGCCCGACGGGCTGACCATGGTGGGTGTGGCCTGCAGCGTGAGACCGATGAACCCCATGGTGACGGTGACACCGCCTTCGGTGAACCGCTTGAGTCCCGTGGCGGGCAACAGAGTACGGCCGTCTTCGCGCACCGTGTTGGCCGCCAGCAGGCCAAATTGGGCGCCCTCGAACGGCTTGCTGATGCGGCAGGGCTCGCGCGAGGTGAACTTCTCGCAGCCGCCGTTCTGCAGGCGCAGCAGCTCGCGCCAGCCCCGGTCAAATTCGTGGTTGCCGACCGCATTGAAGTCGATCTTCATGCGGTTGACCGCTTCAATGGTGGGTTCGTCCAGGAACAGCGACGACACCAGCGGCGAGGCGCCCACCATGTCACCCGCCGACACCACCGCATGGTGCGGCGACTGGGCCTTGAGGGCGGCCATGGCGCTGGCGAAGTAGGCCATGCCCCCGGCAGGCGCCAGCACGGGGCCTGTGGGCCCTTGCACCCGGTGCGCCATGTGGGGCGGCTCCAGGTTGCCGTGCAGGTCGTTGAAGCCGATGAGGGTGATGTCGATGTGGGCCGACGCGCTGTCCGCTGCAGGGGCGGTGGGCGAGATGGGCGCCATGCTGCTGCAGCCAGCCAGCCACAGCGGCACCGCCAATGCGGCCAGCGCCCGGCGGCGGAAGGCCCGGAACAAGCGGTTGCTCATACAGAGGGACCGCCCCTGGGACGGTGGGAGTTGGTGTTACAGAAACGAGGCCTGGATGGGCGGCACGGGCGGCACCACGTCGCCACACTGGGCCCGGTGGCGCAGGGCATGCTCCATCACCACCAGCGCCAGCAGCGCTTCGGCGATCGGCGCGGCCCGGATGCCCACACAGGGGTCGTGGCGGCCCTTGGTGATCACTTCGGTGCTCTTGCCATGGATGTCGATGGACTCGCGCGGGCTGATGATGGAGCTGGTGGGCTTGATGGCGATGCTCACCTCCAGGTCCTGGCCCGTGCTGATACCGCCCAGCACGCCACCGGCGTTGTTGGTGCGGAAGCCCTGGGGCGTCATCGAGTCGCCATGCATGGTGCCCCGGTGGGCCACGCTGGCAAAGCCTGCGCCAATTTCCACACCCTTCACGGCATTCAAACCCATCATGGCGTGGGCGATGTCGGCGTCGAGCTTGTCGTACAGCGGCTCGCCCAGGCCCACCGGCACGCCGGTGGCCTGCACCCGGATGCGGGCGCCGCACGAGTCACCGGCCTTGCGCAGGGCGTCCATGTAATCCTCGTACTGCTGCACGTCGGCCACGGGGGCGAAGAAGGGGTTGGCGCGTACGTGGTCCCAGCTCTCGAACGGAATCGGCAGCTCGCCCAGCTGCGTCATGCAGGCGCGGAACTGCGCGCCGTACTGCTGGGCCAGCCACTTCTTGGCCACAGCGCCTGCGGCCACGGTGGGCGCCGTGAGGCGGGCCGAAGAGCGGCCGCCGCCGCGCGGGTCGCGGATGCCGTACTTGTGCCAGTAGGTGTAGTCGGCATGGCCGGGGCGGAAGCTTTCGGCGATGTTGCTGTAGTCCTTGCTGCGCTGGTCGGTGTTGCGGATCAGCAGGGCAATGGGAGTGCCGGTGGTCTTGCCCTCGTACACGCCCGACAGGATCTCCACCGCATCGGGCTCGTTGCGTTGCGTGACGTGGCGGCTGGTGCCAGGGCGGCGCCGGTCCAGGTCTGCCTGGATGTCGGCTTCAGAAAGGGGCATGCCGGGCGGGCAGCCGTCGATCACGCAGCCAATGGCCGGGCCGTGGGATTCACCAAAGTTGGTGACTGCGAATAGGGTACCGATGGTGTTGCCGCTCATGGGAAGGGATTATTCCAGACGCGCGGATTCCAGAGGCGCTGGCCACGCCCTTTTCTCATTGGCGGGCGACACCGATGCCGATATAGTGGGCCCGCAAAACAAGTTTGAAGGGGCGGCCAGTGATCCAGGTCTTTGCAGTATCGCGGCATGCACAACGGTTTTTTGCGCGTGGGCTGGTGGCCCTGGGCGCGCTGGCGGCCTCTGCGCAGGCCAATGCCCCCGTGGACATACGGATCGCACTGGTCATCGGCAACTCCGCTTACCCAGGCACCGCCGCGCTGTCCAACCCTGCCAATGATGCAAAGGCGATGTCCGAGCAGCTGCGCAAGCTGGGCTTCCAGGTCCTGGAGTTGCGCGACGGATCGCGGGGCCAGATGACCGAAGCCATTGACGACGCCCGCAAGCGGCTGCAGGGCAAGAACGGGGTCGGCATGTTGTACTACGCAGGCCACGGGCTGCAGATCAACTGGCGCAACTACATGGTGCCTGTGGATGCACAGCCCAAGACCCAGAACGATGTGGTCGCACAGGCCGTGGATGTGGATGCGGTGATCAGCGCCTTCAAGCAGGCGGGCAACCGGGTCAACATCCTGGTGCTTGATGCCTGCCGGAACAACCCCTACGACGGCACCGCGTCAGCCAAGGGGTTGGCGCAAATCGACGCCGTGCCCGGGACTTTTCTCGCCTACGCGACGGCACCAGGCAACACCGCAGACGATGGCGAAGGCAGCAACGGCCTGTACACCGGCTACCTGCTGCAGGAACTGGCCAAGCCGGTTTCCCGCATCGAGGATGTCTTCAAGCGCGTGCGCCTGCAGGTGCGGCAAAAGAGCCGGGGGCAGCAGATTCCGTGGGAGAGCACCAGCCTGGAAGAAGATTTTGTCTTCAACGATGGCCGTGGCCCGGGTGCTACCACGCCGATTGCACCGCTCCCTAAACCCAAGCCTGAAGAACTGGACCAAAAATTTCTGCGGGAGAAGGCGGAGTGGGACCGCATCAAAGCCTCACGCAACCCTGACGACTTTTATGCTTTCTTGCAGGCCTATCCCAGCAGTGCCATCAGCGAAGCGGTGCAAAGCCGTCTGGACCAACTCTCAAAACCCTTGGTCACGGCAGCTCCGGTGCAAGGGCGCCACTCCGTGCAGCGGGATGTACAGGTCGGCGACGAGATCGAGCAGGTCTACCGCGACCACCTCACCAAACTAGAGACGCGCCGGGAAACCCTCCGCGTGACATCGATCAAGGACGGTGTCGTCGAAATTAACAACGGTCAGCAGATCGTGACGCTGGCGGGTGGCACCATTCGCAATGACCTGGGCATCGAATTCGACCCTCCCATCCAGTCGCTGCCCGCTGACGAGTTTCAGATCGGTAAACGCTGGGTCAGCCGATCGCAAGAAACCATGCCCAAGAACATTCCAACGCCGATCGGTGATGTGGGCTGGGTGGAACAGGACATGCGGGTGGTTGCCTACGAACAAATTACTGTGCCCGCAGGCACGATGTATGCCTATCGCATCGAAGCCAGCTTGCGGTCATACCGTGGTCTGTCCGGCAAGCTGACTTATTGGGTAGACAGCCGGGGAACCATCGCGAAGTATGTACGCCAGGCCAAAGTCAGCTTGGCCAACGGAATGACCCGGGACAACAGCTGGACACGCGAGGTAGTGCGCATCCACAAGCCACGGTGATCAGACGCTGCCCATTCTTGTCGCTCCACAAAGGGTCACAAGTGGGCGGCCGGGGGGGGCGAAAGGCACTTCAGGGCGTGTTCGCATCCCCCTTGAAGGTTTCCTCTTCTGCAGGCCAGTCGCGGATATACGCCTTGAGCATCTTGTTCTCGAAGTTCTGGCTGTCCACCACGGCTTTGGCCACGTCGTAGAAGCTGATCACGCCCATGAGCATGCGCTTGTCCATCACGGGCATGTAGCGGGCGTGGCGGTCCAGCATCATGCGGCGCACTTCGTCCATGTCGGTTTCGAGCGTGCAGGTCAGGGGGGCATCGTCCATGGCCGTGCGCACCAGCATCGTGCCCACGTTGCCACCGTTCTTGACCAGCGCCTGGATCACTTCACGGAAGGTGAGCATGCCCACCAGGTCGCCATGCTCCATCACCACCAGCGAGCCGATGTCGCGCTCGGCCATCAGGCCCACGGCACCCGCCAGCGGCTCGTCGGGCGAGGCGGTGTAGAGGGTGTTGCCTTTGACGCGAAGGATGTCGCTGACTTTCATGGTGCTGGGTCTCCGAGAGGGCGAGAGAAGCGCGGCAGGCGCTATAGACAATTTGCTACCAAATATAGCCCACAATGCCCGGCTGCATTGACAACATGGGAGACACCCGATGCCCGGTTATTCAGACCCCGGCTTTGACACGCTGGCCCTGCACGCAGGCGCGAGCCCCGACCCCGCCACTGGCGCACGCGCCACCCCCATCCACCTGACCACCTCGTTCGTCTTCGAGTCGAGCGACCACGCAGCCTCCCTCTTCAACCTGGAGCGCGGTGGCCATGTCTACAGCCGCATCAGCAACCCCACCAACGCGGTGCTGGAACAGCGGGTGGCCGCCCTGGAAGGCGGCGTGGGCGCCATCGCCACCGCCAGCGGCCAGGCCGCGCTGCACCTGGCCGTGGCCACGCTGATGGGAGCGGGCAGCCACATCGTGGCGAGCACTGCGCTGTACGGCGGATCACAGAACCTGCTGCACTACACACTCTCGCGCTTCGGCATCGAGACCACGTTCGTCAAGCCCGGCGACATCGACGGCTGGCGCGCTGCGGTGCGCCCCCACACCAAGCTGTTCTTTGGCGAAACCGTGGGCAACCCCGGCCTGGATGTGTTGGACATTCCCACCGTCTCCTCCATCGCGCACGAAGCGGGTGTGCCGCTGCTGGTGGACTCCACCCTCACCTCGCCCTGGCTCATCAAGCCTTTTGAACACGGTGCAGATCTGGTCTACCACTCGGCCACCAAGTTTCTCTCGGGCCACGGCACCGTCGTAGGCGGCATCGTGGTGGATGGCGGCAGCTTTGACTGGGACGGTCCGAAGTCGGCCGGCAAGTTTGCCGAGCTGACGCAGCCCTACGATGGCTTTCACAACATGGTGTTCACTGAAGAAAGCACTGTGGGCGCCTTTCTGCTGCGCGCGCGGCGCGAGGGCCTGCGCGACTTTGGCGCCTGCATGAGCCCACACACGGCCTGGCTCATCCTGCAAGGCATCGAGACCCTGCCGCTGCGCATGGCGCAGCACATGCGCAACACCGAGAAGGTGGTCGAATTTCTGGCCGCGCAGCCGTTCGTGTCTCGCGTAGGCCACCCCATGCTGGAGTCTCACCCCAGCCACGCCTTGGCGCAAAAGCTGCTGCCGCGTGGCGCGGGCTCGGTGTTCAGTTTTGACCTCAAAGGCAACCGCGAGCAGGGCAAGAAGTTCATCGAAACCCTCAAGGTCTTCAGCCATCTGGCCAATGTGGGCGACTGCCGCAGCCTGGTGATCCACCCGGCCAGCACCACGCACTTCCGCATGAGCGACGAGGCGCTGGCGGGCGCGGGCATCAGCCAGGGCACGATCCGCCTGTCCATCGGCCTCGAAGACGCCGACGACCTGATCGACGACCTCAAGCGCGCGCTCAAGGCGGCCGAGAAAGCGGGGGCCTGACCATGCACATCCAAGTCAATGGCGCCGCCATCTACTGCTACACCGGCGGCAAGGCATTCGATGCCGCCAAGCCCACGGTGGTGTTCATCCACGGTGTCCTCAACGACCACAGCGTGTGGGCCCTGCAAAGCCGCTACATGGCCAACCACGGCTGGAACGTGCTGGCCATCGACCTGCCGGGCCACTGCCGCAGTGGCGGCGATGCGCCCGCCACGGTGGAGCAAGGCGCGGACTTCATCGGCGCGCTGCTGGATGCTGCGGGCGCGCAGCGCGCAGCGCTGGTGGGCCACAGCTGGGGTTCGCTGATTGCGATGGAAGCTGCCGCGCGGCTCAAGGACCGCATCAGCCATCTGGTGTTGGTGGGCACGGCGTTTCCGATGAAGGTGTCGCCCGCACTCATCGAGGCCTCGCAGACCGACCCGGAGAAGGCGATGCGCATGGTCAACGTGTTCTCGCGCAGCACCTTGTCAGCGCCCCCGTCGGCCCTGGGCCCTGGCACCTGGGTGTTTGGCGCAGGCATGGCGCTGGGCCGCAAGGTGCTGCGCAGCAATACGGCGGTCAACGTGTTCCACCGGGGTTTCGTGGCCTGTGACAGCTATGCGGGTGGCGAGGCGGCCATGGCGCAACTGACCTGCCCGGTGCTGTTTGCGCTGGGCAGCCAGGACCAGATGACCGCCCCCAAGGCCGCCCAGGGCCTCGTAAAGGCCGCCCAGGCAGCGGGCAAGCAGGTGCAAATCGCCCATCTGCCCGTGGGCCACAACCAGATGACCGAGGCGCCGGAAGAAACGCTGTTCGCGCTGCGCGACTTTCTGGCCCGCTGACTCTCGCCAGGCCCACCCTGTCGCTGGCCTGCCGCACCGCAGGTCAGCGCGCAGCCCGCCGCCAAGCGGGCCATTGCCAGAGCGTGAAGGCCCGCAGCAACCATTCCACCGGGCCGTAGGCGTGTGTGGCCATCCAGCGGCGGCTCCACACCAGTTGGGCCGCGTACAGCATGAACACACCCAGCACCACCAGCCAGGGCGCCACCCGGCCCACCAGCGCCAACCCATAGGCCGTGAAAACCAGCGCCCCCACCAGCGACTGCAGCAGGTAGTTGGACAGCGCCATGCGCCCGGCAGGCTCCAGCGCACCGCCCAGGCGCTGGCCCAAGGGGTTGCGCTGCAGCAACCACAGCAGCAGCGCCACGTAGCCAAAGGCCATCAGCGGCGCCGTGGCCAGGTCCACCGCCAGCGCTGCCAGCCCCACATATTCAGGTTGCCGCACGCTGCTGGCGCCGACCTGCGCAGTGGCATAGAACAAGGCCCCGGCCACGCCCACCGGCAGGCAGCACAGCATCCACCGGCGCAGGTGCGCAGGCTGCTGCGCCACCCGGGCCAGGTAGCCCGAGCGGTGCGCTGCGAGCCCCAGCAGGAACATGGCCAGCGCACAGGGCCCTTGCACAAACACCAGCACAAACCAGACGCCTTCGGCCATGTCGCGCCCGCGCTGGGCGATCGTGTCCAGGGCGCTGGCACGGTAAGCCTCTGCGGCCTGCTGCGCCTTGGCATGCAGCTCGGCCAACGGCACCTCCATGGGCGGCACATGCGCCACCAGCCAGGCCAGCAGGCCCCAGCCCCCGGCCACCATGCCCAGCAGCGCCAGGGCCAGCGCCATGGCAGCCACGGGCCTCAGCCCGCGCCAGGCCAGCAGCAACACGCCCAGCAGTGCGTAGGTGACCAGGATGTCGCCCGCAAACAGCAGCCAGGCATGCGCAAGCCCCAGCAGCAAGAGCCCCAGCAGCCGGCGCAGGAAACGCGGCACGAAGGCACTGCCGGAGCGCTCCGCCGAATCCATCTGCAGCGCAAAGCTGTAGCCAAACAGCAGCGAGAACAGCAGGTAGAACTTGGTTTCAAACACCAGGCTCACCAGCCAGCGCACGGCGTGGTCCACAGGCCGGGAGAAGGCCGGGTCTGCCACGCCCACACCAAAGTAGGTGGATGCAAAACTGCCCGCGTTGACCATGAGGATGCCCAGCAGCGCAAAGCCGCGCAGCGCGTCGATGGCGTGCTCGCGGTCCACAGCGGGGGAGGATGTGTGGGTGGTGGATTCAGCAGAAGTCATCATGGCCATGGTGGCAGAACTTGTTCATGCACAAGCCGCAGTAACCCCTGTCCATCACGGCACAGCATTGTCCCGAGCTTGAGCGTATAAATCGTTTGACAGCGGCGCAGCCCTCCGGGGAGTCTGCGCGCAAGCAAAGCCACGCACAGATGGCTCAAGGATCACCCATACCCATAGATCACAAGCAGACCGCCCACCAGGAGACAACGATGGACATCAGCGCCCCCCACACGCCCACCGACCCGCGCAGCTTCAAGCGCTTTGCGGAGTTCTATCCCTTCTACCTGACGGAGCACAGCAACCGCATCTGCCGGCGCCTGCACTTTGTAGGCTCGACGCTTACCCTGGTCTGCCTGGCCATGCTGGTGGCCACGGGCAAGCCGCAGTACCTGCTGTACGGCCTGCTCTGCGGCTATGGCTTTGCCTGGGTGGGGCACTTCGGCTTCGAGAAGAACAAGCCCGCCAGCTTCAAGCGCCCGCTCTACAGCTTCATGGGCGACTGGGTGATGTACAAGGACATCTGGACGGGCAAGGTGCCGTTCTGACGGAAAAATCCAAGCAAAAATGGGCGCTGCCGCGCGTCCATCATGCGATTTAAGCTATACACTAAATAGCAAACATAGCGCAACAGCAGGTCATCTGGCCTGCGCAGTGCCCTCAAGCACATCAGCCATGTGCAGGGTCTCCAGGCCCGTGCGCTGCCACAGCGGGCCCAGGCTCGGTACACGCTCCAGCAGCAGCTTTTGCACCAGGGGCGCCAACGGGGTGTGAGCCGGGTCGGCCAGCAGCACATAGCGCGGCTCGGGCACGTCGGAAGCACTCACCGCCGCATCGGCCACCTCGCCCGCCCAGTCGAGTGCGGTCAGCGCTTCCAACACGGGTTCGAGCTGCAGCACGTCCACGCGCAGCAGTTGCGCCAGCTGGCTGGGGCGCAGGCCCTTCATGGGCTGGCTGCGCGCGCGGTGCAGCTCCTGCAACACCTCCACCGCCAGCTGAAACGTCCAGCCCGCCACGGTGCCACGCCGCGCCACGCCCGCCAGCAGGCTGGGCAAGTAAGCCGTGACTACCGCCCCCAGCAGCACGATGACCCAGGCCACATAGATCCACACCAGCAGGATGGGCAGCGTGGCAAACGCGCCGTACACCACCGAATAGGTGGGCACCTTGCCCAGGTACAGCGCCAGCACCTTCTTGGCCAGCTCGATGCACACGGCCACAAACAGCCCGCCCGTCCAGGCATGCCGCCACTTGACCGGCGTGTTGGGCACATAGTGGTACAGCGAGGCCATGCCGCCCGCCAGCACAACAAACTGGATCGAATCGAACAGCAGCTGCACCCCATCGGGCAGGCGCTTGACCAGCCCGCCCGAGGCCGACATCACATACGAGGTGAGCGCCAGGCTCGCCCCCATCAGCAACGGGCCCAGCGTGATGGCCGCCCAGTAGATCAGCACCCGCTGTCCCAGCGGGCGCAGGCGCTGCACGCGCCAGATGTCATTAAGCGTGCGGTCGATGGTCAGGATCAGCGCCAGCGCCGTGGCCAGCAGGATGCTGAAGCCCGCCACGCCCAGGCCGCTGGCCTTGGAGGCAAACTGGTTCAGGTAGCCAATCACCTGGCGCGAGATGCTGTCGGGCACCAGGCTGCTCACCAGCCAGCCCTGCAGCGCATCCTGCAGCTTGCCGAAGATGGGGAACGCGGTGAACACAGCCAGCGCCACGGTAAAAAAGGGCACCAGCGCCAGGATGGTGGTGAAGGTCAGGCTGCTGGCCGTGAGCCCCAGGTGGTCCTCACGAAAGCGTTCACGCAGCGTCTGGGCCGTGGTCTTCCACGGGAAGTGCGACAGTTCATTGATCAACGCTTCGGTGCGTGATGCGACTGTCTGGAGCGTGCTATGCACTTTTACGTGCCCACGAAAGCCGGGGAAAGGCCCGGCAACTAGGCGCAGGACGCGCCGCGGTATGGATACCGCAAGCGTTCTGCAACAACGTGGCCGGTCCTTTCCCCGGCTTTCCCGAAGGGTTGGGCCACAAGGCCAGCGCTCGCTGCGTTGCAACCCTTGCCAAGGCCCCAGCCTTGGCGGCGGCTTGCGCCTTGCGATCACGGGCCTTGTGGCCCAACGTGGGTACGTAAAAGTGCATAGCACGCTCTAGAAAGGACATGGCCGATATGATGCCACCCCAATGACTGCATCCCCCGCCATCCCCCTCGCGCCGCCTGACAGCGGCGTCGCCGCCACCCGCTGGCTGGCCACCGGCAGCCTGCTGGCCCTGATTGTTCTTTGCCTGGCCTGGGAGCTGGTGCTGGCCCCGTTGCGCCCCGGCGGCACCTGGCTGGCCATCAAGGCCCTGCCACTGTGCATCCCGCTGGCGGGCATCCTCAAGAACCGCATGTACACCTACCGCTGGGTCAGCCTGGTGATCTGGCTGTATTTCACCGAAGGCGTGGTGCGCGGCTGGAGCGACAAGCCTCCGTCACAGTGGCTGGCCTGGGCCGAAGTGGCCCTGTGCCTGGTGCTGTTCACCGCCTGCACGCTGCATGTGCGGCTGCGCCAGCGCAATGCCAAGGCGGCAGCATCCGCTGCCGAGGCCAGCGTGGCAGCCCCCGCTCCCTGACAAGCCCCGCACATCCATCGCCCTGCACTTTTCAACGCACTGCACACCCGTTTGCCCATGACCACTTTGCTTGACACCCTGCGCGCCATCGTTGGCCCCACCCATGTGCTCGCTGATGGCGACCTGACCGCCTGGGAACAGGACTGGCGCCGCCGCGTGCGCGGCAAGGCCCTGGCCGTGGTACGCCCTGCCAATACGCAAGAGGTGGCCGCTGTGGTCAAAGCCTGCGCGGCAGCGGGCACCGCCATCGTTCCGCAGGGCGGCAACACCGGCCTGGCTGTGGGCTCGACGCCCGACGACAGCGGCACGCAGATCGTGCTGAGCCTCACGCGCATGAACACGGTGCGCAGCGTGGACACCGACAACCTGACCATGACCGTGGAAGCGGGCTGCATCCTGCAAAACCTGCAGGACGTGGCGCAGAACGCGGGCGTGCTCTTCCCCCTGAGCCTCGCGGCCGAAGGCAGTTGCACCATCGGCGGCAACCTGGGCACCAACGCGGGCGGCACGCAGGTGGTGCGCTACGGCAACGCACGCGACCTGTGCCTGGGCCTGGAAGTCGTCACGCCCCAGGGCGAGGTGTGGGACGGCCTCAAAGGCCTGCGCAAGGACAACACCGGCTACGACCTGCGCGACCTGTTCATCGGCAGCGAAGGCACGCTGGGCATCATCACCGCTGCGACGATGAAGCTCTACCCCGAGCCCGCCGCACGCCTCACCGCCTGGGCGGCCGTGCCATCAATGGAACACGCCGTGGCCTTGTTGGGCCTGGCGCACAAGCAGCTGGGCGCGGGCCTCACGGGCTTCGAAGTGATGGGCCAGTTTGCGCTGAGCCTGGTGGGCAAACACATGCCGCAGCTGCGCGTGCCGTTTTTGGGCGATGACAACGCGCCCTGGTGCGTGCTGCTCGAAAACTCCGACAGCGAATCCGAAGAGCACGCGCGCGCACGGTTTGAATCGCTGCTGGAAACCGCGTTTGAAATGGGCTGCGTGACCGACGCCGTGGTGGCTGAGAACCTCACCCAGGCCCACCAGCTGTGGCACATCCGCGAGAGCATTCCCCTCGCCCAGGCCGAAGAGGGTCTGAACATCAAGCACGACATCTCGGTGCAGATCTCGCGCATCCCCGCCTTCGTGGCGCACACCGATGCGGTGCTGCAGCGCGAGATCCCGGGCGTGCGCCTGGTTAACTTCGGCCACCTGGGCGACGGCAACCTGCACTACAACGTACAGGCCCCGGCAGAGGGCGACCCCAAGGCCTTTCTGCGCGAGCATGAGGAGCATGTGAACCACCTCGTGTACGAGGCCGTGGCCGAGTTTGGCGGCTCGTTCTCGGCCGAGCACGGCATCGGCGAGCTCAAGGCCGACAAGCTCGCCAAGTACCAGTCGCCCGTGGCGCTGGGCATGATGCGCGCCATCAAGCAGGCGCTGGACCCGCAGGGCATCATGAACCCGAAGCGCGTACTGCAATAAGAGCGGCTAAAAACACTCAGCGAAGCGGTTCTGGCTAGGCGCTGTGTCGCAGGCAGTACGAGCAGTACGACAAGACACAGCAACGACGCCAGAAGAGTTTTGTTAGCCGCTCTAAACCCACAGAAAGCTGACCCATGACCGCTGCCGTTACCGTGCGCCCGGTTCAACCCGAAGACTACGCCGCCTGGCGCCCGCTCTGGGACGGCTACAACGCGTTCTACGGCCGCTTTGGTGCCACCGCGCTGCCCGAGCACATCACCCAAACCACCTGGCAGCGCTTTCATGACGCGGCAGAGCCCATGTTCTGCCTGGTGGCACAGGACGATGCCAGCGGCGAGCTTCTGGGCCTCACGCACTACCTGTTTCACCGCAGCATGACGCGCATCCAGCCCGTGTGCTACCTGAGCGACCTGTTCACCCGCGAGGCCGCGCGCGGCCGGGGCGTGGGCCGGGCGCTCATCGATGCGGTGTATGGCGCAGCGCGCGCCGCCCAATCTTCGCGCGTGTACTGGCAAACCCACGAGACCAATGCCGCCGGGCGCCAGCTGTATGACAAGCTGGCCAAGCACCACGGCTTCATCGTTTACGCACAAGAACTCTGAGCGCTGCGCACAAGCCGCAGTCCACAACAGGACCACCCATGACACTGCCCGACCTGCACCGCGCCATCGCCGAACACACCGGCACGTTCTCCTGCGAGCGCATCAACAAGCCGCAGGAAACCAAAACGGTGAACTTCCAGCACCACATCCAGCCGCCCGCAGTGCTGGATGCGCCGCTGCCCGATGTAGGCAGCCTGCCCGCGTTCTACGCCACGTTGGGCGGCGTCTTGCTGTACCACGACGCACTCAGCGGCGATGCGGCCCGCTACATCGCCCCGCCCGCCGAATGGGCCGAGCTGCACGAGGCCTTCAGCGGCTGGATCGAACACCTGGGCGACGAAGAACGCGAAGACATCCTGCCCGACTGGATCGAGCACTGCCTGGTGATCGGCGAGACACCGCGCTCGGGCAACTACATCCTGATGGCCACCGAGGGCGAATGTGCAGGGCAGGTGTTCGAGTTCGACCACGATGGCTACGAGTTCACCCACGGTGCCAACGACCTGGTGGCGTATGTGGAGGGCATGCTCCACCTCAGCAGCGAAACGCTGGCCAACTTCGCCTCCCACATGCGCTTCATCGACAAGAACAACGGAGCCCAGTGGTGGATTCTGGAAATGAACGACAACCGGGGACAGCGGGTGCGTACCGATGTGTGAGGTACGGCGGGGGTGAAAGCACCTATCGCTATAAAAGTGAGAGCTGCAAGCGCATACAGATCAGGCGCCAGAAGCCATTTCAACTAAAAATCTCACGCGCTCGCCTACGGCTCGATAGGCAACGCAGCAGCAGAGGTGACGTCACAACACCTTGCGCATCGGCTGTGCCTGCAACCCTGCCCACGTTTGCGCCGCTCCATGCGGCGCATAACCATTGCGACGGTAAAAGGCCTCGGCAGTACGCGTGCTCTCCAACCCCACAGCTGCGAGCCCCACCTCGCGGGCATGGGCCTCGACGTGCTGCAGCAGGGCCCGCCCCACCCCCTGGTGCAAGGCATCCGGCACCACGTAGCACAGCGCCAGCACGGCCTGCGCCCGCAGCGCAAAGCCCACCATCGTTTCGCCCCGGTATGCGCCCCACGCCACTGCACCCGGCGCGGCGATCCACGCGGCCAGGTTCTCGGGTGTCTTGTTGGCCAGCCAAGCTGTCAGGATGGTGGCATCATTGGCATGGTCGAGCACGCAGCAGTGGGTGATGGACTGGCGGACGACGGCACAGGCGGTTTCTGCGGTACCAGGGCCGACGGGAACGATCTCTGTGCCCTGAGGCACTGCGCTATCCGCAATCACACCGAAACCAGCCTGGAAAGCGCGACCGCCAACACAGCAAGAAGCGCATAGAACAACAGTCCCACAAATATCAGGCCGTTGGTCGTCACCACACGTTGCCCCTCATGCCGGAACGACAGTGCACCAGCGGCACTCAAGGTGCGCGCTTCGTTGCTGCCCCTGCGCTCAGAGCGCCAGCGGCCCAGGCTGACCACCCGGACCACCTGCGCACCGGTGAAGACGATCAGCACTTCGACGACTGACCACAGCATCGCAACCAGAAACTCCGTCATCGGCATCCTCCGCGAATCTGCGACGGGAAATGATAGACGGCCAGCCTTGACGAGGGCGATGCCCTTGCCCCGACGTCAACGCGGGTCTTGGGCTGCGGGGTGCTGCTCGCTCCACGCGAGGGCGGCCTCCCAGCCCGGCGGCACGCAGCCCTGCTCCATCACACACAGGCTGGCGCTGGCCAGCGCATGGCGCAGCGCCTGCTGGCAGGCATCAGCCGTCAGCCCATCAACGCACTGCACAAAACGGGCAACCCCGGCGGCCTCTGACTGCCGCAGCAGATGCGCCAGCAACCCGGCCAGAAAGCTGTCGCCCGCGCCCACGGTGTCCACCACCTGCAGCGGCTGGGTCTCTTTGGCAAAACACTGCGCGCCATTGCGATGCAGCAGCCAGGCGCCTTCCGCGCCCAGCGTCAGCGCCATCAGGTGGGCCTGCGGGTTAGCGGCCAGCAAATGCTTCGCGCGGGCCAACGCATCGGCACCCGGCACGGCCAAGTGCTCCAGGTCTTCGTCGCTCGCCTTGATGATGTGGGCGTGGGCCAGCGCGGCGTACACCGTGGTGCGGTAGACCACCAGGTCGGGCATGACGGAGGGGCGCAGGTTGGCATCGACCACCACGCAGCGGCCAGCGGCGCGCTGGGCGGCCAGCCAAGGCAGGTAGATGGCGGTGTCACGCGCGTCGAGAGCCAACGCGCCGGTGCACACCAACTGAAGCTCGGGCAAGGCAGTACAGCTGTCGCCCAAGCGTTCTGCCGTCACGGCACGGTCCGCCACACCTTCGCGGTAAAAGGCGTAGTCGGGATGGCCATTTGCATCAAGGTTGACCACGGCCAGGGACGTGACTTGCTGCACAGGCTCAGGCCGGGCCAGCACCACGCCGTCGGCCACCAACTGCGCCGCCAGCTCGCAGCCAAAGCGGTCTCGCGACAAGGGGTTGAGGTACTGCGTGCCCACACCCTGCCGGGCCAGCGCACGACACAGGTTGTAGAGCGCGCCGCCCAGGCACGGCAGGTAGCTGCCATCGGGGCGGCGGATGAGGTCGATGAGGGCCTCCCCGGCGATGGCGGCTTGGACGGGCGTCGTAGCGGTAGAGGTGTCGGGTGCAGAAGTCATGGTGGCTTGGGATTTAGAAGGCAGCACGTCAGAACTGCGATTGCAGCGCGGGGTACAGCGCCACAAAGCGGGCATAGCGTTCGGCCAGCAGGGCTTGTTGCGCAGGCTGCGGCAGGAAGGTGGTGTCAGCGGGCAGGGGTTGGCACCAGCGGGCTTCGTCGCCACCGCAGGCCATGGCGGCCAGCCGCGCGGCGCCCAGAGCCGCTGCGGCGTGTGCGCCCTGCGGGCGTTGCAGTGCTGTGCACAGCGCACTGGCCAGCAGCTGCGCCCAGGGGTTGCTGCGGGCACCGCCGCCGACGAGGGCGAGGGCCGCTTCACTCCCACTGGCAGCAGCTCCCTGCCCAGCCCCTGCAGCGCGCATGGCGTTGAGGCCATCCAGCAGGCCAAAGCCCACGCCTTCCATCACGGCATAGGCCAGGTCGGCCGCTTCGTGCTCAGCGCGCAGGCCCATGAAGACGCCGGTGGCAGCCGCGTTGTTGTGCGGGGTGCGCTCGCCACTCAGGTAGGGCAAAAACAGCGGGGCCTGCGCCTGGCGGGTGGTGCTGAGGGTGCCCACTGCGTCCGACAGTTGCGCCTCGTCGCCGCGCCCTGTGAGCCGCGTGACCCAGCCGAAGGCACTGGCCGCGCTGAGCATGACCGACATGTGGTGCCAGCGCTGCGGCAGCGCGTGGGCGAAGGCATGCACGGCACGTTCGGTGGCGGGCGCAAAGGCATCCGTCACACGAAAGACCACGCCCGAGGTGCCCAGCGACACAAAACCCTGGCCCGCAGTGCGGGCGCCCACGCCCACGGCGCTGGCGGCGTTGTCGCCCGCGCCTGCAGCCACAACGACGCTGCCACGGAGCCCCCAGCGCCGGGCCACATCGCTACGCAGCGTGCCCGTGGGCGCACTGCCCTCGGCCAGCGCGGGCATGTGCGATGTATCGAGCCCGCAGGCCTGCAGCATGGCCGGGCTCCAGGCGCGGGCCTGCACGTCCAGCCACAGGGTGCCCGATGCGTCGGACATGTCGCTCACTGCATCGCCGGTGAGCTGCAGGCGCAGCCAGTCCTTGGGCAGCAATACGGTGCGGATCTGCGCAAACACGGCAGGCTCGTGCGTGCGCAGCCACAGCAGCTTGGGCGCGGTAAAGCCGGGCATGGCGAGGTTGCCGGTGATCTGGCGTGAGGTGGGCACTGCGGCCTCCAACTGCGCACATTCGGCGCTGGCGCGGCCGTCGTTCCACAAGATGGCCGGGCGCAGCACCTGGCCCTGCGCGCCCAACACCACGGCGCCATGCATGTGGCCCGAGAGGCCGATGCCCCGCACCTGCGCCCACGCAGCGGGCACCTGGGCACGCAGCTGCGCCACAGCAGCTTCCACCGCCGCCCACCAGTCGGCCGGGTGCTGCTCGCTCCACGTGGGCTGGGGGCGGTGCTGGGGCACGGCAGCATCGGCCGTGGCGACCACGGCGTGCGCGTCGTCCAGCAGCAGGAGCTTGACACCCGAGGTGCCCAAATCAATTCCGAGGTACATGGTGAATGAAGGGTCGATGGCAGGCCCTGGCTTCGACAGGCCCAGCTCGAAAGGTGGTTGGGTGATGGGCGATTTGCAGCGGTGAGCCGGTGATGGGATGTGGGACAGGGCCGCCCGCACACTCACTGGCCCTCACCACCACCCAAGGCGCTGCGACGCATCAAACCTTGCCAAACCTCCCCGCACCCTGCTTGCGGAACTCGCTGGGCGTCATGCCCTTGATGTCCAGGAAGCGGCGGTTGAAGTTGGCCATGTTGTTGAAACCCACGTCGTACGCGATGTGGGTGATGTAGCGGTCGGACTCCATGAGCAACTGGCAGGCACGGTTCACGCGCACCAGGTTCACGAAGTCGGTGAAGGTATTACCCGTGGCGCGCCGGAAGAAGCGCGAAAAGCGGCTTTCCGTCATGCCCAGCTCCTGGGCCAGGTCGGCGGCGGCCAGCGGCTCGGCCAGGTGGTCGGTGATGCGGCTCACGATGGCGTTGATCTGGTCCAGCTGGGCATCGTTGTCCTCGCTTTGCAGCTGCGTGCTCGACAGCAGGCGAAAGTCGGTGCAACGCGCCAGGTCGCTCAAAAATTCGCAGAACGCGCCGAACCGGGCCAGGCCCTGGCGCGCCTTGATGCGGTGCCAGTGCTCGTGCGCCTGCGATTCCATGCCGAAGAACTCGATGCCGTGGCGCGCACGCTCCAGCAGGGGCAGCACCTCGCGCAGCTCGGGGATGCTTTCGCTGCTGGCCACCAGCGGCGCGTGCGAGAACTGGATCACCAGGTCGCGCAGCGGCACGCCGCCTTCGGGCAGGTCCATGCTGATCCAGTTGTGCGGCAGGCGCGGGCCCGTGAGCACCAGGTGGCCGGGCTGGAACTGCCCGATCCAGTCGCCCACGAAGACCTTGCCCGAGGTGGCCGTGATCAGGTGCAGCTCGTACTCGTCGTGGTAGTGCCAGCGCGCCAGCGGCGTGGGAAAGCCATGCGACAGGCAGCGGATGAAGCCCGCCGTGTCCGGCGACTCGTAGCCCAGCTCGGGCGAGCGCACATAGTCGTGCTCCAGCTCAGGTTTGGTCTGGCGCGGGGCGGTGGGCGTTTTCACGGTCATGGCTGTGCGTGGGCCGACGTTACACCAGCATCAGGCGCTCGTCCGCTGTGCCACAAAGGCCACCACGCGGGCGTAGGCTTTGCGCAGGGCGTCCACCAGCTGGGGGTGGCTTGCCATTTCGCCCCACAGGGTCGTGTCTGCCGCATAGGCCGCCACCGGGTCAGGCGCGTCGCAGATGGCATGGGCCATGGCCGGGTCCATGGCCTGGTCCTGGTAGGTGTAGGGGATCTGCCCTGCGTGCCAGCGTTGCAGGTAGGCCAGGAACAGCGCAGGCAGCATTGCCACGCTGTCAAACGATGCATTGCGCGCCAGCTTGTCGCGGATGGTGGGCGCGATCATGCCGGGGATCTTGGAGAACGCGTCCATGGCCACACGCTGGTTGGTGTCCGCGATGGCGGGGTTGCCGAAGCGGTCCAGCACCACGTCGCGGTAACGTTCCAGATCGATGGGGCACGGCAGCAGCACGGGGATCGCATCGTCGGTCACGTAGTCGTAGGCCATCTGGCGGATAGCCGCATCGTGCGTGCCTTCGTGGATGTACTGGTAGCCCGCCAGCGTGCCCGCCCAGGCAATGCAGCTGTGCGTGGCGTTGAGCAGGCGGATCTTGGCCTCTTCGTGCGCCTGCACCGATTGCACCATCTCCACGCCCACCGTCTCCCACGCGGGGCGGCCGGCGATGAAGTCGTCTTCGATGACCCACTGGATGAAGCTCTCGCCCATGAGCGCTGCCTTGTCGTCCCAGCCGGTGGCGGCGCGCACGCGCTCGGCCACATCGGGTGTGGGGCGCGGGGTGATGCGGTCCACCATGGCGTTGGGACTCGTGGTGTTCTGCTCCACCCAGGTTTTCAACTGCGCATCGCCCAGCGCGTCGATGAACTGCAGCAGCCCGCTGCGCGAGCGCTCGCCGTTATGGCGCAGGTTGTCGCAGTTCATCAGCGTGACGGGGCCTGCGCCCGAGCGCATGCGTGCGCGCAGGATGCTCACCAGGCCGCCGTAGATGGTGTGGCCCGCCTGGCCGGCCTTCACGGCTGCAAGGTCGGCGCGCAGGTCGGCAAAGGTCGCCCAGTCGAGCTCGTTGCGCGCGTCCAGGTAGTAGCCCGCTTCAGTGACCGTGAACGAGATGATGCGCGTGGCCGGGTCTGAACCCATGGCGATGAGCGGGGCCAGGTCATCCTGATAGGGAATCACGCGCTGTATGGATTCGATGACGGTGTAGCTGCGCTCGCCCTGGGGCGTGACCGTCTCCAGCGTGTAGCGCCCGCCCTGCGCTTGCAGTGCGGCGATGGTGTCGGCCATGTCGGGACGCAGGTTGCCGCCCGCGATGGCCCAGCCGGTGTCGCCCTGTTGGCGCAATGCGTGGACATAGACGGCCTGGTGCGCGCGATGGAACGAGCCCAGGCCCAGGTGCAGGATGAAATTCATGGTGCGTGAAGACAACAGGGTTCTAGAGGTCGAAATTCGTCGGCATCATCACGACGTCGCGGATGGTCATGCCGCGTGGGCGGGTGAGCATGAAAAGCACCACGTCGGCCACTTCAGAGGCCTCGATCAGGCTGCCGCTGGCCTTGGCTTCAGCCAGCTTTTCGGCAGGCCAGTCGGCCAGCAGCGAGGTGATGACGGGCCCAGGCGAGATGGAACCCACGCGGATGCCGTGCTTGAACACCTGGCGGCGCACGGTCTGCACAAAGCAGTTGACCGCCCACTTGGACGATGCATAGACGGGCTCCCACGGCGTAGGGAAATGCGCGGCCAGCGAGCTGGTGACGATGATGTCGCCCCGGCCGCGCTCGATCATGTGGGGCAGCACGTTGTGCACGTTCTTCATCACCACGTTGACGTTCAGGTTGAGCATGCGGTCGATGGCGTCGGGGTCGGCATCCACCAGATCGCCGCCCACGTACAGCCCCGCATTGGCGTGGAAGATGTCGAGCTGCCCAGCGAGCGCCAGAGTACGCTGCAGCAGGCTGGCGCACTGCTTGGCATCGAGCAGATCCAGTACCAGCGGCGAGGCGTTCGCGCCGATGGCTGCGCAGGCCTTGCCCAGCGCGGCCTCGTCGCGGTCGATCAGCACCACGCGTGCGCCCGCATCGGCAATGGCCTTGGCGCTGGCGAACCCGATGCCCGAGGCGGCGCCGGTGACGGCCGCCACCTGCCCTTGCAGATCCCGCGCCGCGCTCATGCTGCGTGGCCCGCCACGACGCGGCCGGCGGTATCGAACCAATGGGCCTCGGAGGCATCGATGTCCAGGCTCACCGCGTCGCCCGCGCGCAGCCCCGTGCGGTCGTTCTGGCGCGAGACGAACTGCGCGCCGCCCGGCGTGGTCACGTAGATCAGCGTTTCGGCGCCCAGCGCCTCGATCAAGTCCACCTGGCCCGTGACCGGTGTCGCGCCCGTACCGCGCACAGCGATGTTCTCGGGCCGCAGGCCGATGGCCCCGCCCGCCGCGCCCGCCGGGGCTTGCTGCTGCACGGGTTGCGGCAGCTTCTGCAGGGGCACCACGTTCATCTGCGGCGTGCCGATGAACTGGGCCACGAACTGGTTGGCGGGCTGGTCGTACAGCTCCAGGGGCGTGCCCACCTGCTCGATGATGCCGTCGCGCAGCACCACCACACGGTCGGCCAGGGTCATGGCCTCCACCTGGTCGTGCGTCACGTAGATGGTGGTGGCGCCCAGGTCGCGGTGCAGCTTGGCGATCTCCACCCGCGTCTGGCCGCGCAGCGCCGCGTCGAGGTTGGACAGCGGCTCGTCGAACAGGAACACCTTGGGTGCACGCACGATGGCGCGGCCGATGGCCACGCGCTGGCGCTGCCCGCCCGACAGCTCCTTGGGCGTGCGCTGCAGGTACTGCGTGAGGTTGAGGATGCGCGCGGCGTTCTGCACCTTCTCATCGATCACCTCTTTGTCCACCTTGGCGAGCTTGAGTGCGAAGCTCATGTTCTCGTACACGCTCATGTGTGGGTACAGCGCGTAGCTCTGGAACACCATGGCCAGGTCGCGCTTGCTCGACGGCTGGTCGGTGATGTCGCGGCCGTCGAGCATGAGCGAGCCGCCGTCGATGCCTTCGAGCCCCGCGATCAGTCGCAGCAGCGTGGATTTGCCGCAGCCCGAGGGGCCGACGAAGACGATGAACTCGCCCTGCTGGATGGTGAGGTCGATGCCCTTGATGGCGCGGTGCTCGCCGAAGAATTTTTCGATGCCGCGCAGTTGAAGGTAGGCCACTCTAGAGCTCCAAAAAACAGATTGATTCCGGTCCGCCAGCAGCGGTGGTGTGAACAGCGATGCAAGGCGAGGTAGCCGCGGAACCGGCTTTGCCGGGCCGCTGGCTGCGCACCCTTGAGGGGGAGGCGCCGAAGGCGCTTCGGGGGGGAGTCATTTCACCGCGCCGAACGTGAGGCCCTGGACGAGCTGCTTCTGGCTGAACCAGCCGAACACCACGATGGGCGCAATGGCCATCAGCGACGCGGCGGACAGCTTGGCCCAGAACAAACCTTCGGGGCTGGAGTAGGACGCGATCAGCGTGGCCAGCGTGCCGGCCTTGGCGGCGCTGAGGTTCAGGCTCCAGAAGGCTTCGTTCCACGACAGCACCAGGCACAGGAGGCCGGTGGATGCCAGGCCCCCCATGCCCAGGGGCAGCAGCACCAGGCGCACCTCCTGCCACAGCGTGGCGCCGTCCATGCGCGCAGCCTCCAGGATCTCGTGCGGGATGTCCTTGAAGTGCGAATACAGCATCCAGACCATGATGGGCAGGTTGGACAGCGCGAACACGATGATCAGCGCGAGCTGCGTGTCGAGCAGGTGGCTCTTTTGCGCCAGCACGTAGATGGGCACCAGCGCGCCCACGGCGGGCATCATCTTGGTCGAGAGCATCCACATGAGGATGTCCTTGGTGTACTTGCCCTTGAAGAAGGCCATGGCGTAGGCCGCAGGGGCGGCCAGCATCAGGCCCAGCACGGTGGACAGCACGCTGGTGATGACCGAGTTCTTGGCGTACAGCAGGTAGTCGCTGCGCTCCTGCACCTCATGGAAATTCTCCAGCGTGGGCGTGAAGACGAACAGCGGCGGCACGGCAATGGCCTGCAGCTCGGTCTTGAAGGCCGTGAGGAACAGCCACCCCAGCGGGAAGAACAGCAGCAGGGCCACGCCCCAGGCGGCTGCGGTGCGCAGCGCGAGCAGACCGAGCGGAAAGTTGGATCGGCGTCGAGTTGTGGTTGTCATGATCGTTGCCCCTGGGTCTTACTTGTCGAGGTTCTTGCCGACCATGCGGATCAGGAACACGGCCGCGATGTTGGCCAGCACCACCGCGAACAGCGCTCCGGCCGAGGCCACGCCTGCGTCGAAGTTGAGCAGCGCCTGCTTGAAGATCAGGAAGGTGACGTTGGTGCTCGCATCGCCGGGGCCACCGGCGGTGGTCGTGTAGATCTCGGCAAAGATGCTGAGCAGGAAGATGAGTTCGATCATGACCACCACGGCCACCGAGCGGCCCAGGTGGGGCACGTACAGGTAGCGCAGCTGCTGCAGGTAGTTGGCGCCGTCCATGCGCGACGCTTCCAGCTGCTCGTGGTTCATGCTCTGCAGCGCGGTCATGAAGATCAGCGTGGCGAAGGGCAGCCACTGCCACGACACCATGACGATGACCGAGAACAGCGGGTGGTCGGTGAGCCAGTCCACCGGCGCCGCGCCGAAGAACATCCACACCTGCGCGAGCACGCCGTAGATGGGGTTCATCATCATGTTCTTCCACATCAGTGCGTTCACCGTAGGCATGACGAAGAACGGCGAGATCAGCAGCACCCGCACGATGCCCCGGCCCGGAAACGGCTCGTTGATGAGCAGCGCTATCGCCACGCCCAGCACCACGGTGATGAGGATCACACTCCCGAGCAGCAAGATGGTGTTGACCACCGCTGTACCGAACGACGGGTCGGTGACGAAGAATTCGAAATTCTCCAGGCCCGCAAAACCCGACTGGTCGGGCTGCATCAGGTTGTAGCGGATGAGCGAGAAATAGATCGTCATCACCAGCGGCACGATCATCCACAGGAAGAGCGTGGCCATGGCTGGCGTGAGCAGCAGGCGGGGGAGCAGGCGGCGGTTCATGGGAGTCTCGGAGAAATCTGGACGGGGTCACACCCTGAAGGCCAGAGCGAAGAGAGCGACAAGACAGGCTTCGAGTCGGGGTGCATCAGGCGAAGCTACCGACATCGGAGAAGTAAGCGTTCAGCCGGCGTAGCGAGCGGTCCGAGGTGGGGGTGCTGTACCGGAGCCGTACTATCGTACGGCGAGGAACACCACCCCCAGATCGGGCCGCGCAGTAGCCGGATGAATGCTTACTTGTAGTAGCCGGCCTTCTTCATCTCGCGGTCGGCCGACACCTGCGATGCCTTCAGCGCCGCATCCACCGTCGTCTTGCCCGCGAGCGCAGCGCTCATCTGCTGCCCCACGGCGATGCCGATGGCCTGGAACTCAGGGATGGCCGCGAACTGCACGCCCACGTACGGGCTCTTGGGCAGGGTCGAATCGGTCGGGTTGGCCGAGTCGATGGCGACCTTCTCGGCGGCGGCAAAGCGCGCGGCCTTCTGGAACTCGGGCGACGCATAGGTGCTCTTGCGCGTGCCGGTGGGCACGTTGGCCCAGCCGTTGGTCTTGGCCACGAGCTGCACATACTCCTTGCTGGTGGACCAGGTGATGAACTTCTGCGCGGCGTCCACCTTCTTCGAACCGGCGGGGATGGCCAGGTTCCAGGACCACAGCCAGTTGGCGCCCTTGGGGGTGTTCATGGTAGGTGCCTGGGCAAAGGCCATCTGGTCGGCGACCTTGGACTGCTTGGGATCGCTCACGAACGATGCGGCGATGGTCGCATCGATCCACATGCCGCACTTGCCGGAGTTGGTCAGCGCCAGGATCTCGTTGAAGCTGTTGGCCGACGAACCGGGCGGGCCGTAGTTCTTGAGCAGGTCCACGTAGAAGGTGATCGCATCCTTCCAGGGCTTGGATTCGAGCTGCGGCTTCCACTGCATGTCGAACCACTGGCCGCCGAAGGTGTTGACCAGCGTGGACAGGAAGGCCATGTTGTCGCCCCAGCCCGGCTTGCCGCGCAGGCAGATGCCGTACACGCCGTTCTTGGGGTCGTGGATCTTGGCGGCCAGATCCTTGATCTGCGGCCAGGTGGGGCGCTCGGGCACCTGCACGCCGGCCTTGTCGGCCAGGTCCTTACGGTACATGAGCATCGAACTTTCGCCGTAGAACGGCGCGGCGAACAGCTTGCCGTCGATGGACAGGCCGTTGCGCACGGCGGGCAGCAGGTCGTCCACGTCGTAGGCGGCGTCGGTCTTGAGTTCCTGCAGCCAGCCCTTCTTGCCCCAGATGGGGGCTTCGTACATGCCGATGGTCATCACGTCGAACTGGCCGCCCTTGGTGGCGATGTCGGTAGTGACGCGCTGGCGCAGCACGCCTTCTTCCAGCGTGACCCACTTGAGCTTGATGTCGGGATTGGCCTGCTCGAAGTTCTTGGAAAGCTTCTGCATCTCGATCATGTGGCCGTTGTTCACGGTGGCAATCACGAGTTCGGTCTGCGCATGCGCAGCGGCGCCGCACAGCGATGCCGCCAGGGCAGCAACGGCCAGGGCCAGGCGGGTGTGTGGACGGGTGGAACGGGGCATCGGAACGTCTCCTGCGTAGTTGGTATGGATCGGCCATTCAACGCCAGTCGGATCGCGGCATTGATGGCCTGAACGATACCGATGCTCTGATGCTCAGTTGATACTTTGAAAAGCCTTACACATACTAATTTTCGCCAGAATCTCAGGATTTATACCTAGATATATCAATTGGGTATGTGCATTGTGTGCCTGGGATGCCTGCCATGGCCCGGCGATGCGCTCGCAAATTTCGGCACAGGTGCGCGCCCCGTGTGCGCCAACTGTTTCTAATACTGGAACAGTCAGTTCGCGACCCGGTGGTTTTTCCCTGAACACCATCGGCGTACAGTTCAACCCATCGATGAGCCGAACCCGCAAGGCGACTCACCGAACCCGGTTCAGGAATGGTTTTTTGGCCCGGCTTTTTTGAGACGCTTTTTAACTTCAAGGATTTTCATCATGAACAACACCGCACGTTTCC
>NZ_BJHU01000008.1 GCF_005405905.1 Acidovorax sp. NB1
TGTGGCCAGCGTGCAGCGCGTGAGCGACCTGATCGGAGAGATCACGGCATCGTCCACCGAACAGCGCGACGGCATCGCCCAGGTCAACCAGGCGGTCACACACCTCGATCAGATGACCCAGCAGAACGCGGCGCTGGTGGAGGAATCGACAGCGGCAGCGGCCTCGATGCGCGACCAAGCACAGCGGCTGGCGGAAGTGGTGTCGGTGTTCAACGTGGGCGCGGTGGCGGCGCGGGCTCCGGCAGCGGCACCCCGGGCAGCACCAGCGCCACGGCCTGCGGTGGCCAAGGCCGCGACCAGCGCTCCGCGCGTGGCGTCGGCTTCATCCAAGGCATCTGCGCCGGCGCCTGCGCGCCTGCCTGCTGCCAAGGCGCCCGCTCCCAAGGCAGCACCAGCCGCTTCCGCTTCGTCCGCCCCTGCATCCGCTCCCCGGGCTGCCGCAGGCGGCAACGACGACGAATGGGAGAGCTTCTGACCCGGCCCGCCCGGTGGGGTGTGGGAACTCCTGAATTGATAGCTACCCAGGCAATCTGGTAGCGCGGAAGCAGCCCATTTTTGCTCAAACCCGTGGTGCCAAGACGGGCCCGCCAGACTGGCGCTGCCTGGCGGGAGCCCCGGCGTGGTGTTCGCCGCTTTTTCGTTCGCGCATTTCTGGCGCTTTTTGGATGCGGGTATTTCCCGGTGGGATGCGGGCCCGGCAGCGTGCCGGGCTGGCGTAGGCTATGGCCTGTCGTTGATGTAATCGAATGTTTCTTGCATGCCATGCGCAGAACATGAGAAAGGCATCACCGGTCCACGAGGAAACACCAACCATGCAACTTGACAATATCCGCGTCTCCCGCAAGCTCTGGGGCGCCTTCCTGGGTCTGATGATCGGCATGCTGCTGCTGTCGAGCTTTGCCCAGAACCGGGGCAACAATTCGATGGCGGCCGCGATGGACGGCATCCTCGAGATTGAGGAGCGCATCTCCTCGGCCGTGCGCTGGCGGGGCGCTACCGAAACCGCCGTCACCATGGTCATGGGTGGCGCCGTGACCACCGATGCCGTGCTCGCCGAGCAGTACGGCGCCAAGGTCAAGGAGATCATTGGCAACATCAACAAGGTGCAGGAAAAGATCGTCGCGTCTGCCACCGCGCCGGAGGAAAAAGCAGCGCTCGACAAGGTGCTGGAGGCCCGCAAGGCCGTGCTGGCCGCCACCGCGAAGACCTGGGAGCTGAAAGGCGCGGGCGATGCCGTGGCCACCCAGCGTTATGCCGACGACGAGTTCGCCCCCCTGGTTACCAAGTACCTCAAGTCCCAGGACGACTTTGTGGCCGCGTTGGAAAAGCGCCGCGACGCTATCCGCGCCGATGCCACGAGTCGCCGCATCGAGAACGCCATCTCGGGGATCATCCTTTCCATGGTGCTGCTGGCTGTGGGCATTTTCCTGGCCTGGCGCCTGGTTCACTCCATCACCGTGCCGCTGGACCAGGCCGTCGAAACCATCGACGCGATTGCCGCTGGGGATCTGACCAAGGAATTGCAGTCCACCCGCAAGGACGAGTTTGGCCACATGCTGCGCTCGCTGTCGGGCATGGCCACACGGCTGCGCACAGTGGTGAGCGAGGTGCGCC
>NZ_BJHU01000009.1 GCF_005405905.1 Acidovorax sp. NB1
CGATCTCGCTGAGAGAGAGTTGGTCGCGCAGCCTCATGCGCCTGACCTTGCCAATCATGTCCATGGTGATCACCTTGAATCCCTGCTGAAATTCTCAGCAGGTCAGTGGAACACCCTGGTCAATATTGGATTGGCACTTTGCGGTTTAGCTGGTCAAGATTGCATCGGCACTAACACGTCACCGTTGAGCAGTTCATTGAGGTGCTCGACGACTACATCCGTTGGTACAACGAGAAGCCGATCAAGATCTCCCTGGGGGCCCTCAGCCCGATCGAATACCGGGTGAGCCTTGGACTTGCGGCATAAAACCAGTCCAAGTTTTTATCCGCCCCCCCCGCAGGTGATGGGCGAGTTTGAGGACAGCGCCTTGCTCAAGACCTTTGCCGCTGCGGGCATGGGGGTGTTTCCGATGGCGGGCCTGGTGCACGACGATCTGACGGCCCGGTATGGCGTGAAGCGGGTAGGGGCCTGCGACGGGGTGGAGGAGCATTTCTTTGCGATAGGCGCGCACAAAAAGGTGCTGCATCCGTTGGTGGAGCGGTGGTTGTCGGCCAGGCGGTAGCGGCTGGCGCTGGTTTGCACGGTGCAGGGCCCATGGATGCCCATTGCTGATGATCGCTATTAAATGTGTAGCAAATAATTGATATGGGTCGAGCGGAAAGGCCGTTTTTTCTTTGAATTCTTGGCGCTGCGGGCGGCACTGAGGCTCGCACGGCGGGTTCACGGCGCCGCTGGCCCCGGCCGGTGACAATAGCGCCCCGTCTGCGACATGGCCCCGAATACATGACACATCCCCCCGCCAGGAGCTGGAACAGCCAGTGGTTCGTGCCCACCGGCGAACAACAGCAGGTACTCCAATCCAACGCACCGGCCATCGTCATCAGTGCGCTGGCAGGCACGGGCAAGACCACCACCCTGTGCATGAAGGCCTGCCAGCTGCTGGCAGGCCTGGGCCCCGAGGGGCGCATTCTGGTGCTGGCCTATTCCCGCGCGGGGGTGACGGCGCTGCGCGACCGGTTGCTCAAGCTGCACGGCGCGGTGCCTGCAAGCTTGGAGATCCTGACCATCGAGCAGCTCAGCGAGCAGGTGTTGCGCGCCCAGGGCGATCCGGTGGTCAAGCTCGACGACCCGGTGCAGCGGCGCTTTTTGATCCTGCAGGCCCAGCAGGCGCTGCGCCAGGAGCTGGCGCGCAGCCCGGACCCGGATGCCGATGCCGTGATGGCGCACGATGTGGACATCGACGCGTTTCTCGCGTTCGAGGCCCTGGCCAAGAAGCGGCGGCTGGACCATCAACGCGACGGCGAAGAGGGGAGCTTGCGGGACTTTTGTGCAGCGCAGGACCTGGACTACAGCCTGTACCGCCTGCTGCACCAGTACGAGCGCATGCGCGTGGGCCTGAACCATGAACCCCGCTTCTATGCAGAGGGCGACTGCAGCTTCGAGCTGAGCCGCCAGCTGGACCTGCTGGGCTGGGACCAGCCTTGCGAGCCGCTACAAGGGCGCTATGGCGCTGTGCTGTTTGACGAGCTGCACGACCTGGACGAAGGTGCTCTCACGATTCTGCGCAAGCTGGTGCAGAGCGACAACGGCGTGTTTGTGGGTGCGGGCGACTTCAACCAGCACATCCACGAAGGCGCGTTCTCGGTGTTTGGCGGGGCGTTGCAGCACCTGCGGGACAGCCTGCCTGCAGGCATGGAAGTCCTGCACATCAACACCACGCGCCGGTTCGGTGCGGAGATATGCGCAGCCCTCAACCCCTTGTTCGGGGTGGAGTTTGCGTGTGCGCCGCAGAATTCAGACTCGTTCGTGCACCAACGCTACGACACGGATGCGCAGTGTGCGCAGCAGCTGGTGGAGTTGCACGCCCAGATCGTCCAGGGCTGGGGTGGCTTGCGCGCAGTCCAGACCGCCAAGACCGACAGGATCACGCACAGCGCGCTCAACGTGGTGCTGCGCAATCCGCAGGACAGCATCCTGCTGGAATGGGTGTTTGGGCACGAAGGAGTGCACTACGGCTGCCAGGGGATGGGTGCCTTCTACCTGCGCCGCGAGGTGGCCCTGGTGCTGTGCCTGCTGTGGGCGCTGCAGGGCGACAGTGCCGCTGGGCGGACCTTGACCCCCGGGATCGTGGCGGCCGGCATCCAGGGGCTGTTGCACTACAGCCGCCGCAATGCCCGGCCCGATGCCGTGGACCCCGATGTGCTGGCCCAGGGCGAGTTTGACGATGCAGGCTGGACGCTGGGGCCGGGTGCCAGCGAAAGCCAGCAACTCGCGGCAACCCTGCATGGCAATGCGCCGCAGATGCAGCGCTACATCGTGCACGGCACCCTGGACCGCCAGGCCCCGCCGCTGGCAGATGCCTGCGCCCAGGCCATGGCGCTGCCGCCTGGCCTGCTGGCCGATGCGGGGGCTTTTTTCCGCCATGCCGACGTGCGCCGCATTTTTGAGGATGCCGCCATCCATGGCGTAGAGCGACAGGCCTGCCTGGCCAGCCTGGAGCAACTGGCGGGGCTGGCACAGGGCATGCCCGCGAGCGAGTTTTTGGGGCGCCTGACGCTCATGGCGACCACCAGCATTGCGATGTACCAACGCAAGGAGCCGGTCACCCTGCGCCTGCTGAGCGTTGAGGCGTGCAAGGGGCGCGAGTTCATGTTTGTCGCCGTGCCGTTTGTGGAGCGCGGGCGGTTTCCGGGGCCTGCCGCGCAAGCAGAGGCCTACCGGGAGCGCAACATGCTGTATGTGGCCATGACCCGCGCGCGCACGGCGCTGTGGCTGCTGGAGAGCGCTGCGCGGCCCGTGAGCCCGGGGCCAGTGTAGCCGTCTGCGACGGCGGCGGTGGCCAGATGCAGGCTCAGGCCTTGGAGCGCCCCTTGCGCGCGGGCCGGGCGGCAGGTGGTGCAGCCCGGGTGCCCGCCTGGTCGAGCCACAGCAAGCTGTCTACCTGTGACATGAAGCGCCGCAGGTAGTCGGGCGACAGCGAGCGCATCAGGCTCAGCGTACGCAGCATGAGCTTGTGTGCGTTAAGCGGCCCTGCGTTTTCGGGCCCACGGTGCAGGGCCTGCACCACCTGCTGCTCGGCCGAGATCTTGGACCAGACCTCACCAAACTGCTGCACGCTTTTCATGTCTGGCAAGTGGGTGCCGCTGTGGGGCAGCAGATCCGCCTCGGCGGCAGCGGTGTCGGCCGATGCCCGGGCCCGCAGCTCGCGGTTGAGCCGGGTCAGCGGGGATTCCGCAGTGGCCTGCAGGCAAGCCTTGGCGCCGGGTTTAACACCGGCTCGCGGCGTGGGCTGCACCCGCAGGGCGTAGGCGGCCACGGCCTGTTGCAGGCGCTGCGCCAGCACCCGCTGCACGGCCTCGGGCTGGCCCGGCAGGCGCTGGGCCAGCACCTCCAGGTAGTGAAAGCGGGCCGGGTCGTGGTGGTGCGCGCCCTGGGCCCGCAACGCGTCGAGCGTGGGCTCTCCAGGCAGCTCACTCATGGCGCCGGGGTGAGGTGTTCGATGCCTTGGGCACCGGGGCCATTTCCACGCGCCGGTTCTGTGCGCGGCCTTTTTCATCGGCGTTGTCGGCCACGGGCTGTTCGGCGCCAAAAGCGGCGGCAAACACCTGCGACGAAGGCATGCCTTCGTCGATGAGGGCGCGGGCCACGGTAAGGGCCCGCTGGGCCGACAGTTCCAGGTTGTCCGCAAAGCGCTGGTGCGGGCCGCGCAGCAGTGTGGTGTTGTCGGTGAAGCCGCTCACCATCAGCATCTCGTCGCGCTCGCGCAGGTACACCTGCAGGGGCTGCACCAGGCTCTTGAGCAGCTGGCGGCCTTCGGGGCGCAGCTCGTCGGAGCCCGTGGCAAACAGCACGCTGCCACTGATGCCGATGCGGCCGTTGTTCACCGTGACACGGCCACTGGCCAGCGGGATGGCCAGGGCTTTCTCCAGCGCCATGCGGCGTTGCTCCTCCTGCTGGCGCTTTTCCACTTCCTGCTTGAGGCTGGCCACCAGGTCGATCTGCACCACCAGCACCCCGGCCAGGATCAGCACAAACGCGCCCAGCAAACCCGCCATGAGGTCGCCAAACACCGCCCACACGGGGGCGGTGGGTTCGGCGTGGTCATCCAGGGTGTCGTCCAGGCCGGTCACGCGGCAGCTCCCTCAGAGGTTGCAGCCAGGCTGGCAGATCGGCCTGCGTTGCCGTGCAACCTGCGCAGGTCTTCCACAATGCCTTGTTGCGCGCTGATGCTCAGGTCGATCACCTCGCGGGCCTGGGCCACGTAGTAGGCCAGTTGCTCGTCGCTGCGGTTCATCGACTGGCTTATCGCGCCCTCGATGGTTTGCAGGCCCTCCATCAGCTTTTCATTGCTGGCGCTGAACAGGCCCACACCGTGGCCGAAGGCCTCGCCGAGGCTGGACAACTCCACCGCACTGGCGGCCACATGGGCGGCCACCTCGTCCACCTTGCCAGCCTGTGCGCCCAGCGCCTGGGCAAACTGCTCGCCCGCCTGTTCCAGCACCTGGGCGGCCGAACCGACCAGGGCATCGATGGCGGCGCGTTGCTGCACGGCGGCATCGTTGACGGCATGCAGCAGGGTGCCCAGCTGTTCCAGCATGGCGGTGCGCTCGGCCAGCGCGGTGTTGTCGCGTTCGCTCAGGCGCGTCATCTCCTGGCGCAGCTGGGTGATGACTTCGGCCGCTGCCTGCGGCACGTCAGACGCGGTCTGCAGCAGGCGCGTGAGCGGTGCCTCCAGTGCCGACCCGAGCGTGGCCAGGTGCTGGGCCACGGCCGCCTGCAGCGTGTCCAGGCGCTCCACGGCGGCCTGGCCGCGCTGGGCCTCGGCATCGCGCAGGGCCTGCAGCTCGGTGCGCCACACGCCGGTGAGTTCGTCCATGCGCTGGCCCTGGGTCTGCACCCACTGGGCCTCGGTGGCAAGGCGGGTGCGCAGCAGTGCGTCTGACTGCTCCATCAGCGCTGCCGTGCTGCCCAGGGTGCGCTCCACCTGCTCGGTCATGCGTTCTGTGACCTGCGTGGCGGTGGCCTCCAGCGCCTGGCACACGCCCTGCTGCTGTGTCACGGCCTGCTCACCCACGCGCTGCCATTCGGCCGTGAGGGCGCTGGCCATGCCGTCCATGGAGCGGCTCCAGGCCTCCAGGCGCTGCTGGTCGGTGGCGAGCTGGGTGGTGTGCGATTGGGCCACCGTCTCGTTCAGGGCATTCAGCCAGGCGCTGGAGCGCTGGTCCAGTGCCTCGCTGGCGCTGTGCAGGGTGTGCCCGATCTGTGTGGCTGTGCTTTCCAGTGCCTGGCAGGCCGCCTGCTGCTGCGCCACAGTCTGCGCCCCCACACGCTGCCATTCGGCGCTGAGGGTGCTGGCCAGGCCTTCCATGGTGCTGCTCCAGTTTTCCACGCGCTGCTGATCGGCGGCCAGTTGGGCCGTGTGCGATTGCGCCACGGTGTCCTGCAGGGCGGCCAGCAAGGCGCCAGAGCGCTGGTCAAACGCCTGGGTGGCGCTTTGCAGGGTGTGGTCGATCTGTGCCGCCGCGCTCTCCAGCGCACGGCCCACGCCCTGCTGCTGCGCCACTGTCTGGGCGCTTGCCTGCTGCCATTCGGCGGCGAGAGATTGGGCCATGCCGTTCAGGCTGTCGCGCCAGCCTTCCAGGCGCTGTGCATCGGCGGCGGCCTGGGCCTGCTGCGATTGCGCGGCCGACGCCTGCAGCGATGCCAGCAGGGTGGTGGAGCGCTGGTCAAACGCCTGGGTCACGGTCTGCAGTGCCTGGTCGAGCTGGGTGACCAGGGTGGACTGGGCCTGGCCCTGGCTTTGCAGGGCGGTGGTCCAGGTGTCGGCCACCTGGCGTGCCGTGCCCTCCCACTGGCCCGACAGCGCCTGCATCTGCGCATCGGTGGTGGCGCGCAGGCGTTCGTGCGAGCGCTGTGCTTCCTGGGCCAGGGTCGCCATGGCCTGCTCGACCACGGGGCGGATGGCTTCTCCGGCCTGGCGCGCGCTGGCGCTCAGACTGTCTTGCAGCGAGGTGCCCACGGTGCTGGCCAGCTGGGTGTAGGCGGTGGCCGCTTCTTGGTGAAACCCTTGTTGCTGCGCCAGCAGCTGGTTGCCCAGCTGCTCGCTGCGCCGCTCCAGCCCCTCCATCAGGGTCTGCAGGCGCTCTGCGATCAGGGGCATGGCCTGGGCCTGTGTCTGCAGGGCGTGCAGCATTTCGTCGCGCCGGTGGGCGGGCGAGAAGGGGCGGAACAGGGTGGGGATCTGCGCGTCCAGCAGGCGCACGGCCGAGAGCCGCTCGCGGCGACTCAACGCCGACAACAGGCCCAGCATGGCCGATGCGGCCACGCCGGCCACCGAGGTGCCGAACGACAGGCCCAGCCCCTTGATGGGGGCCGACAACGCGGCCCGGATCGACTCCAGGCTCGACGAGGTCTCCAGCGCAGACATGGTGCCGCTGAAGGTGATCACCATGCCGAGAAAGGTGCCCAGCATGCCCAGCATGACCAGCAGACCCACCAGGTAGGGCGTGAGGGCCGGGCCCGGCAGTGCCACGCGTTCGCCTTCGATGCGCTGGCGCACGGGGTGGCGCAGTGCCGGCGCCAGGCGGCCCAGCCAGTCGTTCAGGTCTGGCAGCGGCGCGGACTGTGCAGAGCCGGTGGCCAGTGCACTGGTCAATGACTGGGTGGCAGCGCGGAATTGCCGCAATTCATAAGCCCCCAGCACGTAGACCGCGCCAATCACCGCCGTCATGGCCAGCGCCAGGGGGCTGCTTCCGACGAAGCCCCAGCCCACCCAGCCCACGGCCGCAAGGCCCACGGCAAAGATGGAGGGCATCACACTCTTGTTCATTCCTGTTGTCCTGTTTTCTCGTTGTGGGCTGCTTCCAGCAGCCCCGTGATCGGTAGCATCCGCACTTGCATCTCGGCAAGCAGCAGCGCATGCATGTCCTGTTCAAACGCCCACAGCCAGCCGCCAGGCTGGCGCCAGCGGGGCGGTTCGTCGGCCTGGCCCCGGGCTTGCAGCGCCTGCTGGTGCATCTGGTGGCGGTAGGCCAGGCGCCGCTCCAGGTGGCCGGGCAGCGATGCCCACAGCCGCTGCTCGCGCGCGCCCAGCATCTGTTCCATGACGGCGTCCAGTGCAGCCAGCTGCCGCAGGGCGGGGTTGCCCTTGGCGACGGCGTGGCGCACTTGGGCCCGCAGGGCCATCAGCCGCGTGTCCATCTGCTTTTGCCGGTCCAGGTAGCGGGGGCCATGGGCTGCAAAGTCTGCATCGGCCTCGGGATCGGGCATCTCCACGGGCGTGTTGTCGGCCCGCGCGCGCAAGGGCTTGGGTGTAGCCGCCGGGGCTGTGAGCAGTGTGGACAGGTCAACCTGGGCCTTCTGGACAAAACGGTCCAGCGCAGCCAGGTCCATGGCGGGCCCCGGCGCTGCCCCCGCGCGCCCTGTCGTTTCTTGCAAGGATTCGATGGCATGCAGCGCCCGGCTGAGCTGCACGGCATCGACCGTGCCCAGCCATTGGCTCAGCGTCTGTGCCACGTCCTGCTGGGGCGCAGGCGCAGTCCGCGCACCGTCCTCCCGCGCCCATTGCTGGAGCAGGACAACAAGGCGCGAGCTGTTGAGTCGGTGGTGCAGATACATCCCGTGGGGGCCATTCACTGTGCTGGCACTGCGCCCCCGGATCGCTCCGGGCGCGGGTGCATCAGGGAACGGGTCCCCAGTGGGCAAAGCCCGCTATTTTCGCAGGAACGCCGAACGGGCCCGCCCGGGCCGGGAGGGCGTTGCAGGTGTTACATGTCCCGAACCCCCTCGGCGGGAGGAAAATGCCGTGCAACCTGGTTGGTGCGACGGGCCGCAGGAAGCGCCCCGCACCCAGTGTGGGGTGTGTTGCGTCCCGGGATGGAACGGGGCGCCGGTGTGGTGGCCAGCCCCGTCGATATGCCGGGATTCAGTAGGTTTCCAGGTGCAGACGGCCTTCGCGCTGGAGGGTGGCGCCCACGGTGTCCCAGTCCAGCCCGGCCTCGCTGGCAATGTCGCGCAGGGCCATCACCACACCTTCTTCCATGCTTTTCAGGCCGCACACGTAGAAATGGCTGTTGCCGTCACGCAGCAGCGCTGCCAGGTCGGCGGCGCGTTCGCGCATCAGGTCCTGCACATAGCGCCGGGGCTGCCCGGCCGTGCGCGAGAACGCAAGGTTGATGTCAATGAAATCCTTGGGCAGGTTTTGCAAGGGGCCGAAGTAGGGCAGTTCTTGCTGCGTGCGTGCGCCAAAGAACAGCATGAGCTTGCCGCCCTCGAACTTCCCGCTGCTGCGCAAGCGCCGGCGCCATTCGGTCATCGCACGCATGGGGGCGCTGCCGGTGCCGGTGCAGATCATCACGATGTGCGAGCGCGGGTGGTTGGGCATGAGGAAGGAGCTGCCAAACGGCCCCACCACCTGCACCCTGTCGCCCACTTTCAGGTCGCAAATGTAGTTGGAGGCGATTCCCTGCACGGGAAGGCCGTCATAGTCCTGCGTCACGCGTTTCACCGTCAGGGCCAGGTTGTTGTACCCGGGCCGCTCGCCGTTGCGCGGGCTCGCAATCGAGTACTGGCGCGCGTGGTGCGCCTTGCCCATTGCGTCAGTGCCCGGCGGGATGATGCCGATGGACTGTCCCTCTAGCACCGGGAACGGCATGCTGCCGAAGTCCAGCACCACGTGGTGGGTCTCGCTCTCGAAGCCCGCCTCGGTGCAGTTGAAGTTGCCAACCACCGTGGCCGTGGTGGGGCTTTTGGGCGGGAACAGGTTGGTATAGGGATGCGCGGCCGACCAGGGCGGCAGGGTGGCACCGTACTGCGCAGATCGGAACACCTGCGTGCCAGGCTCCCCGGAGGGGATGGAGGGCGATGGCGCCTCGGTCCCTTCGGCCGAAGGGACTGCGCCCTCGGTAGCAAGATCCTCTTGCGATAGTTCGGGCGGCAGCTCTTCCCAGGTGAGCTGTTCCTCGATCGTGTACGCGCGTGCCAGGGGCATGGTGCGCCAGTTGTCGATGGATCCTGTGGGGCAGGGCGAGATACAGGCCATGCAGGCGTTGCACACATCCGCCCGGACCACATAGTTGTTGTCGTCGTGGGTGATGGCGCCCACCGGGCAGGTGGCTTCACAGGTATTGCAGCGGATGCAGATTTCGGGGTCGATCAGGTGCTGCTTGATCACCGAGTGTGCGACGGCCTGGTCCATGGGGTTCTCCAGATGTCCCCCTGGCCTGCGGGCGCAGGGGGCGGTTGCTTGTGATCAACCGAAACGTACGTATTCAAAGTCCACGGGTTGGCGGTTGATGCCCATGACCGGCGGCGCGATCCAGCCCGCAAACTTGCCGGGCTCGACCACGCGCCCCATCAGCGACGCCACAAAGGCGAAGTCTTCTGGTGTGGGCAGCCATTCGGCCTTGCGGGCCGTCCATTCCGCCTCGCTCACCACGCGGCCATCGGGCGACATCTTGATGCCCGCGAGGGCGCCGATCTGGCGGTTGAAGGCCTTGTGGGGCACCGACAGGCGCGTGGGGATGCCCGCTTTTTCCAGCACCTTGTTCCAGCGTCCCACACCGGCCATGGAGTCCTTGATGAAGTCGTCGCGCAGCACCTCGTTCAAGGCATTGAGCATGGGCACATCTTTCTCCTGCAACTGGCCGTTCACCACTTCCAGCACCTTGTAGGTCTGGCCCTTGAGGATGTGGTCGTCAACCCTCTTGCCCTCTTCGTAGCGGCCTTTGAGGCCCGAGCTGTAGAAGGTGGCTGCGTTGCTCGACTGGTCGGCGCCGAACAGGTCGATGGTCACGCTGTAGTGGAAGTTCAGGTAGCGCTGGATGGTCCCAAGGTCGATGGCGCCTGCCGCGCGCACCTTGGCCGGGTCGTCGGTCTTGAGGTCGTTCATCACCTGCGCGGTGCGCGAGAGCACACGCGAGACACCGCTCTCGCCCACAAACATGTGGTGGGCTTCCTCAGTCAGCATGAACTTGGTGGTGCGTGCCAGCGGGTCGAACGCGCTTTCGGCCAGCGCCGAGAGCTGGAATTTACCGTCGCGGTCGGTGAAGTAGGTGAACATGAAGAACGCCAGCCAGTCGGGCGTCTTCTCGTTGAAGGCGCCCAGGATGCGGGGGTTGTCCTGGTCGCCGGAGGTACGCTGCAGCAGGGCCTCGGCCTCCTCGCGGCCGTCGCGGCCGAAGTGCTTGTGCAGCAGGTAGACCATGGCCCAGAGGTGGCGGCCTTCTTCCACGTTGATCTGGAAGAGGTTGCGCAGGTCGTACATGCTGGGCGCCGTGAGGCCCAGGTGGCGCTGCTGCTCGACCGAGGCGGGCTCGGTATCGCCCTGGGTCACGATGATGCGGCGCAGGTTGGCGCGGTGTTCGCCGGGCACGTCCTGCCAGGCCTTCTCGCCCTTGTGGTCGCCGAAGTGGATCTCGCGGTTGGCGTCACCGGGGTTCAAAAAGATGCCCCAGCGGTAGTCGCGCATCTTTACGTGGCCGAACTGGGCCCAGCCGTTCGGGTCCACGCTCACCGCAGTGCGCAGGTAGACCTCATGGTTGGTCGAGCCTTCGGGGCCCACGTCGTCCCACCAGTTGATGAAGTTGGGTTGCCAGCCTTCGAGCGCACGCTGCAGCGTGCGGTCTTCGCTCAGGTTGACGTTGTTGGGGATCTTCTCGCTGTAGTTGATGGTGCTCATGGTCGCGTGCTCCTTGTCGTGTTCTGGCGTTTCGGACGATGGTGTGGTTCAGACTCTGTTCAGGTCAAAGCCCGCTTTCTGGCCCGTACCGTAGACCTTGAGCGCGCCCTTGTCGCCCACGGCGTTGGGGCGGTTGAAGATCCAGTTCTGCCAGGCGGTCAGGCGGCCGAAGATGCGCGTGTTCATGTTTTCCTTGCTGGCAAAGCGCAGGTTGGCTTCCAGCCCGGTGAGCGAGTCGGGCGACATGGCGGCGCGTTCCTCGATGGCGATGCGGATTTCGTCGTCCCAGTCGATGTCGTCGGGTGCGGCGGTGACCAGGCCCAGGGCCAGAGCGGCATCCGCATCCAGCGGCTTGCCAGCGGCGGAGCGGGCCGCCTCCAAGGGGGCAGTTTCTTCATAGAAGCGGCGCTGCAGGCGGCTCTGGTCGTTCACCAGCGGCAGCAGGCCGAAGTTGAACTCGTTGAGCGTGAGCTTGGGCGCGCGTTCGGCATCGTCGGGCAGGGCCAGCATGTAGGTGCGGTCGGCCGCAAAGGCCAGCTCGGCCAGCGAGCCCGCAAAGGCCGAGCCGGGTTCCACCAGCGCGAACAGGCTGCGTGACGACACATCGAGCCGCGCGAAGGTACGGCGCAGCGCGCCGATGGTCTCGCGCACCAGCCAGTGGCCTTGGTGCGCTATCAGCGTGGAATCACTGGCCAGCACCGCCTGTGCGTCGCCTTCGGTCTTGAGCAGCCAGGTGCCGATGTCGAGTTCATTGGTGCGCAGGTTCAGGATGGCATCGTCCAGCTGGCGCGCCAGGGCCAGGGGCCACCAGGCGGCCCCTGCGGCCTCGATACCGGCGATGTCCGTGGGTTGGGCGCCGGTGGGCGCCTTCACCGTGATGGTGGCTGTGCGGCGGGTACGGTCGATGTCCACGCTCACATGCGCGTAGCGCAGGCCATCGGCCGTTTCCTCGCGCTCCACCCGGGTCAGGGCTACGCCCTGGGCGTTGGCGGGGCGGTGGCTGCCTTCGGCCAGGCGTGCAGCGGTCTCACTCACGGCGGCCGCGAACTGTGCAGGCTTGGCAATGCGGTCCACCAGGCGCCAGTCCAGCGCACGCTGGCCGCGCACGCCTTCCACGCTCGTGCAGAAGATGTCGGCCAGGTCGTGGCGTACATGGCGCTTGTCGGTTACGCGGGTCAGACCGCCGGTGCCGGGCAGAACGCCCAAGAGAGGCACTTCGGGCAGCGACACGGCGGACGAGCGGTCGTCCACCAGCACGATCTCGTCGCAGGCCAGGGCCAGCTCGTAGCCGCCGCCTGCGCATGCGCCATTCACGGCGGCCACGAACTTCAGGCCCGAGTGTTTGGACGAATCCTCGATACCGTTGCGCGTCTCGTTGGTGAACTTGCAGAAATTCACCTTCCATGCGTGGCTGGAGACACCCAGCATGAAGATGTTGGCACCCGAGCAAAAGATGCGGTCCTTGGCACTGGTGACGATGACAGTGCGCACCGTGGGGTGCTCGAAGCGGATGCGGTTGAGTGCGTCGTGCAGCTCGATGTCCACACCCAGGTCATAGCTGTTGAGCTTGAGCTTGTAGCCGGGGCGGATACCGCCGTCTTCGGCAATGTCGAGCGACAGGCGGGCGACCGTGCCGTCCACCGCCAGCTTCCAGTGGCGGTACTGCGTGGGGTCGGTGCGGTAGTCCACACGGGACGGGGGCTGCACGGTCAGGGTCATGGCGTCTCCTTGGAATGGGTTTGTGCAAAATAATGCATGCTTTGCCTGTTGATGTGCATCATGATGCATATCAACAGGCAAGTCAATGCATGTTTGTGCTGTGACCCGTCAGGAGGGCGTGCAGAGAGGGGTGGCGCTGGTACGCAGGGTCGAGCCCCTTGCTGGGGCTGCGTACCGTGGGGTTGGGGGGGGGCTAGAGGGCTCAGGCCGCCCGGGCCATGGTCTTGTGTACGCCTGCATGCAGGGCGGCCAGGCTTTGTTCGGGTGTCTGCCCGGAGGTGTCGATGGTGATGTCGGCCTTGGAATAGAAGGCGGCGCGCCCGTCCAGGATGCGCTTGAGGTCGTCCATGGCTTCCTTGCTGGCAGCCATGGGGCGCATGTCGCCCTGGGCTACCACGCGACCCATGTGTTCTTCAGGTGCGGCGCGCAGCCAGACGGTGGTGCAGTGCGCCAGCAGTTCGTTGAAGGTGGCCGGGTCTGACACAATGCCACCCGGTGTGGCGATCACGACCTCGCTGTGGATCTGGATGGTTTCCTCCAGTGCCCTGCGCTCATAGCGGCGATAGGCCGTGGTGCCATACAGGTCGTGGATCTCGCGCACGCTGCAGCCTGCCAGGCTTTCGATCTCGCGGCTCAATTCGATAAAAGGCACATCGAGCGCACGCGCCAGCAGGGGGCCCAGGGTGGACTTGCCAGCACCCCGCAGGCCGACCAGGGCAATGCGCCCATGCCGGGCCGTGTCATTGCCGCCGCCGCTCAGCAGCTCATGCAGGGCCAGGCGCACGCGGCGCAGCTCGGGCTCGCTGCGGTGCTCCAGCAGTTCGCGGATCAGCAGCCATTCGGGCGAGCCTGTCGTGAAATCGCCGGTCAGTTCCGCCAGCGAGCAGTGCAAGGCGCCCGCCACCTGCTGCAGCACCAGGATGGACGCATTGCCCGTGCCGTACTCCAGGTTGGCCAGGTGCCGCTCCGATACGTCGGCTGCCACAGCCACGGCTTTGCGGGTCAACCCCCGCTGCGCGCGCAGGTTGCGCACCCGCTCCCCCAGCGCCACCAGCACGGGGTTCTTGGGCTCCTCGGCCACGGTTGTGGTCGTCGCTGGCAAACCCATCCCTGCCTCTTCTTGTTCGTTCATACCCATCCTCGTGCGCCCATTGCCGCCCTGGCGTCTGCTCAGGGAATATACCGAATATGCACTATAGTGCTTGACGTTGGTGTGATCAGCAATTATTGTTCATGTGACGCAACATACTGCATGTTTTGGGGTGGCGCAAGGACATGGATCAACCCATTGCCTTTGCGCTTTTGCCCCTGACGCCTTCACCTGAGACGCCCATGTCCACCAAAGCCGTATTTCACCAGACCCTTGCCACGTTGACGGAGCAGATTGCCGGACGACCGCTGGACGCGGCGCTGGCGGACTGGCTCAACCAGGCCCATGGCCCTGAGAGCGATCTGTACCAGTGCCTCATGGAGGCCTGCGTGGTGGGGGTGCGCGAAGGCTGGTTGTGCGAGCGCGAGGGCGGTGGCATTCGCTACGGCCGGGTGTTCAAGCCCGAGGACGCCTTGCACCGTTTCTCGGTGGATGTGGTGGACATGCAGGACCTGGCGGGCCCGCACCACAGCCACCCGGGTGGCGAGATCGATCTGATCATGCCACTCACGCAGGGCGCAACTTTTGATGGCCACCCTGCCGGCTGGTGCGTCTACCCGCCCGGCAGTGCCCACCATCCCACGGTGGCGCAGGGCCGGGCCCTCGTGCTCTACCTCCTGCCCGAGGGGCAGATCCACTTCACCCGGTAGGCGCCACAGCGGCCTGGCCACTCCTTTTTCCCTTATTGAAGAAAGCCCCGCATGACTGAACTGCTCCCCAATTTCGCCGCAGGGCGTTGGCAACATGGAACCGGGCCGGGCGCTGAGTTGTGGGACCCGGTGCTGGGCACGGCGCTGGTGCGGGTGGATGCGGCGGGGCTGGATTTGGCCGAGGCATTTGCGTTTGCGCGCGACACCGGTGGCGCGGCCTTGCGTGCGGCCACTTACCGCGAGCGTGCCGCCATGCTGGCGGCCGTGATGAAGGTGCTGCAGACCCACCGCGACAGCTACTACGAGATCGCCACGGCCAATGCTGGCACGGTCAAGAACGACTCGGCCGTGGATATCGACGGCGCCATCTTCACGCTGGGCCAATACGCCAAATGGGGTGATGCTCTGGGCGACGTGCGTGCCCTGCGCGACGGAGGCGCGGTGAAGCTGGGCAAGGAGCCTGTGTTCCAGTCGCAGCACCTGCAGGTGCCCCGGCAGGGTGTGGCGCTGTTCATCAATGCGTTCAACTTCCCGGCCTGGGGGCTGTGGGAGAAGGCCGCACCGGCCCTGCTCTCGGGTATGCCCGTCATTGTTAAGCCAGCCACGGCCACGGCCTGGCTCACCCAGCGCATGGTGTGCGACGTGGTGGAGGCGGGCGTGCTGCCTGTGGGCGCGCTGTCGGTCATCGCCGGAAGTTCTGCGGGTCTTCTGGATTCGCTTCAGCCGTTCGATGTGGTGTCGTTCACCGGCTCGGCCGAGACGGCGGGCATCATCCGCGCGCACCCCGCCATCACCCACCGGTCGGTGCGCTGCGGCATCGAGGCCGACAGCCTCAACTCCGCCCTGCTGCTGCCGGGCGAGGCCCCGGGCAGCGAGGCTTTCAACCTGCTGGTGCGCGAAGTGGTGCGCGAGATGACCGTGAAGTCCGGTCAGAAGTGCACGGCGATCCGACGCATTCTGGTGCCCACCGAGGTGTACGACGCGGCGGCAGAAGCCATTGGCGCCAAGCTCGCAGGCATCACGGTGGGAAACCCGCGCAACGACAGCGTGCGCATGGGCTCGCTGGTCAGCCGGGCCCAGCTGGCTTCGGTGCGCGAAGGCCTGGCCACGCTGCAGGCCCACGCCACCGTGCTGCACGACGGGCGCGATCGACCGCTGGTGGATGCTGACCCTTCCGTGGCCGCCTGCATCGGCCCGGTGCTGCTGGGCGCGCGCGACGCCGACGCAGCACAGCCGGTGCACGATGTGGAGGTTTTTGGCCCCGTGGCCACGCTGCTGCCCTACCGTGACAGCGCGCATGCCATTGCGCTGGCACAGCGCGGCCAGGGCTCGCTGGTGACCTCGCTGTATGGCAGTGACGAGGCTGCACTGGCGCGCACCGCGCTGGCGGTGGCTGCCAGCCACGGCCGCGTGCATGTGGTGACGCCCGACGTGGCGCAGGCCCACAGTGGCCACGGCAATGTAATGCCCATGTCGCAGCATGGCGGCCCGGGCCGCGCGGGTGGTGGTGCCGAGCTGGGCGGGCTGCGTGCGCTGGACTTCTACCACCAGCGCAGCGCCGTGCAGGCCAGCCCTGCGGTGCTGGCGGCGCTGGGTTTGCACGATCTGGCGTAGCACTTTTTTTTGCGCAGGCCCTTTCCCTACAAGAACCACGGAGACATCCCCATGACCAGCCTGCCGGAGCATTTCAACTTTGCGGAGCACCTGTTTGCGCTGAACCGCGCGCGCGGCGACCGCATTGCCTACATTGACGACCACGAAACCCTGAGCTACAGCGCGCTGGAAGACCGCGCGCGCCGCCTGGCTGCGGTGCTGGTGGGGGCTGGTGTGCGGCGCGAGGAGCGCGTGCTGCTGCTGATGCTCGACACCTGCGACTGGCCCGTGGCCTTTCTGGGCTGCCTGTACGCCGGGGTGTTGCCCGTGGCCGTCAACACCTTGCTCAAGCCGGAAGACTATGCCTACATGCTCTCGCACTGCCGCGCGCAGGCCGTGCTGGTGTCGGGGGCTCTGCTGCCGGTGCTCAACGAGGCGATGGATCGGCAGCCGCACGAGGTGGCCCTGCAGCTGGTGTCGCAGCCGCAGGGGCCGCTGCCCGATGGGGCGCTGGACCTGCGAGCCGCCATCGCCGCTGCGACACCCCTTGCGGCGCCTGCTGCCACGGGGCCTGATGCGCCCGGTTTCTGGCTCTATTCATCGGGCTCTACAGGCAAACCCAAAGGCACGGTCCACACCCACGGCAACCTGTGGTGGACGGCCGAGCTGTATGGCAAGCCGGTGCTGGGCCTCACGGAGCAGGACAGGTGCTTCTCGGCCGCCAAGCTCTACTTTGCCTACGGCCTGGGCAACAGCCTCACCTTCCCGTTGTCGGTGGGGGCCACGGTGGTGCTGATGGCCGAACGCCCCACGCCCGACGCCACCTTCGAGCGCTGGACGCGGCACCAGCCTACGGTGTTCTTCGGGGCGCCCACCGGTTTTGCCGGCATGCTGGCCTCTCCCCGCCTGCCGCCGCGCAGCGCGGTGTCGCTGCGCATGTGCTCGTCGGCGGGGGAGGCCCTGCCCGCAGAGATCGCTCAGCGCTTCGAGGCCCACTTTGGCTGCGACATCGTTGACGGCATTGGCTCCACCGAGATGCTGCACATCTTCCTGTCCAACCGCCCGGGAGATGTGCGCTACGGCACCACCGGCAAGCCCGTGCCAGGGTACGAGGTCTCGCTGCGCGGTGAAGACGGGCGCGAGGTGCCGGATGGCGAGATTGGCGACCTGTACATCCAGGGCCCCAGCGCCGCGCTGCTGTACTGGAACAACCGCGAGAAGACGCGCGAAACTTTCCAGGGCGCATGGACCAAGAGCGGCGACAAGTATGTGCGCGATGCGGAGGGTTACTACACCTACGCCGGGCGCAGCGACGACATGCTCAAGGTCAGTGGCATCTACGTCTCGCCGTTCGAGGTGGAGGCCACGCTGATGCAGCACCCCGCCGTGCTGGAGGCCGCCGTGATCGGCACGCAGGACGCCGATGGCCTGACCAAGACCAAGGCTTTTGTGGTGCTCAAGGACGGACAGGCCGCCACGCCAGAAGACCTCAAGGCCTTTGTGAAAGAGCGCCTGGCCCCCTACAAATACCCACGCCTCATCGCGTTTGTGCCCGAGCTGCCCAAGACCGCAACGGGCAAGATCCAGCGCTTTCGGCTGCGCGAGCGCGAACAGGGGCAGCAGCCATGACAGCCGTGGCCGGTGCCCCGCGCAAGGTCTCCGTCGCATGGCGGCAGCGCACCGTGGAGGTGGAGTACACATGGATCGCGCCCGAGCGCGCAGCGGCGCCGCTGGTGGTGTTCCTGCATGAAGGCCTGGGGTCGGTCGCCATGTGGAAGGATTTTCCGCAGCGGCTGTGCGAGGCGGGGGGATTCCGGGGGCTGGTCTTCTCGCGCCCCGGATATGGCCAGTCCTCCCCGCGCGCGGCGGACGAGGTGTGGGGCGTGGACTTCATGCATCAGCAGGCGCACGAGGTGGTGCCAGCCTTTCTGGATGCCCTGGGCGTGCAGGGTGCCCCCTGGCTGTTCGGCCACAGCGACGGCGCGTCCATCGCGCTGCTGTTCGCTGCGCGGTTCCCAGAACGCGCGCGGGGCCTGGTGGTGCTGGCCCCGCATCTCTTTGTGGAAGACGTGACGGTGGAGAACATCGAGCGTGCGAAGGATGCCTACCTGCACACCGATCTGGCGCACAAGCTGGGTCGCTACCACGGCGAC
Organism: Acidovorax sp. NB1; assembly: GCF_005405905.1. Lineage (GTDB taxonomy): Bacteria > Pseudomonadota > Gammaproteobacteria > Burkholderiales > Burkholderiaceae_C > Acidovorax. The sequence goes on from NZ_BJHU01000009.1 coordinate 17,944, forward strand.
CCCGACTCGGCCTTCTGGGGCTGGAACCGCATCTGGCTGGACCCCGCCTTCCGCACCTGGAACATCGAGGCCGAGATCGCCGCCATCCGCGCGCCGGCGCTGGCCATCCAGGGGCTGGACGACGAATACGGCACGCTGGCGCAGATTCGCGGCATTGCACAGCAGGTGCCGGGCACCCAGCTGCTGGAGCTGCCCGCCTGCGCGCATTCGCCGCACCGCGATCAGCCAGAGGCCGTGATCGCAGCCACCGTGGCCTTCATTGCGGCCTGCGATCAGTGAAGCGCATTCCCCACGGCAGGCCGTTATAGCGGCACGGCTACTCCACCCGAAGGCGCAGCCCCTCCAGGTTGGTGACCGTGATGCCGCCGTATTCGATCTCCAGCAGGCCGGCTGCCTGCAGGCGTTTCAACGCAGCGTTGCAGCGCTGGCGCGACACCCCCGAGAGGTTGGCGATTTCCTCTTGCGAGACTTGCAGGTGCGTGTCGCTGCCCGGGTGCAGCCAGGGGTGGAACAGGCCCGCCAGCGCCCGCGCTACCTGGCTGTCGGTGTCGAGCAGGTGGTGGGCTGTGAAGTTGCCCAGGAACCAGTGCATGCGCTCGTTGATCTGGCGCAGCAGAAAGTGGTCGAAGCTGCGCTCCGTAGCGTGCAGCCATTCAAAGGTCTCCACGGGCATCAGCGCAACCCGGCTGGGGCGCAGCGCAATGATGTCTGCCGTGCGCGGGCTGCCGCGCAGCAGCGTGCCTTCGCCAAACCAGCTGCCTGCCGACAGCCCGCCCAGCGTGACCGAGCGGCCATCGCCCGAGGTTACGGTCCACTTGAGCAGGCCTTCGATGGCGCCGTACCAGTGCACGGGCGTGTCGCCAGTTCTGCACAGTGCGCCCCCCTGGGGGATATCCACCTCGCGCAGCTCGTCGCGCACACGCGCCTGCGCGCCGCTGTCCAGCAGCGGAAACCAGGCCGATGCTGCCAGCAGATCGGCCATGGTAGGGGGAGCCAGTTTGACCAACATGGTGAAGCGTTCTCCTGTGTGCTGCGCCGTTCAAAAACCGACCCACGTATACCCTGAGTCCAAATGTCGTCGGGATGACTGAGTGGACCGGGCCGGGAAAAAATAATCTGCAGCATTAGCATTTTCCGCCAGGCACCGTGATGACCCAACGCAAAGTCAGAGACAACACGTTCCCCGCTTGGGGGTGTGGTCTATCAGCCACCACCACCGCGTTGGTTCACACCTGAGCCGCGCACCTCTTTTCATCACCACGACCAACAAACCAGCAGGAGACACAGGATGATGTACACACGCCGCCACTTCATGAACCAACTGGGCAGCGCCGCAGCGCTGACTGCCTTGTCGCCCCTGGCTGCCCAGGCCCAGGCGCTGGAGCAGGTCAAGGTCTTCTACGGCTTTCCGGCAGGCAGTGCGGGCGACAGCGTGGCGCGCCGGGTGGGCGAGAAGCTGGCAGGGTCGGCCTACACTCGCAACGCCGCAGTGGTCGAGAACAAGCCTGGTGCGGGCGGGCGCATTGCGCTGGAGTCGCTCAAGGGGGCCCCTGCGGACGGCACGGTGCTCACGCTCTCGCCGTTCTCTTGCACATCGATCTACCCCCACATCTACAGCAAGCTGAGCTACGACCCCGTGAAGGACTTTGTGCCGGTGTCGATTGCTGCGGTGATGCACCACGGGCTGGCCGTGGGGCCGCTGGTGCCTGCGTCGGTCAAGACGGTGAAGGATTTCCTGGCCTGGGCCAAGGCCAACCCGGGGCAGGCCAACTATGGGTCCCCCGCAGCAGGCTCCACGCCACACTTCATTGGCGCCCTGCTGGGGCTCAACAACGGGGTGGATCTCAAGCATGTGCCTTACCGGGGCTCCATCCCCGGCGTGACGGATGTGGTGGGCGGCCAGATTGCCTCCATGGTCACGCCCAGCGGTGACTTCATCCCCAACCACAAGGCCGGCAAACTGCGGCTGATTGCAACGTCGGGCCAGGCGCGGTCCCCGTTCTCGCCCGAGGTACCCACGTTTGCCGAGCAGGGTTTTCCGGAACTCACGACCGAGGAATGGTTTGGCTTCTACGCCCCGGCCCGCACGCCCGCTGCCGTGGTGGCGGCCGCCAATGCGACCATCAACGTTGCCATCAAGGAAAAGGCCGTCATCGACAGCCTGGCTGTCGTGGGACTCATCGCCAAGGGCTCAACGCCTGGCGAGATGCAGGCATCCCAGCAGGCCGAGTTTGAGCGCTGGGGCCCGCTCGTCAAGAAGGTCGGTTTCACGGCCGAGTCCTGACTTTTCAAGGAATCCGTCGCATGGATCAGACCGTGAAGCGCGTGGCCGTGGTGGCCACCGGTGTCATTGGCGCGAGCTGGGCTGCCTATTTTCTGGCGCGGGGACTGGACGTGGATGCCTGGGACCCGTCACCGGGCGCGCAGGAGCGCCTGCGCACTGCCGTGGCAGCGCACTGGGAGGCTTTGTCGCGCCAGGGGTTGGCGGACGGTGCCCACCTGGATCGCCTGCGCTGGCATGACCGGCTGGAGGACGCGCTGGCGCAGGCCGACTTCGTGCAGGAGAGCGGCCCCGAGCGACTGGACTTCAAGGTGGATCTGTTTCGCCGCATGGATGCAGCCGCTCCGGCGCATGCCATCCTGGCGTCCAGCACATCGGGCCTGGCCATCACCGACATACAGCAGGCCTGCACGCGGCCTGAGCGGGTGGTGCTGGGCCACCCATTCAACCCGCCGCACCTGATCCCGCTGGTGGAAGTGGGCGGCGGCCAGCGCACCGCGCCCGAGGCCGTGGCGCAGGCGATGGCGTTCTACACCCACATTGGCAAGCGCCCCATTCATGTAAGGCGGGAGATCAAGGGGCACATCGCCAACCGCCTGCAGGCCGCGCTCTGGCGCGAAGCCTTTCATCTGGTGAACGAAGGGGTGGCCAGCGTCAGCGACATTGACACCGCCATTGCCCAGGGCCCTGGCCTGCGGTGGGCGCTGATGGGGCCGTTCATGAACCTGCACCTCTCCGGCGGTGAAGGCGGCATTGAACACTTGCTGGCCCATCTGGGCGGGCCCATCGAGGACTGGTGGCGCGATCTGGGCGCACCGTCCATGGATGCGGCCCTGCGGCACCGGGTGACCGAGGGCGTGGCGCAGGCGCTGGGCGCGCGGCGGGCGGGGGAGCTGGCCCGTGCGCGCGATGCACTGCTGATCGACCTGCTGCGCGCCAAACAAGCATCGGGCGCGCTGGAGTGACCAGCTCTGCCGCCCCACAAAAAAATCTGCGAGACAACAAACACCATGCACCCCGTATTTCTTGACGATGAAGACCAGATTGCGCCACCGCGCACGCTGCGCATGTCTTTTGATGATGGCTCGTTCACGCTGCGCTCGCCCGAGGCCCTGCGCCCCTATGCCCGCTGCGTGGGCGAGTGGCTGGAGCGCTGGGCCCGCGAGACCCCTGACACGTTGGCCCTGGCCGAGCGCGATGCAGGTGGTGAGCAATGGCGGGGCCTGAGCTACGCACAACTGCGCCGTGACGTGGGTGCGGTAGCCCAGTCGCTGCTGGACCTGAAGCTGCCTGCCGGGCGTCCCATTGCCATCCTGTCCGACAACGCGGTGGACCACGCGGTGCTCATGCTGGCGGCCATGCACGTGGGCATCACGCCTTGTTCCATGTCCAGTGCCTATGCACGCTCTCAGGACCCCAGCCGCCTGCACAGCATGCTGGCGGTGCTGGGGCCCAGCCTGGTCTATGCCTCCGATGCACGCGTCTACGCGCCCGCCCTGGCGGGCTATCGCGGCGAGGTGGTGAAAGTCTTCAGCCGCCATGCCGACAGCTGTGCAGGCGCGCTGGCGTTTGAGCAATTGCAGCGCGGGCAGGAGACGCCTGCCGTGCGCGAGGCGTTTGAAGCGCTGGAGGCCGATGGCCATGCCAAGTACTTGCTGACCTCCGGCTCCACGGGGCGGCCCAAGGTGGTCATCAACACGCACCGCATGCTGTGCGCCAACCAGCAGATGATGGCCCAGACCTGGCGCTTTCTGGCCCATGAAAAGCCGGTGCTGGTCGATTGGCTGCCCTGGAGTCACACGTTTGGCGGCAACCACAACCTGCACATGGTGCTGTGCCATGGCGGCACGCTGTACATCGACGAAGGCCGGCCGGTGCCGGGAATGATCGAAAAAACCGTGCGAAACCTGCGCGACGTGCAGCCCACCATGCTTTTCAATGTGCCCCGGGGTTTCGACATGCTGCTGCCGTTCCTGGAGGCCGATGACGCCCTGGCAGCGCAGGTGCTGGCGCGGGTGCGCCTGGCCTTTTATGCGGCAGCCGCGCTGGCCCCCTCCACCTGGCAGCGGCTGGAGGCGCTGGCCCACCGGGTGCGCCCCGCAAAGCCGCTGTGGCTGACCACCTCGTGGGGCGCAACCGAGACCGCCCCCGCCGTGACCACCGCCCACTGGCGCCTGGAAGGCGCGGGCTGCATCGGGGCGCCACTGCCGGGGGTGGAACTCAAGCTGGTGCCCAATGGCGGCAAGCTGGAGATGCGGGTCAAAGGCGTTTCGGTGTTTGCGGGCTACCGCCACGCGCCCAGCGAGACAGCCGCCGCCTTCGACAGCGAGGGCTTCTACCGCATTGGCGACGCAGGCTATCTGGCCGACGCCGAGCGACCCGAGCGGGGTGTGGTGTTCAACGGGCGTGTGGCCGAGGATTTCAAGCTGTCCAGCGGCAGCTGGGTGTCGGTGGGCACGCTGCGGGTGGAGCTGGTTTCGCAGCTTGCGCCGCTGGTGCAGGACATCGTGCTCACGGGCCACAACCGGGACGAGGTCGGGATGCTGGTGTTTCCGTCGGCAGCGGGTATGGCCGATGGATCCAGGTTGGAAGAGGCCTTGCGCGCACTCATGCGTGCGCGGCGCAATGCAGGCGCGGGGTCTTCACAATGCCCCACGCGGGCGCTGGTGATGCGGGAGCCGCCCGATGCCGATGCGGGTGAGATCACCGACAAGGGCTATATCAATCAGGGGGCTGTGCTGTCACGCCGCGCAGCAGCGGTGGCTGCGCTCTACGCCGAACCCGCTGCTGCGGGAGTGATTACCGGCTGATCGCCCGGGGCGAGGGGCGGGGTGTGTGCATGGGGCTGATGGCCCCATGCACGCAGGCCGGTAGGGCCTGCGAGAACCCAAGGCCTTATCAGGCCGTTGCGTCCTTGAGCTTCTTCAGCGCACGGGTCTTGATCTTGACCGATGCGGGCTTGGCAGGGAACCAGCGCTCTTCACCGGTGAAGGGATCCTTGCCGAAGCGCTTCTTCTTAGCAGCGACTTGCTGCAGGCCAATCTTCAGCACGCCGGGCAGCGTGAATTCGCCAGAGCCCTTCTTGTGCACCGAGCCCAGGATGGCGGCTTCGAGTGCTGCCAGCACGGCCTTGGCAGCCTTGGGTTCCACGCCCGACTGCTCGGACAGGTGGGCCACCAGCGTCGTCTTGTTGAAGGCCGTCTTGATGGGCTTGAGCACTGCGGGTGCCGCAGCTGCGGGCTTGGCAGCGGGTGCTGCAGCCTTCTTGGCTGGGGCTGCCTTTTTGGCGGCGGGTGCAGCGGCCTTGACGGCGGCTTTCTTTGCGGGTGCTGGAGCTTTTTTTGCAGTTGCCATGATTGTTTCTTCGTTGGTTTGGATTGCGATCGGCCCTCTTCAATTTGTCGAGCGCCTGCGTGATTTTAGGTGCGAGAACGCTTCGGCCGATAGAGGGCATGCCCTGCCAACGCCTGAGGCTTCTGTGTGGCCCGTGCAGAGGGGCCAACGGACGGGTTGCTGTGGGTGTGGAGTTGCCGGTGCCAAGCTGCCTTCGGGATGCGCGCAGGCCACTGTTCCGAGGGCTGCGCTGGCATGAGCAGCCTGACCGCAAAGGCCGGGCAACCGGTCGCCAGACACGCCTTCATACAATCCCCGCAGGCCGCAGCGCGCAGGGGTGGCCCTTTTTTGTGCCGCCTGGTGTGGCCTTCTTTCTTGGGCCTGGTTTCTGCAAAGCGTTTGTTTGTTCATGCAACTCAGTCGAATGCTCCACCTGCTGGGGGCCCTTGTTCTTGTGGCAACGATGGTGCTGGTGGGGCGCATGGCCACCACCGAATGGCAATCCGTGCACAAGGCATCGGCAAGCCTGCGCTTGCTGGAGCAATTGCAGCGGGGGCTGGTGGTGGTGGAGATGGTGTCGCGCGAACGCGGGCCCACCAACGGCGCATTGGGCGATGCCCTGCCCATGGCCCAGCCGCGAGCCCAGGCACTGCAAGAGGCGCGCGAGCGCACCAACCAGGCGTTCGAGGCTTTGCTGCAGTCCGTGGCGGGCGCGCCCCGTTCCACGGCAGACGGCATTCATCTGGTGCAGAGCCTGCAGACCGCGCGCGGTGCGCTGGCGCAGGCCCGTGCGGGCGTGGACCGGGTGCTGGCGCTGCCGCAGCCACAACGCTCGGCAGAGGCCATCCGCGACGCTGTCTATGGCATGGTGGCCGTGGTGCCCCTGCTGTCGCCTGTGACCAATGCCCTGGCCAGTGCGGCGCAGCAGGCCTACCCCGCGCTGGGCGACGATGTGCAGGGCGCACGGCTGGCGGCGGCGCTGCGGGAGTACGCGGGCCTGCTGGGCTCGCACTTCACGGCCGCCGTGGTCAAGGGCCAGCCGTTTTCCCCGGCAGAGCGCCGCGCCATCGATGAGACGCGGGGGCGCATTGCGCAGCTGCGCTCGCTGGTGGAGCTTCGGCTGCAGCTGCCTGACGAAGCCCACGAAGTGGCGCAGGCGTGGAGCACTGTCGAGGCGCGGTACTTTGGCGTGGCGCAGGCGCTGCTGGCCAAGGTGCTGGAAGAGGGCGATGGCGGCGGCCACTATGGCCTGTCGGCGGCCGAGTTCGCGGCCTTGTATGTGCCTGAGATGAACCCGATTCTGGGGCTGCGCGACGCGCTGCTGGCCCAGGCCCGCGAACGCGCGCAGAAGGAGCACCAGCGCGCGCTGCGTGTGCTGGTCTGGGCGCTGGCGGGCTCGGGGGCGCTGCTGCTGGTGCTGAGCAGCGCGCTGTATGTGATCCAGCACCGCGTGCTGCAGCCATTGGCCCAGACCACGCGGGCACTGAAGGCGCTGGCCAGCAACGATCTGCAGGCGCCTTTGCCCGTGCCCCTGGCGGACGATGAAATGGCGGCCGTCATCGGCGCGGTGCGCGCGTTGCAAAGCCAGACCCGGCGGCGCCAGGACCTGGAGCGTGAACGCGACCTGCTGATCGAACAGCTCAGGGAACAGTCCGAAACCGACTACCTCACCGGCCTGCCCAACCGCCGGGCCTTCATCACGCAGGCGCGCACCGCCCTCGCGCAGGCCACGCGCTACGACATCGACATGGCCCTGCTGGTGCTGGATGTGGACTGGTTCAAGCAACTCAATGACAGCCTGGGCCATGCAGCGGGCGACAAGGCGCTGCTGGCGGTGGCCGATGTGGTGCGCAGCGAGCTGCGCGAGGGGGACCTGGCAGCGCGTTTTGGCGGGGAGGAATTCGTGCTGCTGCTCAGCCACTGCACCCGCGAGCAGGGCCTGCAGTTTGCCGAGCGCCTGCGTGAGAAGGTGGCTGGGGCGCAGGTGCTGGGCTCGGCCGACCCGGGCGTGCGTGTGACGGTGAGCCTGGGGATTGCGGACTCGGCCCATTGGGGCTGGGGGCTCGATGCCCTGATCTCCGCCGCCGATGCGGCGATGTACCAGGCCAAGAACGCGGGGCGCAACCGCGCGGTGGTGGCGTCAGCGTCGGCAGATTGAGCCTAGGCCCGGCCTGTTCAGTGGTGGTGAATGGCGGTCTGCTGCCGCTGGCGCCACTGCTGAAAGCGCGAACGCTGCAGCGCCAGCAGCTCCACCAGACCCCAGGCCAGGGCGCACACCAGCATGCCCCGGCCCACGGCCCAGCGGTAGGCCTCAGTCCTGCGCGGCGGCCGGGGCATCGTCACAGGCCCATTCGTGGGTGCGGGGCAGGTCAAAGCTCAGCCAGCCCCCTTCGTCAAACAGCTCATCCAGCAGCCGTTGCAATCCGAGCAATTTCCAGAGCATGGTGCGCCTCTCTCGTGGTGGGGTGAAGGGAGATCGTGGCGATCTGCCGGGCAAGGTACCGCCTTTGTGTGACGGTTTTGCGTCGGTTCGCATGAACCCAACAGGTGCACCACCGCGTGCTCTGTGGGCCCACCTGGGGGCGCTGGCGGGCGCTATCCTCGTGCGTCGAGACCCCGGCATTTCCTTACAACCCTCTCACTCACACGCCCCGCAACATGCTGCCCGAGCTTCTGGCGCTGGAAAAAATCCTGGAGCAGGGCGCGCCCCACCTTGATGTGCAGGTGGTGCGACAGGTGCAGGTGGCCTCGGGCGAGCGGTTTCCGGTCTACGCCATTGGCGTGGGCAACCCGGCGCTGGATGTGCCTGCCGTGGGCTTCTTTGGCGGTGTGCACGGGCTGGAGCGCATCGGGGCCGAGGTGGTCATTGCCTACCTGCAGAACGTGGTGATGCGCCTGCAGTGGGACACCACCCTGCACCGGCAACTGGAGCAGGTGCGCCTGGTCTTCATGCCCATCGTCAACCCCGGCGGCATGTGGTCGGCCACGCGGGCCAACCCGCGTGGTGTGGACCTGATGCGCAACGCCCCGGTGGACGCCGTGGACCGGGTGCCCCTGTGGGTTGGCGGGCAGCGGGTGAGCGCGGGCCTGCCCTGGTACCGGGGGCGCCTGGGCGACCCCATGGAGGCTGAGAGCCAGGCGCTGTGCGAGGTGGCCACGGCCCAGTTGCTGGCGCGGCCCTTCAGCATGGCGCTGGACTGCCATTCGGGGTTTGGTGTGAAGGATCGGCTGTGGTTTCCGTTTGCACACACGCGCAAGCCCATTGCGCACCTGGCCGAGCTGCATGCGCTGCAGGAGATCTTCTGGCAGGCCCACAGCCACCACCAGTACATCATCGAACCGCAAAGCGCGCAGTACCTCGCGCATGGCGACCTGTGGGACCACCTGTACCTGTTGGCCTGCCAGACCCGGCCCACGCACACCTTCCTGCCGCTCACGCTGGAGATGGGCTCGTGGCTGTGGATCAAGAAGAACCCCCGGCAGCTGTTCTCGCGCAACGGCATCTTCAACCCGCTCATCAACCATCGCCAGCAGCGCGTGTTGCGGCGGCACCTGTCGCTGCTCGACTTTCTGGCGCGCGCGGCCTGCAGCCATGCGCGCTGGGCGCCCGCACCCGATCAGCGCGTGCAGCGCCGGGCCGACGCGCTGGCGGCCTGGTACTGAAATGGAACACCCCCTGAGTTGCTTCGCGCCTTCACTCTCTCTCATATTGCTTCGCAATCTGGGAGGGGGCGCTGGCCTTGACCGCGCCAGTTTCATCCGCTGCGGGTGGTGCGCAGCGCTATGGATAACGGAGAAGAAAGAGAAAGGCCCCTAGCACCATGCGCCAATGGATCCTGCTGCGCGGCCTGACCCGCGAAACCGCCCACTGGGGCGGCCTGGTGGCCGACCTGCAGCAGGCGCTGCCCGGGGATGCCGTGCTGGCGGTGGACCTGCCCGGCAACGGCCATTGGCATCACCGGCCATCGCCCGCCACGGTGCAGGGCATGGTGCAGGCCTGTCGTGCCGATCTGGCCGCGCGGGGACTGGCCCCGCCTTACCACCTGCTGGCCATGTCCCTCGGGGCCATGGTGGCGGTGGAGTGGGCGCGCGCGGCCCCCGATGAAATTGCCAGCGGCGTGCTGGTCAACACCAGCCTGCGCCCGTTCAGCCCGTACTATCACCGGCTGCGCCCGCACAACTACAGCGCCCTGCTGCGCCTGGTGCTGTGGCCCCGCGCGCCCGAAGTGATGGAGCAGCAGGTGCTGGCCATGACCAGCAACCTGGCTGCAGAGCGCGCCCCGGTGCTGGCGCACTGGGCGGCTGTGCGCCAGCAACGGCCGGTGTCGGCCCTGAATGCGCTGCGCCAGCTGCTGGCCGCCGCGCGCTACCGGGCACCGGCCATGGCGCCCCGGCCACCCCTGCTGCTGCTGGCCAGCCGTGACGACCCATTGGTGTCCAGCGCCTGCTCGCAAGCGCTGGCCGCTGCGTGGAACCTGCCCCTGGTGCTGCACCCCTTTGCAGGCCACGACCTGCCGCTGGACGACCCGGCCTGGGTGGTGGCGCAGGTGCAGCAATGGGCAACACGCCCACCGCTGCCGTCGCCCGGCGCGCCGGTTATGGCTGCTTGAACACCACGGCGTCCAGGGCCATGGCGCGGATGCTCTCGGCTGCCGCATCGGCCTGCGCGCGGCTGTCGTAAGGGCCCACGCGCACGCGGATGCGCCGCCCCTTGGCGTTGTTCAGCTCCTGGCGGAAGGCGGGCAGGCCCTCGTTGAGCAGCCGCGCCTGGGTCTTGCGCGCATTGGCCTCTTCAGCAAACAGGCCCACGTTGATGTAGTAGCCCGCCGCCGTGCCCACGGTGGGGGCTGGCGTGTCGCTGGCCGCCGTGGCCGGTGCCTTGGGTTTGGCGGGGGCGCTGGCGCGGCTGGCTGCCTCGCGCCGTGGGGCGGGCGTGCTGGCGGCAGGGGCTGTGGGGCTGGCGGTGGCTGATGCGCGGCTGGATGGTGTGGATGAGGCTGCCTTGCCTGGTGTGGGGCTGGGTGCGGCCGCCTTGCTGGCGGCGGTAGACGCGGGCCGTGCCGCAGTGGTGGGCTCGGCCGGTGGCGGCGCCGCCTTGGACGGCGCTGGTGCCGAGGCCTTGGAGGCACTGGGCGCCTGGGCCGGTGCTGCAGCCGCCTGCGCCGCTGCAGGGGCGGGCGCCGGGCTGGGCCGCGATGCGGCCACCAGTGGCGCTGCGGGTGTGGAGGCTGCCACAGGGGTGGGTTCGGGGGCGGGGGTGGGCGAAGGCTCTTCGGTCGCCGCAGGTTCCACCTGGCCCGTGGCTTGTGGGTTGGCCTGCGGGGGCGCTGCCGGGGTGGCTGCCGACGACGCTGCCGTGGCCGCCGCGGTGGCCTGGGCCACGGTCACGGCGGGCTCCAGCGCCAGGGGCTTGGTGTCGGACGGCGACCAGACCAGGTAGGCGATCAATGCGGCCACGCCCAGCGCCCCATTGGCCAGCACCACCATCTGCAGGCGCTTGCGCGAGCTGGCCTGCTTCTCTAGCAGGGCGCAGGCCTCGGGCACGGTGCGCGAGGCGGCCAGCGCACGGGCAATGCGCTTGCGGATGTCGGTATACAGGATGGCGTTGCCATACAGCCCCGGCACAGCAAAGGCCAGCACCGCAAACGCGCCCAGCACGCCCAGCTCCACGCCGGGCGGCCAGTTCAGAAAAGACCGGCCGATGCCAAACACGATCAGGGCCAGCCCCTCGGCCGCCGCCACATACACCAGTGCGGCGCTCCAGAGCTGGCGGAACACCATCCAGTTCAGCGTGGCCAGGCAGGCGGCCCAGTTCCAGGTGGTGGTCGTGCGGCCGGTGCTGTCAAAACGCTCGAAGACCGCCAGGTAGTAGTCGGTGTTGACGGGCCCCAGCGCCAGCCGGGACAGCGCGGTCATGGCGTTGTCGGACGGGGAGTCGAGCGACATGGCCGGAATGATGGAGGCGACAGGGTCCGTGTGGTCGAGCATGGGCCGATTCTGTCACGCGCCGCCGAGCGTGCCACTGGGGTTGGGCGCAAGGCGCCACGCTGTTGCGGCGTCGCCGCACAGGGCGCCCGCCACCTTACGCTGCCCACCCCGGGCGGTGGGCGTGCAGTCAGGGATTTCTACCCCGTTTCAGCGCCGGAATATTGAAAAATAGGCCGTATCCGCGCATCCAGTATCGATTGTTTGCTATCGAAAATATAGTAATTCAGCCGCAGGCACGGCCCCGCTCAGCCGCCCCGCACCATGGCCATGACCTTGGCTGCGTCCAGCGTGGCGGCCTTCTGCTGGATCTGCGGCAGGTACTGCGACTGCATCTGCTTGGCGGGCCCCAGCAGGCTCTGGAAGGTATCGCGCAGCATGGCCGTGCTCATCACGCGGCCCCCGGCGTAGTAGCGCTTGGCCACCTGGCCCAGCGCATAGGTGGTGGCAAACGAAAACGCCATGCCCGTGGCGGCGCCGCCCAGCCCACCGACCGTCCGGCCCGCCACCTTGCCCAGCAGGCCGCCCAGCAGCTTGCGGCCAAACTGCTCCAGGTACTGCGATGTCATGCCCACGCCCGCAGCGGCGATGAACTCCTTGATATGGCCCTGGTCCAGCTCCACCCCGTGCGCTTTGCCAATGCCGTACACCATCTTCACCTGCAGCGGGATGATGGCCATCGACGCCCAGGACTGGGGCAGCAGCTCCAGCGCGCCGTTGAGCAGCGCGTAGTTGAGGATGGATTTGTCCAGCTCGGCATCGGCCGGGCCGGGGGGCGCGGTCGTGGTCGGGGTGACGGCAGAGGCCGGTGCAGCGGCGGCATAGGCCGCAGCGCCCGCAGCCCCCCAGGGCGTGGCCGAGGGGGCGGATTTTTCCGCCACGTCCACCAGCGCATCGGCGTCGTGCTCAAACGCCGCTGTCTGCTGCGCACCCAGCTGCAGCGCGGCCTTGAGCGTGGCCAGAAACTGCGCCTCCGCCGGTGTCTGCCGCCCATCCACATCACACACGCACACGGCCATTTCATAGGCCAGCTGGCGGTGGGCCGGGTCGCTCAGCCCTGCGGCGGCGGCCTGCACGTTGGTGCGCTTGAGCAGCACGTCCTGGTAGATGCGCGGCAGATCGGCCATGCCACCGTCGCCCGCGAGTGACTGGGCGATGCGGCGAATTTCCTCGCGCTCGGCGTCGTCCTTGGTGCCGTCTGCAAAAGCGGCCAGCAAGGCAATGGTGAGGATGGATTTCTGCTGTTCGGTGTTCATGCGGTCGGGGCCCTGGGGCCGGTGGGGAGAAGCTGTTCCGCAGCAGTGCGCCAGGGCGGCTGCATGCTGCGGGGCGGGTGTGGGGTTCAGATGCAGTCTAGGCCGCAGGCTTTCAACGCCACAGCGTGTGGGGAATTGCCGGAATCTGGTAACCCGCTGTATCGTGTCCGCGCCGGAGGCCGCAGCCGATGCGGGTTTCTCCTTGCGTAGTTGATCGACTGTGCGCTGCCGCCAGGTTTGCATACAGTGGTTGCCTTGTTCCAAGAAGGAGACACGGCATGCGACAGGCAGTGACAGCAAGTGGGGCGGGCCACCGTGCCCCGGCGCGGGGCACACCATGAACATCGCCCACCTGCTGCGCCGCAGCGCGCAGCTCTACCCCACCCGGCCCGCCGTGCTGCAAGGCGATCAGCTGCTGCTCACCTACCAGGCGCTGGGCGCCCGCACCGCCGCGCTGGCGGCGTGCCTGTGCGAGCGCCACGGCGTGTTGCCCGGTGACCGCGTGGCCATCTACGCCGCCAATGCGCCCGAATACCTGGAGGCGCTGCACGCCATCCTGTGGGTGGGCGCCGTGTCCGTGCCCGTCAACTACAAGCTGCACGCCAAAGAGCTGGCCTATGTGCTGGCCGACTCGGGCGCACGCGTGGTGCTGGTGTCTGATGTGTTGTTGGCCGCCGCACACGAAGCCGGGGCCGACCTCGCCCACACGCTGGTGCTGGGCTCCGAGGCCTACCAGGCCGCAGTGTCGCACGCCCCCATGCCCGTGTGCGACCGCGCGCCGGGCGACCTGGCCTCGCTGTTCTACACATCAGGCACCACCGGCCGCCCCAAGGGCGTTATGCAGACCCACCGCAACCTGCTGGCCATGACGGCCTGCTACTTCACCGATGTGGACGACGTGCTGCCCGGCGACGCCATGGTCTACGCCGCACCCATGTCGCACGGCGCGGGCCTGTACAACTACGCCCAGGTGCTGCGCGGTGGTCGGCATGTGGTGCCGCTGTCCGGCGGCTTCGAGCCCGCCGAACTGGTACAGCTCGCGGCCAGCGTAGGCCAGCTCACGCTGTTTGCCGCGCCCACCATGGTGCACCGCCTGGTGGACCATGTGCGCGCCACGGGCGCCGACGTGTCGGGCTTCAAGACCATTGTCTACGGCGGAGGCCCCATGTACGCCGACGACCTGCGCAAGGCCCTGGCCGTGATGGGCAACCGCTTTGTACAGATCTACGGCCAGGGCGAAAGCCCCATGACCATCACCGCCCTGCAGCGCGCACAGCTGGCTGACCGCGACCACCCGCGCTGGGCCGAGCGCATGGTGTCCGTCGGCGTGGCGCAGTCGCTGGTGGAAGTGCGCGTGGTCGATGCTGCGGGCCAGCCCCTGCCCACCGGCGAAACCGGCGAGGTGGTGGTGCGCGGCGACACCGTGATGCCCGGCTACTGGAACAACCCCACCGCCACGGCGCAGACCCTGCGCGACGGCTGGCTCAACACCGGCGACATGGGCGCGCTGGATGCGGATGGCTTTCTCACGCTCAAGGACCGTTCCAAGGACGTGATCATCTCCGGCGGCAGCAACATCTACCCGCGCGAGGTGGAAGAGGTGCTGCTGCTCCACCCCCAGGTGCACGAGGTGGCCGTGGTGGGCCAGCGCGATGCGGAATGGGGCGAGGTGGTAGTCGCCTTCCTCGTCGCGGGCGAGGGCGGGGCGGTGGCGGATGCGGCGCTGGATGCGCTGTGCCTGGAACACATTGCGCGGTTCAAACGGCCCAAGGAATACCGGTGGGTGGAGGCGCTGCCGAAGAACAGTTATGGGAAGGTGTTGAAGACGGAGCTGCGGGGGATGGGGTGTTGAGCGCTTCTTGCTGCGGTTGCTTCTTCCTGCAATGTGCAGTAGGTGGAATGATTCGGTGGCGCCGAGTTACTGGGTCACCAAGGTAGAGACGCTCGAACGAGGCTGACAAGTGAACCAACGACAAGCGCCATAGCAAGTGCTGCGAAGCAGCCAAGAATAAGAGTCCCATCTATCCCAGGATGATCGGCTCGAAACTGTTTCAGACGGCCGAATAAGTTGTCAGGAGTTCCATCGACAGGTTTGCGTAAGACATATTTGCCTGGGCGCCAAGCTTCCAGAAAAAGAGGGGCGGTAAGGATGGCAGGAATGCATGCGCCAGCGGCTGCCTTGAACTCACCCTTGATGAGAAGAAAGAGAGCAAGACCTCCGAAAGCACTCACGACAACGAACACTAGCGCTCTGACCCAACTATGCACAGCCTTCTCCTGATGACGCAAAGCGCATACATACTGCGGAACGCAGGCATCACGCTTCGCCGCGATAGTAAACCCGCCATCCCCACGGTTAACTCACCCCGCCTACCATCCCCTCTTTGCCCGTAGGAACCCCTCCCATGCCCACTACCCTCAAAATCGATTTCGTCTCCGATGTCTCCTGCCCCTGGTGCATCATCGGCCTCAATGCGCTGGAGCAAGCAGCGGATCGGTTGAAAGGTGAGGTCGCTCTGGACCTGCACTTCCAGCCCTTCGAGCTGAACCCGCAGATGGCGCCCGAGGGCCAGGACATTGGCGAGCACCTGCAAGAGAAGTACGGCGCCACGCCCGAGCAGAGCCAGAAGAACCGCGAGGCCATCGCGGCGCGCGGGGCGGCGCTGGGGTTTACCTTCAGCATGGACAAGCGCAGCCGCATCTACAACACCTTTGATGCGCACCGGCTGCTGCACTGGGCCGAAGAAAAGGGCGTGCAGCCTGCGCTGAAGAAGGCGCTGTTCAAGGCGTATTTCACCGACGGGCAGGACCCGAGCAACCACGAAGTGCTGGTGCGTGTGGCGGGCGAGGTGGGGCTGGATGGGGCCGAGGCGCGTGCGCTGCTGGCTTCAGACCGTTACACAGACGAGGTGCGCGAGCGCGAGCAGTTCTATCTGCAAAACGGTATCCATTCGGTGCCCGCCATCATCATCAATGAGCGCCACCTGATCCAGGGCGGGCAGCCGGTGGAGGTGTTTGAGCAGGCGCTGCGTCAAATTGCCGCGCAGGGTTGATGCTATATATTTAATAGCTTATAAGGCATGATGGACGCGCGGTGAAGGCAATTTTTAGTCGTAAAAAAGGGGCCAATGGCCCCTTTTTTTGATGGTGAGTCCAGCCCCCGCCTCGCCTCGCCTCACTTGCGCAGCGGGATGGCGGTGGCGCGGTCCACTGGCACGGCGGTCACGCTGTTTTGCGGTGAGCCGTCGATGAGCTTTTCGGAGTAGGTGAGGTAGACCAGGGTGTTGCGTGGCGCGTCCACCATGCGCACGATGCGCAGGCGCTTGAACAAAATGGACATGCGTTCGCTGAACACTTCTTCCTGCTGCTTGAGTGGTGCAGGGATGTGGATGGGGCCGACCTGGCGGCAGGCAATCGATGCCTCGGCGCGGTCTTCAGCCAAACCCAGCGTGCCCTTGATGCCACCCACACGGGCGCGCGAGACATAGCAGGTCACGCCTTGCACGGCGGGGTCGTCGTAGGCCTCGACGATGATGTCGTGGTCGCGGCCGATCCACTGGAAGGCGGTGTCCACCGTGCCGATTTTTTCGCCCGTCGCTGCCTGCGCCGTGCCTGCTACGCCCACCCAGGCGCTGGTGGCGGCAAGGGCCAGCAGCGCCGAGGTGGCTGCTTGCTTGAGGGCCTTCACGCAGCGGCCCCGGCTTCGGTGCAGCGCTGGGCCAGGTGGGCCAGGGCTTCTTCGACCTGGTCCACCAGCACCAGGCACAGGTCGCCGGGTTGCAGGCGGGCCAGTGCGGTGTCGATGGCGATGAATTCGCCACGGATCTCTTCCACATGCGTGGTGCGGGGCGCACCTGCCAGGCCTTCGCGCAGCAGGGCCATCACTTCACCATCGGCGCGGCCACGCTGGGCGGCGTCCTGGTACAGGATCACGTCGTCAAATGCGGCGCCCAAAATCACGGTCTGCTCGCGGATGTCTTCATCGCGCCGGTCGCCCGCGCCGCTGATGACCACACTGCGGCGGTTGCCAGGCAGCGCGTCCACGGCCTGCACCAGGGCGCGCATGGCGTCGGGGTTGTGGCCGTAGTCGGCAATCACCGTGGCACCCCGGTAGTCCATGATGTTGAAGCGGCCGGGGGCGTTGTCGCTGTCGTTCACAAAGCCCGACAGGCCCCGGCGGATGGTCTGCCAGGGCATGCCCACGCCCCAGGCGGCGCCCACGGCAGCCATGACGTTCTCGACCTGGAAGCCGATCTTGCCGTTGCGGGTGATGGGCACGTCGCGCAGGTGGATGGTCTCGCGCCACGAGCCTTCGGAGGCCACGATGGAGTCACCATCCACGTACACGGTACGGTGGCCCTGGGCGCGGTGCGTGACCATCACGGGGTGGTGGCGGTCGCTGGCGAAATAGATCACCTTGCCGGGGCAGGCCGAGGCCATGGCGGCCACGATGGGGTCGGCGGCGTTGAGCACGGCGTAGCCCGTGGGGGCCACGTTCTGCACGATCACGCGCTTGAGCACGGCCAGGTCTTCCACCGTGGTGATGTAGTTCAGGCCCAGGTGGTCGCCCGCGCCGATGTTGGTGACCACGGCCACCTGGCAGCGGTCGAAGCCCAGGCCTTCGCGCAGGATGCCGCCCCGCGCGGTTTCGAACACGGCAGCGTCCACCTCAGGGTGCAGCAGCACGTTGCGGGCGCTCTTGGGGCCGCTGCAGTCGCCGCTGTCGATCTGGCGGCCGTTCACGTACACGCCGTCGGTGTTGGTCATGCCCACGCGCAGGCCCTGTGCAGTGAACAGGTGCGCCATCAGGCGGGCGGTGGTGGTTTTGCCGTTGGTGCCAGTCACGGCCACGGTGGGGATGCGGCCGTCGTCGCCATGGGCGTACAGCTTGTCCACCATGGCCTGGCCCACGTTGCGAGGCTTGCCGTAGCTGGGTGCCAAGTGCATGCGCAGGCCGGGGGCAGCGTTCACTTCGACAAAGCCGCCGCCTTGTTCTTCGAGCGGGCGCAGCACGGTCTCGGCGACCATGTCCACGCCGCAGATGTGCAGGCCCACCATCTGGGCGGCGGCCACAGCGCGGGCTGCGACTTCGGGGTGCACGTCGTCGGTCACGTCGGTGGCAGTGCCGCCGGTGGACAGGTTGGCGTTGTTGCGCAGGATCACGCGCTGGCCCTTGGGCGGCACGGAGTCGGGCGTCAGGTTCTGCATGGCCAGGCGGGCCACGGCGATGTCATCGAGGCGGATCTTGGTCAGCGAGGTGGCGTGGCCCTCGCCACGGCGCGGGTCCTGGTTGACCACCTCCACCAGCTGGCGCACGGTGTGCTCGCCATCGCCCAGCACCTGGGGCGGTTCGCGGCGCGCGGCGGCCACCAGCTGGTCGCCCACCACCAGCAAGCGGAAGTCGTGGCCGGGCAGAAAGCGCTCGACCATCACGGTGCCGTAGTCGGCGGCGTTCTTGTAGGCTTCTTCGAGCTGCGCGCGGTCGGTGATGTTGACCGTCACGCCCTTGCCCTGGTTGCCGTCCTGCGGCTTGACCACCACGGGCAGGCCGACCTTGAGGGCCACTTCCCAGGCTTCGTCCACGCTCTCGACTGGCTTGCCCAGCGGCACGGGCACACCGGCGGCGTGCAGCAGGCGCTTGGTCAGGTCCTTGTCCTGGCCGATAGATTCAGCCACGGCGCTGGTCGAATCGACCTCGGCCGCCTGGATGCGGCGCTGCTTGGAACCCCAGCCAAACTGCACCATGCTGCCGCGTGTGAGGCGGCGGTAGGGGATGCCCCGGGCCACGGCGGCCTCGACGATGGAGCCGGTGCTGGGGCCCAGGCGCTCGTCTTCGTCCAGCTCGCGCAGCTCGGCGATTACGGCGTTGGCGTCGAAGCTGCCGTTGCCCAGTGCGGCTTCGATGAGCTGCTGCGCGTATTCAAACGCCTTGCGGCCCACGGCTTCTTCGCTGTATTCGACGACCACCTGGTACACGCCCGCGTCGGTGGTGGCGGTGGTGCGCGCAAAGGTCACCGGGCAGCCTGCCTGCGCCTGCAGGGCGAGGGCGGCTGTCTGCAGCACATGGGCCAGCGACACATCGCCGCCGCCGGTTTCGGGGTGCAGTGCGCCGATGGCAGGGAACAGGGCGCGCAGCCGGGCTTCAAACCCTGCCATCTGGCCCACGGCACGCTCGGTTTCCGAACAGGCCACCACGGCCTCGATGGCCATGTGGCGGCTCCAGAGGTTGGGGCCACGCAGGGCCCGGGTGCGGGATACATCCATGGGATTTCTTTCAGTAGTCGTCGGGGCTCGTGGGCCGCGTTCCAGTCGAAGGCGTGTGTGGCTGTGCGGGGGAGGCGTCAGGCGGGCAGCTCGGGCTCGAAGGTCTTGATGCCTGCGCCGATCAGATCCGGCGCAATGTCCAGCGCCCAGGCGGTGCCCACAGCGGCCAGCAGGGCCTCGGTGTCGGGCACCACGGCGTTGCGGCCGAAGGTGAGGTCCGCCAGGGAGCCCAGCACATGTTCGGCACTGCCCGTGGCCAGTACCACGTGGCCGTTTTTCACGAACACGGCGCGGCCGTTGTCCTTGGCGCGGTGCTCGGCGATGGCGGGCAGCGTGCCGTCCTGCGCATACATCACCACGTCGCCGTCGGACAGCGGGGCCAGGTCGGCCACCTGGGCGATGGCGGCGTTGAGCACGGCAGCGCCTTCGGCCAGCACCACGTCCACCTGGGTGCGCATCACCTTGGTCATCTGGTCCTGCTCATGCACGTCGAATTCGGCCAGGGTTTCCACGCCGTCCATGTCGGTCACCACGCCCACCTGGCAGCGGTCGTAGGCCAGGCCGTCGCGCAGGATGGTGCGTGCGTCGCTTTCGATCACGGCGGCCTGCACCATCTTGTTCATCAGCAGGCGGTGAGCGGCTTCCCAGTGGGCGCAGTCGGTGGCTTCCACGCGGCGGCGGTCCAGGAACAGGCCGTCGCGGCAGGCCAGGCCGGTGTGGTGGCCGCTCAGGTGCAGCAGCCAGGCCACCACGCGCGAGATAGTGGCGGTGTTGCGGGTGCCTGCGACGCCCACCAGGGGGATGCGGCCTATGCCTGCAGATCGGCCTTCATCGTCGCCTTCGGAGGGAAACAGGTGCTCGGCAATCGCCTGGCCCACGGGGCGGGGCGCGCCCACGGCGGGCTTGAGGTGCATCAGCAGGCCGGGGCCTGCGTTCACTTCCACAATCGCGCCGCCCTGGGTGTGCAGGGGCTTGGAGATGTCGCGCGCCACCATGTCGATGCCCGCGATGTCCAGACCCACGACCTTGGCGGCCAGCTGGGCGATGTAGGCCACCTCGGGGTGCACGTCGTCCGTGCAGTCCACGGCCACGTTGCCATTGCGCTGCACCACCACCTGGCGGCCTGCAGCGGGCACCGAGTCGGCGCCCAGGTCCTGGCGCTTGAGTTCGAGCTGCACCTTGGTGTCGGTGGCCAGGTCGATGATCTCCAGCGGGTACTCTTCTTCGTAGCCCCGGCGCGGGTCGGAGTTGAGCTGGCTGTCGATGAGTTCCTTGACCGTGGAGCGGCCATTGCCGGTGATGCTGACCACCTCGCCGCGTGCGGCAGCCACCACCTTGCCGCCCACCACCAGGATGCGGTGTTCGTCGCCGGGGATGAAGCGCTCGACCATCACGTCGCTGCCCTCGGGGTAGGCCACGTGGTAGGCGGCCTCGATGTCTTCCTGCTTGCGCAGGTCCAGCGTCACGCCCCGGCCGTGGTTGCCGTCGGACGGCTTGACCACCACGGGCAGGCCGATGTCCTGCGCGGCTTCCCAGGCTTCTTCGGGGCTGTTGACCACCTGGCCTTCGGGGATGGGCACGCCGCAGGATTGGAGCAGGCCCTTGGTCAGGTCCTTGTCGCTGGCGATGCCTTCGGCGATGGCGCTGGTGAATTCGGTCTCGGCCGTCCAGATGCGGCGCTGGCTGGCGCCGTAGCCCAGCTGCACCAGGTTGCCGTCGTTCAGGCGGATGTGGGGGATGCCCCGGTCGGTGGCTGCGGAGACGATGCAGGCGGTGCTGGGGCCGAGGTACTGGTCGTCCACCTCGGTGCGCACGCGGGCCACGGCGGCGGCCACGTCGAAAGGCTCGTTGTTGATGGCCGCCATGATGAGCGCATGGCCCTGGGCCAGTGCCACGCGTGCCACGCTCTCGTCGCGGGCGCGGAACACCATGCGGTACACGCCGCGCTGGGGGGTGCTGCGTGTCTGGCCAAAGCCGGTGGGCATGCCCGCCAGGTTCAGCAGTTCAATGACGATGTGTTCCAGCACATGGCCGCACCAGGTGCCTTCCTGCAGGCGCTGTAGGAAGCCGCCGCGCTCGCCCACGCCGCAGTGGTGCTCGATCAAGGCAGGCAGCCAGGCAGTGAGGCGGTCATTGAAGCCGGGGATGGTGTTGGAGGGGTAGTCCTCCAGCTCGCCCAGGTCCAGCCAGACTTCCAGGACCGGCCGGTAGGTCCAGATATTGGGGCCCCGCAGGTAGTTGATGCGAAGCAGTTGGATGTCGTTGAGTTTCGCCATGGAGTGCAGCGGGTGTGTTTCCGGCCTGGTAAGGGCTTTGCGTGGAAAAAGGGACGAAAAGGGGGAAGGGAACTTTGCTGGACGATGATTGTGCGCCAGTCCGGGGGCTGTACGCAGTGTCAGCCAAATGGCCGCCGCAGACGTTACAGCTGGATGCCGTCGCACCGTGGCGTGCAGTATCGGTGAGAATTCTCGCTTTCGCGAGGTGGGCCAACACAGGCCGCCGGTGACGGAAAACCCAACCAAAAATGCAACATCACCATTCTGTGGACGCCTCGGGTGTCTTTTCTGGCCCTGTGGGGGCCGATCTGCGGGCCATGCTCGCTTCCAAAGAGAACGTGCTGGCTGCACTGCAGGTTGACCTGAGCACGGCACTGCGGTTTGCCACAGGGTGGGTGGTGGTGACTTCCGAACGGCTGCTGGCCTGCGACCCGGGCACCACGGCTTGGCGCAGCTGGCCCCTGGGTGAGGGCCTGGCGCTCAAGCTGCACGACCACGGCGGTGTGGGTTCCCTGGAGCTGCACAACCCCGGCGAGCGCCTGGCCTTGTGGCGATTTACCCTGGCGCACCATGCCCAGGCGCTGCGCCTGGTGCAGCGTTTCGAGCAGCAAAGCGCGCGGGGTGACAGCGGTGCGGCGGACGAAGCCGACGAGCCCGCCTGCCCCACCTGCCATACCCCGCTGCCGCCCGACACCGATGAATGCCCGGCTTGCGCCCGCGCCCAGCCGCCGCAGACTTCCACTTGGGTGCTGCTGCGCCTGTGGCGTTTTGCCCACCCCTACCGCAAGCAGCTGGCGGCCGGGTTTGGGCTGACGCTGGCGTCCACCGCCGCCACGCTGGTGCCGCCCTACCTCACCATCCCGCTGATGGACGACATCCTGATTCCGTTCCAGAACGGGCAGAAGATTGATCCAGGCCTGGTGATGCTGTATTTGGGCGGGCTGCTGCTGTCGGCGCTGCTGGCCTGGGGCCTCTCCTGGGCGCGCACTTACATATTGGCGCTGGTGTCCGAGCGCATTGGCGCCGACCTGCGCACCACCACGTATGAGCATTTGCTGCGCCTGTCGCTGGACTACTTTGGTGGCAAACGCACGGGCGACCTGATGGCGCGCATCGGGTCGGAAACCGACCGCATCAACGTGTTCCTGTCGCTGCACGCGCTCGACTTCATCACCGATGTGCTGATGATCGTGATGACGGCGGCGATTCTGTTCTCCATCAACCCGTGGCTGGCGCTGGTCACGCTGGTGCCGCTGCCCTTCATCGGCTGGATGATCCACACCGTGCGCGACCGCTTGCGCACCGGGTTCGAAAAGATCGACCGGGTGTGGTCTGAGGTCACCAACGTGCTGGCAGACACCATCCCCGGCATCCGCGTGGTGAAGGCATTCGCCCAGGAAAAGCGCGAAGCCCAGCGTTTCCGCGACGCCAACCAGCACAACCTGGAAGTGAACGACAAGCTCAACAAGACCTGGAGCCTGTTCACGCCCACGGTGTCGCTGCTGACCGAAATCGGCCTGCTGGTGGTGTGGGCGTTCGGCATCTGGCTGGTGTCGCGCAACCAGATCACGGTGGGCGTGCTCACGGCCTTCATCGCCTACATCGGGCGTTTCTATGGCCGGCTGGATTCGATGAGCCGCATCGTCTCGGTCACGCAAAAGGCCGCCGCTGGCGCCAAGCGCATTTTTGACATCCTGGACCACGTGAGCAACGTGCCCGACCCCGCCCAACCCGTCAAGGTGGACAAGGTGCAGGGCGCCATCAGCATGCAGGGCGTGGGCTTCCGCTACGGCAGCCGCGCGGTCATCAAGGGGCTGGATCTGGACATCCGCCCCGGCGAGATGATCGGCCTGGTGGGCCACAGCGGCTCGGGCAAGAGCACGCTGGTCAACCTGATCAGTCGTTTCTATGACGTGAGCGACGGCTCCATCCAGGTCGATGGCATCGACATCCGCCGCTTTGCCGTGGCCGACTACCGCCGCCACATCGGCCTGGTGCTGCAGGAGCCTTTTCTGTTCTTCGGCACCATTGCCGAGAACATCGCCTACGGCAAGCCCGAAGCCACGCGCGAGGAAATCGTGGCCGCGGCCCGCGCCGCCCATGCGCACGAGTTCATCCTGCGCCTGCCGCATGGCTACGACTCGCTGGTGGGCGAGCGCGGTCAGGGCCTGTCGGGCGGCGAGCGCCAGCGCATCAGCATTGCCCGCGCGCTGCTGATCGACCCGCGCATCCTGATCCTGGACGAGGCCACCTCGGCCGTGGACACCGAGACCGAAAAGGAAATCCAGAAGGCGCTCGACAACCTGGTGCAAGGCCGCACGACGATTGCCATTGCCCACCGCCTGTCCACCCTGCGCAAAGCCGATCGGCTGGTGGTGATGGACCGGGGCGAGGTGGTGGAAGTGGGCCCGCACGACGAACTGATGGAAAAACAGGGCGCCTACTGGCGGCTGTACGAAGCCCAGGCCCGCCGCGCCGAAGAAGACGCGCAGGCTGCGGGCGTGATCATCGACAGCAGCCTGCTGCACCCGGCCCACCCTGCGGGCAACCCCTGAGACACCGCGAGCGCCCTGCCATGAATGCATCCCTGACCCCATCGCCTGCCCCTTCTTTCCAGCTGGCCCGCAACCCGCATGGCCGCCTGGTTCTGACCCTGGCCGATGGCACGGCGCATGAAGGCGTGACGCCCGTGCGCGCCTTTCCCATCGCCGCGCCCGGCGAGGGCCTCTCGCTGGTGGGTGCGGACGGCCACGAACTGCTGTGGATTCCCCGGCTGGAGCAGGTGACAGGCCCGACCCGGCAGCTCATCGACGAGGAGCTGGCGGTGCGCGAGTTTGTGCCCACTATCGAAAAAATCATTGCGGTGTCTAGCTTTTCGACACCCAGCACCTGGCAGGTGGAGACCGACCGGGGCCCCGCCAGCCTGGTGCTCAAGGCCGAAGAGGACATCCGCCGCCTGGGCGGGCGCACCCGGCTGCTGATCGCTGGGGGAGACGGCATGCAGTTCCGCGTCAAGGACACCACCGCGCTGGACCGGCACTCGCGCAAGCTGCTGGAACGTTTCCTCTGACCGGCCCGGGCCCTGCAGATCCTCGGCAGCGGCCCCTTTTCCTCGCATTTCCCCTGCGCTGACAGCCTCCGGGCGTTCCGCGGGGCGTTGCCACAGAGCGTCAAAACCACAGGCACAGGCCGTGGTTGTGCTCGTTCGCGCGCTCAATCAGCAGTTTTGCTCTGGATCAGGCTGCTCCATGGTCCAAAGATCTGCTGAAAACTAAGTGAAAACCCTGAATTTGGGTCAATCGGTGAAAAAGACCTAAATTTCCCCTTCTTTTTGCCGTTATGAATTACGAAGACGTCGGAAAACCCTCTGCGCGTCGAAACACATTCATCCACCTTCGGGGCCACTGCCATGCAAATGCCACCTGTCGATCGATCGCCGAGTTGGCGTCCTCAGGGCGCTGATTTGTATTCCACTGGCGCCTCCGGTGCGCCGCCAGTGCGGCCTATCAATGCCCCCAATCCTGTCGAGTCCATGGACCGGATGGGCGAGGGCGCCATCGTGCGCGAGCCCGATAAGCCCTCTGCGCCGGATGTGACCAACCGGGACTGGACCGAGGTCAAGAAAAAAGAAACGGTGGAAGAGCCGCCCGAGCCACCCAAGGAGCCCATCTACAAGCAGCTGCTGGAACTCATCCAGTCGATGTGGCGGGCCAGCGGCACGGCGGTGGAGGTGGCACAGGACATCAACAAGATGACCCTGCAGGAGCGCATGGCGCAGCAGGTCAAGAATGAGCCGCTCACTTACTCAGACCCCAAGGTCAAGCGTACAGGCGGGCTGTGAGCGCGCTGTTATTTTGATAGCTATTTGCGCTTGATGGTCGCGCGGTAGCGGCTCATTTGTTCATATTCCCCCTCGGAATCACGGCCGGGGTGACGAGGCGGTAGCTGCCGCCTGGGCGGCGGCCCGCTGCTGGTCCCGCTGCTCCCGGTACTTGGCGGCGAAGACCCGCACTTCCTCATACGACACAAAACCGTCCTTGTCGGTGTCTGCGTCATCGAACGCGGCCGCGAGCCGGGGGAACAGCTGCACCTCGGTGCGGCTGAGCTTGCCGTCGCCGTTGAAGTCCAGCATCTTGAAGTCGCGCTGCGCCTTGGCTTCGCCTTTGCTGGGGGCGGGGTGGGGCGTGTCAGCGTCAGTTGTCTGGGCCCATGCGGCGCTGCAGGCGCCGATCCAGAGGGCGGCCACGCAGGCCGGGAGGGTGTTGGTGTGCAAAAGGGGGCTCCTTGGATGCGGACCCTGGCCCGCACCCAGACAGACCACGAACCGGGCGGTCAGTTCCCGGCGGCCTGTGGCGGCACGGTGTTGGAGATGCCGCTGCTCACATGCCCGGCCGGTACATGGCGCGCGGCCGAGGTCACATGGCCCGTCTGGTCGTCGAAGAAAAAGTCGGGCTCGAACTCGCGCAGGAACTCGCCTTTGGGCAGCCCGCCCAGGAACATGGCTTCGTCCACGTTGATGTCCCAGTCCATCAGCGTGCGGATGGCGCGCTCGTGGGCCGGCGCGCTGCGGGCCGTGACCAGGGCCGTGCGGATGCGCATTCCCGTGGTGCCGCCCGCCTCCCCGGCGGACTGCAGCCGGTGCAAGGCTGCCAGCAAGGGTTTGAAGGGGCCGTCGGGAAGGGGCAGGGCGGCCTTGTCGGTCTCGTGCCGCTGAAAGGCCGCCAGGCCCTCGGCCTGGTACACGCGCTCGGCCTCGTCCGAGAACAGCACGGCGTCGCCGTCAAAGGCAATGCGCACTTCGGTGGGGTTGGCGTCGCCCGCCTGCATGGATTCGGTCACCACCCGCGCTGCCGGGTAGCCCAGATGCAGGGCCTCGCGTACATCGGCTTCGTTGGCCGACAGGAACAGGTGGGCGCCCAGCGGCCGCAGGTAGCGGAACGGGTCGCGCCCCTGTGTGAACACGCCGCGCTGGATGGTGGGTAACCCATGGGCATGGCACGAACGGAACACGCGCATGCCACTCACCGGGTCATTGCGCGAGAGCAGAACTACCTCGACGCGCTGGTGCTCCGATGTGTTGAAGGCGAGCAGCTTGCGCACCAGCGAAAACGCCACGCCCGGCGCGGCGGGCACATCCAGCCGCTGACGCTGAAGGTCTACATAGGCGCGGTCGTTGTCTTTCTCGAAGACGCGGTTTTCTTCTTCAAAGTTGAACAGCGCGCGCGAGGAGATCGCCACCACCAGCTTGTCGTCCAGTGTTACAGCCATAAGGTCACTTCACAAACTGGTTGAGCTGGATGATGGGCAGCAGCACGGCCAGCACGATCAGCATCACGATGCCGCCCATGCCCACGATGAGCAGCGGCTCCAGGATGGTGGCGAGCGCCATCGCGCGGCGTTGCACTTCGGTCGAGAGCTGGCGTGCGGCGCGCTGCAGCATCACAGGCAGCTGGCCGGTTTGCTCGCCCAGGCGCGCAAACATCGACAGCAGGCCGGGAAAGCGTTTTTTCTGCGCCAGCGCCGAGGCCAGGGGCGCACCTTCGCGCACCAGCACCAGGGCATCCAGTGCGTCGGCGCGCAGGGCGCGGTTGCTCAGGGTTTCGGCTGCGGCCTGCAGGGATTTGAGGATGGGCACGCCCGCACCCGAGAGCATGGCCAGCGTGCCTGCAAACCGGGCCGCGTTGTAGCCCCGGGCGAGCTTGCCCACCAGAGGCAGCTTCAGCCAGGCGGCGTCAAATTTTTCGCGCACAGGGTCAATCGCAAGCGCCCACCGGGCTCCCACGGCGGCCAGCAAGATGGCTCCCAGCATTACCCAGCCATAGTTGCGCACAAATGCGCTCAGGCCCAGCATGGCCACCGTCAGGAACGGCAGCGCCCGTTTGGTGCCTGCAAACACGCTGGCCACCTGCGGCACCACATACCCCACCAGGAAGAGCACGATGGCAATGGCCACCAGCGTGACGATGGCCGGGTAGAGCGCTGCACCCACCAGCTTGGCCTTGAGCGCCTGGCGTTCTTCCAGGTCGTCGGCCAGCCGCTCCAGCACCAGGCCCAGGTTGCCGCTGTGCTCGCCCGCGCCAATCACGGCGCAGTAGATGTCCGAGAACTCGCGCGGGTGCTGCGACAAGGCCCGTGCAAAGGTCGATCCGGCATTGACCTCGGCCCGCAGCGCGGCCACCAGGTGGCGCTGGCGTTCGTCGTCGGCCTCTTCGGACAGCGCTGTGAGCGCCCGCTCCAGCGGCAGCCCCGAAGAGACCAGGCCCGCGATCTGCCGCGTCCAGATGGACAAGGCATTGGCGCTGAACACGGGCCGTGTGAACAGGCGCTGGCCCAGGCTGGCGGCGCGGCCGTCCTGCGACTGGCCGGTCTGCACCAGCTCCACCGCCAGCGGCACCAGGGCCTGGGCCCGCAGCAGGCTGCGCGCCGCCTTGGCGGTGTCGGCCTCCATGAGGCCCTTGCGGGTCTGGCCCTGGGCGTCCAGGGCTTCAAAGGAAAAAGCGGGCATGCGGGCGTGGGTGGTAAGGCAACAACAGCCCGCCATGGTAGCTGCTGGAGGTGCCCTGGCGCGCGGTCTGCCTGGTTTGGCGCGTGGTGCGTGCTTCTGGCATGTTTCTGGGCGAAGGGCTTTCTTGGCTCCCTCTAAGTAGCGTGGGTGAGACGGCAAACATCTGGCGTGCAATCCATTGCTGTTCTGCGTGTGGCACTGCGCTTAAGATGTGGCGGGAAATTAGGAGGGGGTTGGCGCCATGGCGCCAACCCCCGGGCATTCATTCACGAAGGAGAAGAAATGAACAAGATGACCACCCTGGGAGGGTTGTTTGCCGCTGTGGCCCTGTCTGCTTGC
Source organism: Acidovorax sp. NB1 (assembly GCF_005405905.1). Lineage (GTDB taxonomy): Bacteria > Pseudomonadota > Gammaproteobacteria > Burkholderiales > Burkholderiaceae_C > Acidovorax. The sequence goes on from NZ_BJHU01000009.1 coordinate 46,183, forward strand.
GGTGGGAGCGGAGATGATGCAGCCCCTCCACCGGCCAAACCGCCAGCAACCGTCGTCTCAGGTGCAGAGGGCCTTTGGACCGGACAGACCCCTGATGCTATCGCCATGAGTGTGCAAGGTGTCGTGCTGGAGAATGGCGAGGCTTGGAATATTGTGAGTGCCGTGGACGGTACGGTTGTGGGCTTCTCACAAGGCAACATCCAGGCGTCGGCACCAGATGCCATCACCGGTTCAGGCCGCTATCTCAACGTAGTGGATCAAGCCCATTTGACCGATCGCAAAATCGAGTCTGTGAGCTACTTTGGCCGGTATGCCGTGCGGGACTCGATCCAGGTCACCGCTTCCAATGGCTGGAAGTACTCTGGCAACTACGGTGTTCGGTATGAGCAACCTGCTGCCGTGAGTGAGTTGCTGGGTACATACGTGGGCACTGGCATCGGTAACCAGGTGAGCGCGCCCCTGATCTCGCTTTCCGTTACCACGGGTGGATTGGTTTCGACTACGTCCTACCCAGGGTGTTCTGTTCGTGGGACCCTCGTTCCGCGTGCCAGTGGCCGGAATGTGTTTGATTTGCCGATGACCTTTGACGGGACCACTTGCCCGGTGGCCAATGGTTCTGTGGTCAATCAGGTCGTTTTGTACAACAACACAAGCCGATCAATCCTGATCATGGGTCAGAGTGCGAGCAAAGAACAGACCTTCATCTACACAGGATTGAAGAGCTAGGTCTTTGATGTCTTTAGCCGCGCTCCCACGCCTTGGCATGGGCCTGCGCGGCAATGTCCAGCGACCTCAAGCGCAGCGCCGGGTCGTACACATCGCTCACCAGCATCAGCTCGTCAGCCCCGGTGGCTTCGCTGAGCTGCGCCAAACCTGCGCGCACCGTGTCCGGCCCGCCGATCACGGCAGCGGCCAGAAAGTCGCCGATGGCGGCACGCTCCTGCGGCTGCAGGCGCGCGGCGTAGTTCTCTATGGGGGGAAGCAGGCGGCGCCGGTCGCCCGTCAGGATGCCCTGCACCCGCTGGTAGGTGCTGCTGGCCAGAAACTCCGCTTCCTCATCGGTGGGCGCCGCGATCAGCGGCACGCCAATCGCCACATAGGGCTGGGGCCAGGCGGCAGAGGGGCGGTAGTGCTGGCGGTACAGGTCAATCGCCTGGTGCAGCAGGCGCGGCGCAAAGTGCGAGGCAAAGGCATAGGGCAGGCCGCGCTCGGCCGCGAGCTGCGCTGAAAACAGGCTGGAGCCCAGCAGCCAGATCGGTACATTGGTACCCGCACCGGGCATGGCGATCAGGCGCTGGCCGGGTTCGGCGGGGCCCAGCAGGCGCTGCAGTTCGGCCACGTCCTGCGGAAAATCGTCGGCAGTCTCCACCCGGCTGCGGCGCAGCGCGCGCATGGTGGCCGGGTCGGTGCCGGGCGCACGGCCCAGGCCCAGATCGATGCGGCCGGGGTAGAGCTCGGCCAGCGTGCCAAAGGCTTCTGCCACCACCAGCGGCGCGTGGTTGGGCAGCATCACACCACCCGAACCCACGCGGATGCGCGAGGTGCCACCCGCAATGTGCCCCACCAGCACGGCCGTGGCCGAGCTGGCAATGCCTGCCATGTTGTGGTGTTCGGCCAGCCAGTAGCGGGCAAAGCCCAGTTTCTCGGCGTGCTGTGCAGTACGCAATGCAATCTGCAGGGCATCGGCCACGGTGCCGCCTTCGCGGACGGCCACGAGGTCCAGCATCGACAGGGCGGGGCGGCGGGAGGTAGAAGTCATGGGCCGCATTGTCTGGCCGCTGGCGCCTTTGTGCTGGCGCCCGGGCAGAGCTGGCAAGGCCTGAAGGGTTGCCCGGCGCGTTTTTTACGGCCGGGACATTTTTTGGTAGCCAAAACGGCGATGGCGCCACAGAATGTTTCAAGACTTTTCCGCGCGGGCATGTTCCGGTGTGCGCGGACAGTGGCCGCAAAAGGGATGACGATGGGTTTTTTCAGCCGTTTGTTCAAGATCAAGGAGCAGGATCCGACCAGCCCCGACACCACCTGGGCGATGGAGGACAACGGCAGCGAACTGGTGCTGGACGCGGAATACGCGGCCACCCTCATGACCGAAATCGACATCGATGCCGCCATTGCCAGCCACGAGCGCTGGCGCCTGCAGCTGCAGGACATGGTCAACGGCCGCTCCGACGAGGTCATGCGGCCCGAGCGCATCTGCCACGATGACCGCTGCGACCTGGGCCGCTGGCTGTATGGCACGGGGCGCGTGCGGCTCGGGCACTATCCGGCGTTCGAGATGCTGGTGGCCCGCCACAAATACTTCCACCAGCAGGCCGCCGACGTGGTCACGCTGTTCCAGTCCGGCGAGCAGCAAAAGGCGGTGCAACTGCTCAACAGCAGCTGCCGCCATGCCTCCAACCAGGTGCTTCTGCTGCTCAAGGAACTCAAGCGCGGTCTGGGGCGCTGAGCCTCGCACACCGCGCATGGCCCGGCGCTTGTGCCGCTGGTCGCTCTGTCTTTGATAGCTATTAACGCTTGATGAAAAAGCGCAGGCACTGGTTTTAACCGGGCTTTTGCACGCACCGTGCTGAGTGCATAGTCCCCGCACCCACCGGTCTGGCCGCAGTCCGCCAGCATCGGCACACAGCTCTTACATCTGCAGACATGCCCCGGTGCCAGAAACCGCGGTGGCATGGCTATCCTTCGGCGCGCACTGCCCGCCAGGCATCGGCTTGGGCGCTGGCGTTGGTGCAGACACAAACCAGCACGATAAAGAGAGGGAATCCCGATGGACCGCCGTAAATTGTTGACGCTCGCCGCCCTGGCATCTGGCGTGAGCGCCGTATCTCCCGTGTGGGCGCAGTTCGACCTGGGCAAGGTGCTCGATGCAGGCAAGGACCTGGCCAAATCCGAGTCGCTGACCGACGAAGAAGTGAAGGTCGCCTTTGACCAGATGGCCGCCGAGAGCGACCGCCAGAACCGCATCGCCCCCGCAGGCAACCCCTATGCCTCGCGCCTGAACAAGCTCACGGCCGGTCTGGGCACCTACGACGGCCTGAAGATGAACTTCAAGGTCTACCTCACCCCCGACATCAACGCATTTGCCATGGCCAACGGCACCATCCGCGTGTACTCGGGCCTCATGGACAAGTTCACCGACGACGAAGTGCGCTACGTCATCGGCCACGAAATCGGCCACGTCAAAATGGGCCACAGCAAGGCCCGCATCCAGGCCGCCTTGCGCACCAGCGCGCTGCGCAACGCCGTGGCCTCCAGCAACAGCAAGGCCGGTGCGGTGGCCAGCTCGCAACTCGGCGACCTGTTTGAAAAAGTGGTGCGCGCCCAGCACTCCCAAAGCAACGAGCGCGAGGCCGACGACTACGCCATGGGATTCATGAAAGCCAAGCGCTACGACGGCAAGGCCTGCGTGACGGCGTTGGAGAAGCTGGCCGCGATGTCGGGTGGGGATTCGAGCAACTTCCTGTCCACCCACCCTTCGCCCAAGGAGCGGGCGGAACGGATGAAAACGCAGATGGCGTAAGCTTGCGCAACGGCTGACAACCCTGGTGGGCTGTACCGCGCCTTCGGGCGCGGTATTTTTTTGCCTGGCGGATGCACGCAGACCGGTGACATTGGGTGCGCAGGCGCATGGCCCGCCTTCCGCCTTCTGCCCTCTGGTCTCCGGTGTCAGTAGCTCCGCCCCCCCTTGTACATCGCATGCTGCCGCCGGTTCAGCGTGGCCGCTTCGCCCAGTCGCCCCATGGCCGCACCTGCGTGGGCGTGGGTGATGGCCATGCCCAGGCCATCGGCTGCGTCCGTGCCTGGCAGGCCCGGCAGCTGCAGCAGCCGACGCACCATTTCCTGCACCTGGCTCTTGGCCGCACGGCCGTGGCCGACCACGGCTTTTTTCATCTGCAGGGCGGTGTATTCGGCCACGGGCAGGTTGCTGGCCACCAGGGCGGTGATGGCGGCGCCGCGTGCCTGGCCCAGCAGCAGGGTGGACTGGGGGTTGACGTTGACAAACACGATTTCGACCGAGGCCACATCGGGCTCGTAGCGTGCCGCCACCTCGGTGATGCCGTCAAACAGGATCTTCAGGCGCCCGGGCAGGTCGCCCAGCGCGAGGGTGGTGGTGCGGATGGTGCCGCTGGCCACGTAGCTGAGCCGGTGTCCGTCCACGTCCACCACGCCAAAGCCGGTGGTCTGCAGGCCGGGGTCGATGCCAAGAATACGCATTGCTATAAATTCAATAGCTATTTGGGCAATGTGGTTGCGCGCAAACGGCCTTTTTTGATCAAAGTCCGAAGTACCAGCGCACCGAATGGAAGAACACGGGGGCGGCAAAACACAGCGCGTCCACCCGGTCGAGCAGGCCGCCCGCACCCGTGACTGACATGCCCTGCATGCCCCAGCTGGTGATGCCCCGGTCGCGCTTGAGCGCCTTCATCACCAGGTGCCCCAGGCTGCCCGCCACGCAGGCCAGCAGGGCCATGCCCAGCGCCTGGCCGGGCTTGAAGGGGGTGATGAAAGTGAGAAGCCCGCCCACCAGCCCGCCCACGGCCACGCCAGCCAGCCAGCTGGTCCACTGAAAGCTCTGGCTCACCTGCGGCGCCACGGGCTTGTGCGGAAAGCGCCGCCCCAGCAGGTGCTGTACCACCATGCAGGTCTGCACCACAAACACCAGGAAGAACACCAGGAACGCGCCCTTGTCGCGGTAGCCCGGGAAGTCGAGCAGCAGCAGCGCGGGCACATGGCTCATGCCATATACGCAGACCATGATGCCCCACTGCAGCTTGGCATTGCGTTCCAGAAAACGCTGCGGGTCATTGGCCAGCGCGCTCACCACAGGCAGTGCCAGGAACACGTAGACCGGGATGAACACCGTGAACAGGTCGAACATCTTGCTGCCCACGATCCAGAACTGCAGCGGCAGCACCACGAAGAACGCCAGCACCAGACTGCGGTGGTCTCCGCGCCGCGTGGGCGACAGCGTGATGAACTCGCGCAGCGCAAAAAAGCCCACGATGGCAAACAGCACCGTGGCCACGGTGTCGCCGAGCACCCAGCCCACCCAGAACACGGTGGCCATCATCCACGAGGTCTTGAGCAGGCCCCAGAAGCGTTTAGCCTCCAGCACGCGGGCTTCGGATTCGGGGTCGTCACTTGCGTGCTCGCGCAGATTGCGCACAAAGGCCCACACGGTGACGATGGACAGGATGCCGAACACGGCCAGGAAGAGGGCACCGATCTGCTGGGTGGCGGTGAGATTGCGAAGGAAGTTGTTCATGTCGTTGCCGCCCGGCCGCCCGAAGGCAATGACGCGCCCCCTCGGGGGGCAGCGATACGCGAAGCGATGAGCGTGGGGGCTTGTAATGCGGTTGCCGCCCGGCCGCCCGAAGGCAATGACGCGCCCCCCTGGGGGGCAGCGATACGCGAAGCGATGAGCGTGGGGGTCATATTCAGACTTCCCTCAAGGCAATCACCGCGCGGCGTGCGCGGTCGAGGAAGGGGCGGCGTTCTTCGCCCGCTTCCAGCTGGATCGGCGCACCAAACGTCACCGAGCACAGGATGGGCACGGGCACCACTTCGCCCTTGGGCATCACGCGCTGCACGTTGTTGATCCAGGCGGGCACCAACACCACCTGCGGGAACATCTGCGCCAGCTTGAACAGGCCGGATTTGAAGGACTGCGGCTCATCGCCATGGCCGCGTGTGCCTTCGGGGAAGATCACGATGGAGTCGCCACTGGCAAGGGCCCGCACCAGGGGCGCCAGCGGGTCGGATTCGGGCAGGGCAGCGCGCAGTTCTTCGGGTGTGGGCACGCGCGGCGGGGTTTCGGGGGACGGGTCCGGGCCGCCCGCCATCGCGGTGTCGGCTTCGGACGACGCGGCGGTCATGCCGTCGATCCCCCCCACGGGTTCTGCCGCCACCGGGGCGGGTGGGCGCGCGGGCGTGGCCTGGCGGTCCACATACACGGCGTTGAACACCGCTGTGGTGATCCACTGGCGAAAGGGCGTCTTGGTCCAGTAGTCCTTGGCCGCGATGGGCCGCGTGATGCTGCGCAGCTCCTCGGGCAGTGCGGCCCAGATCAGCACCATGTCGGCATGGCTCTGGTGGTTGGCGAAATAGATGCGCTGCTCGGCCTTGGGCGGGCAGCCATACCAGCGGGCCTGGGAGCCGGTCAGAAACCGCACGATCCCCAGCAGAAGGAAACTCATCAACTTGGCAAGCATGGCGCGGATCATACGGGGCCATGCGTGTCGCTCACACCCAGATGCGATACGCCCAGAACGCCTCGTCGCCATAGATGCCGTCGTACAGCGCCTGTGGCGCGTAGCCCGTGATGCGGCGCGTGACGCGGCACAGGTGCGACTGGTCCGAGAACCCGGCGCCCGCTGCCACATCGGCCCATTTGACCGAGCCCTGTGCAGCGTCGGCGGCGATGGTGTCGAAGAACGCCTGCTCTGCCTTGCCAAAGCCGCGCAGCTCGCGCAGGGGCAGCCCAGCCCAGCGCTTGATGCGCCGCTCCAGCTGGCGCAGGCTGCGGCCGGGGGCGGACAGGGCAGCGCGTTGTGCGAGGTGTGCAGCCCAGTCGCCGTATCGCTGTGTGGGCAGGGGCTGGGCGGGGCGGCAGGCCTGCCAGCGGGGCTCCAGGAAGTCTTCCAGGCACTGCATGCGGGCCGTGTTGTCGGGCAGGTTCTGCACCGCTGCACACAAGGCCAGCCAGTCGGGCGGCAACAGCGACTGCGCGTCCACCATGCGGTCGGTCAGGGCACCCGGGTCCACACCGGTGAGTTGGTGCAGCGCGTCGGGCATGAACATCACCATCATGGCGTGCGTGGGGCCTGCGCAGTAGCTGGAGGTGGGGCGGGTCTGCGGGCCCGCCAGCACCCAGCGGCCGGGGTAGGCCTCGCGCGGGCTGTGCTGCGTGGGCATGGTGTCGGGGCGCTCGGCCACCAGGGCCTCGCTGCGGCCTTCAAACCACCAGCTCAGGCTGCACAAGGGGGATGCCGGAAAGCGGTTGATGCGTTGCGCGTCACTGAGTGTGTGGCCCACCGTGCTGCGCGCCATGGCAGCACGCAGGCAGGCCGTGAGGCTGGCGCGCGGCAGCCACAGCTCGCCCGAGGGGATCAGCCCGGCGGGGTGCCGGGGGGAGAGGGGGGCCAAGCTTGCCATGGGGCGCGAGTGTAGGCGACGGGGGCTGTCGCAATCGTTCAATACGGCCCGGCTGCTGCGCTGCAGCATGCGCGGCATGAACTCGACCACCGCCAATGTGGCGCCTCCCGCCATTGCCTCTGCCTCTGCCGTTCCACCCACGCCCCTCCTGCCCAGCGGCCCGCGCAGCCGCTGGTGGGGCCTGCCGCTGCTGCGCGCCATGCGGGCCGACTACCTGGGTTTCGTGACCCAACTGCAGCGCGAGCATGGCGATCTCACCCGCATGCGCCTGGGCTATGAAGATGCGTGGGACCTGATGCACCCTGACCTGGTGCGCGAGGCACTCGTCACCCATGCCGACCAGCTCATCTGCTGGGAGCGTGGCATGGAGGTGTTCGAGGAAGTGTTTGGCCAGAGCGTGCTGGTGACTGAGGGCGCCACCTGGCAGCGCCAGCGCCGCATGCTGATGCCTGCCTTCACCCCCAAGCGGGTGGCAGGCTACGCGCAGCTGATGACCGATGCCGCCCGCAGCGCGCTCGACGCCGCCGTGCCCCCGGGCCAGCCCGGTGCACAAGTGGCGGTGGATGCGCTGTGGACGGACGTGACCATGGACGTGATCCTGCGTACGCTGTTCAGCACCTCGGCACAGGCCGATGCGCGCGAAGCCGCCTGGGCCACTCAGACGCTGTCGGAAACCGCCTTCCACGAAATGTTCATGCCCTTCACGCTGCCCGACTGGTTGCCCCTGCCGGGCAAGGCGGCCAAGCGGCGCGCGATCCGGTCGCTGAAAGGGCTGGTATGGAGCCACATCCATGCCCGCCAGGCCGAGGTGGCCGCACCCGGCGCCCCGGAGCGCTCAGACCTTCTGCACATGCTGCAGGCACTGCGCGACGAGCAAACCGGCGAGGCCTTGTCGGCGCAAGAGGTGTTCGACCAGTGCATCGTCAGCTTCCAGGCCGGGCACGAAACCAGCGCCACCACGCTGCTGTGGTGGACCCTGCTCATGGCCCAGCACCCCGAGGCTGCGCAGCGCGCCCAGTCCGAGGTCGATGCCGTGTTGCAGGGCGGCACCCCCGGCCCTGAGCACCTGGCCCAGCTGCCCTGGCTGGGCGCCACGCTCAAAGAGGCGCTGCGCCTCTACCCCCCGATCGCCGCGCTGATGAGCCGCCGCACCACCGCGCCCATCACGCTGGGCGGCGTGCCGGTGCCCCAAGGCGCCATGCTGCGCATCACTCCTTGGGTGCTGCACCGCGATGCGCGCTGGTTTGCCGAGCCGAACCGCTTTGCGCCCGAGCGGTTTCTGGACGGCGCGCCACCCATCCCCCGGGGCGCGTGGATCCCGTTCGGCCTGGGCCCGCGTGTGTGCATTGGCCAGCACTTTGCGATGCTGGAGATGACGCTGCTGGCCGCCATGCTGTTGCAGCGGTACACCGTGCGGTTGCCAGTCGGGGGCGTTGTGGGAGCGCCCCGGTTGCAGGTGACGCTGCGGCCGGACGGGGCGTCTGCGCTGTGGCTAGAGCGAAGGGGATAGACGCTTCAGGTCACGGGAACTTGCATCCCAACTCACTCCTAACTTCTTTACGGGCGGGCGCGTCGGTGATTTCTTAACAACCGATAAATGGCGATATAGGCACACCATTGCGGAAAACAAAGAGCAATCCACAACAGTTGTTTGAAGACAACGAAGGCGGTGAAGTCTTGGCCAAAAAGAGCTTTCGCGGCCAGAGCTGCGAGAAACCAGGAAGGGAGGGTTAGTGTTGCCAGTACAGCCTCGACATGGTCCGGGACGCTACAACACGCTGAAATTGCAATCCCACCATACGCGACTCCGATGCTCCAGGCGCTAAAGACCACGACCAACGTGATATTCGCGCCAATCAGCCACCGCTCGGTCTGCGTGAGTTTCATCACGGCAGTTCCGCGCCGCCCATGCGCCCCAGGATCGTGCGCGTGCGCCCCGCCAGATACGCTGACCCGGGCGTTTTCTCAAACCGCTTGGGCGCAGGCAGCATCACCGCCAGGCGGGCGGCTTCGGTGGTGCCCAGGCGGCTGGCGCTCTTGCGAAAGTAGTGCTGCGCAGCGGCCTCGGCGCCGAACACGCCTTCGCCCCATTCCACGTTGTTGAGGTAGATCTCCAGGATGCGCTGCTTGGAGAGCAATTGCTCCAGCGCCAGCGTGAGCACAAACTCCTGCCCCTTGCGCAGCAGCGTGCGTTCGCCCGAGAGCAGCAGGTTCTTGGCCAGTTGCTGGGTGATGGTGGAGCCGCCCCGGATCTTGGGCGCACGCACCGGGCGCTCGGGGGCGCGGGCCTGCGCCTTGCTGGCCTGGGCTTCGGCCTTGGCGTTGCGCTCCCAGGCTTTTTCGATGGCTGTCCAGTCCACGCCGTCGTGGTTCACAAAACCATCGTCTTCCGACGCGATCACCGCGCGCTTGAGGTGGTCAGAGATGTCCGCATACGGCACCCATTGCTGGCGCCAGGGCACATGGCCTTTGGTGGCCAGCAGCGCCCAGGCTTCGGAGCGCTGGAAGGTGGTGGATTCGGGGTTGATGACCACCATGGCGGCAATGCGCAGCACAAAAAACAGCTGCAGCGCCACGAAGGCGATCACCAGCAGTCCCAGCCAGCGCAACACGGCTTTCATGGTGGCTTCCCCGGGGTTCAGGCGGCAGCAGATTGCTGCATTTCACGCAGCACCTGGGCCGACGGCGGGCGCACGCCGCGCCACAGCAAGAAGGCTTCGGCGGCTTGCTCCACCAGCATGCCCAGGCCGTCACGGGGCACAGCGCCGTGCTGGCGCGCCCAGTCGAGGAAGCCTTGCGCCGCAGGGCCATACATCATGTCGTAGGCCAGTGCGCCCGGGCGCAGCACGGTGGCGGGCACGGGCACCCCGGCTCCGGCCAAGCTGCTGGCCGTGGCGTTGATGATCACATCAAAATTGGCCGTTACCGCGCGTGGTTCTAGTGCTTCTAGCTCTGCTTTTTGTAGCAATGCGAGGGCGCTGTGCGACTGCACCAGCGCCTCTGCCTTGGCCAGGGTGCGGTTGGCCACGGTGATGTGGCGGGCCCCCGCCAGCAGCAGCGGGCCCAGCACGCCTGCGGCGGCGCCCCCTGCGCCCACCAGCAGCACATTGCGCCCGGCCAGCGACACGCCCGCGTTGCGCGTGATGTCGGCCACCAGGCCCAGGCCGTCGGTGTTGTCGGCATACAGGCTGCCGTCGGCGCGAAAGGTGAGGGTGTTGGCCGCACCCGCCAGTTGCACGCGCTCGCTGCATTCGGTGGCAAGGCCCGGCGCTTCAGTCTTGAACGGTACGGTGACGTTGCAGCCTCGTCCGCCTTCGGCAGCGAACGCGCGCACGCCTTGGGCAAAACCGTCCAGGGGCACCAGGCGGCGTTCGTAGGCGATGGGCTCGCCCGTGAGTTCGGCAAAGCGGGCGTGGATGGCGGGCGAGCGGCTGTGCGCCACCGGGTTGCCCATCACGCAGTACAGGTCGGGGGTTTGGCTCATGACAAAAGCTTGTGCGGGTGGCCCCGCGTGGGGCCGCGCCGGGAACTACCGGACGGTGGTTTCGAGGGTCTGGTCGCGGGTGAACTTGAAGCGCGCCACCATGGCGATCTGGTCGGCCTTTTTGCGCATGTCGGCGCCGAAGGCACCAAAGGGCCCGGCGGCGCGGGCAATGGCCTCGGCGCGGCGGTCCAGGGTGCTGTTGCCTGAGCCTTGCACGATCTCGGTGCCGAGCACGCGGCCGTCGTGGTTGACGGTGACGATCATGGTCAGCTCGCCATACAGCTTGCGGCCGGCTTGTTCGGGGAAGTTCTCGGTGCCTTTGTCCTCGACCTTGCGGCGCAGCGCGTCGTAATAGACGGCGTAGGCCTCTTCGCGCGTGGCGGGGCTGATGTAGCGCTTCTTGGGGCGCGAGTTTTCTTCGTTGATGCGTTTCTCGATCTCGGCCAGCAGCTTGACCAGCTGGCGGCGCTTTTCCTGCTCGTTGGCCTGGTCGGCGCTCTGGCTGGGCTTGCGCGGGTCGGGCTCGGGCATGGTGGCGAGCTGCTTGCGCAGCTGGGCCAACAATTGCGCCTGCTGCTCCTGCATCGCATCCATCTTGCGCTGCGCTTCTTCGTAGTCGTCCCCCACGGCCGTGAGCGCCGTGTAGGGCAGGGGGCTGGTGGCCCGGCCCTTCTCTGCATCGCCACCGCCTGCCAGGTTGGCCTGGGCGATGGCCTGGGCCTTGTCGGGGCGCTCGTTGGACTTGGCGTTGACCAGGATGACTTCGAGCGGTGTGTCCTGGAACACGCGGTTGAAACCCTCGGGGTCGATGAAGCGCACGGAGATCAGCGCGGCGTGCACGGCAATGGACACGCCCAGCGCCAGCTGCAACGTGGTGATGGTGCGGAGGAAGGCGGGGAGTTTCATCGCCAGCAATTATCAGGGGGCGGGGTCAGGGGGCAGGGGCTGCCGCAGCGGCGTCGGCGGGTGCCTCGTTCACGTCCACTGCAATCGCAATCGGCCCGGCCACGGTGTCGTCGTCTTCCTCGGCGTCTTCCACCGGGCCGTCGTCGCTGGTGTCGGCCGGGTCGTCCAGGCGCTCGATCACGGTACCGTGGATGTCGAGGGTGATCTCGTCCACCTCACCGAGCTTGACCTTCAGGCGCGCGCCGCGCGGCAGGTTTTGCGCGCCCAGCACCGGGAAGACCAGCGGAATGTCGTCCGCCCGCACCAGAAAGCTGCCGCCCGGGCCTTCCTTGAACACGGTGGCGTTCAGCTCGGTGATGCCGTTCTGCTCCACATACTTCAGCGTCCAGAAGCGTTCCATGCCCGCCTGGTAGCCGTTGTAGGCACCATAGGCCGCGTCGAAGCTGCTGATGATGGAGAACAGGTCGGCGTCCTTGGGTTTGAAGGGCGCGGCCAGCGCGGCGGTCTTGCCGTGGCGGGCGCAGGCAATGATCTGCCACTGGTTGACCAGGTCGGTGTAGCGGCGCAGGGGCGAGGTGGCCCACGAGTAGGCTTTGACGCCGATGCCCGCATGCGGCAGCGCCTTGGTGCCCATGCGCACCTTCACGCCGGGCGCCATGCTGGCCTGGCTGCGGTAGATGCCGGGCACGCCCAGCTCGGCCATCCAGCTGCCCCAGGTGCTGTTGGCCACGATCATGGCCTCGGCCACGATCAGGTCGAGCGGTGCGCCGCGCTGACGCACGCTGATCTGCACCTGCTCGTCGCCGGTGGGCTCGGCGCCGTCGTTACCGACCAGGCGGAAGTTGTAGTCCGGCCGGTTGAAGTTTTCGGGCTTGCCACGCACCACTTCGCGACGGGCTTTGAGGTCTTTGGCGAGGCGGTGCAAAAATGATAGCTGCCCACGCAGATCAGACAGGCGGTGGGGGTCGTTTTGATGCTCAAACGCCGGGTTGGTCAGCCATTCTTCCGTCACCACGCTGTCGAGCTGGTCGTGGCGCAGGTTGGCGGCGATGTGCACGCGCTCCAGCTTGGTCTCCGAGTTTTTGAACTCCAGCGTGGCTTCGTCGATGGTTACGTACAGCGACACGGCCGGGTTGGCACGGCCTTCGTCCAGCGTGTAGGTCTGCACCACGTCGTCGGGCAGCATGGTGATCTTGTAGCCCGGCATGTAGACCGTGGACAGGCGCGCGCGGCCGAGCTGGTCAATCGCGCTGCCCGGCTGGATGGCCAGGCCGGGCGCGGCGATGTGGATGCCCAGCACCACGGTGCCCGTGCCCAGGCCCTGGACGGACAACGCATCGTCGATTTCGGTGGTCTGCGAGTCGTCGATGGAGTAGGCCTGCGCAGTGGACAGCGGTAGCTCGTCGGCAATGACCGGCGCCGTGACGGCTGGAAAGCCCGTGCCCTTGGGGAAGTTCTCGAACAAGAAGCGCTTCCAGTGGAACTGGTAGGCCGAGTCGATGGCGCCGGCCTTTTGCAGCAGGTCGAGCGGCGCGGTGTGCGTGGCGCGGCTGGCATCGACCACGGCCTTGTACTCGGGCGCGTTCTTGTCGGGCTTGAACAGGATCTTGTAAAGCTGGTCGCGGATGGGCTGCGGGCATTCGCCCCGGCCCAGTTGCGCGGCCCACTCGTCGATCTGCGCGAGGATGGCCTTCTTCTTCTCGATCGCGGCCAGCGCCTGCTGCAGGATCTCGGCCGATGCCTTCTTGAACCGGCCCTTGCCCGCGCGGCGGAAGTAGTGCGGTGCGTCGTACAGGCGGAACAGCGCACCGGCCTGCTGTGCCAGGGTGGCGTTGTCCGAGAAATAGTCGCGCGCTAGGTCGGCAAAGCCGAATTCGTCTTCGGGCGCGAATTCCCAGGCCAGGTCCAGCTCGATGGTCTCGGCCACGGCCTGGGCCTGGGCGATGAGTTCGGCCGGGGCGGGCTTTTCGAACTTCAGCAGGATGTGGGCGGCCTTGACCTTGACCCGTTTGCCCGAGTCCAGCTCGATCTGGGCGGATGTGTCGGCTTCGGACAGGATACGGCCGGCGAGGAATTTGCCAGCTTCTTCAAACAATGCGTGCATGGCGGGATTGTCCCATGGGCCTGAGCCGGCTCGCCCGGACACGGGGTGGCGGCCAGCCCCTATGATGCGCACCACCTCGCCGGCACCACCCCAGCGCTGAATCCTCTCTGAGTGAGCCCCATGCTTTTTGATGCTGTTGCCGCGCCCCTGTTTCTTCTGGCCCTGACGCTGCCCTTTGTGTTTGGCTACACCGAGGCTCCCATTTTCAATTTCTGGCCGGTTGTGGCCTCGTGGTCCTGCGGCCTGGTGCTTTTATTGCTGATGCTGGCGCGCTCCTGGCACGTGCGCGGCGCTGCCCGGGGGGGGGCGTCCCGTGCGGATGCGCGGACTTTCATGGCATCGCACCTGGCATTGGGGCTGGTGCTGGCGGGCGCACTGGGGGGGGGCATCGGGTTGGCGCAGTTCTTTGGCGGGGATCTGGGCCTTGCGCCCTGGGTGCAACCCTCTGCGCCAGGCCAGGCGATTGGCAACCTGCGCCAACGCAATCAACAGGCGTCGTTGCTGAGCCTGGGGGTGTGGTCGCTGCTGTGGCTGGTGGTCCAGCTTCAAGCGCGGCTGGAGGGCGGAAGCCATGCCAGCCCGGCGCAAAACGCCCTGCTAGGCGGCGGGCGGCCCTGGCCGTCCTGGCTGGTGGGGCTGCTGCTGGCCTGGGGGCTGGCATTGCTGGCCATGGCCAGTGCGGCGACCGCTTCGCGCACTGGCGCCCTGCAGTGGCTGATGGTGGTGGGCTTGCTGGTGTGGTGGCAGCGCCGTGGTGGCCGTGTGGCCGTGGGGCTGTCGGTGGTGGGTGTGCTGATGTACTTGGGGGCCGCCTGGCTGTTGCCGCGCCTGTTGCTGGAGTGGACCGGGTTCAGCACCGATGGCCTTTTTACGCGCATTCTGGGGGACGAACAGGGCTGCAGCAGCCGCCGCGCCCTGTGGGCCAATGTGCTGCACCTGATTGCGCAAAAGCCCTGGCTGGGCTGGGGCTGGGGTGAGCTGGACTACGCGCACTACATCACCTTGTTCCCGGGTGAGCGGTTCTGTGTGCTGCTAGACAACGCCCACAACCTGCCCTTGCAGCTGGCCGTGGAGTTGGGGGTGCCAGTGGCCGTGCTGGTGTGTGCCGCTGTGGCGGCCTGGGTGGTGCACGCACGGCCATGGGCCGAAACTGACCCGCTGCGCCAGCTGGCGTGGGGTGTGCTGGCCATTGTGGGCGTGCACAGCCTGCTGGAGTTTCCACTTTGGTATGGCCCTTTCCAGGTGGTCTCTGTGATGGCCGTGGCGCTGCTGTGGTGGCCGCAGGCAACCCCAAGCTGGGTTGCGGCGCGTGCGACCAAGGCTGCGGCCATGCTGGTGCTGGCGGGCGCCGCTGCTGTGGGTACCCTGGTGCTGTGGGAGCACTACCGGATCGGCATGTTGTACCGGCCGCTGCCGCAACGGCCAGCGGCGTACCAGGAAGACACCATGTCCAAAGTGTCCGACACGCTGTTCTTCTCGGACCAGGTGGACTTTGCCCTGTTGTCCACCATTGCGCTCACCCGCGAGACAGCCCCCCAAATCAACCTGCTGGCGGGGGAGTTGTTGCACTTCTCGCCCGAACCCCGTGTCATCCAGGCGCTGATTGAAAGTGCCGTGCTGCTGGGCAAAGACGACGAGGCTGCGTTCCACATGAAGCGCTACCGCATCGCCTACCCGGCGGAATACGAGCGCTGGAAGGGGCCGGGGGCTGCCAGGGCGTCGGGGGCTCGGTAGCGTAGCCTTTCGCCTCGGGGCGGGGTGGGGCTCAGGCCAGGTCCAGAAACTCCACCACCTGCGGCAGGTAATCGGTGAAGTTGCCCAGCGCGTGATCCCCGCCCTCTTGCACGATCTGCCGGGCCTTGGGGTAGCGCCCTGCCATTTCGCGCCAGTCGAGCACTTCATCGCCCTTTGCAATGATGGCCAGCTCCGGGCCTGCCGGGGGGCGACTGCGCATGTCCAGGGCCTCTAGCTCGGTGATGTACTCCGGCAGAAAGTAAAAGCGCTCTGCGGGGTTCTGCCAGGTGGTCTGTTCGCCGATGTAGCGCGCCAGGTCACGGGCGGGGTCCACGGCGGGGTTCAGCATCACGCTGCGGCAGCCCGCGTGCTGGGCCACCCAGCTGGCATAAAACCCACCCAGAGACGACCCCACCACCGCCATGGCCGCGCGGGGCCAATTGGCAATGCCCTGTGCAACCAGCGCCATGGCGGCCTTTGGCGAAGGCGGCAACTGCGGGCACCAGAAGGTGACAGCCGGGTGGTGCGCTGCCACATGCGCCGCCATCTGGCGGGCTTTGGCCGACTGGGGCGAGGAGCGGAAGCCGTGCAGGTACAGAAGGTGGGTGGTGGTCATCGGCAGACAGACAGGCAAGCAAGCAGGCAGGAAAAAATGCGGGGCAGGGGAATCACTGCTCCAGACAGGGCGGCGCAGGCATAAGATGGGAGGTATCAAATCGTAACCACGGGGCGCCATGCAGCGCGGCGCCTTGATTCGCTCCCTGCACCATGCCCGATTTTGCCCCGCTCTCCACCACCCGACGTTGGGCGCTGGGATCAGGCGACAAGCCCCCCGCGTCGCTGGGCCGGTTTGAGCTGAAAAAGCAGCTGGGCCGGGGTGCGCAGGCCACGGTGTGGCTGGCGGTGGACCCGCGCCTGCAGCGCGAGGTGGCCATCAAGCTCATGCGCCCCCTGCAGGACCAGGACCCGTCGGTGCTGGAGCAGTGGCTGCGCGAGGCGCGCCACGTGGGGCGCCTGGCCCACCCGTACATCGTGCCCGTGTTCGAAGCCGACGTGCAGGGCCTGCAGCCCTACATCGTGTTTGAGTATGTGCCCGGCCGCACGCTGGCCGAACACCTGGCCCAGCAGGGGCGGTGCACGCCGCACGATGCTGTGGCCCTGATGGTGGATGTGCTCGATGGCCTGCAGGCCGCGCACCAGGCGGGCATCGTGCACCGCGACCTCAAGCCCTCCAACGTCATGGTCGATGCCCAGCGGCACGCGCGGGTGATGGACTTTGGCATGGCCGCCCCGGTGCAGGCTGCGCCCGATGCACAACTGGCCAGCGGCACCCCGGCCTATATGGCCCCGGAGGCCGCCGCAGGCGCAGCGCCCGCCCCGGCCATGGATGTGTACTCCGCCGCCCTGGTGCTGGTCGAACTGCTCTCGGGCAAGCCGTTGATCCACCAGAAAGACACCTGGCAGGCGCTGTACCGCCTGGCCAATGAGGACCTGGCCTTGCCCGATGACCTGGGGCCGGGCGTGGACGACGGCTTGCGCGCCATCCTGCAGCGCGGTATGGCGCGCGACCCTGGCCAGCGCTACATGTCGGCGGCGGAGTTCCGCGACGCGCTGCGCGCCTGGGCGGCCCCGGCCAGCGCCCCTACAGCGGCGAGCAATGCTACGCTGGATTTTTTGCTGCGGCGCATGCGGCACAAGAGCGACTTCCCGGCGCTGTCGGATTCGGTGGCCCGCATCCAGCGCGTGGCAAACTCCGAAGACGACAGCATCAGCGACCTCACGCACGAGATCCTCAAGGACGTGGCGCTGACCAACAAGCTGCTGCGCCTGGTCAACAGCGTGCATTACGCCCATGCCAGCCGGGGCACCATCAGCACCGTGTCGCGCGCAGTGAGCCTGGTGGGCTTCAATGCGGTGCGCAACATGGCGCTGAGCCTGGTGCTGCTGGACCACATGCAGGACAAACAGCACGCCAGCCAGATGCGCGAAGAGTTCCTGCGCGCCATGATGGCGGGCTCGGTCGCTGCCGAGCTGTGTGGTGCCAGCCAGGCGGCCGAAGAGGCCTTTATCGGCGCCATGTTCCAGAACCTGGGGCGCATGCTGTGCGAGTTTTATTTTCCTGAAGAAGCCCGCCAGGTGCGCAGCCTGGTGGCCTCAGGGCGCGTGGAGGGCGGCGAGGAGTCGGCCGCTGTGCAAGTGCTGGGGCTGGGGTTTGAGGACCTGGGCGTGGGCGTGGCCCGCGTCTGGGGCCTGCCCGAGAGCCTGCAGCGCTGCATGCGCAAACCGATGGGGTCGCCCATGCAGCGTGCGCCCGAGCAGGGCGTCGAGCGCATGCGCTGGGCGGCCATGGCCGCCAACGAGGTGGCCAGCACGTTGTTGTTTGGCGACCCCGCCCAGATGGAAGCCCAGCTGGGCCAGGTCGGCACCCGGTACGCCCGCACCCTGGCCTTGTCGGCCGAATCCATTGCCGAGGCCACCTTGCGTGCGCGCCACAAGCTGGTGGCGCTGGCCGAGGCGCTGGACCTGCGGGTGGCGCCTGACACCCCCGCAGCCCGGCTGCTGCGGCTACCGCAGCCTGCTGGCGCTCAAACAGTGACCGAGGACGCCCTGGGCTCCCACGAGCTGCGCCCCAGCGAAACCCCGCCCTTGCCGGCCGTGCTCGAATCGCAGGCGGGCGGTGCGGTGTCGGTGGCGCAGGTCAATGAAGTGCTGGCGGCCGGCATCCAGGACATCACCAACGCCATGGTCGAGAGTTTTCAGCTCAACGACGTGCTGCGCATGATCCTGGAGACCATGTTCCGGGCGCTGGGCTTTCGGCGCATGGTGTTTTGCCTGCGCGATCCCAAGACGGAGGTGCTGACCGGCCGTTTTGGCCTGGGCGAGGGCAGTGAGGCCGCCGTGCGCGCCATGAAGGTGCCGCTCAAGGTGCAGGGCGACCTGTTTGCCGCCGTCTGCCTGCGCGGCGCCGATACGCTGATCAACGACGCCACCGAACCCCGCATGCAGGCCCGCCTGCCGCAGTGGTACCGCACGGGGCTCAACGCCCCCTCGTTCCTGCTGCTGCCGCTGCAGATCAAGGGCCAGACGTTTGCCCTCATCTACGCCGACCAGTCGGTGGCAGGGGGCATCGTGGTGGACGACAAGGCCCTGGGCCTGCTGCGCACGCTGCGCAACCAGGCGGTGATGGCCTTCCGGCAGGCGGGGTGACGGCGCAGGGGGCTTGTTCCACCTGGCTCCGGCCATCCGATAATCGGGGGATGGCCGTCGTATTTGAAAAGCCCACGCTCTCCCAGCGCCTTGTTCCCCTGTTCCGTGGGTTCGACCTTCCCCTCATTGTGGTGGTGACCCTGCTGACCTGCGCGGGCCTGACGGCCATGTACTCGTCCGGTTTCGACCATGGCACCCGTTTTGCCGACCATGGGCGCAACATGCTGATCGCGGGTGCTATTCTTTTTGTAGTGTCTCAGGTGCCACCGCAAAAGATCATGGCCTGCGCCGTGCCGCTGTACGTGGCGGGTGTGGCGCTGCTGATGGCCGTGGCGCTGTTCGGCATCACCAAGAAGGGTGCCACACGCTGGATCAATCTGGGCATCGTCATCCAGCCCAGCGAAATCCTCAAGATTGCCATGCCCCTGATGCTGGCCTGGTGGTTCCAGAAACGCGAAGGCGCACTGCGCCCGCTGGATTTTGTGGCCGCGGGCGCACTGCTGGCCGTGCCGGTGGGCCTGATCATGAAGCAGCCTGATCTGGGGACCTCGCTGCTGGTGCTGGCGGCGGGCCTGTCGGTGATTTTCTTTGCCGGTCTGTCCTGGAAGCTGGTGCTGCCGCCGGTGGTGATTGGCGGCGTGGGCATCTTCACCCTGGTACTGCTGGGCGACCAGCTTTGTGCCGAGGGCGTGCGCTGGGTGCTGCTGCACGACTACCAGCAGCAGCGCGTCTGCACCCTGCTGGACCCCACCCGCGACCCGCTGGGCAAGGGCTTCCACATCATTCAGGGCATGATCGCCATCGGCTCCGGGGGCATGTGGGGCAAGGGCTTCATGGCCGGCACACAGACCCACCTGGAATTCATCCCCGAGCGCACTACCGACTTCATCTTCGCCGCTTTTTCAGAAGAGTTCGGCCTCGCTGGCAACCTGTTCCTGATCGTCTGTTTCCTGTTGCTGGTCTGGCGCGGCCTGGCGATTGCTGTGGGCGCCACCAGCCTGTTCGGGCGCCTGATGGCGGGGGCCGTGTCGATGATCTTCTTCACCTATGCCTTCGTGAACATGGGCATGGTCAGCGGCATCCTGCCCGTGGTGGGCGTGCCGCTGCCCTTCATCAGCTATGGCGGCACGGCCATGGTCACGCTGGGGCTGGCGTTGGGCATTCTGATGTCGGTGGCGCGAGCGCAGAAGCAGGACACCAAAGATCCCCGGGCGGCGCTTTAGGGGCTGATTTCCATCCCCAGCAGGTCCGCAGGCGCGCTCATGGCCGGGTCTTGCGCAGGGGTTTGTGCGGCGTTGCGTGCGCCATGCCTTCCGGTTACAAAGCGGCTGCCAACCGTGTTTTGGCAACCTCTGGAGGTACTCCCATGGCGTCGAAGTTCGAGCTGAAGAAGTCCAAGAACGACAAGTTTGTGTTCAACCTTCTGGCGGGCAACGGGCAGGTCATCCTGACCAGCGAGATGTACGACTCCAAGGCCAGCGCGCTCAACGGTATCGAGTCCGTCAAGAAGAATGCGCCCAACGATGGCCGGTATGGACGGCTCTGTGCGAAGGACGGCTCCCCCTACTTCACGCTCAAGGCGGCCAACGGCCAGGTGATCGGCCAAAGCCAGATGTACTCCGGCGAAAAGGCGCGCGATGCGGGCATCGAGTCCGTCCAGCAGAACGCACCTGGCGCGCCAACCAGCGACCTGACTGCGGCGGACTGACGGGAGGGAGCCCCCAGGGGCTCCCGCTGCCGCCCGTGCCCCTGCGCCCCTACGGGCATGGCCGGGCGCCTAAAATGCCCCGATGACTTTCCGCACCCCCACTGCCGCCCCCCAGCGCGCGGCGACCAGCCAGCGCATCGATGTTGCCCGTGAACTGCTGCTGACTCCCTTCGGCCTCGACGAAAGCCACCTGGCCCGTGCCTTGTCCGAGATCCGTGCCCACCAGGTGGACGATGCCGACCTGTACTTCCAGTACACGCGCAGTGAGGGCTGGAGCCTGGAGGAGGGCATTGTCAAGACGGGCTCCTTCAGCATCGACCAGGGCGTGGGTGTGCGTGCCGTGAGCGGCGAGAAGACGGCCTTTGCGTACTCCGACGACATCTCAGAGGCATCGCTGCTGGATGCGGCCCGCACTGTGCGGTCTATTTCGGCCTCTGCGCGCGCTGGTAAAGAAAAGATTGCTCCTAAAAAAATAGCGTCGAGCCGCAGCCTGTACCCGGGTGTGGACCCGATCGCTTCCCTCGACAGCACGGCCAAGGTCGCGCTGCTGGAGCGGCTGGAACAGCGCGCCCGCGCCAAGGACCCGCGCGTGGCCCAGGTCATGGCGGGGCTGGCCAGCGAATATGACGTGGTGCTGGTGGCGCGTGCCGATGGCACCTTGGCCGCCGATGTGCGCCCGCTGGTGCGCCTGTCGGTCACGGTGATCGCCGAGCAGAACGGCCGCCGCGAAATGGGCTCGGCCGGTGGTGGCGGGCGTTTTGGCCTCGCGTATTTCGACGACGAGCAAATGGGCAAGTACGTGGACGAGGCTGTGAACGCGGCCCTGGTCAACCTCGAATCGCGCCCTGCACCGGCGGGTGAGATGACGGTGGTGCTGGGTTCGGGCTGGCCCGGCATCCTGCTGCACGAAGCAGTGGGTCATGGCCTGGAAGGCGATTTCAACCGCAAAGGCTCCAGCGCCTTCAGCGGCCGCATTGGCCAGCGGGTTGCAGCCAAGGGCGTGACCGTGCTGGACGACGGCACCATTGCCGACCGCCGGGGCTCGCTCAACGTGGACGACGAGGGCCATGCGACCCAGCGCAACGTGCTGATCGAGGACGGCATCCTGAAAGGCTACATCCAGGACAGCCTCAACGCGCGCCTGATGGGCGTGGCGCCCACCGGCAACGGCCGTCGCGAGAGCTACGCCCACATCCCCATGCCACGCATGACCAACACCTACATGCTGGGCGGCGACAAGGACCCGCAGGAAATCATCGCCAGCATCAAGAAGGGCCTGTACGCCAGCAACTTCGGAGGTGGCCAAGTAGACATTACCTCGGGCAAGTTCGTGTTCTCGGCCAGCGAGGCCTACTGGGTCGAAAACGGCAAGATCCAGTACCCCGTCAAGGGCGCCACCATCGTCGGAAGTGGCCCCGAGTCGCTCAAGAAGGTCACCATGATCGGCAACGACATGCGCCTGGACAGCGGCGTGGGCACCTGTGGCAAGGAAGGCCAGAGCGTGCCCGTGGGCGTGGGCCAGCCCACGCTGCGCATCGAGGGGTTGACGGTGGGTGGGACTGCCTGATTCTGGCCCTGAGGGCGCCCATGTGTTGCGCGCTCCCACCATCCTTGCCCTGCTGTGCATGCCCAGCGCTGCGCCGGCCCGCAGGCAGCGCAAAATGCAATCACCATGCCTGCCACGCGTCCCAGCCAACTGCTGACACTCCAGTCGTTTGGGGACATCAGCCGTTTTCTGCGGGAGGGCGTGGCCGACGAGGACTCACGCCAGCTGCGTGACAGCCTGGGGGCGTTGTCCATGCAGATCGACGAGGCGGTCCGCGCGCGCCGCACCAGCACCGACACGGCGGAGATCACGCGGCGTGTTGTCACCTTGTCGCACTGTGCGCGCGAGCACCAGCTGTTTCTGACCGGTCTGGGGTCTGCCTGGCATGCGCTGTATGAATTTGGCGCTTACCAGCGCGCATTGCGGGACTTGCGCAACGCCATTGCCGACTGGCAACAGATGCTGGAACGCCGCAGCACCCGCGAGAGCGCGAGTTTTGATCACTTTGAACTCCTGGCCTGGCGCACGCTGGGAGAAGCGCTCCTGCTGGTCGATATGTACGAACACCAGAGCGATCCCCCAAGCGACCTGCAGGATGCACCGCCGCGCAAGTTGTCAGCGCTGCAGCGTGCGCGCGTCTGGCTGAACGGCCTTTGGCGCTGAACCAGGTCTTGAGCCTCGGGCCCGAATTGGCGCTGTTTGTCGTGCAATCGCAACAGTCTAGGGTTGCTGCACTGCCGCACACCTGTGCTACATTGGCTGCCATGCAAGTTCGCAGCGCGTTTTATTTTTGGTTTTTTATCTCGGTCCCCGGCGGATGAGAGGAAAACGCGCAAGCACACACAACCTCCCCATACCAACCGCCGACGCTGCAAAGCCCGGCGGTTTTTGTTTTTCTGCCCTCCCGTTTTTCTTCATTCACCACAACTTTCACTCCACGAGGAAGCAACCATGACGGTCTCCAACACCCCCGCCAGCGATGCCTGGTACCGCAGCGTCGAAAAAACCAGCCAGACCGACGACGAACGTATCAAGGACATCACCGTGTTGCCTCCTCCCGAACATCTGATCCGCTTTTTCCCCATCGGCGGTACGCCGGTGGAGACGCTGATCACCCAGACCCGCAAGAACATCCACAACATCATGGCTGGCAAGGATGACCGCCTGCTGGTCATCATCGGTCCCTGTTCCATTCACGATCCCGCTGCCGCCGTGGACTACGCCCGCCGCCTGATGGCCGTGCGCACGCAGTACGCCGATACGCTGGAAATCGTGATGCGTGTGTACTTCGAGAAGCCACGCACCACGGTGGGCTGGAAGGGCCTGATCAACGACCCCTATCTGGACGAGAGCTACCGCATCGACGAAGGTCTGCGCATTGCGCGCCAGCTGCTCATCGAGATCAACCGCCTGGGCATGCCCGCCGGCAGCGAGTTCCTCGACGTGATCTCGCCCCAATACATCGGTGACCTCATCAGCTGGGGCGCGATTGGTGCCCGCACTACCGAAAGCCAGGTGCACCGCGAGCTGGCCTCCGGCATCTCGGCGCCGATCGGTTTCAAGAATGGCACGGACGGCAACATCCGCATCGCCACCGACGCCATCCAGTCGGCCAGCCGGGGCCACCACTTCCTGTCGGTGCACAAGAATGGCCAGGTCGCCATCGTGAACACCAAGGGCAACAAAGACTGCCACGTGATCCTGCGCGGCGGCAAGACGCCCAACTACGACGCCGCCAGTGTGGCCGCAGCCTGCAAGGACCTCGAAGCCGCCAAGCTGCCCGCCACGTTGATGGTGGACTGCAGCCACGCCAACAGCAGCAAACAGCACGAAAAACAGCTTGAGGTGGCGCGTGACGTGGCGGCGCAATTGGCCGGTGGCTCGCGCAGCGTGTTTGGCCTGATGATCGAAAGCCATCTCACGGCGGGCGCGCAGAAGTTCACTCCGGGCAAGGATCAGCCGGGTGCGCTGGAGTATGGCAAGAGCATCACCGACGCCTGCCTGGGCTGGGACGATTCGCTGCAGGCCCTGGCCGAGCTGTCCGATGCTGTGAAAGCCCGCCGCGCTCGCTGAGTTCCGGCGCCGCAACTGGCCCTAAACTGAGGCCCGTGAGGCTGCGCATTCCCGCGCAGTCCGGGCTTCAGCAGGCCTTCTGAATGGGCCTGTGGATTTCAGAAGAAAGGCAAACCACCATGCACAGCGAAGTGTCGGTCAAGCTGACCGGGAATCAAGAATTCCGTTTTGACCTCGCGGGCGCCGAGCCCATGGGGCATGAGGCCGGGCGACGCTGGCTGGATGAGCAGTTCATTTCGCTGGACTGCGAGCCCCTGCGCGCGAGCGGCAAGGTGCTGTTGGCCGACAAGGTGCTTACCGTGGCACGTGCCGCCGGGGCGCCGCTGATGCAAGACCCTGACTGGTCGCGCAACTTTGCACGCGCCGCCAGCGCCGCGCTCGCCAGACCCATCGTGCGCGTGGATGTGCCGGGCATGGCCGTGACATTTTGATTTTGCCGTTGCAGGCCGCCTGGGCTGTTGTGCTCTGAAGGTGTGGATGGGCGGTAGCTGCGGCTACTTTGGGAGCGCCTGCAGCAATTTGGCGTGGATGCCTCCAAATCCGCCGTTGCTCATGCACACCACATGATCCCCCGGCCGGGCTGACTGCATCACCTGGGCCACCAGGGTGTCGATGTCTGCGGCGGTTTGGGCACGCTGGCCCGGGCCCACGCCCAGGGGGGCCAAAGCCTGTGCGGCATCCCAGTCCAGCCCCGCTGTGTGGCAGAACGCCAGGTCGGCGGGCTCCAGGGCCCAGGGCAGCTGGCTTTTCATGGCGCCCAGCTTCATGGTGTTGCTGCGGGGCTCGAACACGGCCAGGATCCGCGCCTTGGCGCCAAGACTGCGGCGCAGCCCGTCCAGGGTGGTGCGCAATGCGGTGGGATGGTGCGCAAAGTCGTCGTACACGGCCACGCCGCCCACGGTGCCACGCAGTTCCATGCGCCGTTTGACGTTCTGGAAGGTGGCGAGGGCATTGGCTGCCTGCTCGGGGGGCACGCCGACATGGTGGGCAGCCGCGATGGCGGCCAGGGCGTTGAGCTGGTTGTGCACGCCGGTGAGTGTCCATTCCACGCGGGCCACCCGGCGGCCCTGGTGCATCACATCAAACGCCTGGGGGTCGCCCACGCCATAGAAATCGTTCACCGCTGCGCCGAAGCTGGTGACTTCGCTCCAGCACCCGGCGTGCAGCACCCGGGCGAGGCTCTCCTCCAGCCCGTTGGCAACCACACTGCCTGAAGGCGGCACGGTGCGCACGAGGTGGTGAAACTGGCGTTCGATGTCGGCCAGGTCGTCAAAGATGTCTGCGTGATCGAACTCGAGGTTGTTGAGCACGGCGGTGCGGGGCCGGTAGTGCACGAACTTGCTGCGCTTGTCGAAGAAAGCGGTGTCGTATTCGTCTGCCTCGATCACGAACAAGGGGGCCGAGCCCAGAGCTGTGGCGGCGGGCGTGGGGCGTCGGGCGGCACCCAATCGGGCCGACAGGCCGAAATTCAGCGGTACGCCGCCAATCAGGAAACCGGGCTGCTGGCCCGCGCTCTCCAGAATCCATGCCAGCATCGACGTGGTGGTGGTCTTGCCATGGGTGCCAGCCACGGCCATGACGTGGCGTCCCTGCAGCACATGTTCGGCCAGCCACTGTGGGCCGCTGGTGTAGGGCAGACCTGCGTCCAGAATGGCCTCCATGAGGGGGAACTTGGGCGTGCCGTCGGGCAGCCTTGCGCGGCTGACCACGTTGCCGATCACGAAAATATCGGGTCGCAACGCCATCTGGTCGGCGCCGAACCCCTCGATCAGGTCGATGCCCAGCGCCCGCAACTGGTCGCTCATGGGCGGGTAGACGCCCGCGTCGCAACCGGTCACCTTGTGGCCTGCCTCGCGGGCCAGCGCAGCAAGGCCTCCCATGAACGTGCCGCAGATGCCTAGTATGTGTATGTGCATGGGCGCTGATTCTAAAGCCGCCGCGATACTGAGAAATATTGGTAAAAATGCCTTTCTGCGCGCGCTAGGCATGCCCTAAAAGCTATAAAAAATATAGCAATTGGGTATTTCGCTTCCGGGGTGTTCGTGGGCCTTGTGCAGGGGGCGGAGCGGCCCGTCATGGATCGCGCGCACAATGCGGGCTCCTCCGCTGTCTTCCACTTTCATGCACACACCTTTGAGTGAAGAAATCGCCCACACCACGGCGCGCCTGGTGGTCGAGGAAGGTCTTGAATGGGGGCCTGCCAAGCGCCGGGCCCTGCGCCAGATGGGGCTGCCTGCCCGTACCCCGTTGCCCGACAACGATCTGGTGGAAATGGCGGTGCGGGAGTACATCGAGCTCTTCTGCGCCGACACGCAGCCGCGCGAGTTGCGGGCGCTGCGCCAGCTGGCACTGGTCTGGATGGAGCGGATGGCGGCGTTTCGTCCGCATCTGGCGGGGGCTGTCTGGCACGGCACTGCCACGCGCTTGTCGGATATTTATTTGCAGTTGTTCTGCGATGACCCCAAATCTGCCGAGATAGCGCTGATCGACCACCATGTGGACTATGAACCCCGCACGGTGACGGGTTTTCATGGTGAATCGGTCGAGGCCCTGAGTCTGGGCAGCAAGTCGCCGGAGCTCAATGAGATGATCGGGGTGCATCTGCTGATTTATGACCTCGATGATCTGCGAGGGGCCTTGAAGCCCGATGCCAAAGGCCGCACCCCGCGCGGCGACATGACGGCTGTGCGCCGCCTGCTCCAGGAAACCAGCACTCCATGACAGAAAAGACCCCTGCCGACCTGCCTGAACCTCTGCCTGAGTCCACGACTGCTGTGCCGCAAGCTCCGTCGCCTGGGCGCCGCCGCCTGCTGTATGCCGGTGTGGCCGGGGCTGCGGCCGTGGGGGGGGCGGGCCTGGCATGGTGGAAGTTTCAGCCTCATGCCATGGAGGCGGGGGCGGAGCAGGCGCTGTGGGGCATGGAGTTTGAGAAGCCGGAGGGCGGCGTGGTTGCGCTGAAGTCTTTCTCTGGCAAGCCACTGCTGCTCAACTTCTGGGCCACCTGGTGTCCTCCCTGTGTGGAGGAGTTGCCGATGCTCAACGCCTTCTATCGTGAACATGCCGCCAAAGGTTGGCAAGTTCTGGGTTTGGCCATTGACCAGCCTTCGGCTGTGCGCAAATTCCTGGCCCGCATTCCTCTGGAGTTCCCCGTGGGGCTGGCGGGATTGGGCGGGACAGACCTGGGGCGCTCGCTGGGCAACCTGACTGGTGGCTTGCCTTTCACCGTGGTGCTGGGCGGGGCGGGGCGGGTGCTGCATCGTAAAATGGGGCAGGTGACCCCCGATGATTTGCAGCTGTGGGCGTCCTTGCGTTGAGGCACTTGGCCTCTGCGCCTTCTCTGTAGGCGCCTATTCCTGAAGGGCGGGCCGACTATTTCCATGATGAAGTTCATGGAAAATGCATGTGGAAGACTGCGATAGGGGGAAATTGGAGTAAATTCGCGCCCTATTCAGTTTTATAGCCGTTGGAGCTTCCATGGATCTGCGAAAACTCAAAACCCTCATCGATCTCGTGTCCGAGTCGAATGTGTCCGAACTCGAAATCACGGAGGCCGAGGGCAAAGTCCGCATCGTCAAGAGCGGTGGCGCCGTGGTTCAGCAGTATGTCCCCGCCCCCATGCAGGCGCCTGTGGCCCCTGCACCTGCAGCCGCTGCCCCGGTGGCGGAGCTGCCAGCCCCGCCGGCAGCCCCCGCAGGCCACATCGTCAAATCGCCCATGGTCGGCACCTTCTACCGCTCGTCCAGCCCGGGCGCCAAGCCTTTTGTGGAAGTGGGCAGTCAGGTCAAGGAAGGCGAGACCATCTGCATCATCGAGGCTATGAAGATCCTCAACGAGATCGAGGCCGACAAGTCGGGCACGGTCACTCGCATCCTGGGTGAAAACGGCCAGGCCGTGGAATACGGACAACCTTTGTTCGTCATCGAATAAGGCGCGCATGTTCAAGAAAATCCTGGTCGCAAACCGAGGGGAGATTGCCCTTCGCATTCAGCGCGCCTGCAGCGAACTTGGGATCAAGGCCGTGATGGTCTACTCCGAGGCCGACCGCGACGCCAAGTACGTCAAGCTGGCCGAAGAGGCCGTCTGTATCGGCCCCGCTCCCTCGCCGCTGTCCTACCTCAACATGCCGGCCATCATTTCGGCGGCGGAAGTGACCGATGCCGAAGCCATCCATCCCGGCTACGGTTTCCTGTCCGAGAACGCCGACTTCGCCGAGCGCGTGGAAAAGAGCGGTTTCCAGTTCATCGGCCCCACGCCTGACAACATCCGCACGATGGGTGACAAGGTGTCGGCCAAGCAGGCGATGATCCGCGCGGGCGTTCCCTGTGTGCCGGGCTCCGAGGGCGAGTTGCCCGATGACCCGGTGCAGATCCGCCGCATCGCCAAGGCCATTGGCTACCCGGTCATCATCAAGGCCGCAGGCGGCGGCGGTGGCCGTGGCATGCGCGTGGTGCACACCGAGGCTGCCTTGGTTAATGCCGTGCAGATGACCAAGGCCGAAGCGGGCGCTGCGTTTGGCAATCCTGCGGTGTACATGGAGAAGTTCCTCCAGAACCCCCGCCACATCGAGATCCAGATCCTGGCCGACAAGCACCGCAACGCGGTGTACCTGGGCGAGCGCGACTGCTCCATGCAGCGCCGCCACCAGAAAGTGATCGAAGAGGCGCCGGCTCCCGGCATCCCGCGCAAGCTGATCGAGAAGATCGGCGAGCGCTGCGTCGCTGCCTGCAAGAAGATCGGCTACCGCGGTGCAGGCACGTTCGAGTTCCTGTACGAAAACGGCGAGTTCTACTTCATCGAGATGAACACCCGCGTGCAGGTGGAGCACCCGGTGACCGAATGGATCACGGGCGTGGACATTGTGAAGACGCAGATCATGGTGGCGGCTGGCGAGAAGCTGCCCTTCACCCAGCGCCAGATCGAGATCCGCGGTCATGCGATCGAATGCCGCGTGAACGCGGAAGACCCGTACAAGTTCATCCCATCGCCTGGGCGCATCACGACCTGGCACCCACCAGGCGGCCCTGGTGTGCGTGTTGATTCGCATGCGTACTCGAACTACTTCGTGCCGCCCAACTATGACTCGATGATTGGCAAGATCATTGTCCACGGCGACACGCGCGAGCAGGCCCTGGCCCGCATGCGCACGGCGTTGTCCGAGACCGTGATTGAAGGCATCAACACCAACGTGCCGCTGCACCGCGAATTGATGGTGGATGCCAAGTTCATGGCGGGCGGCACCAACATCCACTACCTGGAAGAGTGGCTGTCGCAGCACAAGCGCTGAAGACGGCACCTGGCAGTTTCACATGCTGGCCCTTGGCAACAGGGGTCAGCATTTCATTTTTCTGAGAGGCGTTCCATGTTTGAGCTGAGTCTGATGTGCCCCGAGGACTGTATCGAGCCGGTCAGCGACGCGCTGGATGCGCTCGATGCGCTGAGCGTGTCGGTAGAAGATGCCGACGCCCAGACAGATGCCGAGCAGGCGCTGTTTGGTGAGCCGGGCATGCCTCCACCCAAGGACGGCTGGCAGCGCAGCCGTGTGGTGGCGCTGTTCCCGTCCGAGGTGGCGGCGCGCGAAGCGCAGCAGCTGCTGGTGGTCCAGGACTTCTTTGTGGGTTGCCAGGTGCTGGGTGTGGCGCAGGTCGCCGAGCAGGACTGGGTGCGGCTCACACAGTCGCAGTTTGCCCCGGTGGACATCACGCCGGATTTCTGGATCGTTCCCACCTGGCACGAGCTGCCCGCGCAGGCCGTGCGCAGCATCCGCCTGGACCCGGGTCTGGCATTTGGTACCGGCACCCACCCCACCACACGCATGTGCCTGCGCTGGATTGCGCGCAATGGGGCAGTGCAGCCGGGGGCGGGCAACCCACTTGGCCGGGTGCTGGACTATGGCTGCGGCTCCGGCATTCTGGCCATTGGTGCGGCCAAGTTCGGCGCTACGGACATTGATGCGGTGGACATCGACCCCGCTGCCGTGGAGTCCGCCGCCCAGAACGCGCAGGCCAACGGCGTGCAGCTGAACACAGGCCTGCCCGACAAGGCGCGGGGCGAATACCAGACGGTGTTGGCCAACATCCTTGCTACCCCCTTGAGGGTGTTGGCGCCCTTGTTGTGTGCCCATGTGGCGCCGGGTGGGCACCTGGTGCTCGCAGGCATTCTGGAGCGCCAGGCAGACGAACTCAAGGAAGCCTATGCGCCATGGGTTCGGCTGGAAGTGGCAGATACCGAAGAGGGCTGGATCCTGATGACCGCCCAGCGCTGAGACGGTGTGGAGGAACCCGCCATGCCCGCTCATCCCGCCAAAACACACCCGTCCGCTGTTGCCAATGCTCGCCATAGCCCGCGCTATGGCTGTGCTTTGCCCCTGGATCGGGCACGGTTTGGCGGCCTGCTCGGGCTCGCCGGACTCATTCGCGCCTGCTGAGCCTGCGCGTGTTATGCCTGGGCCATAGCGATAACGCGGCCCCTACAATCCACCGCTGATGAGCCAGATCACTCGCTGCCCGTCCTGCGCCACCTCTTTCAAGGTCGTGGCGGACCAATTGCGCATCTCGGAGGGGTGGGTGCGGTGTGGGCAATGCAAGGAGGTGTTTGACGCCTCGGCGCATTTGTTGCCTGTGGCGCCGCCCGCACTTTTGCCGGACGTGTCGCTCACGGACGTGCGGCCAGCTCCAGCCTCTGCGGTTCGCAAAGCCGATGCAGGACGCGCCTGGGGAGGCGGTTCGGCCCCGCCGGTTCCTCCCGCGTTAGGTGGGGGTGTCCGGGAGGCTCCAGCGGTCGATGACGAGGCGCGCTTCATTGCGCGTGCCGACGACGGCAGGCGTCATGCCGTTACCACGCCGTCTGTGGCTGCTGCACCTCTGGCGCCGACGATGCCTGTGCTGGACATTCCGGCGCCCACCGTGCCCGCATTCTTGGCTGTAGGGGCAGAGGTGCCCGAGGAAAACGCCTTGGGCCTAGCGCCCACCGCGCCATTTGCGTGGCGGTCTAACTCGGTGCCCTTGCCGGAAAAGGTGCTCACTCCCACCATTGCGCCTTGGGTGCCGCCAATGTCGGAGGTTCCGCTTGCGGAGGATGCTGCGGCCAAGCCGATGCTGAATGCCGCTGCCGAAGATGGTGGGCCGTCTGTGCTGGTGCCGGGCGTCGATGCGCCCAAGGTTGCCGACGTTCCACACGGGGGATACGAGCTTCCGGCCGCTGATCCGCATGATTCCATCTGGCCTGTGGGTCAGGTGGTTCCTTATGAGCGCGGGGAAGACAGCGTTATGGCGGAGAGCGTCAAGATCCCGGCCCGTGAGGGTGAAGATTCTCTATCGCAGAAACCCGAACAGGCACCCGCCGAACCTCCTGCAGACTTGCGCGATGCTGTGCCCGATGCCTCGTCGGCAGTGCCTGTGCCTCCTGAGTTGGCACCGCAACCTCTGCCCTCGGTGGACTTTGTGCAGCTGCCTGTGGAGGAAGAGGCGCCCACCACCTTGGAGCTGGTGGCAGATGATTCCCCGGCCGCTGTGTTGCAGGCCCGCGTGCGCAAGCCTCTGCCCAGCCAAGCGGAAGAAAAGGAAGATGGCGAGGGGCATGATGCAGAGCCAGAGGTCAGCTTTGTGGTCGCCGCCCGGCGCAAGGCTTTCTGGCGCAAGCCTGCGGTGCGAGCGGCGCTGGTGCTTGTGTTGCTGGTCTTGGTGATGGGGTTGGTGCTGCAGGTTGCCATCCAGGAGCGTGACCGCATTGCTGCCATGGATGCACGTGCGAGACCGTGGCTGCTCCAGTTGTGCGAGCCCTTGCGGTGTGAGATTGCCCCGCAGCGCCAGATTGCCGATGTGGTGATCGACAGTTCTTCTTTCAACAAGGCCCGGGGAGACAGCTACCAGTTGGCACTGGCGATGAAAAGCAAAGCTGATATCCCGTTGGCCATGCCGGCCGTGGAGTTGACCTTGACCGATGCGCAGGACCAGCCCGTGTTGCGCCGGGTGCTGCTGCCGGCGGACATGGCCGCTCCGGCCGAGCTACCCGCACGCGGCGAGTGGAGCACATCGGTATCTGTGATCGTGACCACCGGTGGCGCGCGTGTTGCTGGGTACCGGCTGCTGGCGTTTTACCCCTGAATTTCTACCAACCTACTGACTGATTCATTTTTATGGCTGCCCTCATTTGTGGTTCCCTGGCGTTCGACACCATCATGACTTTCGAAGGGCGGTTTGCTGAACAGATCCTGCCCGACCAGTTGCACATTCTGAATGTGTCTTTCCTGGTGCCTTCGCTGCGCCGGGATTTCGGCGGGTGCGCGGGCAACATTGCCTACAGTCTCAAACTGCTCGGTGGTGAACCTTTGCCCATGGCCATGCTGGGCAGCGATGGGGCCGACTATCTGCAGCGGCTGGAAACGCTGGGCATCAGTTGCCGCCATGTGGGTCAGGTGCAAGATACCTATACCGCGCAGGCCATGATCATGACGGACCGCGACAACAACCAGATCACGGCCTTCCATCCGGGCGCCATGATGCAGGCGCATGAGAACCGCATTGGTGCAGACACTCGGGCGAGCGTGGGGATTGTTGCCCCGGATGGGCGCGATGCCATGCTTCAGCATGCTGCGCAGTTCGTGGCGGCGGGCATTCCTTTTGTGTTCGATCCAGGACAGGGTCTGCCCATGTTCAGCGGGGAAGAATTGGCGCAATTTATTGAGCAGGCATCCTGGGTAACGGTCAACGACTACGAGGGCAAGATGTTGTGCGAACGCACGGGTTGGACCTTGGCCGATATCTCGCGCAAGGTGAAGGGGCTGGTGGTGACTTTGGGGGCGGAAGGTTGTGAGGTGTGGGTCGAGGGAGTGAAGACCCATGTTCCTCCCGTGGTACCCGCACAGGTGGTGGACCCTACGGGGTGTGGCGATGCCTGGCGTGGCGCGCTGCTCTTTGGCCTGGAGAAGGGGTGGACGCTGGCGCGCTGTGCTGAGTTGGGTAACCGTGTCGGGGCCCTGAAAATCGCACAGCGTGGACCCCAGAACTACACGCTGGACTTTGTGGTGGAGTGATGGATGCTGGTATGGGCCGCTGACTGCTCAGGCTCGGTATGTCTTTTGGGGTCTGCTGCCACTGTTCGTTCCTGGTCGTTGGCCTCTTGTCCATCCATAGTCCAGTGCAGGCATAAAAAAACCCGGTGCACAGGCACCGGGTTGAGCGTGTGATACGCCAGGATCAGGGCTTGTTGCCCGTAGGGAACGGCCAAGCCGCCTGAGGATTCAGGGTGGTTTGTGCGGCTGGAGCGGCCGCAGGGGCAGGCGCCTTGGGGGCCTTCTTGGCCGGTGCAGCTTTCTTGGCGGGGGCCTTGGCGGTGGCCTTCTTGGCGGGCGCGGCTGCCTTTTTGGCAGGAGCGGCCTTCTTGGCGGGCGCTGCTGGCTTCTTTGCTGCTACAGCCTTTTTGGCGGGAGCGGCTTTCTTTGCCGGTGCTGCTGCCTTCTTGGTAGGTGCGGCCTTCTTCGCTGCTACGGCCTTCTTGGCGGGAGCGGCTTTCTTTGCCGGTGCTGCTGCCTTCTTGGCAGGTGCGGCCTTCTTCGCTGCTACGGCCTTCTTGGCGGGAGCGGCTTTCTTTGCCGGTGCTGCTGCCTTCTTGGCAGGCGCGGCCTTTTTCGCTGCTACGGCCTTCTTGGCGGGAGCGGCTTTCTTTGCCGGTGCTGCTGCCTTTTTGGCAGGTGCAGCTTTCTTCGCTGCTACAGGTTTTGCTGCCGCTGCAGCTTTTTTCGCGGGGGCTGCCTTCTTAGCGGCCGGTTTTTTCGCAGTTGCCATCATGTTCTCCTTGGGTCAATTTGCAAAGAGCACTCTCTGTCTGCTGTGGACAGAAAGCGATCCATGGAGATGGATGAAAACTCCATCTCCATGAACACGGGAACGCCCTCCACGGCGGCGCTCTGGGGCGCTTTCTGTGAGGAGCGTGGTGTAAAAATCCATGGTGGTGTGATGCGAACGGGTGCTAGTCCCAGGACAGCGCACCACCGGACTGGTATTCAATAACCCGGGTTTCGAAGAAGTTGCGCTCCTTCTTCAGGTCGATCATCTCGCTCATCCACGGGAACGGGTTTTCTTCGTTGGGGAACAGCGTCTCCAGTCCGATCTGCGTCGCGCGGCGGTTGGCGATGTAGCGCAGGTAGCCCTTGAACATGGAGGCGTTCATGCCCAGCACGCCACGTGGCATGGTGTCCTCGGCATAACGGTACTCCAGCTCCACGGCCTTGAGGAACAGCGCCTTGATCTCGGCCTTGAACTCTGCGGTCCACAGGTGAGGATTTTCGAGTTTGAGCTGGTTGATCAGGTCGATGCCAAAGTTGCAGTGCATCGATTCGTCGCGAAGGATGTACTGGTACTGTTCGGCGGCACCGGTCATCTTGTTCTGGCGGCCCAGCGCCAGGATCTGCGTAAAGCCGACGTAGAAGAACAGGCCTTCCATCAGGCAGGCAAACACAATCAGCGATTTGAGCAGCGTTTGATCCGTGTCGGGCGTGCCGGTGTGGAAGTTGGGGTCCATGATCGCCTCGATAAAGGGGATCAGGAACTCGTCCTTGTCACGGATCGACTGGACTTCGTTATAGGCGTTGAAGATCTCGCTTTCATCCAGACCCAGCGACTCCACGATGTACTGGTAGGCGTGCGTGTGGATCGCTTCCTCGAACGCTTGGCGCAGCAGGAACTGGCGGCACTCGGGCGCCGTGATGTGGCGGTAGGTGCCCAGCACGATGTTGTTGGCGGCCAGCGAGTCGGCGGTCACGAAGAAGCCGAGGTTGCGCTTGATGATGCGGCGCTCGTCTTCGGTCAGGCCGTTGGGGTCCTTCCACAACGCGATGTCGCGCGTCATGTTCACTTCCTGCGGCATCCAGTGGTTGGCGCAGGTGGCAAGGTACTTTTCCCACGCCCACTTGTACTTGAACGGCACCAGTTGATTGACGTCGGTCTGGCCGTTGATGATGCGCTTGTCGGCCGCATTGACGCGCCGATGTGTGGGGGCCGCCGCTGCAGTAGCCGGGGTGGTTGCAGAGGCAGTCATGGATGCGTGCACGGCCTGCAAGGTGGGGGTCTGGAAAGACAGGGGCGGCTGTTCCGCCGGGTGGCTCTTGTTCAGTCCACCGTCCAGTTGATTTTGCGATGAGGGCTTGACTTCTTCGTCCCAGGACAACATAGATTTTCCAGTGTTCGGATTATGAAAGCAGTGCTGCAAAAAGGAAAGCACTGCAGCGTTGTGCAGCAACGTTTTGTTGCTTCACAGCACAGGCACAACACCTCAGAGCAGTCCGAGGTGTTGTGCGCAAAGTCCTTATTGGCAGGCTTCGCAACCGGGATCGTCGATGGCGCAGAACTTCACGTCCGTAGCGGGCACTGCGACGGACTGCGCAGTGGCTGCTGCAGCCGCTGCTTCGAGTGCGCTAGGTTTTGCCTGTGTGGGGGCAGATGCTGCAGGCGCACCGCCTTCATTGCCGGAAGACACAGCGTTGAGCTGGCGTGTGTTCACGGTGCTCATCTCAACGTGCGTGGCGCTTTGTGTGCGCAGGTAGTAAGTGGTCTTGAGGCCACGGATCCAGGCCAGCTTGTAGGTGTCGTCGAGCTTCTTGCCCGATGCACCAGCCATGTAGATGTTCAGGCTCTGCGCCTGGTCGATCCACTTCTGGCGGCGCGATGCGGCCTCGACCAGCCACTGTGGCTCCACTTCGAAGGCTGTGGAGTACAGCGCCTTGATGTCGGCCGGCACACGGTCGATGGGGTGCAGCGAGCCCTTGAAGTGCTTGAGGTCCATGACCATCACGTCGTCCCACAGGCCCAGGCGTTTGAGGTCGCGCACCAGGCCGCCATTGATGACCGTGAACTCACCCGACAGATTGGACTTCACCGACAGGTTGCCGAACGAAGGCTCGATCGATGCGTCCACGCCAATGATGTTGGAGATGGTGGCTGTGGGGGCGATGGCCACGCAGTTGGAGTTGCGCATGCCGTCCTGCGCGATCTTCTTGCGCAGGGCATCCCAGTCCAGCGTGGACGAGCGGTCCACTTCCACATAACCGCCGCGGGCCTGCGAGAGCATGTCCAGCGTGTCGAAGGGCAGGATGCCGCGATCCCACAGCGAGCCCTTGTAGCTCGAGTACTTGCCGCGTTCCTTGGCCAGCTCGGTAGAGGCCCAGTAGGCGTAGTAGCAGATGGCTTCCATTGACTTGTCGGCAAACTCCACGGCCTCTTGCGACGCATAGGGGATGCGCAGTTCGTACAGGCTGTCCTGGAAGGCCATCACGCCCAGGCCCACGGGCCGGTGGCGCAGGTTGGAGTCGCGGGCCTTGGTGACGGCGTAGTAGTTGATGTCGATCACGTTGTCCAGCATGCGCATGGCCACGGTGATGGTCTTCTTGAGCTTGTCGTGGTCGATCTGCCCATTCTTCAGATGCTGCAGCAGGTTGACCGAACCCAGGTTGCACACGGCGGTTTCGGTGTCGCTGGTGTTGAGCGTGATCTCGGTGCACAGGTTGGACGAGTGCACCACGCCCGCGTGCTGCTGGGGCGAGCGCACGTTGCAGGCATCCTTGTACGTGATCCAGGGATGACCGGTCTCGAACAGCATGGTCAGCATCTTGCGCCACAGGTCGGTCGCCTGAACCGTCTTGGCAGGCTTGATCTCGCCGCGTGCAGCCTTTGCTTCGTAGGCCACGTAGGCCTTTTCGAAGTCTGCGCCGAACAGGTCGTGCAGATCGGGCACGTTAGATGGCGAGAACAGCGTCCAGGTGCCCTTTTCCATCACGCGGCGCATGAACAGGTCGGGGATCCAGTTGGCCGTGTTCATGTCGTGCGTGCGGCGGCGGTCATCGCCGGTGTTCTTGCGCAGTTCCAGGAACTCTTCGATGTCCAGGTGCCAGGTTTCCAGGTAGGTGCAGACGGCGCCCTTGCGCTTGCCGCCCTGGTTCACGGCCACGGCCGTGTCGTTCACCACCTTGAGGAACGGAACCACGCCTTGCGATTCGCCGTTCGTGCCCTTGATGTGCGAGCCCAGGGCGCGCACGCGGGTCCAGTCATTGCCCAGGCCGCCGGCAAATTTGGACAGCAGGGCGTTTTCCTTGATGGATTCGTAGATGCCGTCCAGGTCATCGGGCACCGTCGTCAGGTAGCACGAGGACAGCTGCGAGCGCAGCGTGCCGCTGTTGAACAGCGTGGGCGTGCTCGACATGAAATCGAAGGACGACAGCACTTCGTAAAACTCAATGGCGCGGGCTTCTCGGTCGGTCTCGTTCAGTGCCAGGCCCATGGCCACGCGCATGAAGAAGGCCTGGGGCAATTCGATGCGGGTCTTTTTGACGTGCAGGAAGTAGCGGTCGTACAGGGTCTGCAGGCCGAGGTAGTCGAACTTCAGGTCGCGGTCGGCCTTGAGGGCTGCGCCCAAGCGTTGCAGGTTGTACTGCAGCAGACGCTCGTCCAGCAGCTCGTTGTCCACGCCCTTCTTGATGAACTGGGGGAAGTATTCGAGGTAGGCCTGGCCCATCTCGGCCTGGGTCACTTCCTTGCCCAGCACCTCGCGCACGATGGTGTGCAGCAGCAGGCGGGCCGTGGCGTAGGTGTAGTCAGGGTCTTTTTCGATGAGTGTGCGTGCGGCCAGGATGGACGCCTTGTAGACCTCGTCCATGGGGACGCCGTCGTACAGGTTGCGCATTGTCTCTGCCACGATGGGGTCGGCCTTGACGTCCGCGCCCAGGTTCACACAGGCCGATTCGATGAGTGCCTGCAGCCGACCCAGATCCAGGGCAATGCGTGCGTCACCGTCCATCACATGCAGCACAGGGGCAGATGCCACAGGAGCCTGCTGTTCGCTCTGGCGGGCGCGTTCCTGGGTGCGGCGCTCGCGGTACAGCACATAGGCGCGGGCCACTTCGTGGTGGCCACCGCGCATCAGGCCCAGCTCCACATGGTCTTGCACGTCTTCAATATGGAAGGTGCCGCCACCAGGGCGCGAGCGCACCAGTGCCCGGGTAACGTTGTGGGTCAGCGTGTCAACTACTTCGCGGACGCTGGCGGATGCAGCACCCTGTGTTCCGTGGACTGCGAGGAATGCCTTCATCATGGCGACTGCAATTTTTTGAGGTTCGAACGGCACCACAGCGCCATTGCGGCGAATGATCTGGTGGTGCGCGAACGCATTGCTGGCCGTTGCCGCAGGGGTGGCTTGGGATTCGGGGGAATCTGATGTGCCGGGCTGGGCGGTGGAAGGCGTGTTCAAAGCAGCTTGCATGGGTGTCCTCTTCTGTGGGCTGTCTGGAGTGGGAGTGCGGCGTGAGTGCCGCCGCAATGGGAGAGTGGAGCGCCGGACTTTAGTCTGTCGCACACTATATATGGTGTGTCGTGTGTGTTCAAGACACTACCGGTAGTGTACCGCTTGAAGCGGGTCGAAAAAGGGAAACAAGCTGTGTTAGGCCTGTAGAGAGCCAGCAGCGCACCCGGCGCGAAGCCCTTGCGGGCGTTGCGATCGGTGCTGAAAACCCTGAAATGGTGGGCGCTGGCAGCGGATTTGACCTCCGAGGCCGCGCAATGCTTGGATGGAAAAAAATGTGCAAATGCACAAAGAAAAAAACCGCGCTGACGCTTCGCGGCGACAGTGCCAGTCAATGGGGCGGCGGTGTGCCGGACGGAGCGGCAGGGGGGAACTGGTGGCGCGGCCAGTCCAGTGCTTTTTGCAGGACGGCCCAGTCGAAGCCGCGGCCAGGGTCCTGCTTGCGCCCGGGGGCAATGTGTTCGTGCCCCGCCACATGGGCGATGGGATAGCGCTGCGCGATGTCCTGGCACAGCCGGGCCAGTGTCTGGTACTGGGCGGCCTCAAAGCCCAGGCCCTCCAGTCCCTCCAGCTCAATGCCGATGGAGTCGTCGTTGCACTGGGCGCGCCCCCGATAGAAAGACTGCCCCGCGTGCCAGGCACGCAGGTCGCAGTTCACAAACTGCCACGGCACACCCATGCGGTCGATAAAAAAATGGGCGGAAACCTGCAGGCCCCGGATGCCTTGGTAATAGGGATGCGCGTTCCAGTCCAGGGTGTTGGTGAACAGCTGTTGCACAGCCCCCGTCCCGAATTCGCCAGGCGGCAGGCTGATGGAGTGCACCACGATCAGATCGATCCCCCGGCCTCCCTCCGGACGCACACCATGGTTGGGAGACTCCAGCCGGTGCGCAGCGCAGTGCCAGCCGCCCTCCCAGGGATCGGCCGGCCAGGCGTCATCCAATGTCGTCATGCGGGTCCTGGTCGTTCGGGACGGCGATGTTCAGGCGGGCGATGCGATAGCGGATCTGGCGCAGGCTGATGCCCAGCCGTGCAGCGGTGGCGGTGCGGTTGAACCCGGCCTCTTTCAGGGCGCGGATCAGTATCTCGCGCTCCTGCTGGTCCAGCCATGCCTGCAGGTCGTTGGGCAGGGGCGGGGCGCAGGCGGTGCTGGCGTGATCCGGTGCGCTTGTCTCGGTGGGCTGCGCCAGTTGCGGGGCGGCGGGTGATGTTGCCAGTCGTACCGCTTGTGCGTCGGTGGTGCCAGTCGGCCCATCGACATGCAGTTCTTCACCATCGCTGAGTGCCACCGCGCGGTGCAGCAGGTTTTCCAGCTCCCGCACATTGCCTGTGAGGGGATGGGTGGCGATGGCGGCCAGTGCACGTTCGGTGAGGGCCGGTACGGGCATGCCGGACTCCTGGGCAATGCGCGCCAGCAACGCGGCGCAGAGCGCAGGCAGGTCCTCCCGCCGCTCTCGCAGGGGCGGGATCACGATCTCGATCACATTGAGCCGGTAGTACAGGTCCTGCCGGAAGCGGCCGGACTGCACATCGGCAGCCAGATCCCGGTGGGTGGCGCTCACGATGCGCACGTCCACGGTTTCTTCCTGGGTGGAGCCCAGGGGGCGCACGCTGCGCTCCTGGATGGAGCGCAGCAGCTTGGACTGCATGGCCAGGGGCAGGTCGCCGATTTCGTCCAGGAACAGGGTGCCGCCGCGTGCGGCCTGAAAGTACCCGTCCCTGTCCTGGGTGGCGCCGGTGTACGAGCCCTTGCGGGCGCCAAAAAATTCGGCTTCGAGCAGGTTCTCCGGGATGGCGCCGCAGTTCACGGCCACCAAGGGGCCGTCGGCGCGCTGGCTGCTGGCATGCAGCGCCTGCGCCACCAGCTCCTTGCCGGTGCCCGATTCGCCATGGATGAGCACCGGTGCCATGCCCCGCGAGACCTTGGCCACCCGCTGCTTGACATTGCGCATGGCCTCCGATGCGCCAACCAGCTTGTCCAGCGCCGCGTTGCCCGATGCATGCTCGGTCGCGGTTGCTGTTTGTCGCTGCTGCCCCGGGTTGCGTGCAGCCCGGGGGGGCGGAACCCCGCCGGTGCCTTGCACCGCAGATGCGACTACCGAGCGGAACTGTTTCAGGTCCACCGGTTTGGTCAGGTAGTCGAAGGCGCCCGAGCGCAGGGCCTCGACCGCGTTTTCTGCCGAGCCATAGGCGGTCATGACCACGCAGCGCTCCCGGCGTTGCTGGTCGCGCAGGTCTTGCAACAACTCCATGCCAAATCCATCAGGCAGCCGCATGTCGGTGATCACGGCATCGAAGCGGTGGGCCTTGAGCTGGTCGCGCGCTTCCTGCACGCTGGACGCAGTCTCCACGCGGTAACCCTCGCGCAGCAGCGTCAGTTCATACAGAGTGCGCAGATCGGGTTCGTCGTCAACGACAAGGATGGAGGCAGCAGGGGCGTTCATGGCAATCCGGTTCAGACCACGATGGTGTCAAACAGCGTCGCGGCGTCGGCAGGGCGGGTGGTACGGCGGAAGCCCACGGTGAACGCGTTGCCTCCGGTCTCGCCCCGCAGCGTGGTGCGGTTCAGCCGCTGGTAGCTGATGGACGCTC
The DNA here is from genome assembly GCF_005405905.1 of Acidovorax sp. NB1. GTDB lineage: Bacteria > Pseudomonadota > Gammaproteobacteria > Burkholderiales > Burkholderiaceae_C > Acidovorax. Next base: position 86,978 of record NZ_BJHU01000009.1, read on the forward strand.
CATGGCGCTGGCACAGCTCGCGGCAAATATAAAGCCCCAGGCCGCTGGAGCGGCTCTCGGAAGAGAAGAAAGGCTCGAACAGGTGGCGTTCCACGGACTTGTCCATGGGAGCGCCGTCGCTCCACACCTGCAGGCTGATCTGGCCTGCTGGCGTAGCGCGTGTGGTGACACACAGGGAGTCGGGCTCCGGCCCCATGTAGCGCAGGGCATTGTCCAGCAGGTTCACCAGCACGCGGCGCAGGTGCTCGCCATCAAACTCCACCTGCGTGGACTGGGTGTCCAGCATGACCACCGCACGGCGCTGCACCGGGTCCTGGGCTTGCCAGTCGTGCCAGATCTGGGCAATGGCCTCGTCCAGTTGCAGGGTAGACGCGGGCGCGTGGCTGATCTGGTGCTGCACCCGGGCGATGTCGAGCACTTCTTCGGCAATGCGTGCCAGCCGGTCTGCGTTTTGCTGGACCATGTGGGCCAGGCGTTTTTGCGCGGGGTCGTGCAGGTCTTCTTCCAGCAGCGCATTGGCCTGCACGATGGCCGCCAGGGGGTTGCGGATTTCGTGGGCCACGGCCGCAGACATGCGGCCCATGGCTGCGAGTTTTTCGGTGCGCAGGCGGGCTTCCATTTCGCGCAGATCGTGCAGGAACATCACACACAGCCGTTCGGTGTGGGCTTCGCGGGCAGCCTCCCGGGTGGACGTGAGCCAGGTGCGCACATGCAGGCCAGTCGGGCTTTGGCCGGGGTGCAGCAGGTCCACATCTGCCGTCTGGGGCTGTTCGTGGCGAAAAGTGCGCCGGGCCAGTATGAGCAATGGCTTCCAGGGGGATTCGGCCTGCAGCGTCAGCGGCAGGTCGGGCAAGGCGCCGCTCGCCAGCAGCTGCAGCCCGGCCGGGTTGGCGACACGTACCACATCGTTCTCGTCCACCACCAGCACGCCGTCGGTCAGGTTCTGGATGACCAATGCGCTCACCTGGGTCTGCACGCGGGCCGCAACCTGGCTTTGTTGCGCCACTTCCTGCTCGCGCGTCAGCCGGGTCGCCAGCTGGTGCACCAGATAGCTCACGATGAAGTAGCCCGTGCCGGTGAGTGCGCTTTGCAGGTAGCGCTGCGCCTCGTCTTCGCCGGTGCGCGCGCCTGTCCACCAGGCCCAGCCCAGCAGCAGCAGCGTGACGCCTGCCGTGGTGCCCAGTGCCAGCGTGAGTGTGCCCAGCACCGCCGCCATCAGGATGGGCAGGCCGAACAGGGGCGTGTAGTTCATGGTGCCTGCATGCAGCAGCTGCAGGGCCGTGATCACAGCAAGGTCGATGCCGATGGACGGGAGCCACTGCGGCCCCGCGCCAGGCGAAGGCGGGCCCTGCCGGGCGAGCACGCGCAGGGCCACGGTGGCAACCAGATAGGCTACGCACAGTGTGAGCAATGTGGGGTCGGCGACCTGGTTGATGACCTGCCCCGCGCCTTGCAGGACCAGCAGGGCGAGCGCCACCATGACGCGGCCGGTGAGGAACCCACGCCACATGCGCACAAAAGGCGCATCCACCGTGGCCAGGTAGTTGCCAGCAGGCAGGGTTTGCATGGCTCAGGCCGGGCCCAGCTGCCGGTGTTCGGTGCTGCAGTAGGCCTGGTTGCCGAGCATCACGGCCTCTGCCTGGGGGATGTGTACGCCGCAATGCGCGCAGGCCAGCATGTCCTGCGGCAGCGCGCGTGGCGATGGGGAGGATGGCTTGGGCGCAGCATCGTCCGGTGCGCGGCGGCTGCGCCAGATACCGATGGCCACGGCCAGGACTACGAAAAGAACCAGGTATTTCATGCGCTGCGGCCCAGAACCACTTCCAGCACAAACCGCGAGCCCACATAAGCCAGCAGCAGCAGGGCCGCCCCGGCATACAGCACCCGAACCGCATTGCGCCCGCGCCAGCCAAAACGCGCACGGCCCAGCAGCAGGGTGGCAAACGTCAGCCACGACAGCAGGGAGAAGATGGCTTTGTGATCCCAGCGCCAGGCGCGGCCATACAGCGTCTCGCCAAACAGCCATCCGGCCAGCAGCGTGGCGGTGAGCAGCACAAAACCGGCGGTCACGAAGCGAAAGGTCAGCCGCTCCAGGGTGAGCAGCGGAATCCCGCTGTGCGGGTCTTCCGCCTGGCGGATGTGGCGCTCGGCGCGGGTCATGAGCCAGGCGTGCACCACGGCCGCCGCAAACAGGCCATAACAGGCGATGCCCAGGGCCAGGTGCAGCGGCAACCAGGCGGATGCCGCAACATGCAGGGGTTGGCCCGGGAAGACCATGGCCAGCACGATGGCGGCGGCACCCAGGCCCGCCAGCACCCAGCGGGACTGCATCTGCGGGAAAAGCTGCCGCTCCACCGCATACACCGTGAGCACCAGCCAGGCCGTCATCGACAAGGCGGGGGCAAAACCAAAACGCGGCGTGTCGCCCCACAGGCCCCACACCAGCACTGCGCCATGCAGCACCCAGGCCAACAGCAGGGCGTTGCGGGCCGCTGCGGCGCCCAGGCGCGGGGCTGCGGCGGCTGGGACGGCGTATGCCACCGCGGCGGCCAGGGCCAGCAGCCAGCTGATGGGGGAGCTACTCGCTAAAATCATGGGTCACAGTTTAGCCTTTTGCCCCCACTGCCAGCGCCCTGGCAGCCTGCCCGAGACAACCACCGCGTTGATCGCGCGCAGGCAACACCGGAACTTCCCCTATGGCCTCCGCACTTACCGACAAACTCTCGCGCCTCGTCAAGGAGATGCGCGGCCAGGCCCGCATCACCGAATCCAACGTGCAGGACATGCTGCGCGAGGTGCGCATGGCCCTGCTCGAAGCCGACGTGGCCCTGCCCGTGGTGCGCGACTTCATCGCCCGCGTGAAGGACAAGGCGCTGGGCCAGGAGGTACTGGGCTCGCTCAAGCCGGGGCAGACGCTGGTGTCCATCGTCAACCGCGAGCTGGCCGCCACTATGGGCGAGGGCATCTCCGACATCAACCTGGCCGCCCAGCCACCGGCCATCATCCTCATGGCGGGCCTGCAGGGTGCGGGCAAGACCACGACCACGGCCAAGCTGGCCAAGCACCTGATCGAGAAGCGCAAGAAGAAGGTGCTGACCGTCTCGGGCGACGTGTACCGCCCGGCGGCCATCGAGCAGCTCAAGACCGTCACGAAGCAGGCGGGCGCTGAATGGTTCCCCAGCACGCCCGACCAGAAGCCGCTCGACATCGCGCGCGCCGCACTCGACTACGCCAAGAAGCACTACTTCGACGTGCTGCTGGTCGATACGGCGGGCCGGCTGGCCATCGACGAAGCCTTGATGAAGGAAATCAAGGACCTGCACGCCACGCTGAACCCGGTGGAGACCCTGTTCGTGGTCGATGCCATGCAAGGCCAGGACGCGATTAACACCGCCAAGGCCTTCAAGGAGGCGCTGCCGCTCACCGGTATCGTGCTCACCAAGCTCGACGGTGATTCGCGCGGCGGTGCGGCGCTGTCGGTGCGGCAGGTCACCGGGGCGCCCATCAAGTTTGCCGGTGTCTCAGAGAAGATCGACGGGCTGGAGGTGTTCGATGCCGAGCGCCACGCAGGCCGCATCCTGGGCATGGGCGACATCGTGGCCCTGGTCGAGCAGGTCACGGCGGGCGTGGACATGGAGGCCGCCCAGAAGCTGGCCGCCAAGGTCAAGAGCGGTGACGGCTTTGATCTGAACGACTTCCTGTCCCAGATCCAGCAGATGAAGCAGATGGGGGGGTTGTCCAGCCTGATGGACAAGCTGCCCTCTCAGCTCACGGCCAAGGCCGGTGCGTTGGACATGGACAAGGCCGAAAAAGACATCAAGCGCAAGGAAGGCATCATCCAGAGCATGACGCCGTTGGAGCGCCGCAAGCCCGACCTCATCAAGGCCACGCGCAAGAAGCGCATTGCCAATGGGGCGGGCGTGCATGTGCAGGAGGTCAACCGCCTGCTCAAGGAGTTTGAGCAGATGCAGGGCATGATGAAGAAGATGAAGGGCGGCGGCCTCATGAAAATGATGAAGCGCATGGGCGGCATGAAGGGCATGGGCGGGGGCGGCATGCCCAAGATGCCTTTCTGAGCGCCCCGGCCCTGGCACCCCAAACCCTGAAGAGGCGTTGCTGCTTCTTCAGGGTTTTTGCTTTTTAGAGCGGCTAAAAAACTCTTCTGGCGTCGTTGTCGCGTCTTGTCGTACTGCCTGCTCTAGCCAGAACCGCTTCGCTGGATTTTGTTGGGGGCTCTTAGGGCGTTGGCGGCCCTCAGGGCGCCTGCAGCCAGTGCTTGAGCGGCTGATGCGCCCATGCCTTGGCATCGTCACCCACAAAAAGGCTGGGCTGGGAGGCAGGGAGCTTGCGGCGTTTTTCCTGTGTGGCGATGGACTTTTGTGCTTCGGCCAGCCAATCGGTCATCGAACGGCTGTCCGCGTCTGCCTGTCCAAACAGGGCTTCGGTAAAGGGCGTGTGGTTGCCGTTGTACTTGCACTGAAAGCTGGTGCGGCGTGCGTCCGTGGCTGTGATCACCACGCGGTTAGGGGCTTTCAGGGGCTCGATGAAGGCGCCGCTGTAGCAGGTGGACAGCACTACCAGTGTGGGCACCTTGTGGAGCGGTGCCAGCGCATCGCTCAATGCCTTGGGGGTGAGGGGCTGCAGGTTTTTTCCGCCCGCGCTGATGTTAAGCAGACCGGGGTTGCTGTGGGTGGAGATGAACAGCAGCACGCGGTCGCGCGGGCGGGCCACCTCGGCCGTCTTGGACATCACCAGTGCAAAATTTTCTGCCGTGGCCTGGGGCCAGTCGGTGGGCTGGTCGCGCGCGGGGTTGGCCAGCTTGAGCATCAGCGCATTGGGGTCGATGTCCTTGACCCACTTTTCGGCCAGCAGAACATCATTGCGGAACGCCTTGGACTGCGAGTGCATGGCAAAGCCCGCGAAGATGATGCGCCCGGGTGGTTCAGGGGGCGGAGGTGGGGGCGCCGGGGTGGCGATCGGGACCGGCTTGTGGGGCGGCGCCGGGGTGGGCTGGGCGCAGCCCACCAGGGCCAGGGTCAGGGCCAGCGCGCTGGCCTGGATCAGCCGCCAGCGGGCGGCAGGGAACAACAGAAGAGGTGGCATCGATAGCGGGGCCGCGCGGCGCCGCAGACCACCGTCAGGCAGAACGGTCTGGGCGCAGGGGCCAGGTGAAAAGGACACGCATCGTAACGACTTGCCAGGCGTGGGTTACAACGCCAGGAGGCCCTAGGTTTGAAGGTTGTTAAGGCCTCTGCGCGCGATGGTAAACACTTTATCGCTATCAAATATGTAGTAAATGAGAAAAAGCCGGTGTGGGTGCCAGCTTGTGGTTTGTACCTGATTTTTCACATTGTCACAAAGCTGCCAGCGGCGCGGGCCGGGCCAGGCGGCTGGCGTGCAGCCAGGCGCGGCGCAGCACCGGGGGTGACCAGGACTCCTCGGGGATCAGCAGCAGGCGCTGCGCGCGCAGTGCACGGCCCAGGGCGATCTGGCTGGTCCAGACCGCCAGAGGAATCGCCAGCGCCAGCGGCAGGCCCACCGGCATGAGCCACAGCAGGGCGCTGCTGTCGATCAGTGCCACGCCCAGTGCCAGCAGGCCGATCAGCCCGCTCATCGGGGCCAGCTGGCGCACGGCGTGGCGCCAGGGCACGGCATGGGCTTCGCGCGGGGGCGACTTCCATTCCAGCTTCAGCCCGGTCAGCGCGATCAACACAAACAGCGAATGCGCCAGCATGCGGATGGGGGCCTGCAGGATGGCCAGCACGCTCTCCAGCACGGCGCTCTTGAGCAGACTCAGGGCCCCGCCGTACTCCTTGTGCTCGCGCCGCATGAAGACGGCGGCCACGCCCAGGATGCGGGGCAGGAACAGCAGGCACAGCGTCCAGGCCCACAGCGCCAGTAGCTCGGCGGGAAGGATGTGCCAGTCGGCGACCAGCTTGGCGCCCGACAGCCACAGGGCCGTGCCCAGCGTGAGGAAGGCCAGCCACAGCGGCGCCGACAGGTAGGCCATGGCGCCGGTGATGAACATGGAGCGGTGCACGGGGTGGATGCCGGGCTCGGCCATCAGGCGCGCGTTCTGCAGGTTGCCCTGGCACCAGCGGCGGTCGCGCTGCAGCTCGGCCAGCAGGTCGGGTGGCTGCTGCTCATAGCTGCCAACCAGGTCGGCCACCAGCCACACGTGGTAGCCCGCGCGGCGCATCAGCGCGGCTTCGACAAAGTCGTGCGACATGATGCCGCCCGCCAGGCCGCCCTGGCCCTTGATGGGCGCCAGTGCGCAGTGCTGCATGAACGGCGCCACGCGGATGATGGCGTTGTGGCCCCAGTAGTGCGATTCGCCCAGCTGCCAGTACTGCATGCCCAGCGTGAACAGGCGGCCGGTGACGCGCGACGCAAACTGCTGCGCGCGGGCGTGCAGCGTGACGTGACCGATGGCCTGCGTGGCGGTCTGGATGATGCCCGCCGTGGGGTTGGCCTCCATCAGCTTGGCCATCGAGACAATGCAGTCGCCGCTCATCACGCTGTCGGCATCCAGCACCACCATGTAGCGGTAGTCCTTGCCCCAGCGGCGGCAAAAATCGGCCACGTTGCCCGCCTTGCGGTGGGTGCGGCGCGTGCGCAGGCGGTAGTACACCTGCACCTGGGGCTGTTGGCCGTGTTGGGCCAGGGCAGTGCGCAGTGCCTCCCATGCTGCGCGCTCGGCGGTGGCAATGGCGGGGTCGCTGCTGTCGGACAGCACGAACACGTCGAAGCTGGCGCCGTGGCCGGTGGAGGCCACCGACTCGCAGGTGGCGCGCAGCCCGGCAAACACCGTGGCCACATCCTCGTTGCAGATGGGCATGATGATGGCCGTGCGTGCCTCGGGGGCCAGCGCATGCCCCGCCACACTGCGCACGGACAGCGCGTGTTTGTCCCCGCGCAGCATCACCCAGAAGCCCATCAGCCCGGTCAGAAAACCGGTGACCACCCAGGCCGACAGCAGCGCAAACAACGCCACCTGCCCGTAGCCCAGCCAGGGGTTGTCATAGTCGGGCTGCACACCCGCAAACAGCACACTGGCCAAGGCCGTGGCCAGCGCGGTGAGCAGTGCAAAGGTCCAGCGGCGGCGTTGTGCCGCCTGTTCCCAAGCCTGTGTGGGGCGGTCGGCCTGCGCTGCGCGAGGGGTGCTGCGGCCCTGGCCGGTCAGCCGCAGCAGCAGCGCCGTGCCCAGGCTGTTCCAGAAGCCGCGCCAGGGCAGCGGCACCATGGAGCCTCGGTGCAGCGGAGGGGCGGTGACGGCATGCGGATGCCGTTCTTCGCGCAGGGGGCTGCGGGGCGGATGGGCGGGCACCGGCGGGCTTACTCGGGAAGAATGATGTGCGTCCATGTTTCACTCACAGCGTGGTTGTCGTGTTGGAGAAAAGCGCGCAGCTCGATGGGCCGGTCGGCCTGCTGGCGTTGAATGCGAACCGTCATGCGCCACTGGTCAGTGGCGGGGTTGCGGTAGACGATGTTTTCCAGCAACTGGCCGTTGGCATCGCTGGTCACCACGGCCTTCACCGTGGCGTTTGCAGGCAGGGCGCGGAGTGCCGGGCCGTCGAAATCGACCACGTACTGCACCTGCTGGGCCAGTGCCTCGGCGGGCTGCTTGGAGTAGCCCATGCCGCGCCGCGACTGCGTGGCCCAGGCGCCGGGTGGCCGTTGCTGCTCATCGCCCTGCCAGCTCAGCTCATAGGCAAACTCCATCGGCTGGCCGGGGGGCGGCATCTGGGCGGGCACCCAGTACGCCACGATGTTGTCGTGTGTTTCGTCGGGGGTGCTCAGCTGCACCAGTTCCACCCGGCCCGCGCCCCAGTCGTGCAGGGGGCGCACCCAGGCGCTGGGGCGGCGTTCGTAGCGTGCCTCGACGTCCTCATAGTTCGACCACTGGCGATCGCGCTGCATGAGGCCGAAGCCCTTGGGGTTCTTGGTGGCGAACGAGGTGACCAGCGTCTGCTGGGGGTTCTGCAAGGGGCGCCAGAGCCATTCACCCTCGCCGGTGGCCACCATCAGGCCGTCGGAGTCATGCACCTCGGGGCGGAAGTCGCCCTTGCGGGGCTGGTTCTCGCCAAAAAAGAACATGCTGGTCAGCGGTGCAACGCCCAATGTGGCGATGGGTTGGCCACTGCCGGGGCGCACAAAAATACGGCTGTGCACGGTGGTGGTGGTGCTCGTTCCCGGCTGGATGTCGAAGCGGAACGCACCGGTGGCGCGCGCTGAGTCCATCAGCGCATACACCGTGACTTGCGTGGCCGAGGGGTCGGGCCGCACCAGCCAGAACTCGGTGAATCGGGGGAACTCCTCGCCACTGCCCCCCACGGTGTCGATGGCCAGCCCCCGCGCCGACAGGCCGTATTGCTGGCCCTTGCCCAAGGCGCGGAAGTAGCTGGCGCCCTGGAAGACCACCAGCTCGTCCTTGTAGGCGCTGGAGTTGAGGTGGTTGTGCAGGCGAAAACCCGCAAAGCCCAGGTCGCCCCAGGCCTCGGGCCGCACCTGGTTCTTGCCGTAGTCGAAGTCTGCGCGGCGGTAGCTGAGGTGGCGCAGGCCCTGGGGCGTGACCTCGTTGATCAGCACAGGTTCTTTCTGGTACAGGCCCAGATGGAAGAACATGGCTTCGAACGGCAGCTGCTCGGCGCGCCACAGGGCGCGGTCGGGGCGCCAGCGGATGTCGCGCACCTGGTCGTAGTCGAGCTGTGCAAGGTCTGCGGGCAGCTTGTCGCTGGCTGCGCGGTAGGGCTTCTCGGCCCGCTCCCGGGCCAGGCGGGTAAGGCTGTCGAAATCGAAGGCCGGACCCGGTGTCTGTGCCTGGACAACCCCAGCCAGCAAGGTGGCGGTCAATGCCGCCGCAGCCCACAGGGTGCAGCGAAAGGCGGGTGATCGGTAAGAAAAAACAGCTTGCATGCCGACACTAGGGCAAACCCTGTGCCAGCTCGAAAAAACTGTTCTAAATCAGATGCTTAGGCGGTTATTCGCATGTAAGCATTTGTGCAGGGTGGCGGTGGCCCGCAAAACCCGGACTTTTTGTCGCCACCTGGCGACAGCATCGCTGGTGGCTGTAAAAAAGCGCTTGAAAATCAAGCGCTTACTCTTGTCGCTCATCAGCGACGCCGTCGGGGTCGGCTGCATCGCTCTTGAAGTTTCCGGGCGTGAGCGCGTGTTTTTGCAGCAGCCGGTAAAACTCGGTGCGGTTGCGCTGTGCCAGGCGCGCGGCGTCGGCCACGTTGCCATCGGTCATCTTCAGCAGGTCCACCAGATACTCGCGTTCAAAGCGCTGGCGGGCCTCGGCAAAGCTCAGCACCTGGGCCGACGGAATGCGCAGCGCCCGCTGCACCAGCGTCAGCGGCACCAGTGGTGTGGTGGACAAGGCGCACACCTGCTCGACCACGTTGTAGAGCTGGCGCACGTTGCCAGGCCAGGCGGCGGCTGTGAGGGCCTTGAGCGCTTCGGGCGCAAAGCCCGACAGGCGCTTGTCGTACTTGCGGGCCAGCTTGTCCAGAAAGTGGTTGGCCAGCAGCGCAATATCCTCGCGCCGCTCGCCCAGCGTGGGCAACTGCAGCGTCACCACGTTCAGGCGGTAGTAAAGGTCTTCACGGAACTGGCCCGCCGCCATGGCCGCCTCCAGGTCGCGGTGCGTGGCCGAGACAATGCGCACATTGACCTGGATGGACTGGCTCGCGCCCACAGGCCGCACGGCGCGCTCTTGCAGCACGCGCAGCAGCTTGACCTGCAGGGCGGGCGGCATGTCGCCAATCTCGTCCAGCAGCAGCGTGCCGCCCTCGGCCGCCTGGAACAGGCCCTTGTGGTTGCTCACGGCGTCGGTGAACGCACCTTTGACGTGGCCGAACAGTTCGGATTCGAGCAGCGCCTCAGGAATGGCGCCGCAGTTCACCGCCACAAAGGGCTTGCCCGCACGGGGGCTGGCGCGGTGGATGGCCTGGGCCAGCAGCTCCTTGCCCGCGCCGCTGTCGCCCAGCAGCAGCACGCTGGCGTCCGACTGGGCCACCAGGTAGGCCTCGGCTAGCAGGTCGGTCATGCGGGCCGAGCGGCTCACGATGTCGGCGCGCCAGGCCTCGTTGGCGTGGGCCTGGTGCACAGCGGGGGCGCTCAGGGCCAGGGCCTGGGCCACTTTTTCCAGCAGCTCTTTGCCGTCGTAGGGCTTGGTCAGGTAGGTGAACACGCCCCGCGATGTGGCCTCGACCGCGTCGGGGATGGTGCCGTGCGCCGTGAGCAAAATCACTGGCAGAGAGGGGTGGCGTGCATGCACCTCGTCAAACAGCGCCAGGCCATCCTTGCCGGGCAGACGCACGTCGCTCAGCACCAGCTGGGGCCGGGCCACGTCCAACTGCGCCAGCGCGGCTTCGGCCGAGCCTACGGCCACCACCTCGTGCCCGGCGGCTTTGAGGCGCAGCGACAGCAAGCGCAGCATGTCGGCATCGTCATCCACCACCAGGATGCGGTGGGCGTGGCTGTGGGCTGCCGGGCGTGTGGATGTGGGCATGGTGTGCGACCTCAGGGTTTGGCGGAGCCATTGCCGTTGTTGCTGCCTGCGCCGGGGCTTGCAGCAGCTGGCGCGGGGCGTGTGGTCAGGCTGCGTTCAATGGCACGCACGGCCTCCAGGCGGTCGGCCAGCTGTTCATTGCGGCGCTGGGCGTCGCGCAGTTGCTGGGCCTGGCGATCGAGTTGCTCCTCCAGGCGGCGCTGCTGGGTCAGGCGCGCCTCCAGCAGGCGGGCCAGCGGGTGCAGGTCTTGGGCGGCAGGGTTGGCCAGGGTGCGCTGCACTAGGCCCAAGGCGCGGGCGGTGTCCACGGGTTGGCGGGTCTGGGCCAGCACCAGTGCCAGGCGCAGGGCGCGCGAGGGCTTGCTCTCGTCCAGGTCCGACAGGCGCGCCGTCTCACGCGCCAGGTCGGAGGTGCTGGCGCTCAGGGTGCGGTCGGCATAGGCCAAGGTGTCGCGCAGCAGGTCTTTGGGCGGCGTAGTGGGCTCGTCGCTTTCAGCGGCCAGTGGTGTGGGCTGGGCCATGGTGGGCACTGCTGCTGCGTCTACCGCGTGGGGAGTAGTCACTGGGGCCACATCTGGCTGCGTGGGCGCCGTGGCGCAGCCTGCCAGCAAAGCCGTGCACACGCACAAGGCTGCGCACAGGCGCCAGGAAGTCGCCTGCGCAGGGCAGTAAGTCGGCAGGGCTTGAGGTTCAGGAGGCATCAGGCAATTCAATTCGGAAAAATGAGCGGGAGGCATCGCCCGGCATCGGCAGCACCTGCACCCGCCCGCCGTGGGCGTGGATGTATTCCTGCACGATGGACAGCCCAATGCCGGTGCCGCGCACCGCGTTTTCGGGCTGGCGCTCGCCCCGATAAAAAGGTTCAAACACATGGGCCCGGTCGGTGGGGGCCACGCCGGGGCCGTCGTCGGTCACGTCCACCTGCACCTGGCCAGGGGCGTGCGACACGGTCAGGCGCACGGTGGCTTGTTCGGGTGAGAAGCGGATGGCGTTGGACAGCAGGTTGCCCATGGCCGAGGTGATTTTCTCTGCATCCAGCAGCAGCACGGTGCGCTCGCCGACCACATCCACCCGCAGGCTGCGGGCCTGCCATTGCAGGCGCTGGGCCTCCACCAGGTCTTCCAGCAAGGCGACCAGATCGGTCTCGCGCCGCTGCAGCTGGCGGGCCTCGAAGGCGGCGGCGTTAAAGCGCAGCAGCGCCTCGATCTCGCTTTGCAGCACCAGGGTGTTCTGGTGCAGGATCTGCGTCACTTCTTTTTGGCCTTCGCTCAGCGCTCCGGTCACGCCGTCTTGCAGCAGGGCCACGCCCTCGCGCAGCGCGGCCAGCGGCGTTTTGAGCTCGTGCGAGACATGGCGCAGAAACCGCGCCTTGTCGGCGTCCAGCTCCAGCAGGCGCAGGCGCAACCATTCCAGCTGCTGGCCCACGCGGCGCACGTCGGCGGGGCCGGTGATGGCCACGGGTTGTTCCAGCTGGTTCTCGCCCAGGCGGCGAATGGCGCGCTCGAGCCGCTTGAAGGGGCGTGCCAGCCAGATGCCCAGCCACAGCGCCAGCACCAGCGCCAGCACAATCGCGCCCACCAGTTGGTGCATCACAGTGCTGCGGCTGGCGTCTACCCGCGCTTGCAGTTCGCTCGCCTGGCGGGCATTGAGTTCTTGTACCGATTGCGTGATGGCCGCGTGCAGCGTGTCGAGCGCCACAAACTCTTCGGCCACGCTGCGTTCGTTCTCCAGCGATTGCCAGGGCGGTGCGCGCAGCAAATCGCGCACGGTTTGCATGCGCGCTTGCCACTGCTGGGCCTGCGCGGGCGGCAGGCCCGCTTCGCTCAGCTGGCGCACGATGCCCTGGGCATCGGCGGCCAGGTCATCAAAGCTTTGGCGCAGCAGGGGGTCGTTCAGCACCAGCGATTGCCGGGCCGAGCGTTCCATGGCCTGGCCGCGCTGGTTCAGCGCCTGGGCCGCCACGTTCAGCGCGGCCGCCTGGGCGGCGCTGGCCTGGCTTTGGCCCATCAGCGCTTCGAGGGTGAACACAGCTCGCAGGGCGCTGGCGCCCAGCACCCCGGCAATCAGCAAGAAGGCGAGCAGCAGCAGTTGCTGAAACGATGGGCCGTGCGGGCGAGCCTGCGGAGGGCTCGTGGGGTGTGGGGCCATGCGCCGGAGGGTCAGGCGGTGAGGGCGGCGCCCTCGCGCACCAGCACTTCGCCGCGCAGGGTGTAGGCCTTGGCTTCGGTGATGGTCACATCCACCATCTGGCCCACCAGGCGGGGCTGGCCCACAAAGTTGACCACGCGGTTGCACTCGGTGCGGCCCATCAGCTCGGTGGCGTCGCGCTTGGAGGCGCCTTCCACCAGAATGCGCTGCACCGTGCCCACGCGGCTTTCGCTGATGGACTTGATGTTGGCGTTGATGACGCCTTGCAGGTGCTGCAGGCGGCGCAGCTTCACGTCGTGCGGCGTGTCGTCGTGCAGGCCCGCCGCAGGCGTGCCAGGGCGGGGGCTGAAGATGAAGCTGAAGCTGTTGTCGAAGTGGATGTCGTCGATCAGCTTCATCATCTTGTTGAAGTCGTCCTCGGTTTCGCCAGGGAAGCCCACGATGAAGTCACTGCTCATGGCCAGGTCGGGGCGGATGGCGCGCAGCTTGCGCACCGTGCTCTTGTATTCCATGGCGGTGTAGCCGCGTTTCATGGCCATCAAAATGCGGTCGCTGCCGTGCTGCACGGGCAGGTGCAGGTGGCTGGCCAGCTTGGGCAGCTTGGCATAGGCCTCGATCAGCCGGGGTGTGAACTCGTTGGGGTGGCTGGTGGTGTAGCGGATGCGCTCAATGCCGGGGATGTCCGACACGTATTCGAGCAGCAGTGCAAAGTCGGCAATCTCGGCCGTGCCACCCATCTTGCCCAGGTAGGCGTTCACGTTCTGGCCCAGCAGTGTGATTTCCTTCACGCCCTGGTCGGCCAAGCCCGCCACTTCCACCAGCACATCATCAAATGGGCGACTCACCTCTTCGCCACGGGTGTAGGGCACCACGCAGTAGCTGCAGTATTTGCTGCAGCCTTCCATGATCGACACAAAGGCGCTGGCACCTTCGACGCGCGCGGGCGGCAGGTGGTCGAACTTTTCAATCTCGGGGAAGCTGATGTCCACCTGCGGCTTATCGAGCTGCTCGCGCTGGTTGAGCATCTCGGGCAGGCGGTGCAGCGTTTGCGGGCCAAACACTACGTCCACATAGGGCGCGCGCTTGATGATCTCGGCGCCTTCCTGGCTGGCCACGCAGCCACCCACGCCAATCTTCACGCCGCGTGCCTTCAGGTGCTTGATGCGGCCCAGGTCGCTGAAGACCTTCTCTTGCGCTTTTTCGCGCACCGAACAGGTGTTGAAGAGGATGAGGTCGGCCTCGTCCACGTTCTGGGTGGGCTCGTAGCCTTGGGCGGCTTTGAGCACGTCGGCCATCTTGTCCGAGTCGTACTCGTTCATCTGGCAGCCGAAGGTTTTGATAAAGACTTTTTTGGCCATGGCAATGTCGCAAATAGCAGGTGGTCCCCGCCGCCAGCGAGGCGCGGAGAGGGCTTGGAGGTCGCAAGCACGCAGGCCCAGCGGCCCGTGCCAGGGGGAATTACTTCAGGACGGCGCCAGAGCCAGTCGTGATATTGCTGGTGGTGGTGTCGCTGCCCTTGCGAGGCTGCGCTGCCTCGCGCTCGGTCAGGATCCAGGCCGCGTGCAGCATGCCTGTGCTGGCTTCCAGCACGTAGTTGACCTTGAAGGTCTGCCCCAGCACCGTGTGCGCCATGACCAGGGTGTTCTGGGGGCTGAACAGCCGCATCCCGGGCGCCATGCGGATGGATTTGCCGTTGAGCACGGCTTCGGCGGTGGTCGAGAGGGTCAAGGTGCCGCGCAGTGCAGCTTCCGGGAAAGGGCGGTTCATGCCCAGCCCGGGTTCCACCTGGGCGACTGCGGGCATGGCTGCTGCCAGCAAGCCGCAGCAGGCCAAGGCTGCGAGCCATGCGTGCCGATGGCGGTAGATGGGAGCGGAGATGGGGGTGTTGCAGCGGTTCATGGTTTACATCCAGGGGCTGAAGTCGCGATTCTAGGGGGGTGCTGTTGGCACGGGAACCCACAGACGGTCTGTTGGGCCTGTGAAACAGGCGCCTCAAAGAAAAAACCCACAGTGAGTTGCCGCACTGTGGGTTTCTATATGGTGGTCGTAGGTGGACTTGAACCACCGACATCAGCATTATGAATGCTGCGCTCTAACCAACTGAGCTATACGACCGCAGACCAAGATTATAGAACAAAAATTATTGGTGTGTGAAGTTGGCTGCGCGTTTGTTCATGAACGCATCCATGCCTTCCTTCTGGTCCTGGGTGGCAAACAGCGCGTGGAAGAGGCGGCGCTCGAACATCACGCCGTCCGACAGCGTGCCTTCGAATGCCCGGTTCACGGATTCCTTGGCGGCCATCACGGCCAGCTGGGAGAAGCCTGCCACGATGATGGCGGCGCCCAGGGCCTCGTCCATGAGCTTGTCGTAAGGCACTACGCGGCTGACCAGGCCTGCGCGCTCGGCTTCGGCCGCATCCATCATGCGGCCCGTCAGAGCCATGTCCATGGCCTTGGACTTGCCCACAGCGCGGGGTAGGCGCTGTGTGCCGCCAGCGCCGGGAATCACGCCCAGCTTGATTTCAGGCTGGCCGAACCGGGCGTTGTCAGCCGCAATGATGAAGTCGCACATCATGGCCAGCTCGCAACCGCCGCCCAGCGCAAAGCCGCTCACGGCGGCGATCACGGGCTTGCGGATCGAGCGGATCGTCTCCCAGTTGCGCGTGATGTAGTCGCCCTTGTAGGTGTCGGCAAAGCTGTACTTGGCCATCGCGCCGATGTCGGCGCCGGCTGCAAAGGCTTTTTCGCTGCCCGTAACGATCATGCAGCCGATGTTGTCGTCCGCGTCAAAGGCCTTGAGGGCCGCGCCCAGCTCGTTCATCAACTGGTCGTTCAGCGCGTTGAGCTGCTTGGGGCGGTTCAGCGTGATGACGCCGACCTTGTCCGCTTCAATGCGGACTTCGATGGTTTCGTAGGCCATGAAATCTCCTGAGTGTGTGGTTTGTTATGTCAGCGCAGGGAATATACCCAACCCGGGCCGGGCCCGCGTGCGGGCGCGCAGGCCGTCAGGCCAGCCAGCGGCCCAGCGCTGCTGGGTCAGTGGGAGTCAGGCTGATGGTGTCTGCCGCAGGCCGTGCCAGCTGCGCGGGGGCAGTTTTGCTGCGCGCCTTGGCCGTGGCGGTCGCACCCGCCTTGCCGCCAGCGGTCAAGGGCAATGCCAGGGTCAGCCGCAGCAGGCGCCCGTCCCGGGCCACGATGGCGGTCAAGGCCGTCTCGGTGCCCGCGTAGAACGTGACGTCATCGAGTTTGCTGATGCGCCAGCCTTGTCCTTGCACCTCCAGGCCCAGCCACTCGTCGCCTGCCGCCATGCCCGCCTTTTCGGCGGCGCCGCCGCGCAGTACCGCCTTGATCTGCACGCTGTGGTTCTCTGCCACGCGCAGGCCCAGGCGCTGTGCCAGTTGGGGCGCCTCGGCTTTGAGCGTCACGCCGTGTGCGGCCAGCAGATCGGCCAGCGGAAACTCGGAGGTGCTGTGCACCCATTGCGCCAGCTCCGAGTCGAAGGAGCGGCCCGCCAGTTGTGCCAGCACCGTGCGCAGGTCGGTCTCGGTCATCGGGCCACCTGCTGTGCGGGCCCACAGGGCACGCATCACGGCGTCAAGGGTGGTTTTGCCTTCGCGGCGCAGGGCCAGGTCCAGGCACAGGGCCACCAGCGAGCCTTTGGTGTAGTAGCTCACCGTGGCATTGGGGGTGTTTTCGTCCTGGCGGTAGTACTTGACCCAGGCGTCAAAGCTGGCTTGCGCCACGGTTTGCACAGTCCGTCCAGGGGTCTGCAGCACCTGGTTGATGGTCTTGGTGATGAGCTTGAGATAGGTCGCGTCATCGATCAGCCCGGCGCGGCGCAGCAGCAGGTCGTCGTAGTAGCTGGTGAAGCCTTCGAAGAACCACAACAGCTCGGTGTAGTTCTCCCGGGTGTAGTCGTAGGTGGCGAACTCGGCGGGGCGCAGGCGCTTGACGTTCCAGGTGTGGAAATACTCGTGACTGATGAGCCCCAGCAGTGTGGTGTAGCCCTCACTGGCCCGGGGCTCGCCCTGTCGGGGGAGGTCGCGGCGGCCGCAGATCAGGGCCGTGGAGTTGCGGTGTTCCAACCCGCCGTAGCCGTCGGCCACGGCATTGAGCATGAACAGGTAACTCTTGAACGGAGCTTTGCCCTCCGCGCCATGCCAGAAACGGATGGCGGTCTCACAAATCTTCTGGGTGTCGGCGAGCAGCCGTTTGCCGTCAAAGGAAGGAGCTGCGCCGGCCACCACAAACTGGTGGGGAACACCGCAGGCCTTGAAGCGGCCCACCCAGAACGGGCCCAGTTCCACAGGGCAGTCCACCAGCTCGTCGTAGTCGGCCGCGCCGTACAGGCCAAAGCCCTGCTTGTCAGTGGCCAGGGCCTGGAGCCCCGTCGCAACAGACCATTGCGCAGTGGCGGAGGTGCGGACCATGTCCAGTGTGTGGCGCAGTTTCTCCTGGCCATGCACCTGCAGGCACAGGCTGGTGCCGTTGAAAAAGCCGCGCGTGGCATCCAGCCATGCCGTGCGCACCGAGCTGTCGTAGGCGCAGACGGTATAGGTCAGCTCCAGGGGCTTGCCCGGCGTGCATGCAATTTGCCAGCAGTGTTTGTCGAGCTGGGTCAGCGGAAGCGCTCGTTTGCCCTGCCGTGCGGCCAGTTCTTGCAGGTTTTTCGAGAACTCGCGCACCAGATAGCTGCCAGGTATCCAGACGGGCAGGGACACCTCCTGCACCGCCGCCGGGCGGGCAATCGTCAGCGACACCGTGAACAGGTGCGCATGCAGGTTGGACGGCTCGACGCGGTAGTGAACGTCTGCGGGCTGGGCGGCGCGTGGAGAAGGCATGGGCACTGGCAGGAGGGGCTGGGGCTGAGGTGGTGCGCGTGCGGGTCAGTTCGTGCCCGCGGTCTCGCTGCTGGCTTCTGCCAGGCGTTTTTCCACTTCTTGCGTGCCGATGGCGCCGGGCACGCGGGAACCATTGGCAAAGATCAGCGTCGGCGTACCAGTGATCTTGTGTTTCTTGCCGAACATCAGGTTGCGCTGCAGGGCGCTGGTGTCGCAGCTGGCCGAGGCGACGGGCTTGTCACGCACCATCATGTCCTGCCAGGCACCTGCCTGGTCTTTCGAGCACCAGATGTTGCGCGATTTTTCGGCAGAGTCGGGGCTCAGGATGGGATAAAGGAACAGGTACACCGTGACGTTGTCCACCTTCTGCATGTCGCGTTCGAAGCGCTTGCAGTAACCGCAGTTGGGGTCTTCGAAGACCGCCACCTTGCGCTTGCCGTCGCCACGCACGATGGTGAACGCATCCTTGAGCGGCAGCGCCGAGAAATCAACCGCAGTGAGCTTGGCGATACGGTCTTCCGTCAGATTGCGGCGGGCCTTGGCATCGATCAACTCACCCTGGATCACGTAGTTGCCCTTGGCGTCGGTGTAGAACAGGTCGGTGCCGATGCGCACTTCGAACAGTCCCGCCATGGGCGTGGGCCGGACCTCGTCAATCTTGTCCATCTGGGGGATGCGTTCGGCCAATGCCTTGCGGATGGCGGCCTCCTGCGCGGTCGCGCTCAGGCTCAAGGTCATGGCGGCGATGGCCAGCAGGCTGGTGGTCAGTTTCATGGTGTTCTCGTTCAATCAATACATTTGGTGCACAGGGCTCCGGGGCGCGTTCTCAGCGCATTCCCATGGCCCTGCGGGCCACGAAATCCTTCAGCGGGCCGCTGCTTTCAAAGCCCTTCATGCCCCAGTTGCGCAGCGCCTGCCAGGGGGCTTCCTGGCGGGCAAACAATTGCTGCAGCCCGTCCGTGGCCAAACCCATCGGCAGCAGGGCCGCCTTGCGCTCGCGTTCGTAGCGTCGCAGCAGGCGCTGATCAGCCACGCTGCGCCAGTAGTCGCGCGTGCGCAGCACTTCAGCCAGGGCCTGCACGTCGGCCAGTCCCAGGTTGAGCCCTTGTCCGGCCAGGGGATGCACGTTGTGGGCGGCATCGCCTGCCAGCACCCAGCTGCGGGGGCTGACGCCTGCTGCGGGTGTGCTGCCACACCAGCGGTCGGCTTTGGCCAGCTGCAAAGGCCAGGTGGCACGGTCTGCGCACAGGGTCAGGGTGCCCAGCGCCTGCTGGCTGGCGGTTTGCAGCGCCTGGGTGAACGCCTCGGGCGGCAGGGCCATCAAGGAAGTAACCTGCTCCTGCTGAACGGACCACACAACGGCCACAGAGTTCCCTGCGGGCCCGCCCAAAGGCAAAAAAGCCAGGATGCCATCGGGCAAGAACCATTGGCGCGCCACTTGGCCGTGGGGGTGTTCGCAGCGCACGCGGGTGGCAATGGCATGCTGGGCGTAGGGCGTGATATCAAAACGGGCACCGAACTCTGCCCGCGTGCTGCTGGCACGGCCCTCACAAACCACGGTCAGTGGCGCGGCCACCGGGGCGTCCATCACCTCGACTTGGGGTTGGAAGCGCACGGCCTCGGCAAGGCGGGCCTCAAGGGCGGGCACATCCACGATCCAGGCCAGCGCGTCCACGCCCTGCGGCTCCGCGTCAAACACCACGGCTCCGCCCTGGTCTCCTTGCACCTGCATTTGTCGCACCGCCGTCGCGTGTTCGGCATCCGGCCAGCTGCGCAGGGATTCGAGCAACTGGCGCGAAGCGGTGTTCAAGGCATAGGCCCGCACATCGGCCGCTGCGGTGCTGGAGGGGGCGGGTGCAGGCACCAGGGCCACTTTCAGCCGCTCGCGCGCCAGAAGCAAAGCCAGGGTCTTGCCCACAATCCCGGCACCGCGAATACAGATATCAAAGGTTTGGGCCATGCCAGCCATTGTAGGAGGGCAAAATTGGGGCCCCAGCCCTGTCGCCTAATTCCTGAGGAGTACCCTGGCGTGAGTTTCAACCCCGATTCCGATCTGTCCGGCACCATCGCGCGGCTGTTTGTGTACCCCATCAAATCCTGTGCCGGTATCGAGGTGCAGGAAGCCCTGCTTACGGAGACTGGGCTGGACCTGGACCGTGCCTGGATGGTGGTGGATGCCGACGGCATGTTCCTGACCCAGCGTGCTCTGCCCCGCATGGCGCTGATCCGGCCCCAGCTCAAGAGCGACGAAATGGTGCTGCGGGCACCCGGCATGCTGGCCTTGCATGTGGCGATTGATGCGGTAGAGACCCCGGCCACCGTGACCGTGTGGCGCGATACCGTGCCCGCCTGGGACATGGGGGCCGTCGCCGCTCAGTGGTTCACGGACTTCCTGGGGCAGCCCTGCCGATTGGTGCGGTTTGACCCCGAACACCGGCGTTTGTCCAGCCTGGACTGGACGGGCGGCGTGGAGGTACCCAACCAGTTTGCCGATGGTTTTCCCATCCTGGTGGCCAGCGAGACCTCGATGGAAGAACTCAATGGGCGGCTGGCCGCTGCAGGCCATGCCCCGGTGGGCATCGAGCGCTTTCGACCCAATGTGGTGCTGGCGGGTGTCGATGCCCACGACGAAGACCGGGTGGACCTGGTGCACGTGGATGGCGGTGCGGACGGCGAGATCCACCTGCAGCCAGTCAAGCCCTGTGAACGCTGCCCCATCCCCGACATTGACCCAGCCACGGCGGCATCCAGCCCGGAGGTGGGTGACACCCTGCGCACCTACCGCCAGGACCGGCGCGTGGACGGCGCTATCACCTTTGGCATGAACGCCATCGTGCGCCAGGGGGCGGGCCAGATGCTGCGTGTGGGGCAGCGTGTGGCGGCAGATTTGCGGTTCGAATGACGCGGTAACCCGGGCAGTGGAGAGGGCTGGCTGGCGGCCCCGTAAAATCGGCGGTTTGTCTCCGAATTCCAGAAAGCCCTGCCATGAGCCTCCAATGCGGCATCGTGGGCTTGCCCAATGTGGGCAAGTCCACCCTCTTCAACGCGCTGACCAAGGCCGGCATCGCCGCCGAAAACTACCCCTTCTGCACCATTGAGCCCAATACCGGCGTGGTCGAGGTGCCCGACCCGCGCCTGCAAAAGCTGGCCGAAGTTGTCTCCCCCGAGCGCGTGGTGCCCGCCATCGTCGAATTTGTGGACATTGCCGGCCTCGTGGCCGGTGCATCCAAGGGGGAAGGCCTGGGCAACCAGTTCTTGGCGCACATCCGCGAAACCGATGCGATCGTGAACGTGGTGCGCTGCTTCGAAGACCCGAACGTGATCCACGTGGCGGGCCGCGTGGACCCGATTGCCGACATCGAAGTCATCCAGACCGAGCTGTGCCTTGCCGACCTGGCCACGGTCGAGAAAGCGCTCAACCGCTACAGCAAGGCGGCCAAGTCCGGCAACGACAAGGAAGCCGCCAAGATTGTTTCGCTGCTCACGCCCATCCAGGCGGCGCTCGACCAAGGCAAGCCCGCGCGCAGCATTGCCGTGAGCAAGGAAGACGCTCCGTTGCTCAAGCAGTTCTGCCTGATCACGGCCAAGCCCGCCATGTTCGTGGGCAACGTGGCCGAAGACGGCTTCGAGAACAACCCGCTGCTGGACAAGCTCAAGGCCTATGCCGAAGCCCAGGGCGCGCCCGTGGTGGCCATCTGCGCCAAGATCGAAGCCGAAATGGCCGAGATGGAAGACGAAGACCGTGACATGTTCCTTCAGGAGCTGGGCCTGGAAGAGCCGGGCCTGAACCGCCTGATCCGCGCCGGCTTCAAGCTGCTGGGTCTGCAGACCTACTTCACGGCGGGTGTGAAGGAAGTGCGTGCCTGGACCATCCACGTGGGCGACACGGCACCCCAGGCGGCCGGCGTGATCCACGGCGACTTCGAGCGCGGCTTCATTCGTGCCCAGACTATCGCTTTCGATGACTACATCCACTACAAAGGCGAGCAAGGTGCCAAGGATGCGGGCAAGATGCGTGCCGAAGGCAAGGAGTATGTGGTCAAGGACGGTGATGTACTGAACTTCCTGTTCAACGTCTGACCCACACCTGACCTGCCTGTGGACCTGCGAAGGGGTCCACGGCCCCGTCCCTGTCCGGCTGCTTGGCTGGCAGGGATTTTTTTCGGCCTTCTTTTTCCTCTCCCCCTCTTTTCGCTTTTCTGCTGGTTTGCCCATGAACACCGGAATCCTCTACGCCGCGCTCGCCTATGTTGCTTGGGGCCTGTTTCCCCTTTACTTCCGGCAGGTTGCGGATGTGCCCTCGCTGGAGGTGGTGATGCATCGCACGCTCTGGTCACTGGTGGTGGTGCTGGGGCTCCTTGCCGTGCGCAGGCACTGGGCCTGGATGGCTGAAGTGGTGCGCCAGCCCCGCGTGCTGGGGGCCTTTGCGCTGTCGGCAGTGCTGTTGTCCGGCAACTGGTTGACCTATGTCTGGGCCGTGCAGAACCAGCATGTGGTGGATGCGAGCCTGGGCTATTTCATCCTGCCGCTGGTGAATGTGGCGCTGGGCTTTGTGTTTCTGCACGAGCGCCCGCGCCCGGGCCAGTGGCTGGCCGTGGCGGTGGCGGCGGCTGGGGTTCTCTGGCTCACGGTGCAGGCAGGGCGCCTGCCCTGGATCGCGCTGGTGTTGGCGCTCAGCTTTGGTTTCTACGGCCTGCTGCGCAAGGTGGCGGTGCAGGGGGCGCTCGAAGGGCTGACGCTTGAAACCCTGATGCTTGCGCCCGTGGCTGCCATGGTGCTGGGATGGTGGGCCTGGCAAGGCCAGGGGGCACTGGTCCAGGGCGACGGGGCCACCATTGGCTGGCTGTTGCTGGCCGGGCCCATGACGGCCGTGCCTTTGCTCTTGTTTGCTGCAGGCGCAAGGCTGATCCCGATGTCCACGCTGGGCATCCTGCAGTACATCTCGCCCAGCCTGCAGTTTGCCCTGGGTGTGTGGATTTTTCACGAGGCTTTCGAGCCCGCGCGCCTGGTGGGTTTTGTGCTGATCTGGGGGGCGCTGCTGGTCTACAGCCTGGAAGGGTGGTGGACGCGTCGGCGGGTGCTGGCCGCTTGAGAGTGGTGCGGTGCTACTGGAAAACGCGCAGTTTGTTTGTGTCAGTTCCACGTAAGATCGCGCGCGGCCCAGGGACTGCTCAGTGCAGTGCCTCTGCGCCTGAGCCCGTCGCCATCGGGCCCGCTGTCTTTCGAACAAACCCAGGCCTGTGCCTGCCCCCGCATGTTCTTTGCACGCAAAAACCTGTTCTCGGCGACGGACGCTTTCCCCCTGACGGACGCCGTGCTGGAGTTCGACGACTCGTCGTCTGCGGCCTCCACTGCCGTGCGGCCCGGGCGCCGGGCCCTGGACGGCCTGGGGCCTCGGGGGGACTGGCATGAGCGCAAGAAGTGGTGGGCCGTTGGTGGCTTGATCAGTCTCTACGCCCTGGCCCTGGTGGGCTTCTACGCCCTGGACATGGTGGCTGGCGATGCCCTGGCGGTGTTGGCGGTGATGGTGGTGGTGGGTTTTGTGGCCTTCTGGGCTGTGCTCCGCGCGGACGTGCACCAGAAGATCCGGCTGCGGCACCTCCAGCTGGCCATTGTGTCCGCCGCAACTGGCGGCATGCTGGTGGTTTTTTATCTGGCGCCTGTTACGCAGATTCTGTTCGCGCCCTTCATGTTTGTGGCGGTGGCATATGGCATTTTCACGGTGCCCCGCCGCACGCTGCTGGCCCTGACGGCCGTGGTGCTGGTGGGCTATGCGGTGGTGATCGGGCTGCACCACAGCCACCAGAACAATGCCGCGCTGCTGCGCCTGGAGCTGCTGCACCTGCTGGCACTGGCGGTGTCGGTGCCAGCGTTCATCGTGCTCATGGGGCGTGTGCAGCACCTGTACCGCAGCCTTTACCGGGCGAGCCGCAAGATCAAGAACATCCAGGAGGACGCGCAGCGCGACACGCTGCTGGGCTGCTTCAACCGCCGCTATATCCTGGCCGCCCTGGAGGAGCAGAAGCAGCTGGCCGACGAAAGCGGCATCCCGCTGTGTCTCGCCGTGCTCGACATCGACCATTTCAAGCGCATCAACGACGAGCTGGGCCACCTGGGCGGTGACGAGGTGCTGCGCACCTTTGCACGCATTGCACAGCAGGGGGTGCGGGGCGGCGATCTGTTCGGGCGCTATGGCGGCGAAGAGTTCTTGCTGATCTTTCCGGCGACCTCGCTGCTGCCTGCGCTCAACACCTGCGAGCGGATTCGCGCCCAGGTGGAAACCCATGCCTGGAGCGGCCTGCTCAAGGGCCGCGTGACGGTATCGATTGGCGTGACGCAGTACGTGCTGGGCGAGTCAGTGCTGGAGTTCTTTTCGCGCGCAGACACGGCGATGTACATGGCCAAGGAGGGCGGCCGCAACCAGGTGGTGGTGGAAGAGCCCATCGCCAAGGGGGACTCCCTGCTCTCAGAACACAGCGGTCACGCGTTTTTGTAGCCTGGCCGGGGACGGCACCCCAGCATTGCTACGCCCCCATGTGCCCCGGCATCAGGTACAGCAGCGCAGTGGTCATGACCAGGTAGCGCAGGAACTTGCCCACCGCCATGTAGGCCAGGCAGGGCCAGAAGGGCAGCTTGAGCCAGCCTGCCACGGCGCACAGCGGGTCGCCCACTACCGGCAGCCAGGAGAGCAGGCAGGCGCGGGGGCCAAAACGCTGGAGCCAGTTCAGCGCCCGCAGCTCGGTGGTGTTGCCACGCGCCCGGTCTACGGCCCGGTGTGCGCCCAGACCCATCCACCAGCTCACGCCGCCGCCTAGTGTGTTGCCCACCGTGGCTACCCCGATCGCGGGCCAGAACAGTTCGGGGTTGAGCGTGACAAGGCCAAACACGGCGGGCTCCGAGCCCAGGGGCAGCAGCGTGGCCGAGACAAACGACACGAGAAAGACCGTGCTGAGGCCGAACTGCGGCAGGGCCAGCCATGCGAGCAGTTGGTGCATCCAGATTTCCATGGGGGGAGTGTAGGGCGCGGCTCCTGGCCCATGGGGGCGCTGGGGCGCCGTCCTACAGCGGTCCGCGCCATCTGGGCATGGCTGGTGCTGCAGGGGTTTTGTAAGGTGCACCGTTATCACCCCTGAACCCCGCGACAGGAGGCCCCATGCCCGCCACTTCTGCATCTCACCCGACCCTGCGGCACCCGAACCAGCGTGCGCCGTGGCCCCGCGCGGCCGGCTGCGCAGGGGGTATTGCGGCCTTGTGGCTCGCGGCGTGTGTGCACCAGCCGCAGGCGGCGGTGCCTGCCGCCGGGGCCGTCGGGGCGGGCGGCCCTGCTCTGGCGGCCCGCGCAGGGCCGCAGAGGGCGCTGTGCCGGGACGACTCCGCCACACGCACCGGGATGGAGCGCATTGCCCACGAACTGCAGCCCCAGGGCCTGGCGCTGAAAGCGGCCTGCCAGGCCCCTGGCGGCGGCTGGGTGGTGCAGGTGCTGGTGGTGGATGGCATGAAGGCCCGCCAGGTGGTGCGCGGGCCGCTGGCCGATGGCCAGGCGGTGGACATGGGGACGCCGTCAGGCAGCGTCCAGACCGGAGCGTCGGCCAATGCGCCAGGTTATTCGCCCGATGTGGTGCACAACCGCCAGTGGCTGCACGCCCTCATGGCGCGCCACCAGTTCGACAACTTGCCGGATGCGTGGTGGCATTTTGCGCAGCGCCAGAGCGAATCTGTTCCGGGGCCAAACAGCAGCGCTGATCTCGCGGCCCGCTGAGGCGTTTTGTGCGTTGCCAATGGGGCATCACGCGGGGATAGTCAGTGTTGCTGGAGCATTTCATTTGCTGAAATTTTGAGCAGGTACAATCCCGCCTCCTTTTTCAGCATTCGCTGTCGCCCCCTCCCGCACCCCTCCCATGCAGATCGGCCACATTCCTTTGGCGAACCGGTTGTTCGTCGCCCCGATGGCGGGCGTCACCGATCGGCCGTTTCGCCAGCTGTGCAAGGCGCTGGGCGCGGGCTATGCGGTGAGCGAGATGGTGACCTCGCGCAAGGACCTGTGGAACAGCCTCAAGACCTCGCGCCGGGCCAACCACGAAGGGGAGCCGGGTCCCATTGCCGTGCAGATCGCCGGCACCGAGGCGCTGATGATGGCCGAGGCTGCGGTCTACAACGTGGAACGCGGCGCGCAGATCATCGACATCAACATGGGCTGCCCGGCCAAGAAGGTCTGCAACAAATGGGCGGGCTCTGCGCTGATGCAGAACGAAGCCCTGGCGGTGGAGATTGCCGCTGCCGTGGTGGAGGCCTGCGCGCCTTTCAACGTGCCCGTCACGCTGAAGATGCGCACCGGCTGGTGCCAGGAGCACAAGAACGCCGTTCAACTCGCGCGCCAGTTCGAGGCCGTGGGCATCCAGATGCTCACGGTGCACGGCCGCACACGCGAGCAGGGCTACAAGGGCCATGCGGAGTACAACACCATTGCCGCCGTGAAGGCTGCGGTGAAGGTGCCCGTGGTGGCCAACGGCGACATCACCTCGCCCGAGAAGGCGCGCGATGTGCTGGCCGCCACTGGCGCCGACGCGATCATGATCGGCCGCGCCGCCCAGGGCCGACCGTGGATCTTCCGCGAAGTCGGCCACTTTCTGGCCACGGGCGAACACCTGGCGCCACCGTTGGTGGTCGAGGTGCGGCGCCTGCTGCTGGACCACCTGCACGACCACTACCGCCTGTACGGCGAGCTCACCGGGGTGCGCAGTGCGCGCAAGCACATTGCCTGGTACCTGCGCGCGTTGCCGGGCGGCGAGGCCCTGCGGGCACATATCAACACGATCGAAGACAGCGCCACGCAGTGGCAGGCCGTGGCCGACTACCTGGATGCCCTCGCGCAACAGATGGACCGGCTACCCGCCGCCACCGATGTTGACGCAGACACAGAAGAACAAGAGGGATTGGCTGCATGAGCAAGAAACACATAGAAGAATGCGTGCGCGAAAGCCTGCAAGGCTACTTTCGCGACCTGGGCGGCGAGACGCCCGATGGCATGTACGACATGCTGGTGCGTGTGGTCGAAAAGCCGCTGCTGGAAGTGGTGATGACCCATGCGGACAACAACCAGTCGCGCGCTGCCGAGTGGCTGGGCCTGAACCGCAACACCCTGCGCAAGAAGCTGGTCGAGCACAAGCTGCTCTGACGCTCTCGTGCTGTTTGCTATCTAATTTATAGCTATTGGCCCTTGATGGACAGGCGCAAGGGCCTTTTTTTACTCAAAACCTCCCCACCACCACTGCCATGAACGCACTCCTCTCCGTCTCCGACAAGACCGGCATCGTCGAATTCGCGCAAGCGCTGCACGCACTGGGCATCAAGCTCTTGTCCACTGGCGGCACCGCCAAGCTGCTGGCCGACAAGGGCCTGCCCGTGACCGAAGTGGCCGAGGTCACCCAGTTCCCCGAGATGCTGGACGGCCGCGTGAAGACGCTGCACCCCAAGGTGCACGGCGGCCTGCTGGCCCGCCGCGAGCTGCCCGAACACATGGCCG
This sequence comes from Acidovorax sp. NB1, assembly GCF_005405905.1. Lineage (GTDB taxonomy): Bacteria > Pseudomonadota > Gammaproteobacteria > Burkholderiales > Burkholderiaceae_C > Acidovorax. The sequence continues at coordinate 114,003 of NZ_BJHU01000009.1, forward strand.
CCCTCAAGGAACACGGCATCGACACCATCGACCTGCTGGTCGTCAACCTCTACCCCTTTGAAGCCACCGTGGCCAAGGCCGGTTGCACGCTGGCCGACGCGATCGAGAACATCGACATCGGCGGCCCCGCCATGGTGCGTAGCGCTGCCAAGAACTGGAAGGACGTGGGCGTGATTACCTCGGCCGACCAGTACGACGCCGTGCTGGCCGAGCTGAAGGCGGGCGGAAAGCTGTCGGACAAGCTGCGCTTTGCGCTGTCGGTGGCTGCGTTCAACCGCATCGCGCAGTACGACGGTGCGATCAGCGACTACCTCTCATCCGTCACGTTCGAAGAAGAAAAGCTGTCGGAAACCTATGTGCCCACGCGCACTCAGTTCCCTGGCCAGAGCAACGGCATCTTCACCAAGGTGCAGGACCTGCGCTACGGCGAAAACAGCCACCAGCAAGCCGCGCTGTACCGCGACCTGCACCCCGCACCCGGCTCGCTGGTCACTGGCGTGCAGCTGCAGGGCAAGGAGCTGAGCTACAACAACATCGCCGACGCCGACGCGGCCTGGGAATGCGTGAAGAGCTTTGACGCTGCCGCCTGCGTGATCGTCAAGCACGCCAACCCCTGCGGCGTGGCCGTGGGCCTGGACGCGCTGAGCGCCTACAGCAAGGCCTTCCAGACCGACCCCACCAGCGCCTTCGGCGGCATCATCGCCTTCAACCGCGTGGTGGACGGCCAGGCTGCTGCACAGGTCAGCAAGCAGTTTGTCGAAGTGCTGATGGCCCCCGACTTCACCGCCGAGGCGCTGGAGATCTTCAAGGCCAAGGCCAACGTGCGCCTGCTCAAGATCGCGCTGCCCGCCCACGGTGGCAAGACGGACTGGGAACGTGGCCGCAACGCCATGGACGCCAAGCGCATCGGCTCGGGCCTGTTGCTGCAGACGGCCGATAACCACGAGCTGTCGCTCATCGACCTCAAGGTCGTGACGAAGAAGCAGCCCACGCTGGAAGAAATGGAAGACCTGCTGTTCGCCTGGAAGGTCGCCAAGTACGTCAAGAGCAACGCCATCGTCTTCTGCAAGGGCGGCATGACCATGGGTGTGGGCGCCGGCCAGATGAGCCGCCTGGACTCGGCCCGCATCGCCAGCATCAAGGCGGGCCACGCAGGCCTGACCCTGCAAGGCACGGTGGTGGCGAGCGATGCGTTCTTCCCCTTCCGCGATGGTCTGGATGTGGTGGTGGACGCGGGCGCCACCTGCGTGATCCAGCCCGGTGGCTCGATGCGCGACAACGAAGTCATCGACGCCGCCAACGAGCGTGGCGTGGCGATGGTCTTCAGCGGCGTGCGCCACTTCCGTCATTGATCCCACCGGAGGCGGTCACCCAACAAAAAGCGGCTTCCTTGGAAGCCGCTTTTTTATGTCTGTTGCCAGACGGAGGCGAGGTTCAGGCGCCGAAGTTCATCGGCAGCCCCACGTAGTTCTCTGCCAGCGACACCGAGGCTGCGCGCGAGTGCACCAGGTAGTCCAGCTCGGCCTCCTGGATCTTCTGGCCGAACTCGCCCGTCTCTGGAAAGCGGTGCATCAACGAGGTGAACCACCACGAGAAGCGCTCGGCACGCCACACGCGGCGCAGGCAGCGGTCGGAGTAGGTGTCGATGCCGACCGAGGACTTCTCTTTGTAGAACTCGGTGAGCGCAGTCCACAGATAACCCACGTCGCTGGCTGCCAGGTTGAGGCCCTTGGCGCCGGTGGGCGGCACGATGTGCGCCGCGTCGCCCGCCAGGAACATGCGGCCAAACCGCATGGGCTCGGCCACAAAGCTGCGCAGCGGGGCAATGCTCATCTCCAGCGCGGGGCCGGTGACCAGGTTGGCGCGTGCCTCGGGGTCCAGGCGGTTGCCCAGCTCGGCCCAGAACTGGTCGATGGTCCAGTTCTCGATCTTGTCGGTGTCGGGCACCTGCACGTAGTAGCGGCTGCGCGTGGCGCTGCGCATGCTGCACAGCGCAAAGCCGCGCTCGGTGTTGGCGTAGATCAGTTCGTGCGACACGGGCGGCACATCGGCCAGCACGCCCAGCCAGCCAAACGGGTACACGCGTTCGTAGGTCTTGAGCAAATCCGCTGGGGCGCTGGCGCGGCACACGCCGTGGTAGCCGTCGCAGCCTGCGATGAAGTCGCAGTCCACGGTGTGGGTCTGGCCGTCTTTTTCGTAGGTCACGCGCGGGTGCTGGCCGTTGAAGTCGTGCACGCTGACGTTGTGGGCCTCGTACACCGTGGTCAGCCCTTCGGCTGCACGCGCATCCATCAGGTCGCGGGTCACTTCGGTCTGGCCATACACCGTCACGCGGCTGCCGCCGGTCAGGTCGTGCAGGTTGATGCGGTGGCGCTGGCCTTTGAACAGCAGCTCGATGCCGTCATGGGGCAGGCCCTCGGCATGGGCGCGGGCACCCACGCCGGCCTGGTCCAGCAGGTCCATGCTGACCTGCTCCAGCACGCCTGCGCGGATGCGGCCCAGCACGTAGTCGGGGCTGCGCTGTTCGATGATGACGGCGTCGATACCGGATTTGTAGAGCAACTGGCCGAGCAGCAGGCCGGCAGGGCCTGCGCCAATGATGGCAACCTGGGTACGCATGGGGCAATCTCGCAAAGGTGGTGGCGTTGGGGGATGGGCCCAGCGCCAAGCCTTAGGGCAGATGCTGCGCTGGGGATGGGACCAAGCGTAGGTTGATCTGCATCAAAAGAGGATGCCTGGGTTGCGTTTGCGCGCGATAGGTAGATGCTTTGTGCGATCATCGCGCAGGCATGCATGATCCGGGTCAAGAAGGCTGCGTGCGCCCCGGCACGGTGGCTGCCATGGCTGGGCTTTTGTCTGTGCCTTTGTTTGGGCTTGCATCTGGCCACCGGTTCTTTTGTTGCACCGTTTTTCACCACACCATGACCAGCATCTCCATCGCCAAGGCCGATTTGATTGAAGGCATGGCCAAGGGCATGGCCGTGCTGGAGAGTTTTGACACCGAGCGCCAGCGCCTGAATGCCACGCTGGCCGCGCAGCGCACGGGCCTCACGCGGGCGGCGGCGCGGCGGCATTTGCTCACGCTCGCGCACCTGGGGTATCTGGAGACGGACGGCAGCTACTTCTGGCTGGCGCCCAAGGTGCTGCGCTTCTCGGGCAGCTATCTGGCGTCAGCCCGCCTGCCGCGCGTGCTGCAGCCCACACTAAACCGGTTGGCGGCGCAGACGCAGCAGTCGTTTTCGGCCGTCGTGCTGGATGGCAGCGAAGTGGTGATCGTGGCGCGCAGCGGGGTGTATGGCGCGCCGTCGCGTGTGCTGGCGTATGGCCTGCACCTGGGGGCGCGGCTGCCTGCGCACCCCACGTCCACGGGGCGGGTGCTGCTGGCGGGGCTGCCACCGGTGGAACTCACGCAGTGGCTCAAGGGCCACACGCTGCACCGCCTCACGCCCCACACCATCACCCAGGTCGGGCCGCTGCGGCAGGTGATTGCCAAGGCGCGGCGCGATGACTATTGCCTGGCGGTGGAAGAGCATGAGCTGGGCGTGCACGCGCTGGCCGTGCCGCTGCGCAACCTGCAGGGCGACACCGTGGCAGCGCTCAATGTGGTGGCGTCGCCCAAGCAGATCGATGAGGGCAGCCTGCAGCGCGACATGTTGCCGCTGCTGCAGGAGGCAGCGCGCGAGTTGCGCGGACTGTTGTAGCCGCCCTGCCGCCAGAAATATGAAGAAAAAATGCCGCTACCGCGCTATAGATAAGCGCTGATAGCTACTATTTTTATAGTGTCTTGAAGACTTCGCGTGCAGCCGCCACGGTGGCGTCGATGTCGGCGGCGGTGTGGGCGGCGCTCACAAAACCGGCCTCGTACAAGGCGGGCGCAATGTAGACGCCCCGGTCCAGCAGGCCGTGGAACAGCTGGTTGAAGCGCGCGCTGTCGGTCTTGAGCACCTGGGCATAGTTTTGCGGCAGCTCGGGCAGCAAGAAGAAGCCGAACATGCCGCCTTCGCAATCACTGCTGAAGGGTACGCCTTCAGCGGCTGCGGCGGCCGCAAGGCCATCGACCAGCAAGCGGGTGCGGGCCGAGAGTGCATCAAAGAAGCCGGGCTTCTTGATCTCGCGCAGCGTGGCCAGGCCACAGGCGGTGGCGACCGGGTTGCCCGAGAGCGTGCCCGCCTGGTAGACGCCACCCAGGGGCGCCAAGTGTTCCATGATGGCGCGCGGGCCACCAAACGCCGCCAAAGGCATGCCACCGCCAATCACCTTGCCGAGCACCGTGAGATCCGGCTTGAAGCCCGGGATGCTTTTGGCATACACGCTTTGCGCACTGCCCAGTGCCACGCGGAAGCCCGTCATCACTTCATCCAGCACCAACAGCGCGCCGTATTCGGTGCACAGCTCGCGGCAGCGCTTCATGAACGGCACGCTGGCGCGCACCAAGTTCATGTTGCCCGCGATGGGTTCGATCATCACGCAAGCCAGCTCCTTGCCGTGCAGGGCAAAGGCTTCTTCGAGCTGGGCGACGTTGTTGTATTCGAGCACGATGGTGTGCTGCACCACTTCGGGCGGCACCCCGGCGCTGGTGGCGTTGCCAAACGTGGCCAGGCCCGAGCCGGCCTTGACCAGCAGCGAGTCGGCATGGCCGTGGTAGCAGCCCTCGAACTTGATGAACTTGCTGCGGCCGGTGGCGCCACGGGCCAGGCGGATGGCGCTCATGCCAGCCTCGGTGCCCGAGCTGACGAGGCGGATCATCTCCATGGAGGGGACCAGGCTCAGGATTTCTTCGGCCAGCTCGACCTCGCGCTCGGTGGGGGCGCCGAAGCTGAAGCCTTCCAGCGCGGCGCTCTGCACGGCTTCGAGCACGGCAGGGTGGCCGTGGCCCAGGATCATCGGGCCCCAGGAGCCGATGTAATCAATGAAGCGCTGGTCGTTGGCGTCCCAGAAGTAGGCGCCTTGCGCACGCTTCACAAAGCGGGGCGTTCCGCCCACGGCCTTGAAGGCCCGCACGGGCGAGTTCACGCCGCCGGGGATCAGCGCCTTGGCGCGTTCGAACAGGGGGATATTGCGATCAGTGTTTGGTGTCATGGGGGGGCATCACAAAGCCTTCAAGGGCCTGTGCTTCGTCAATCGGGGTCTCTTCGTCGTCGTCGTCAGTGCCGGTTTCTTCGTCATCTGGCTGGGCCCAGAACATGCGGTCGGGCACGATGTGGCCCATGCCGGGGCGAAAGCCCGCGTCCAGGCAGCGGTCCAGGTAGCTCAGTGCCTCGCTGGTGGCCTCGCCCAGATCGTTGCCCGCCGCCACCAGGGCGGTGAGCGCGGCCGAGAGCGTGTCGCCTGCGCCTGCGAAGGTGGCGTCAAACAGCTCGAACTTGCCGCTGCCCAGCACCGTCTGTGGGGATGCGAGCACGTTCTCGACGAACTGCTCGGGCAGGGGGATGCCGGTGACCAGGGTGTAGGGCACGCCCATCTCGGAGGCTGCGCGGGCAATGTCGCGGGCGGTGGGGTTGCGCTCGCCGCTCCAGTCCGGCAGCAGCCAGCGCCACAGGGTGCTGTGGTTTCCAACCAACACTGAGGTCTGCGGCAACAACAATTCGCGGAAGGCGTCCAGGTACTCGTCGATCAACTCGTCACGCCACCAGGAAAGGTTGGGCATGTACGCTATCACTGGGACTTCGTCATAGTCTGTAGTTATCTCGGCGATGGTGCTGATGTTCTCCGGACTGCCCACGAAGCCAACCTTGATGGCCTGGACCGGCAGGTCCTCCAGCACGGCCCGGGCCTGCTCGGCCACGGCCTCGTCGTCAAAGCCGAAGTGGTCAAAAATCTCAGCGGTGTCGCGGGCGTAGGCGCCTGTGACCACGGCAATCGGGTGTCCGCCGACGGATGCAATGGTGGTGATATCGGCGGTCAGGCCGCCTGCGCCGCTGGGGTCGCTGGCATTGAAGACAAGCACACATGCAGGGCTTGCTTCCTCCGAACCGTCATCTTCGATCTCTGTGATTTCTGAGGGGGGAGGGGACGCTTTGATGGTCATGGACCAGATCCTGCTTGAGGGGTGGCACCGAAGCCGCAGCCCCTGGAGATGACTAGATACAATCGTTGCATTCTATGTGAAGGCCCTTTAAGCTGTGACCGACTCTAAAACTTGGATGTGTTTGATTTGCGGCTGGATTTATGACGAGGCAGAGGGCTCCCCTGAGCACGGCATTGCACCCAATACGCCCTGGGATCAGGTCCCCATGAATTGGACCTGCCCTGAATGTGGCGCCCGCAAGGAAGATTTCGAGATGGTTCAGATCTGAGGCGCCCAGCACCACTTGCTGCGGCGTTGTTTATTTTCTCCATCGGGAGCAGTGACAATTGACTACAACAGGCGCATCTTTCAAAGTGCTCGTGGTGGATGACAGCAACACCATCCGTCGAAGCGCCGAGATTTTTCTCAAGCAGGGGGGGCACGAAGTCTTGTTGGCCGACGACGGCTTTGATGCTTTGGCCAAAGTCAATGATTATCAGCCTCAGCTGATTTTCTGCGACATCCTCATGCCCAAGCTCGACGGGTACCAGACCTGCGCCATCATCAAGCGCAATGCCCGTTTTGCAGATACTCCGGTAGTGATGCTGTCCTCCAAGGATGGCGTGTTCGACAAGGCGCGTGGGCGCATGGTCGGCTGCCAGGAATATCTCACCAAGCCATTTACCAAAGACCAGCTGTTGCAAGCAGTTCAACAGTTTGGCAATTCCCAACAAGGAGCCATGTAATGCCCATTCAGAAAGTATTGGTCGTCGACGACTCGAAGACCGAGTTGATGTTTTTGACGGACCTGCTTCAGAAAAAAGGCATGCAAGTCCGTACTGCAGAAAATGCCGACGAAGCATTCCGCCGCCTCGCTGAAGAAAAACCCGACCTGATTTTGATGGACGTGGTGATGCCTGGCCAAAACGGTTTTCAGCTCACGCGTGCCATTACCCGTGATCCGCTGTATGCCGATGTGCCGATCATCATGTGCACCAGCAAGAACCAGGAAACGGATCGTGTCTGGGGCATGCGTCAGGGTGCGCGCGGCTATATCACCAAGCCGGTGGACCCCGCCGAATTGCAGGCCAAAATTGACGCTCTGAACTAAGGCTGCGGCGCGCTCATGGCCAACCGCGAAGCCCTGCGAGAACTGCAGACCCGACTTGCCAGCCGCCTGCAGGCCGCAAGAACCGAAGGGACCTCTGTGTCATCCTGGCTGGCTGTCGAGTCCGCCGGGAGTTTTTACTTATTGCCACTGGGGCAGTCGGGGGAAATTTTCCCCTGGGCCTCCGTGCAGGCCGTGCCCTATACCCAGAGCTGGTTCCTGGGTGTTGCCAACCTGCGTGGTGGGCTGGTGGGGGTTGTGGACCTGGCGGGTCTGCTGGGTTCGGCGGCGCCGCGATCCGAGCAGGCGCTGGCCGAGTCCAGCCTGCTGGCCTTCAACGCCGCACTGGATGTCAATGCGGCGTTGCTGGTGGACCGCTTGGCGGGTCTGCGCGGCACCGACGCCTTTGTGTCGTCCGAGCCCCCTGCCGAGGACGCTCCCAGCTTCTTTGGCACCACCTATATCGATTCCAGCGGCACACGCTGGCAGGAGCTGAACCTGCAGATCCTGTCCCAACATCCCGCTTTCCTGAGCATCAGTGCTTGAGTTTTTCTGTAAGGCTGCACCATGTCCGTCGTCAATCAATTTGGAAAACTGTTCAACCGGAAACCCTCTGCGCCGGATGCTGGCGCGGCCGCCGGCACGGCTGACGATGGGCAGGATGTCCTGGCCACAGGCGCTCTGGATGGCGCGCAGTTGCGCGACTCCTACCAAGCGGAGGCCATGAACAGTGTTCAGGGGGATCCCGATGGTTACCCCTCCGAATTGGCAGTTTCCGAAACGGACGAAGAGTTGATCTCTCTGCCCCTGCTGGGGCGCTCGACGGCCGCAGGCCACCAACGCCGTCTGCTGGCCCTGCTGCTGGTGGGCGTGTTGGTGCTGGGTGCGATTGCGTTCTGGGTGCTGCAGCAGGCGGACCGCTCCGCGCAGCAGCTGGCGGCTACCGGCCAATCGCTGATGCAGTCGCAACGTCTGGCCAAGTCGGTGTCGCAGGCGCTAGTGGGTAGCCCACAGGCATTCCCGGACGTGGTGGAAAGCTCGGGCGTGCTGGCGCGCAACGTGCGTGCCCTGAATGCGGGTGACAGTGAGCTGGGCGTGCAGTCGCTGGGCGAGCCGTTCAAGCCTGACCTGGATGCCGTCAACCCCCTGATGGAGCGCGCCGAGCGCAACGCCAGCGTGGTGATGGGCCAGCAGAAGATCCTGACCCAGGTGGGCGACGCTCTGCGTACCATCAACCGCCAGTCTTCCGACTTGCTGGAAATCGCTGAAACCGTGTCCTCGCTGAAGCTCCAGCAGAATGCCCCGGCCGCTGAAATTTCTGCAGCTGGCCAGCTGGTGATGTTGACCCAGCGTATCGGCAAATCGGCCAACGAATTCCAGACCATGGAAGGCGTGAGCCCCGAGGCCGTGTTCCTGCTGGGCAAGGACTTGAACTCTTTCAAGGAAATCGCCCAGGGTCTGCTGGATGGCAGCCCCGAACTGCGCCTGGCTGCCACCAAGGACGCCCAGACCCGCGAGCAACTCGAAGCCCTGGTCAAGCTCTATGAGCAGACCCGCACCCAGGCCAGCGCCATTCTGGGCAACCTGCAAGGCCTGGTGTCTGCGCGTGAAGCGCAATCCGCCATCATTGCCGACAGCGAACCGCTGCGCCGCCAACTCGAAGGCCTGCAGACCAAGCTGTCCGCCCAGACCGGTCTGGGTGCTGGCCAGTTTGCCGCTCTGGCACTGGCCGGTCTGTTCGTGCTGCTGTGCGGTATCGGTATTTCGCGTGTTCAGCTGCTGGACAGCCGAGGCCGCCAGGCAGCTGCCGAAACGCAGCAAAAAGACGCCAAGCGCCAGGAGCAGGAAGCCAAACGCGTCAATGACGCCAACCAGGCCGCCATTTTGCGTTTGATGAACGAACTGCAGTCGGTTGCTGAAGGTGACTTGACACAGGAAGCCACGGTGACCGAAGACATTACGGGTGCCATCGCCGACTCGGTGAACTACACGGTGGAAGAACTGCGCCAGCTGGTGGGCAGCGTGCAGAACACGGCGACCCGCGTGGCGCAGACGACCGCGCAGGTGGACAACACCTCGACCGAACTGCTGGCTGCTTCGACCGAACAGCTGCGCGAAATTCGTGAAACCGGCCGCTCCGTTCTGGACATGGCGACCCGAATCAACGAAGTGTCCACACAGGCGCAAGAATCCGCCACGGTGGCCCGTCAGTCGCTGCAAGCCGCTGACTCGGGTCTGCAAGCCGTGCAGAACGCCATCGGCGGTATGAACTCCATCCGCGACCAGATTCAGGACACTTCCAAGCGGATCAAGCGCCTGGGCGAATCGTCGCAGGAGATCGGTGAAATCACCGAGCTGATTTCTGACATTACCGAGCAGACGAACGTGTTGGCCCTGAACGCCGCCATCCAGGCCGCGTCTGCCGGTGAAGCCGGTCGTGGCTTCTCGGTGGTGGCGGAAGAAGTGCAGCGCCTGGCTGAACGTTCTGCAGACGCGACGCGCCAGATCTCGGCGCTGGTGAAAGCCATTCAGACCGACACCCAGGATGCCGTGGCCGCTATGGAGCGCTCCACGCAGGGTGTGGTGGAAGGGGCGCGTCTGTCTGACAGCGCCGGTACCGCGCTGACCGAAATCGACCGCGTGTCGCGCCGCCTTGCTGAACTGATTGAGCAGATTTCGTCCTCCACTTCGCGTGAAGCTGTTCTGGCCAACGAAGTGGCCGACAACATCCAGCACATTTTTGCGGTGACCGAGCAAACGGGTGAAGGTACCCGCACCACGGCACAACAGGTGCGTGAGCTTTCGCACATGGCCGAAGAACTGCGCCAATCGGTGGCACGTTTCAAGATCGCCTGACAGCAGTAGTCATCAACCAGCTGGCTCATTGCAGCCGGGGACAAATACATGTCATCTATTGATGCCAACAATGCACCGGCCGCAGAAGGGACCCAGGGGGATCAGGACCTGGGTCCTTTGGCTTGGGTGCTTGACGAACTGCGGAAGTCACTCGACGGTGCGGTCAAGGCCATGCGCCGTTTTGTGCGCGATGCGGAAGTTGCGCGTGAATCCGATCTTGCAGCGCTGGACGCTGGCGCGCTGCGCATAGCGCGTCAGCAGCTGCACCAAGCATGTGGCGCACTCGAAATGGTGGGCATGGGCCCACCAGCCCTCGTGCTGCGCTCCATGGAGTCTGCGGTCCAGAAGTTTGTCCAGCGCCCGGAAACCTGCAGCGACGAAGCGGCTGCAGTGATCGAGCGCGCAAGTTTTGCGCTGATCGAATACCTGGAAACCGTGCTGGCGGGCAAGGCGGTATCACCCGTGGCGCTGTTCCCTCAGTACCGCGACGCCCAGGCGCTGGCAGGTGCCGACCGCGTGCATCCGGCAGACCTCTGGCCTGTGGAGCGCCGTTTCCGCGAACCCGAAGGGGCCGTGACCCTGCCGCCCTTGCCATATGGCCCCGAGGCGCGGGCGCGGCTGGATGCGGCCGTGCTGCGCATTGTCAAGTCCGGCGACCTCAAGGCTGCGCTGAACCTGCGAGATACCTGTCTGGGGCTCGTAGCAGCCCAGTCAGACCGCCAGGCACGTGCGTTCTGGAAGATTTGCGCTGGCTTCTTCGAAGCGTTTGGCTCCGGCCTGTTGTCCCCCGATGTGTACGTCAAACGGGTGGCCTCGCGGGTGCTGATGCAGTACGCGACCCTGGCCAAGGGCGACCCCACCATTGCAGACCGGCTGGTTCAGGACCTGCTGTTCTTCTGTTCGCAGGCCAAGGCCTCCGAGTTGCCCGAGGACGCTGCACCTTCGCTGCGCGCCGTGCGCCAGGCGTTTTCCCTGGACCGTTTCAAGCCCGTTGATTACGAAACCGCGCGGTTTGGCCGCTTCGACCCGGCAGTGTTGGCGCAGGCGCGCAAGCGCATCGCATCGGCCACCGAGACCTGGTCGGCACTGGCCGGTGGTGATCGCAACAAACTCAAACCGGCAGCTGACCAGTTCAGCCTGGTGTGCGACTCGCTGCGCAAACTGCATCCTGGCAGTGAGAACCTGGCCCTGGCATTGACGCGGGCAATGGACTCCACCACCCGCTCGGGCGAGCCGCCATCGGCCGCCTTGGCAATGGAAGTGGCGACTTCGGTGTTGTACCTGCAGGCGGCGTTTGAAGAACTGGATGCTGCCGACGACCAGATGGAGGCGCGTGCCACCCGGTTGGCCGAGCGCCTGGACGCGGTGACAGCAGGTGCCGAACCCGAGCCGCTGGAGCCCTGGATGGAGGAGCTGTACCGCAGGGTCAGCGACAACCAGACCATGGGCAGCGTGGTGGACGAGTTGCGCGTGACCTTGGGCGAGGCTGAGAAGGCGCTGGACCAGTTTTTCCGCAACCCCCAGGACACGGCGGTTCTGGCCACAGTACCCGGACATCTGGCCCAGATGCGCGGTGTTTTGTCGGTGCTGGGGCTTGACCAGGCGTCGCTGGCCGTGGTGCGCATGCGCGATACGGTGGAGCGTCTGCTCATCAACGAGGTGCCCGAAGAAGGGCGCCAAGCCGTGTTCGAAAAGCTTGGCAACAGCCTGGGCGCACTCGGTTTTCTGATCGACATGCTGAGCTATCAGCGCACCATGGCGCGCAAGCTTTTTGTCTATGACGAGGACCTGGGCGAGCTGCGCATCCTCATGGGCAAAACCCGTGCGCGTGCGTCTGACGCGATGGAGGAAGCCCCAGCCAAACTGGAGGAGCGCACCGCGACCCTAGTGCCTGACGTGCTGCCGCGCTTCCCAGCGCCGGAGCCTGTCAGCGAACCCACGGACTTTGCTCCGATTCTGGACCTGGGCCCTGCTCCAGTCAGCGAGCCTTCCCCCCAGTCAGAGCCAGAAAGCCTGGCTCCGGACATTTCCTTCGATGTGGCTGCGCCTGCTGCCCCCGCGTCGGTTGTCGCCGCCGCAGATGCACCAGCACCAGCACCTATTGCCAAGGCTGCTGTACCGGATGTCGAAGATGAGTTGCTGGACGTTTTCCTGGAGGAAGCACGCGAGGTGGTGGTCAACGGATTGGCCGCCATTGATCTGCTTCAGGGGGAGCCTGGCAATCTGAGCGAACAGACCACGTTGCGCCGTGCGTTCCACACGCTCAAGGGCAGTTCGCGCATGGTGGGCCTCAACGACTTCGGCGAAGCCGCCTGGTCGATGGAGCAAATCCTCAACGCCTGGCTGGCTGAGCAGAAGCCCATGCAGCCGGGCTTGTTGACACTGTCCTCGGACGCCTTGCGGGCATTTGGCCGCTGGGCCGATGACATTGCGGCAGGCCGCGCAACCGGCTGGGATCCTGAATCCTTCCGCAAATCTGCAGATGCGATGCGCCTTGACGGTACGTTGCTGCCTTTGGTCGTGCCTTCCGAGGGGGACGAAGCCCCTGGGACTGTTCCAGAGATCGAACCCCTGGCGGCGCTGGAACCAGAAGCGGTCGAACTGGCCGCCGGTACCGTGTCTTCGGATGGCCTCGATGCTCATCCTGAGGACGATCTGGGCCTGATGGACTTCCAGGCGACCGAAATTTCGGAGCATGTGCACGAACAGCCTGCAGCTGTTGAAGCACCCGTTGCGCCTGAAGTGGCTGCAACATCCGGTGTGGCTGAGGTTGCGGAGGATATTGACTTCTCGGTCTTTACCGCCGCCCTGAATGCCGATTCGGCCCCCGCTCCGTTGGTAGATCCGTCCAGCGCCGACTTTGTGCTCGACCTAGAGCTGCCTGATCTGGATTTGCCCGATGTGGCGCCTGTTGCCGAGGTCTCTGCCGTGGCTGCTGTCGCAGAGCCGCTGGAGGAGATTCCTCTGGAAGCACTGACTTTGTCTGATGCAGAAGCCAGCACAGCGCCAGAGGCCGTGGTGCCCGCAGAGATCGAAGCCGAGGTGCCAGAGGCATCCGATGCCCTCGCGTCACTGGATGTCGAAGCCTTGGAGCGGTTGCTTGAAGCCGAGTCCGCCGCTGCTGAGGTCCCGGTGGAGGCGCATGAGGCCGTTGAATCTGCCGATGCCGAGTTGCCCTCTGAAATGGCTGGGCTTCTGGAGGCCTTGCCGCAGGAGGACAGCACCAGCGACGATGCGGTCAAGGTGATTGACACCCTGCGTATCAGCATCCCTCTGTACAACGTGTACCTGAATGAGGCCGACGAATGGTCGCGCCGTCTGGTGACTTGTCTGCAGGAATGGTCGCTGGAACTGCACGAGCCCCTGCCCGACATGGCGGTGGCACTGGCGCATTCGCTGGCGGGCAGTTCTGCCACGGTCGGTTTCACTGCCTTGTCGGAATTAGCGCGGGCCTTGGAGCACGCAATGCAGCATGTGCAGCTGCAATCTGGCGGCACCGAGGAACAGGCCCGGGCCTTCATGGGCGCTGCGGAAGACATCCGCCGCCTGCTGCACCAATTCGCTGCGGGCTTCCTCAAGGAGCCCAACGAAGAGGTGCTGGAACAGCTGCGCCAGATTTTGGAAGCCGAGGTGGTTGTCACCTTGTCTCCGCCAGAGGAAGACGCTGTCGAAGCTTTCCCCATCGAGATGGTGGAGCCCGTGGCTTCCGAGCCCGCGCCAGACGCGATCGACGAGCCCGAGGCCTATGCCGAGGCAACCCTGGAGCCCGCGCCCGTCATCATCCCGCAAGGCCATGTGGCGCCTGCGCTGTCTGTGGTGGCTCACGATCAGGACCAGTTGATCGACGACGCGATCGCCCACGCCGTGGCGCTGTCTTCGGACGTCGATGACGACATCGACGCCATCGACGTCATCGATCCCGACCTGTTCCCGATCTTCGAGGAAGAGGCCGCCGAGTTGCTGCCTCAACTGGGCGGTGCCCTGCGCCAATGGGCCGCGCGGCCTGACAACCTGGGTGCCCGCAGCGAAGTGCTGCGTGCCCTGCACACGCTCAAGGGCAGCTCGCGCCTGGCCGGTGCCATGCGCCTGGGCGAAATGGCCCACCGGTTGGAATCTGCGATTGAGCAACTTGATCCCGAGACCGTCACAGCCGATCAGATCGACCCCCTGCAAGGCGGTTTTGATGGCCTGCAGGCGAATTTCGATGCCCTGCGGGCGATTGGCCAGACCCCTGCCGACACGGTGGTGGCCCTGCCCGTCGAGGGCGCGAGGGCCCGTCTGGACGCTGCTGATGCGCCCATGGCACCCGCCGCTGCGTTGGTGGATGCCGCTGCGCCTGTCGCTCCTGCGGTCCGTTTGCCCGGCCCCTCGCAACTGGCGCCCTTGCGCGTGGCTGCGAGCCAGTCGGTGCGCGTGCGTGCGCAGCTGCTCGACCGCCTGGTCAATCAGGCGGGCGAGGTGATGATCAGCCGCTCGCGTCTGGATGTGCGCCTGGGGCAGTTCCGCAGCTCGCTCTCCGACCTGTCGGGCAACCTCGACAGGCTGCGCCAGCAACTGCGCGACATTGAAGTGCAGGCCGAATCGCAGATGCAGTCGCGCCTAGCTTTGTCCAAGGATTCGGCCGCTGGTTTCGACCCGCTGGAATTCGACCGTTTTACCCGCGTGCAGGAACTCACCCGCATGATGGCCGAATCGGTGAACGACGTGGCCACCGTGCAGCGCAACCTGCAGCGCGCCATGGAAGGTGCCGAAGACGACCTGATCGCCCAGGGCCGCCAGGCCCGGGAGCTGCAGCGCGACCTGCTGCGCACCCGCATGGTGGAGTTCGAAGGCATTGCCGAGCGCCTCTACGCCGTGGTCCGCCAGGCCTCCAAGGAGACTGGCAAGCAGATCAAGCTGGACATCACCGGCGGCTCCATCGAAATGGACCGTGGCGTGCTGGACCGCATGACCCCCGCGTTCGAGCACTTGCTGCGCAACTGCGTGGCCCATGGCATCGAAGATCCCGAAGTGCGTGTGGCGGCGGGCAAGCCGGCCTCCGGCACGATCACCGTGGATCTGCACCACGAAGGCAACGACGTGTCGGTGGAGTTCCGCGACGACGGTGCGGGCCTGAACCTGCCGCGCATCCGCGAAAAGGCCCTGTCTCAGGGCATCGTGGAACCCGGTGTGGAACTCAGCGATTCCGAGGCCGCCAACCTGATCTTCATGCCCGGTTTCTCGACGGCATCCGAAGTGACCGGCCTGGCCGGACGCGGCATCGGCATGGACGTGGTCCGCGCCGAAATCAACGCCCTGGGGGGACGTATCGAAACCTCGACCGAGGCGGGCAAGGGCGCGGCGTTCCGCATGGTGCTGCCCTTGACGACTGCGGTGACGCAGGTGGTGATGCTGCGCACCGGCGACCTGGCGGTGGGCGTGCCTGCCAACGTGGTGGAAATCGTGCGCCGCACTTCTGCGGCCGACCTGGAGGAAGCCTACCGCACCGGCGTGTTTGACGACGGGATGGAGAAGGTGCCCTTCTTCTGGTCTGGCGCCTTGCTGCAGGCGTCTGCCCGCAGCCATGAGCCCGCTGGCAAGACCCGCCCCGTGGTGATTTTCCGCAGCGCCGCGCAGCGTGTGGCCATGCATGTGGACGAAGTGCTGGGCAACCAGGAAGTTGTGGTGAAGAACCTCGGCCCCCAGTTGTCCCGCCTGCCAGGCCTGGCCGGGATGTCGGTGCTGGCCTCGGGTGCCGTGGTACTGATCTACAACCCGGTGGCGCTCGCCACGGTGTACGGCGATCAGGTGCGTGCTGCCAGTGTGGGCATGGCGCCCGCCCCGGAAACGGAGGGTGGTGCGGGTGGTGGCAAGCAGGTGGTCTCGCCCCAGCTGGCGGGGCCCAGCCAGGTGCCGCTGGTGTTGGTGGTGGACGATTCGATCACCGTGCGCCGCGTCACGCAGCGCCTGCTGCAGCGCGAAGGCTACCGGGTGGCCCTGGCGGCCGACGGCCTGCAGGCCCTGGAGCGGCTGCAGGAGGAGCGTCCGACCGTGGTGCTGTCCGACATCGAAATGCCCCGCATGGACGGTTTCGATCTGGCGCGCAACATCCGTGCAGACGGTGCGTTGCGTGACCTGCCGATCATCATGATCACCTCGCGCATTGCCGAGAAGCACCGTGAACATGCGATGGAGCTGGGCGTCAACCACTACCTGGGCAAGCCGTATTCGGATGAGGAGCTGCTGAGCCTGATCCAGCACTACGCCCGCATCGCGGCAGCGGCCGAGGCCTGACATACCATGCGCATCATCCACAGCCCCGTCCTTCACCGGCGGGGCTGTGGTTTTTTGGGCTGCCATGTTTCCGTGATGGGTGGCGCTACGGCGAGTGGGGCTGTGGGCCCAGGGGCTGACCCGCTGCAGCCCGCCTTTTGCAGATGGCCAGTGTGCTGATGGACCCGGGAGCGCCGTCGCCCTCTGCCGATCCTCGCCTGCTGGCGTGCCTGGCCTTTGTGGCCAGGGAGCGGGCCTCCGATCTTTTCCTGCTGGCGGGTGCGCCGCCCACCATCAAGCGGCAGGGCGCGTTTGCGCCGATTGCCCAGCAATTGCTGTCGGCGGAAGACGTTCGGCAGATGGCGTATTCCATCTTGCGCGATGCACAACGGCATGAGTTCGAGACCACGATGGAGTGTGATCTCTCGTTCCAGACCCCCGAGGGCGAGCGTTTTCGCGTCAATGTGCACCGTCAGCGTGGACAGGTGGGCATGGTGATACGGCATGTGATTGCGCAGATACCAGACCTGCAGACGCTGGGCCTGCCACCGGTGCTGCAGCAACTGGCCTTCCTCAAAGGTGGTCTGGTGTTGGCGGTGGGGGCCGCAGGTTCGGGCAAGACCACCACACTGGCCGCATTGCTGGACCACCGCAACACCCACGCGGGCGGGCATATCCTGACTGTGGAAGACCCGATTGAGTACCTGCACACCCACAAGAAGTCGCTGGTCACCCAGCGCGAAGTGGGGCTCGATACGCAGTCCTATGACGAGGCCCTGCGGCGGGCCATGCGCGAGGCCCCCAATGTGATCCTGATCGGTGAGATCCGCGACCGGGCCACCATGCAGCACGCGCTGCACTATGCCGAGTCCGGGCACCTGTGCGTGTCCACCCTGCATGCCAACAACGCCAACCAGGCGGTGCAGCGCATCCTGAATTTCTTCCCCGAGGATGCCCACCGCCAGCTGCTCATGGACCTGTCGCTCAATCTGCGCGCGGTGGTGGCCTTGAGGCTGGTCACAGGGCTGGCCGGGAGCCTGGTGCCCGCCACAGAGATCATGCTGCTGACCCCCTACGTGGCCGAACTGATCCAGAAAGGCCAGATTGACGAACTCAAGACGGCCATCACCCGCAGCGGGGAGCAGGGCATGTGGAGCTTCGACCAGTCCCTGCTGTCCCTGGTCGAGCTGGGTGTCATCTCACCCGCAGAAGCGATTGCCAATGCCGACAACCGCACCGATGTGCGCCTGCGCCTGCGGCTGGCTGCTGGTGCTTCGCTGGGTGGCGAGGGCATGCAGATGACACCGGAGGAGCCGCCACCGGGCGATCCGCCGCCCATGGCGCATCGCTAACCCACGGCGGCCTGCTTTAGTCCGCAGAGCCGTGTGTTGTCACCCTGCAGCCGTCTTGACCACGGCATACCGCTCCAGCGTGCGTTGCCGTGCGGCATCGTGCTCCACCACGGGGAAGGGGTAGGTGTGTCCCAGGCGTACGCCGGCTTCCTGCAGCTCCAGGGGGCGCGCCAGCCAGGGAGCGTGCAATGCCTTGGTCGGGAGCGCTGCAAGCTGGGGCAGGTAGCGGCGGATGAACTTGCCCTCTGGGTCGAACTTCTCGCTCTGGCTCACCGGGTTGAAGATGCGGAAATAGGGCTGGGCATCGCATCCGCTGGAGCTGGCCCACTGCCAGCCGCCATTGTTGGCGGCCAGGTCGAAGTCATTGAGGTGGGTGGCAAAGTAGGCCTCGCCCCGGCGCCAGTCGATGCCGAGGTCCTTCACCAGAAAACTCGCTACCACCATGCGCAGGCGGTTGTGCATGTAGCCCGTCTGGTTGATTTGTGCCATGGCGGCATCCACCAGCGGGTAGCCTGTGCGGCCCTCGCACCACGCGGCAAACAGGGCATCGGCTTCTGGGCCGGTTTCCCACTGGATGGCGTCGTAGGCCGGTTTGAAGCTGTGGTCCACCACATGGGGGTGGTGGTGCAGGATCTGAAAATAAAAGTCGCGCCAGATCAGCTCGCTCAGCCATGTCGCAGCGCCGGGGTTGCCCGCCTGCACCAGCCCGTGTGCGGTGCGCGCCAGCAACCGTGGCGAGATGGTGCCAAAACGCAAATGCACACTGAGGTAGCTCGGGCCCTTGACGGCAGGAAAATCGCGCGCATGGTCGTAGCGCTCGATGCGGCCCAGAAAATCATCAAACAGCTGCTGCGCGCCACGGGCGCCGGTGGGCAGCCCGGGGGTTGGCGACGCGCTGGCCTCAAACCCCAGCGACGCCAGCGTGGGCAGGGGCTGGCAATGCGCCTGGGGGCGCGGCGCCAGGTGGTGCGCGTGGCGTTCCACGGGGTAGCTTTTGAGCTGGAAGGCGTCGATCTTCTTGAGCCAGGCGTTTTTGTAGGGCGTGAACACGCTGTAGGGGTTGCCGGTCTGCGTCAGCACCTCACTGCGTTCAAAAATGGTGTGGTCCTTGAAGGTGTGAAATGCCTGGCCCGCCGCCGCCAGCCGGGTGCGCACCAGGCTGTCGCGCGCCAGCGCCTGGGGCTCGTCATCGTGGTTGGCAAACACGGCCTGTACGCCCAGGCGCTGCGCCAGTGCCGGAATCGCCTCGCTGGCCACGGCATGCAGCACGATGAGTCCGCCCCCTGGCTGGCCAGACAGGGCGCGCAGCGAGGCGTCCAGCTCCACCAGCGATGCCAGGATGAACTCCACCCGCCGGTCCACCCGGGGCAGGCCATCCAGAATCTCCTGGTCCAGCACAAAGGCGCAGTGCACCTGCTCGCACTGCGTCAGCGCCCGGTACAGGGCGGCATGGTCCTGCGCACGCAGGTCGCGCCGGAACCAGACTAGACCGCTTGGGTAGGAAGGCTCGGAAGGGGTCGCCATGTTCACCGTTAAAATTGAGGGATGTCTTTCGATTCTGCGCCCATCAACCTGACGCATCACTTCCTGATTGCGATGCCCGGCCTGGAAGATGAGTCTTTTGCGCGCAGTGTGGTCTACCTGTGCGAGCACAGCGAACGCGGCGCACTCGGACTCATCATCAACAAGCCCTCGGACATCACCCTCAAAAGCCTGTTCGACAAAGTAGATCTGTCGCTGCGGCGCGAAGACCTCACCCGGGAGCCTGTGTTCCAGGGCGGCCCAGTGCAGACCGAACGCGGTTTTGTGCTGCACGAGCCCATGCTCATGGACAAGGCCGAGACTGACGAATCTGCCTACGCCTCCACCATGACCATCCCCGGCGGCCTGGAGATGACCACCTCCAAGGACGTGCTCGAAGCCCTGTCCACGGGCGCTGGGCCGCGCCGCGTGCTCATCACGCTGGGCTACTCGTCCTGGGGCGAGGGGCAGCTTGAATCGGAGCTGGCCGAGAACGCCTGGCTCACCGTGGCGGCGGATTTGTCGGTGATCTTCGACACCCCCGTGCCCGAGCGCTACGACCGGGCCTTGTCGCTGCTGGGCTTGAAGGCCTGGATGCTGTCGCCCGAGGCGGGGCACGCATGACCGGTTCGCCCGTTCAGTCGATCCAGCCGCCAGCCGTTCCTGCGCATTTCCAGACCTTTCTTGCTTTTGACTTTGGCCTCAAGCGCACGGGCGTGGCCTCGGGCAACCGCATGCTGCGCAGTGCCACCCCGCAGCGCACCATCCAGGCCGAGGGCGACGCTCGCTTCGCCCAGGTGGCCGAGCGCATCAAGGAATGGCAGCCCGACGCGCTGGTGATCGGCGTGCCTTACCACCCTGACGGCGCGAGCCACGAGAACACCGCACGCGCGCTCAAGTTCGGCCGCCAGTTGCGTGGCCGATTCGGCTTGCAGGTGTTCGAGGTAGACGAGCGCTACAGCACCACCGAGGCCATTGCGGGTGGTGCCAAGGATGCCGACGCAGCGTCGGCCTGCATCATCCTGGAACAGTTTTTGAGGAATCTCCCATGACCACCCCATCCCCCGGAATGTCCGGCAGCTTGGTGCTAGACGCCGAGGCGTTGTACCGCGAACTGCTGCGCGGCGTGCGCAGCATGCTCACCCCCACCACGCGCCTGGCGGGCATTGCCTCGGGCGGTGCCTGGCTGGCCGAGCGCCTGCAAAAAGACCTGGGCCTGGAAGGGCCCGCCGGCGTGCTGTCGTCGGTGATGCACCGCGACGACTTCGCCCAGCGCGGCCTGTCGGCCAGCGCGCAGACCGCTCTGCCGTTTGATGTGAACGGTGCCGACGTGCTGGTGCTCGACGATGTGCTTTACACCGGCCGCACCATCCGCGCCGTGCTCAACGAGCTGTTCGACTACGGCCGCCCCGCCAGCGTGCGCCTGGCCGTGCTGGTGGACCGGGGCGGGCGCGAGCTGCCCGTGCAGGCCGACTTTGCCGCCGCCCGCGTGGCCCTGCCGGTTGCCCATTCGCTGGCCCTGGCGCGGGGCGACAGCGGCACCTTCCAATTCCAAGTCCAAGACAAAGACTAAAGAGGCCTGACCGTGCTGCACAAGCGCAATCCCCAACTCAACGGCAACGGCGAACTCATCCACCTGCTGTCCATCGAGGGCCTGCCGCGTGACATCGTCACGCACATCCTCGACACGGCTGCCAACTTCGTGAGCGTGAACGACCGCGAAGTGAAAAAGGTACCCCTGCTGCGCGGCAAGAGCGTGTTCAACCTGTTCTTCGAGAACAGCACGCGCACCCGCACCACCTTCGAGATCGCGGCCAAGCGCCTGTCGGCCGACGTGATCAACCTCGACATCGCGCGCAGCTCGGCCAGCAAAGGCGAGTCGCTGCTCGACACCATCGCCAACCTTAGCGCGATGGCAGCCGACCTGTTCGTGGTGCGGCACAGCGAGTCGGGCGCACCGTACCTGATTGCGCAGCATGTGGCCCCCCATGTGCACGTGATCAACGCGGGCGACGGCCGCCATGCCCACCCCACGCAGGGGCTGCTGGACATGTACACCATCCGCCACTACAAGAAGGACTTCAGTAACCTCACCGTGGCCATCGTGGGCGACGTGCTGCACTCGCGTGTGGCGCGCTCCGACATCCACGGCCTCACCACGCTGGGCTGCGCCGAAGTGCGCGTGGTAGGCCCGCGCACCCTGGTGCCGTCGGACATGGCGCAGATGGGCGTGCGCGTGTGCCACACGCTCGAAGAGGGCATCAAGGATGCCGACGTGGTCATCATGCTGCGCCTGCAGAACGAGCGCATGAGCGGCGCGCTGCTGCCGTCCAGCCAGGAGTATTTCAAGAGCTTTGGCCTCACACAGGAAAAGCTGCAACTGGCCAAGCCCGACGCCATCGTGATGCACCCCGGCCCCATCAACCGGGGCGTGGAGATCGACTCTGCCGTGGTCGATGGCAAGCAGAGCGTGATCCTGCCGCAGGTCACCTTTGGCATTGCGGTGCGCATGGCCGTCATGTCCATCGTCGCCGGGAATGAGGCGTGAAGCGCGCAATGATTGCTCCTGTTTTCATAGCTGCTAGCGCACGCCTGATGCGCGGAGGCAGCCAATTTGGCTTGAAATCATGAAGATACTGATCCAGAACGGCCGGGTGATCGACCCCGCTTCGGGCCTTGACCAGACCTGTGACATCGCCATTGCCGCAGGCCGCATCGTGGGCGTGAACCGGGTGCCACCCGACTTCGCACCCAAGCGCGTGGTGGATGCCACCGGCTGCATCGTGCTGCCCGGCCTGGTGGACCTGGCTGCGCGGCTGCGCGAGCCGGGCCACGAGCACGAAGGCATGCTCGAATCCGAAATGGCCGCCGCCGTGGCCGGTGGCGTGACCAGCCTGGTCTGCCCGCCCGATACCGACCCGGTGCTCGACGAGCCCGGTCTGGTGGAGATGCTCAAGTTCCGCGCCGAGAAGCTGCACCAGTCGCGCCTGTTTCCGCTGGGCGCGCTCACGCGCAACCTCGCTGGCGAGGTGCTGACCGAGATGGCCGAGCTGACCGAGTCCGGCTGTGTGGGCTTCGGCCAGGCCGAGGTGCCGCTGGCCAGCACCCAAGTGCTGCAGCGCGCGCTGCAGTACGCCGCCACCTTTGGCTACACCGTGTGGCTGCGCCCGCAGGAGATGCATCTGGGCAAGGGCGTGGCCGCCAGCGGTGCGCTGGCCACACGGCTGGGCCTGTCGGGCGTGCCCGTGGCGGCGGAGACCATTGCGCTGCACACCATCTTCGAGTTGCTCAAGACCACCGGCGCGCGCGTGCACCTGTGCCGCCTCAGCAGCGCTGCGGGTGTCGAGCTGGTGCGCCGTGCCAAGGCCGAGGGCCTCAAGGTCACCTGCGACATCAGCATCAACACGCTGCACCTCACCGAAAACGACATCGGTTTCTTCGACAGCCGCGCGCGCCTGACGCCGCCGCTGCGCCAGCAGCGCGACCGCGACGCCCTGAGCGCGGCGCTGCTCGATGGCACCATCGATGCGCTGGTGTCCGACCACACCCCGGTCGATGAAGACGCCAAGACCCTGCCGTTTGCCGAAGCCGAACCCGGTGCCACGGGCCTGGAGCTGCTGCTGTCGCTGGCGCTCAAGTGGTCGCAGGACAGCGGCGTGCCCCTGCAGCGCGCGCTGGCTGTGGTCACCGCAGAGCCCGCACGCGTGCTGGGCAGCGCCCTGGGCACGCTGCAGGCGAGCGTGGGCCAGATCGTGGAAGGCGGCGTGGGCGACCTCTGCATCTTCGACCCGCAGGCCGCCTGGACGGTGCATGACGACGCGCTCGCCAGCCAGGGCAAGCACACACCGTTCTCGGGCTACGAGCTGCCCGGCCGTGTGCGCATGACCCTGGTCGGTGGGCAGGTAGCTTTTGACCGCAGCTGAGACAGTGCGGCGCAGCACCTGTGCACTGTTTGCTGTCCAGCGTGCAACGCCCCACTAACGAGGCCCGGCTGTGAAGTTCCTGCGCGCCAGCTGGCGCCTCTTGCGGCTGCTGGGCCATATTGCCAAGGGCCTGTGGATCGTGGCGCTGCGGTTTCCATCGCTGTCGCCGGACCAGCAACATGCCCGCGTGCAGGCCTGGTCGCTGGAGCTGCTGGCCCATGCGGGCATCAGCCTGCGCATCCTGGGCCAGCCACCGCTCACCGGGCCGGTGATGCTGGTGGCCAACCACATCTCGTGGCTCGACATCCCCGTAATGCACGCCGCGCGGCACTGCCGCTTTGTCTCCAAATCCGACGTGCAGGCCTGGCCGCTGATCGGCACCCTGGCCACGGCGGCGGGCACGCTCTACATCGAACGCAGCTCGCGCCGCGACGCGCTGCGCATGGTGCGGTCCATGCAGGAAGCGCTGGAGCGTGGCGAGGTGCTGGCCGTGTTCCCCGAAGGCACCACGGGCGACGGGCGCGAGATGCTGCCCTTCCACGCCAACCTGCTGCAGGCCGCCGTGGCCGCGCAGGCGCCGGTGCAGCCCGTGGGTCTGCGCTTTGCCGACAAGGCCACCGGCACCACCAGCTTTGCGCCCAGCTACATCGGCGATGAAACCCTGGTGGGCTCGATCTGGCGCACGCTCAGCGCCCCGCCCATCGAAGCCGTGGTGCACTACGGCCCGCCGGAGCTGGCGGGCGAACGCGACCGCCGCACCTGGACGCAGCACCTGCACGACACCGTCGATCAACTGCGCAAAGCCTGAAAACGGTCGCAGGCTCCGGGCCCTGGCTCCCCAAAAGCCGTCTTTGTGCGGCAAAAGCGTGCATATTCCACGCTTTGGGCCTTGCAGGCGATGGCTCGGGTGGTCTGCACGGCGCAATGCCCCGTATCGTCCGCGCTTTCCGTTTGCCTGCGGGTCATCGCAGGCCTTTGCACACTGCCGGGAGGGCACCATGAACCTGATCGAGCGCGCCAAGCGCATTCTTCTGCAACCCAAAGAGGCCTGGGCCGCCATCGACGCCGAAAGCACCGATGCCGCCACCCTGTTCACCCGGTACGCGATGGTCCTCGCCGCCATTCCGGCGGTCTGCGGCTTCATCGGAATGTCGCTGATCGGCTTTGGGGGCTTTGGCGTCACCATCCGCGTGCCCTTTGTGTCGGGGCTGGTGAACATGGTGGTGTCGTACGTGCTCAGCCTGGTCGGCATCTTTGTGCTGGGCCTGATCATCGATGCGCTGGCGCCCACCTTCGGCGGCCAGAAGAATTCCATCCAGGCGCTGAAGGTGGCGGTGTATGCCAGCACGGCCGCCTTGTTGGGCGGCATCTTCAGCCTGTTGCCCGCGCTGGCCATGCTGGGGCTGCTGGCGGCGCTGTACTCCATCTACCTGCTCTACACCGGCCTGCCGGTGCTCATGCGCAGCGCGCCCGAGAAGTCGGTGGGCTACACCGTGGTGGTCATCATTGCGGCCATCGTGGTGGGGGTGGTGATCGGTGCGGTCAGTGCGCTGGTCTTGCCCCGGGGCGGCGGGCTGATGGGGGGCGCCGCAGGCCCTGCCATCACCATGAACACGCCCGGTGGCAAGGTGTCCATCGACACCGCAGGCCTGGAGGCCGCAGGCAAGAAGATGGAAGAGGCTGCCCGCAAGATGGAAGAGGCCCAGAAAAGCCAGGACCCCGCCGCGATTGCCGCTGCCACCGGCGACGCCGCCAAGGCTGCCGCAGGCCTGCTGGGCGGAGGCCAGGCCATTGCGGCGCAGGCGCTCAAGGCCGCGTTGCCCGAAAAGCTGGCGGGCCTGCCCCGCACTGGCTTTGACGTGCAGGACGGCGCGGCCCTGGGCCTTCCCACCAGCCAGGCCAGCGCGCAATATGGCAGCGACGACAAGCAACTGCGCCTGGAGATCGTGGACATTGGCGGCCTGGGCCAGATGGCCGCGATGGCCATGGGCATGGCCCAGGGTGAAAAAGAAGACCAGACCAGCGCCGAGAAAACCTGGCAGGAGGGCGGCCGCACGCTGCACACCCGCTACGAAAAAGACGGCAGCCATGCCGAGTTCAAGACCATCCTGAAGAATGGTCTGGTGGTCAGCATCGAGGGCGACAAGGTCGGTGTGAAGGAGTTGCAGGGCCTGATGTCGCAGCTGGACCTGAACGGGCTGGAGAGCCTGCAGCGCAAGGGCAAGTCCTGAGAAGGTGCGAACGAACCCGCCATGCCCGCTCATCCCGCCAAAACACACCCGCTCGTCGTTGCAAATGCTCGCCATAGCCCGAGCTATGGCTGCGCTTTGCGCCTAGATCGAGCGCGTTTTGGCGGCCTGCTCGGGCCCGCCGGATTCATTCACACCTTCTAAATTCGCACGGGTCGCGTATTCGTGCACGAGGGCCGACATCTGTCGGCCTTTTTCTTTGCTGCCTGCGAACGGCGGCTGGGGTGGCTGGCGATAGACTGGCCTCGGCCATTCATCACTCCTTATTGACCCCATGCCACCCCTGTCCCTGTACCAACGCGCCCTGGGCGGCCCTGCCTACCAGCGACTGGCGCCCGCGCTGGCGCGGTTTCATGGCCTCTCGGGCCCGCACCGGCTGGTGGGCCAGGTGCAGGTCGAGGCGCCCGCCACCTGGCTGGGGCGTGTGCTGGCCTGGGCCCTGGGCGCGCCCCAGCGCGCGGTGCAGGGGGCGATCACCTTCGAGCTGCAGGCGCGCCCCGACGCCGAGGTGTGGACGCGCCGCTTTCCTGCCCAGACCATGCAGTCCACCCTGCGCGAGGTTGCAGGCCGGGTGGTGGAACACCTGGGGGCTGCGCGGCTGAGCTTTGTGTTGCGCGAATCCGAAGGGCGGCTGGTGATGGAGCTGCAGCAGCTGCATTTCTGCGGCATTCCGTGCCCCGCGTGGTTGTGCCCGCAGGTGGTGGCCGAAGAAACCGGGGTGGGCGATGCGCTGCACTTTCGCGTGCAGGCCACGGTGCCTGGCGTGGGGCGCGTGGTCAGCTACCGGGGGCACCTGCAGGTACCGTCGGGCGCGGCTGGGGTCGGAGTGGGGGCGTCCGCATGATTGTGGTGTTTGACGGGCAGTGCCTGCTTTGCAACGGCTGGGTGCAGTTTCTGCTGCGGCACGATCGCGCACAGCGCATCCGGTTTGTGTCTATCCAGAGCGCAGCGGGCCAGCAACTGTTGGCGCGGGCGGGGCTCCAGGTGGAAGGCCTGCAGACCCTGCTGGTCATCGACGGCGAGCGCAGTTGGCAGCACACCGCCGCCATCCTGCGCGTATTGCATGCCCTGGGCTGGCCCTGGCGGCTGGCCTGGGTGGGCTGGCTGGTGCCGGCCCCGCTGCGCGATGTGCTGTACCGCTGGGTGGCGCGCAACCGCTACCGGATCTGGGGCCGGTCTGCCACCTGCATGCTGCCTGCGCCCGAGCATGCGGCGCGGTTTCTGGACCAGGATCCTGCTCCTGGAATATTTCAAAAATGATAGCTATCAGCGCATGATGGATGCGCGGGAGAGCCGTTTTTTACTTGGATTCTGACGCCAGTTCGCGCGGGAAGGTGACCACATGGTCCACCTGGGCGCGGATGCCGATCCACTCGCCCAGCGCGTGGTCGTGGTGGCTGGGCACATGGGCCAGCAGGGTGTGGCCGCTGGCCAGGCGCAGGGTGTACAAAAACTCCGAACCCCGGAACGACTTGCGCACGATCTGCGCCTGCACCGGCGCGTGGTCGTCGTGCACGATGTCGTCGGCGCGCAGCAGCACATCGCAGGCGCCGCCAGGGTAACTGCCGGGCAGGGGGCATTCGTCCAGGTCGGTCAGCTCGCCCAAGGGGGTTTGTGCCACCACGTTGTCGCCGCGCTGCTCCAGCGTGGCAGGGGCGAACACACCGTGCCCGATGAAGTCGGCCACAAACCGCGTGGCGGGGCGGTGGTACAGGGTGTAGGCATCGTCCCACTGGTGCAGGTGGCCTTCGTGCATCACGCCGATCACGTCGCCAATCGCAAACGCCTCGAACTGGTCGTGCGTCACAAACAGGGCAGTGGCGCCCGCCGCCTTGAGGATGCCGCGCACCTCATGTGCCAGGCGCTCGCGCAGGTCCACGTCGAGGTTGGAGAACGGTTCGTCCAGCAGCATGAGCTGTGGGCGCGGGGCCAGCGCCCGGGCCAGTGCCACGCGCTGCTGCTGGCCGCCAGAGAGTTCGTGCGGATAGCGGTGCTCGCTGCCTTCCAGCCCTACCAGCTTCAGCACTTCGTCCACGCGCGCGGCCTGCTCGGCCCGGGGCAGCTGGTGGATGCCGAACGCCACATTGCGGCCCACGGAGAGGTGCGGGAACAACGCGTAGTCCTGGAACACCATGCCAATGCGCCGCTGCTCGGGCGGCACGCTCCGCTGGGCGCTGCTGACCACATTTTTGGTCAGGCGGATCTCGCCGCCCGTCACAGGCTCCAGCCCGGCCACGGCGCGCAGCAGGGTGGTCTTGCCGCAGCCAGAGGGGCCGATCAGCACCCCGATGTCACCGGCTTTCAGGCTGAGCGTGACGCCTTGCACGGCGGCCTGTGCGCGGCCTGCGTAGCGCACTTCGAGTTGGGAGACCTCAAGAAACATGCCTGCATTCTAGGTGGGCAGGGGCGAATGCTTAAAATTCGCATTTGCATTCCTGGGCGCTGCGGCGCCCATGCCTTTCGGCAGGTGTGCGCTTTTTTCCTTCTGCCGAGCCCACCGCCTTGCGCCGTACCCCGTCTTCTGTCCTTCGCAGCGTCCCGCTGATCCTGTTTGCAGGCTTTCTGGCTTTGCCGGTGCTGGCGGTGCTGGCGTCGTGGCTGCCGCTGTCCGCCCCCGGGCAGGGCGATGCCCAGGCGGGTGCCATCCTGCGCGAGATGGCAGCCACCGTGTTGCCCGGCTATGTGTGGACCACGCTATGGCTCAGCGTGCTGGTGGCGCTGGGCGCGGCCATGGTGGGCACCCTGGCGGCGGCGGCCGTGACGCTGTTTGATTTTCCGGGCCGCCGCACCTTTGAATGGCTGCTGCTGTTGCCGCTGGCCATGCCCGCCTACGTCACCGCCTATGCGTACACCGACTTCCTGCAGTTCAGCGGCCCGCTGCAGGTGGGCCTGCGCAACACCTTTGGCCTGGAAGGCCGCCTGCTGCCCGAGGTGCGCAGCCTGGGCGGCGCGGTGTGGGTGTTCATCTTCTCGCTCTACCCCTATGTGTACCTGCTGGCGCGCACGGCGCTGGGCGAACGCGCCGCGCACCTGATGGAGGCTGCGCGCCTGCTGGGCGCGCCGCTGCCACGCCGCATCCGTGCCGTGGCCTTGCCGCTGGCGCGCCCGGCCGTCGCCGCCGGGGTGGCGCTGGTGCTGATGGAAACCCTGGCCGACTTCGGCGTGGCCAGCTACTTTGGCATCCAGACCTTCACCACGGGCATCTACAAGGCCTGGCTGTCCATGGACAACCGCCTGGCCGCCGCGCAGCTGGCCACCATGCTACTGGTGGTGGTGATGGCACTGCTGCACCTGGAGCACCGCGCACAAAAACGCATGCGCTTTGCCACCGGCGGCGGTCGTGCGGGCTCGGCCGAGGCGCAGCCCCTGGCCTTGCGCGGCGCGCGCCGCTGGGCTGCCTGGGCGGTGTGCGCGGTGCCCGTGCTCATGGGCTTTGTGGCGCCGGTGCTGTTCATGCTGCGCCCGCTCGCGGCCGACTGGTCGGTGCTGCCGTGGGAGCGGTTCCTGGAATGGGCCTGGCACAGCGTGCGCTTAGGATGCATCACCGCCGTGCTGGCCGTGACCGTGGCGCTGGCGCTGGCCTTTGCCGTGCGCCGCCAGCCCGACGCCGTGACGCGCGGCGTGGTGCAACTGGCCAGCGTGGGCTACGCAGTGCCGGGCGCTGTGATCGTGGTGGGTCTGCTGCTGCCCGTGGGCTGGCTGCAGGCGGCGGTGCCCCAGTGGGGCGTGGGCGCGTTGGTCACGGCCACGGCGCTGGGCATTGTGTGGGCCTACCTGGTGCGCTTTTGCGCCGTGGCCCTGCAGTCCATGCAAAGCGGCTATGCGCGCATCCCGCTCAGCCTGGACGACTCTGCCCGCATGCTGGGCGTGGGCAGCTCAGGCCTGCTGGCGCGGGTGCACTGGCCACTGCTCAAGCGCTCCACCGCCGCCGCCGCGCTGCTGGTGTTTGTGGACGTGATGAAGGAGCTGCCCGCCACCATGGTGCTGCGCCCCTTCAACAGCGACACGCTGGCCGTGGTGGCCTACCAGCTGGCACGCGACGAGCGCCTGGGCGAGGCGGCCCTGCCGTCGCTGGCGCTGGTGGCTGTGGGGCTGGTGCCGGTGATTTTGCTCAGCCGGACGCTGCGCAGCCGGAACTGATCCCACAACGCCACAACGCCACAACGCCATAGCGCGCCAGGCCGCATGGGCCCTGCGGTGTACGCGTTACCTCAGAGCGATATTGTTTACTGAGGCTCAGCGCCTGGGCTGCGGGGCAAGGTGAGTGTGAAGCGCGAGCCTTGGCCTTCTGAAGAAGACAGCGTGAGCGTGCCCCCCATCAGCACGGCCAATGCCCGCGACAACGCCAGCCCGAGGCCCGTGCCGCCGTGCTGGTAGCTCACCTGGTCGTTGCCCTGGCGAAATTTTTCGAAGATCGTCTCGTGCAGGTGGGCCGGGATACCGGGGCCGGTATCCACCACATGAAAACGCACAGCGTCTGCCGTGGCATCCACTTCGATGGTGACGGCGCCTGTCTCGGTGAATTTCATGGCGTTGGAGAGCAGGTGGTTGAGCACCTGCTTCAGGCGCAGGCCATCACACACCAGCGTGGCGGGCGCATCGGGCGCGATCTGCACCTGCATGTCCAGGTTTTTGTTGGCGGCCGTGACGGCAAAGAAGTCGGCCGTGGACTGCACGATGTCCGCCACGTTCTGTTCCGTGGGCAGGTGTGGCATGGCGCCTGCCTCCACCTTGGCGAGGTCGAGGATTTCGGTGAGCAACGCGTTCAGGTGGTCGGCAGCCTTGCGGATCAGCCCGGCCTGCTCCTTGTAGCGGGGTTGGTCCAGCCGCAATTCCATCAGCTCGGCAAACCCCCGGATGCTGGTGAGGGGCGTGCGCAGCTCGTGCGACACGGCCGCCAGGAACTCGCTTTTGGCCTGGCTGGCCGAGCGCGCCTCGGCCTCGCTGATGCGCAGGGCGGCGTTGGTGCTCTCCAGCTGGCGCACGCTGCGCACAAAAATCAGGGCTGCGCCTGCCAGTGCAGCGCTGAACAGTGCCATGGTGATCAGTGCGATGTTGCGGCTGGCGCGCCACTCCTGCAAAGCCTCATTGGTGCTTGTGGCCACCACCACCATCAGAGGGTAGGTGCCCACACGGCTGTAGGCATAAATGCGTTCGATACCGTCGATGCCGCTGGAGCGCACATAGTGGCCGCTGGGGCCGCGTTCTTCTGCATTGTTGTCCGGACTGCGCGGCACCACACTTCCCATGCCGACACTCTGTCCGCCCATCACTCTTGCACGGATCGTGCGGTCGTTTCCGATAAGAGTCACGACACCCGTTTGCCCCAGTTGAACTCCCCGGTATACATCCTCGAAATAGCCGGGGTTCACCGAGGCAACGATCACGCCCGCTACGCCGCCGCCAGCGGCTGGAATTTTCCGCGACAACTGGATGGTGGCCTTACCAGACACCTTTCCAACCACGGGCTTGCCCACAAACAGTCCGCTAGGCGTCTGTTGCAGGCGGGCCGCCTCTGACGCGTCGGGATGGAGGTGTACCTGCACATGCTCGCGTTCAGACAGGTCTACGTGCCCCGTTTTTTCGCCAGTGGGGTCGATGTTGCTTCCAATGAACCGGCCGTCGGGGCCGACCAGGGAGAGCTGCGTCAGGATCTGAGGAGCGAGCCCGGTCTCGTTGGCAAACCGCGTGAAGTCTGCCTTTTCAAAGTCGTCGGCCTGAACCGCGTCCCGCATGCGCAGGGTGGCCTGGTCGACGGCCGCCATCACCCGCACGGTCTGTTCGCCCAGGCTGAGCGCGAGATTGCTGTTCTGGCGAATCTGCGCATTCATGGCATCGCGCCGTGACACGTCCATGAGCAGAGCCACGGTACCCCAGGCCATGAGCAAGACCAAGCCTGTGCCCCATGCCACCATGGAACGCAAAGGCAGGCTGGCTGGCCGCTTGAGAGGCGGCGCCGCACTGCTCGCGGCAGAACGCTCGGGGGTGATGGCGGAGGGCTGTTTAGGGGCCGTCATGGGCAAGTGTTTCCAAACGCAACTCCAGCCATCATAGGTGCGCTCCGCGATCAGGTCACTGGCGGCTGCTGCGCAACTGCGGTCCTTGCAGTTTTGTACCCAGTCTGCGCCAACCTATCACTATCCCCGTCACGCTCATCACCGCCCCGCCCAGGCTCAGCACGATGAGCAGGATGTCCCACAGCGGGCGGTGCTCCAGCAGCGGCAGCCAGTCCCAGCTGTGCAGCATAGCGAACAGCCAGCGGCTGGTGCGGCGGTGGCTGTCGGTGCGGCCCAGCACGGTGCCGGTGTGCGGGTCGATGTGCACCCAGCTCGCATTCGGGTCGTCAAACACCACGCGCAGTGCGGGCAGGGGTTTGTCGCTGCCACCGGTCATGGTGTGGGCGGCGCGGTCGTAGTAGTGCAGGTCGTAGGTCGTGAGGGTGTCGGTGCGCACCACCGCGTGGGGCAGCAGGCGCGCGGCGGCTTCGGCCACAGCTCCCGGGGCCCACACATGTGCTGCGGCGGTGGTGGCGTCCAGCACCGTCGGGGCGCCTGTGGGGCTGTAGGCGAGCACCAGCGTGTGGCCGGCATGGCGCACCCACCGCAGCTCACGGGTGTTGGGCGACGCGGCAGAGAGCAAGGCTTGCACCGTTGCTGCCTGCGCGGGCACTTCCAAAGGCCCGCCGTTCATGGCCTGCTGTCGCAGTGGAGCTGCGCCGCTGTCAAAAATCTTCCAGGGGTTCATGGACATGAGGCCGCTGAAGATCCAGGTGAACGTGATGGCGGCGAACACCAAGCCGAACACATGGTGCCAGCGCATCATGAAGCCCCGGTACGGCGTGCGTGCGCCCGTCTTGTACCGGCCGCGAAAGCGCCAGCGCAGCACGCCCACCACCGTGCCCGTCACCGTGAGCACGATGCCCGCGATGGACAGCCAGTTGACGATGTCTGTCCAGTAGTCGTTGAAGACATTGCCCCGGAAGGGGTAGAGCCAGTGGATCCAGGCGCCGACATAGTTCCAGGCCCGTTCCTGCAGCGGCGCATCGCGCACCACCTCGCCGGTGGTGCCCGACACATAGACCACGGTGCCAGCGCTGTCGCCCAAGTGCAGGCGGTGCAACGGGCGGTGCACATCCAGCGCGCGCGAGTGGGTGAAGGCGTCTTCGTCCAGCGTGCCCTGGTAGTCGATGGTGGCATCGGGATGCTGCGCGAAGGCGCGGGCCGATGCGATGGCCCGTTCTGCGTCCACCTGCTGCAGTTTTTCGCCGGTGATGGCGTCGATCACAACCGCAGCAGATGCTCTGCGCGGGCGTGGTGCGGCGTCGCCGGTGGGGGCGGCGGGAATCACCAGGTACACCGGGCGCCCGCCGCTGGCCACGGCCAGCCGCAGGTCTTGCAGCGGTCCCGCCACGCCCGCGCGCTGCAGGGCATCGGCGGGCTCCAGCAGGCGCTCGGGGCCCTGCATGGCGCTGCGCAGCGGTGGTAGATGGGCCAGGCGCTCCGCCTGCGTGAGCTTGGGGTAGCCCACGTACATCATCACCACGCCCGAGAGGAACCACATGGCGAAGAAGGCGCACAGCAACACGCCCAGCCAGCGGTGGACGAGGTACAGCCAGCGTTTGGCGTGTGGCATGTCGGGTGCTCCGCCTGGGTCAGAACGCGGTGTGCAGCGTCACGTCCAAGGTGCGCGGCGCACCCAGGTAGACCTGGTCGCGTGTCTCGGCCGCGTAGATGCGGTCGGTGGCGTTGCGCACGCGGGTGGTGAGCGTGGTGGTCTTGTTGACTTTCCAGGCCAGGCCCAGGTCCAGCAGTGTGTACGACGGCCAGAACTTGGTATTGGCCGCATTGCCATACACCTTGCCCACATGGCGCACACCCGCGCTGGCGGTGATGGTGGGTGTGATCGCGTACGATGCCCACAGGTTGGCCACCTGCTGTGGCACCAGTTGCGGCACGTTGCCCGCGCGCGAAACGCCGCCTTGCACAAAGTTTTCATACCGCGCACGGATCAGCGACAGGTTGCCCTGCAGCTGCCACTGTGGCGTGGGGCGGATGCCTGCCGACAGCTCAATGCCCTTGGACGACTGCTCGCCCACCAGCACGGTGAGATTGGGGTTGGACGGGTCTTGCGATGCGATGTTCTTGCGGCGGATGTCAAAGGCCGCCACCGTGGCGCTGCCCTTGCCGTCCCAGAAGTCGAACTTGCTGCCCACCTCGACCTGGCGGCCCGTGGTCAGCTCGCCGTTGTTTCGCACATCGGCAAACGAGGCCGAGGCCAGCGAGCCCGATGGCGGGTCGGCCGCGTTGGAGGCCTGCGCATACAGGTTGGCACCGGGCGCAATGTCCCACACCACGCCCAGGCGGCCGGTGGTGGGGCTGTAGCTGCGGCTGAAGGTGGCGGGCGATGTGGCCGTCACCGCACGGCGGTTCACCAGGTCCAGCTCGATGCGCTCGTGCCGCAGTGCGGTGATGAGGTTCACCCCTGAGGCCACCAGGGTGCGGTTTTCCAGGTACAGCGCCGTGTTGGTGATCTTGTTGTCCTTGTCAGGGTTCAAGACGGGCGACATGCCGGGAATGTCGAAGAAGTTCTCGGTGGAGAAGTTGTAGGGGTTGACCGTGCTCACGGTGACCGAGGGGCCGAACGGGAAGCGCGTCTGCTTGTTCACGCTCACGTCCAGGCCAAAGGCCCAGTCGCTCTTTCGGCCCGCGAGCTGGCCCTGGTAGGTGCCCTCCAGCCGGTCGCCCACCAGCGTCTGGTCGTGGCGCTGCAGGTAGGGTGCCGTGCGCGTGACGGCCGTGTTGCTCGCGTTGAAGGTGTAGATCTCGACATTGCGGTAGTCGCGCAGGGCGTCGTACACGTAGAACGTGTTCTTGAGCTGCAGCGCGTCCGACACGCGCCACTGCGCCACTGAGCGCAGCCACTGCACGCGGTGCTCGTACATGCCGTCGGCGCTGTTGTAGTTCTTGAAGCGCGTGGCAGGGTCGATCTGCAGCGCGCCCACGGCGGGGTTCAGCACCGGCGTGCCCCAGTAGGGGCGGTCCACATGGTCCTTCTGGTATTCGTAGGCCAGCGTGTGGCTGAAGCCGCCGCCCAGGTCCGACAGTAGCGAAGTGGCCAACTGGGTGGACTGCGTCTTGGTGCCTTCGGTCCAGCTGCCTGCGTTGCGGTGGTTGAGGTCGATGCGTGCGTAGTGGGCCGGGCCTGCGCCGCCATTGCCGCCCGCGATGCGGCGGTTCAGGCCCACCGACACTTCCTTCATGTCGTAGGAGCCCAGGCGGATCTGACCCTCGGCAAAGTCGCTGCGTTCGGCCGTCTTGGTGATGTAGTTGATGGAGCCACCCACGCCGCCCGAGCCGTACAAAAAGCTTGAGGCACCGCCGATGGCTTCCACGCGGTCGTAGATCCAGCTATCGACCGCGCGCGTGGCGCTGCCATATTGCGGATTGATGCCGTTGTAGAGCTGCGCCACCGAGTTGCTGGTGAAGCCCCGGTAGTGTGCAGACATCGAGCCTGGCGCGTTGTGGGCCACCACGCCCGGCACGGCGCGCAGGATCTCCTGCGTGTCTTGCGCGCTGCGTGCGTCGATGGTGGCGCGGTCCACCACCGTGACGGAGGCGGGGTTCTCGCGCACCGTCAGGCCCAGGCGGCTGCCGGTGTCCACCGGGGTGTCCAGGCTGAGCTTGCCGTTGGGGGATGCAGCGGCATCGACCACATCCACAGTCTGCAGTGTGGGTGGGGTGTTGGTCTGTGCATGGGCTGCGACCGAGGCCAGCGCGCAGGTGGCAAGCACGCCCAGGCACAAAGGGGAAAGGGGCAGGCGCGGAAAGGCCGTAGCGCTGCGCGAAGCAAAAGAAATACGGGACATGAAAACGCTCTTGTCTTGAAGCGACAGTGCCGCTGCCCCGCGCGCGTCAACGCATCGCACAAGGCAGCACTGTCTGGAAACCAGCGGGAACAAGGCAGCACCCGACCACCAGGTACCGGGCACTGCCAACAAGCTTCAGATCAAGAGCGCGATGGGGGCCCGCGAGCGGGCAGAGGGGCTGCAGTGGCGGCCGCAATGCGGGCCGCCTCGACGGGCTGCAGCGCATGGGCCAGGGGGTGGGGCGGCAGCACGGCGGCTACCGGTGTGGGGGGCGGGGCGCTGGGGGTGAAGCACAGCGGGCAGTCCATGCCCATCGCGCCCATTTCGACAGTGCCATCGTCGGTCTGCACCAGCAGCTTGATGGTGCCCGCGCCCGAGCAGATCACCTCAAAGGCCTGGGGGTGCACCAGTGGCGATGCAATGGCCACCCCCATTGACGCCACGAACCATGCGAGCACCCACAGGCGCAGCGCAGCAAAGGTTCGTCGGGGGGCGGTCATGGGGCGCGATGATAGCGGAGGGGATCCAGTCCCGCGCTGAGGCGGGCATGGGGGAGGGGCGAGCCTCCCATCAGGAGATAGGCCTCGTGCGCTCTATTTGCTATTAAATTAATAGCTTATAGCGCAATGTGGTAGCGCGGCAGGGCCTGTTTTTCCCTACATTTTCAGCAACCCGCTGCGACGCCTGTCCGGTGGGTTGCGGGCTGGCAGCTTCACGCCTGCGTGTACGCCGTCTTCACCGTGGTGTAGAACTCCGCCGCGTAACGCCCCTGCTCGCGCGGACCGTAGCTGCTACTCTTGCGGCCGCCGAACGGCACGTGGTAGTCCACGCCCGCCGTGGGCAGGTTCACCATCACCATCCCGGCCTGGGCGTGGCGCTTGAAGTGTGTGGCGTGCTTGAGGCTGGTGGTGGCAATGCCGCTGGCCAGGCCAAACGGGGTGTCGTTGGCCAGGGCCAGCGCCTCTTCGTAGTTCTTGGCGCGCAACACGCTCACCACGGGGCCGAAGATCTCTTCGCGGTTGATGCGCATGCCGGGCGTGGTCTCGGTGAACAGGGCAGGGCGCAGGTAGTAGCCGGGCGCACCGTCGGCGTTCTTCTCCAGCGCTTCGCCGCCATAGGCGAGCTTGGCGCCCTCCTGCTGGCCGATGCCGATGTATTCCAGGTCCTGTGCGAGCTGGCGGTCGTCCACCACGGGGCCGATGTCGGTGCCGGCCTTGCGGGCGTCGTCCACCTTCAGGGTCTTCATCTTCTCGACCATGGCGGCCACGAAGCGGTCGTGGATGCCTTCGGTCACGATCACGCGGCTGCTGGCCGTGCAGCGCTGGCCGGTGGAGAAGAAGCCGCTGTTGATGGCCGCGCCCACCGCCACGTTCAGGTCCGCGTCGTCCAGCACCACGAAGGGGTTCTTGCCGCCCATCTCCAGCTGCACCTTGGCGCCGCGCGGTACGCAGGCCGCCGCCACGCGCTGGCCGGTGCCCACGGAGCCCGTGAAGCTCACGCCCGCGATGCGTTCGTCTTCGAGTAGCACGGCGCCCACGTCCGATCCCCGGCCCATCACCAGGTTGAACACGCCGGCGGGCAAGCCAGCGCGGTGCAGGATGTCGGCCAGCGCCCAGGCGGAGCCGGGCACCACTTCGGCGGGCTTGAACACCACGCAGTTGCCGTAGGCCAGGGCGGGGGCAATCTTCCAGGCCGGGATGGCGATGGGGAAGTTCCACGGCGTGATGATGCCGATGGTGCCCAGCGGCTCGCGCGTGATCTCGATGCCCACGCCGGGGCGCACGGACGGGATCATCTCGCCACCGGGGCGCAGCGCCTCGCCAGCGAAGAACTTGAAGATGGCGGCCGCGCGGCCCACTTCGCCAATCGCTTCGGGCAGGGTCTTGCCTTCTTCGCGGGCCAGCAGGTCGCCCAGCTCGGCCTTGCGGGCGATGATCTCGTTGCCCACGGCGTCCAGGATGTCGAAGCGCTGCTGGGGCGTGGAGAGGCTCCAGGCCGGGAAGGCCGCGTGCGCGGCGGCCACGGCGTCGAGCGCCTGCTCGCGGCTGGCCACGGCGTAGTCGCCAATCACGTCGCGCGTGTCAGAGGGGTTGGTGTTCTGGTAGGTGCGAACGCCGTCGGTCCAGGCGCCGCCAATCAGGTTTGCATGCATGGCTGTGGTGGTGTGTGGTGGGTTGAAGAAATCAGAACAAAGCCCGTAGCGCGCCAAGGCGCACCCGGCGCTCAGGGAGGGGGGCCACGGCGCCCGAAACCCCAGCCAGCGCCGTGAGGCGCGGCGTATGCTGGGCAGGAATGATTTGTTGTATGTCATCGTACAACATATTGATCGAGAGCGCCTGCGGGTAATTACTCATGGGACCACTGTCTGCGCGCCCGTCCAGCAGTGCGGGGTGGGGCGTAGTGGGCATCTGGGGCGTTAAAGCTGCGGACCGTTCATGCTCAACTGGCTTCGGCCTGCGCGCGCCGCCTGCGCTCGCGGCTGTTGGCCAGGTGGGTGCGCATGGCGGCGCGGGCGGCGTCCGGGTCCTGGCCCACGATGGCGTCGTAGATGCTTTCGTGCTCGCCGTTGACCCGCCGCAGGTACTGCCGCCGCTCATCGTTGGCCGAATCCATCGCAGCCAGGCGTGCACGGGGGATGATCATGCTGCCCAGCGTGCCCATCAGCTCGGCGAAGTGGCTGTTTTGCGTGGCGCGGGCAATCTCCAGGTGGAACTGGAAGTCGGAGGCCACGGCATCACGCCCTGCGTCCACAGCGGCGGCCACGGCGTCGAGCGCCTCGCGCATGGTTTTCAGGTTGGCATCAGTGCGGCGCTGGGCGGCCAGGGCCGCCGCCTCAGTTTCGACGCCGATGCGCAGTTCCAGCACTGCAATCACGTCGCGCAGGGTGCTGAACTGGTCGGGCGTGATTTTGAAGCCGGGCGCCTGGCCCAGGCCCAGCACAAAGGTGCCGATGCCGTGCCGTGTTTCCACCAGGCCCGAGGCCTGCAGCTTGGAAATCGCCTCGCGCACTACGGTGCGGCTGACGCTGAACTCGGCCATGATCGCCGCCTCGGTGGGCAGCTTGTCGCCCAGGGCCAGGCGGCCGTCCCGGATACGGTCTCCGAGGGACTCCACCAGTTCCAGGGCCAGGGTGCGGGGTTTGCGGCGAAGGGTGGTGTCGGTGGTCATTCTTGGTGTTATCCCTATGGGGCGCCGGGGGCAGAAGCAGTACATTGCATTCCGTTGTACGACAACTGATGACGTTCAACGAATGTGCTGCCACTGTACCAAGAACCTCTGCCTTTGTAACCGCCATGCCTTGCCACCCGACGCCCCTCCGCTTTCAACGCCTGCTGCTGACCGGAGCTTCCGGAGGCCTGGGCCAGGAGCTGCGCACGCGGCTGAAGGCCTACTGCACGACCTTGCGCCTGTCGGACATCGCGAACCTGGGCGATGAGGGCGCGGGAGAGGAGTTGCGTCCTGCGCGCCTGGAAGATGCTGGCGCCGTGCTCAGCCTGCTGGAGGGGGTAGATGCCGTGGTGCACCTCGGGGGCGTGTCCACCGAACAGCCCTGGGAGCCGATCCTGCAGGC
Source organism: Acidovorax sp. NB1 (assembly GCF_005405905.1). Lineage (GTDB taxonomy): Bacteria > Pseudomonadota > Gammaproteobacteria > Burkholderiales > Burkholderiaceae_C > Acidovorax. Next base: position 152,707 of record NZ_BJHU01000009.1, read on the forward strand.
GAACATCGTCGGCGTCTACAACCTGTACGAAGCGGCGCGCAAGCAGGGCGTCAAGCGGGTGGTGTTTGCCAGCTCCAACCACGTCACGGGTTTTTATCGCCAGGACGAAGTCGTGGGCCTGCGCGACCCGGCGCGCCCCGACGGGCTGTATGGAGTCTCCAAGGCGTTTGGTGAAGACCTCTCGCGTTTTTATTTCGACCGCTACGGCATCGAGACCGTGTGCCTGCGCATCGGCTCGTCCTTCCCCGAGCCGCGCAACCGCCGCATGCTCGCTACCTGGATGAGCTATGACGATCTGGAGCGCCTGGTGGTTGCCAGCCTGACCGCCCCGGTGGTGGGGCACAGCATCATTTATGGCATGGGCGACAACACCACCACCTGGTGGGACAACACCCTGGCGCGCCACGTCGGCTACCGTCCGCAGGACAGCTCCGAGCCCTTCCGCGCCAAGGTGGAAGCGGCTGACCCGCACCCCGACCTGGCCGATCCCGCCGTGATCTACCAGGGCGGGCCGTTCGTGCGGACCGGCCCTTTCGAATGACACCAGCGTCGGGCTTTCCATCCATTCCTGCTTCACTCAAAAACCATTCCACCGGAGACACACCATGACCTTTCGCCGATCCCTGCTGACCGCTTGCGCTACCGCCGTGGCCGCGATGGCCTTTCTTCCCGTTGCCGCCCAGGCCCAGTCCATGGTGCTGAAGGCGGCCGACGTGCACCCCGCCGGCTACCCCAACGTGGTGGCGGTGGAAAACATGGGCAAGAAGCTCGAAGCTGCCACGCAGGGGCGCCTGAAGATCCAGACCTTCCCCGGTGGCGTGCTGGGTGGCGAGAAGGAAATGATCGAGCAGACGCAGTTCGGTGCCATCAACATCCTGCGCACCTCGCTCGGCCCGGTGGGCACGGTGGTGCCTGAGGTGAACGTGTTCAACATGCCCTTCGTGTTCCGCAGCCAGGACCACATGCGCGCGGTGATCGACGGTGCCATTGGCGACGAGCTGCTGGCCAAGATCAGCGCATCGCCCGCCAAGCTGGTAGCCATCGGCTGGATGGATGGTGGCTCGCGCAGCCTGTACACCAAGAAGCCCGTGCGCAGCCCCGCCGACCTCAAGGGTCAGAAGGTGCGCATGATGGGCAACCCGCTGTTCGTGGACACCATGAATGCCATGGGCGGCAACGGCATCTCGATGGGTTATGGCGAAGTGTTCACCGCGCTGCAGACTGGCGTGGTGGATGGCGCTGAAAACAATGCGCCCAGCTTCTTCACCAGCAACCACTACAGCACGGGGGCAAAGTTCTACACGCAGACCAACCATCTGATCATTCCCGAACTGCTGGTGGTCTCCAAGGTCACGTGGGACAAGCTCAGCAAGGACGACCAGGCCCTGCTCAAGAGGTTTGGCCGCGAGGCGCAGCTGGAGCAGCGCGCGCTGTGGGACAAGAGCGTGGAGGACTACACCGCCAAGCTCAGGGCAGCCGGTGTGGAGTTCATCAACGTGGACACCAAGGCCTTCTATGACGCCACCGCCCCGGTGCGCGCCAAGTACGGCGCCAACTATGCGGACCTGATGAAGCGCATCGAGGCGGTGAAGTAAGCACTGGGTTTGCGTCTTGCGTGGGCGAACTCCTGGTGGGTTGCCTGCGCCTTTTTTCTTTGTCTTTCAGACCTGCTTGTATGGACCACCCCTTTTTGCGCTGGATGGACCGGTTGTACCTGGCCACCATCTGGGCGGCCGGCACGGCCATCTTCTTCATGTCGCTGATCATCCCCTGGGGCGTGTTCAGCCGCTATGTGATGGGCACGGGCTCGCAGTGGCCCGAGCCCATTGCCATCCTGCTCATGATGGTGTTCACCTTCATCGGCGCTGCGGCGGCCTACCGTGCGGGCGGGCACATCGCCGTCAACATGCTCACCGAAAAATTGCCCGCCCTCCTGCAGCGGCTGCTGGCGGTGGTGGTGGATCTGCTCATGCTGGTCATCTGCGGCTTTGTGGCCTGGTATGGCACCAACCTATGCATTGAAACCTGGGGCCAGGGCATTGCCGAGCTGCCCTGGTTGCCCGTGGGCGCCACCTATGCGTCGCTGCCCATCGGTGCGGCCGTCACGCTGCTGTTCGTGCTGGAGAAGATGGTCTTCGGGCCGCAGAACCACCGGCGCATCGTGCGTTTTGAAGAACTGACGGAAGGCGCCTGATCATGGATACCTTGGTACTGCTGGGCACTTTCTTTGTGCTCATGATGATCGGTGTGCCGATCGCCTATTCGCTGGGGCTGTCGGCCCTGGCGGGCGCGTTGTGGATCGATCTGCCGCTGGACGCGGTGATGATCCAGGTGGCCTCGGGCGTCAACAAGTTTTCGCTGCTGGCCATTCCATTTTTTGTGCTGGCGGGCGCCATCATGGCCGAGGGCGGCATGGCGCGGCGTCTGGTGGCCTTTGCGGGTGTGCTGGTAGGCTTCATCCGGGGTGGGCTGTCGCTGGTCAACATCCTGGCGTCCACCTTCTTTGGCGCCATCTCTGGTTCGTCGGTGGCGGATACCGCGTCCATCGGTTCGGTGCTGATCCCCGAGATGGAAAAGAAAGGCTACCCCCGCCCCTTCGCTACAGCCGTGACCGTGAGCGGTTCGGTGCAGGCCATCCTGATTCCGCCCAGCCACAACGCCGTGCTGTATTCGCTGGCGGCAGGTGGCACGGTGTCGATTGCCGCGCTGTTCATGGCCGGTGTGCTGCCGGGGCTGCTCATGGGCCTCACGCTGGCGGGACTGTGCCTGTTCACCGCGCACCGTGAGGGCTACCCCAAGGGCGAGGTGATCCCGCTCAAGCAGGCGCTCAATATCTGTGTGGAGGCGCTGTGGGGCCTGATGACCATGGTCATCATCCTGGGTGGCATCCTGTCGGGCGTCTTCACGGCCAACGAGTCGGCGTCGATCGCAGTGGTGTGGGCGTTTTTCGTGACCATGTTTGTCTACCGCGACTACAAGTGGCGCGACCTGCCCAAGCTGGTGCACCGCACCGTCAAGACCGTCACGGTGGTGATGATCCTCATCGGGTTTGCGGCAGCCTTTGGCTATCTCATGACCATGATGATGATCCCGATGAAGGTCACGGCCTTCCTCACCAGCCTGTCTGACAACAAATACGTCATCCTCGCCATGATCAACATCATGCTGCTGTTGCTGGGCTGCCTGATGGACATGTCGCCACTGATCCTGATTCTCACCCCCATCCTGCTGCCCGTGGTCAAGATGCTGGGTGTGGACCCGGTGCACTTCGGCATGATCATGATGGTGAACCTGGGCATCGGCCTCATCACGCCGCCAGTGGGTACGGTACTCTTCACCGGGGCGGCGGTGGCCAAGCTGCCGCTGGGCATCGTGACCAAGGCCATGATGCCGTTCTTTGTGGCGCTGTTTGTGGTGTTGCTGATGGTGACCTACGTGCCCGCGATTTCGCTGTGGCTGCCCCGTGCGATGGGGTTGTGAAGAAATGAAGTACCCCCTGAGTCGCCTTCACCGCCTTCCTCCACAAGGGGGACGACGCCCCGACTGCAGGGCGACCCTTGCTCTGCGTCCCTGGCCTGGTCCCTGCTCGTCCCATCGGCCGTGGGTAGTGGGCAGCTCCGAGGTGCACTGAAATGGTTACACGCTCGATGGCCGCCGATACCTTGGTATTTGTCTCCTGCGCTGACAGTGGCGAACTGCATGTACTTCACCTGGACTCTGGCACGGGGCAGTTGCGCACCGAGCAGATCCTGGCGCTGGGCGGGCAGCTTATGCCCATGGCGCTCAGCCCGGACGGCACCCGCCTGTATGTGGCGCGCCGCAGCGACCCGCTGGCCGTGGTCACCCTGTCGGTGGATGCACGCGCGGGCCGCGCTGAGGTGTTGGGCGAGGCCCCTTTGCCCGCCAGCATGGCCCATGTGGCGACCGATGGCACGGGGCGCTGGTTGTTGAGTGCGTCCTACGGCGCCGACCTGGTCGCAGTGCAGGCTATTGCGGATGATGGTGCGGTCGTGGCAGCGGGTGATGCTCGCACCTACGCCATGGGTCGCCATGCCCACAGCGCCTTGGCCAGCCCCGGCAATGGCTTTGTGCTGGCGGCCTCGCTGGGGGGCGGGCAGTTGCATCGCTACCGTTTTGACGCTGCCAAGGGCGCGCTGCAGCCCACCGACCCTGCCGTGTTCGCCTTGCCGACGGGCACAGGCCCCCGGCACCTGCGGTTCAATGCGCAGGGCGACCGCATCTACCTGCTGGGTGAATTGGATGCCTGCGTGCATGTGCTGGCCTGGGACGAAGCCAGCGGCGGCCTGCAGCTGCTGCAAAGCCTGCCGACATTGCCACCGGGCTTTGCAGGCCCCGCATGGGGCGCAGACCTACATCTGAGCCCGGATGGCCGCTGGCTTTACACCAGCGAACGCAACAGCCACACCCTGGCCGGGTTTGCCGTCGATGCGGCCACGGGCCTGCTGGCCCCCATGGGCCATTGGTCCACGCAACTGCAGCCCCGGGGCTTTGCCATCACTCCGGACGGGCGCCACCTGATTGCCGCAGGCCAGATCAGCCACCGTGTGGGTGTGCACTTGATCGCGCCTGGCAGCGGTGCCCTGACCCAGATGGCCGAGCACGATGTGGGGCTCAACCCGAACTGGATTACCGTGCTGCCCATGCAGCCTGATGCCTGATACCTACTGAGATTGCATAAATTGACGAGACCGCGCCACCGATGAAACGACCCGCCCTCACCATCAGCATGCACCCGGATGACAACGTCGCCATCGTCGCCAACGACGGTGGCCTGCCTGCCGGCACCGTGCTGCCGCAGGGCGTGCCTGGCGCGGGCATTGCGCTGCGAGACAAGGTGCCGCAGGGCCACAAGGTGGCGCTGGCGGACATCCCCGAAGGCGGTGTGGTGCGCCGCTACAACGTGCCCATCGGCTACGCGCTCAAGGACATCGCGGCCGGCAGCTGGGTGCACGAGCGCCTGCTGCAGATGCCCTCGGCCCGCGCGCTGGAGGGCTTGCCCATGGCCACGGTCAAGCCTCCGGTGCTGGAGCCTTTGACCGGCTACACCTTCGAGGGCTACCGCAACGCCGACGGCTCGGTGGGCACGCGCAACATCCTGGCGATCACCACCACGGTGCAGTGCGTGGCCGGTGTGGTGGCGCAGGCCGTGCGCCGCATCAAGACCGAGCTGCTGCCGCAGTACCCGAATGTCGATGATGTGATCGGCCTGGAACACACCTACGGCTGTGGCGTGGCCATCGACGCGCCCGACGCGGTCATTCCCATCCGCACGCTCAAACACATCAGCCTGAACCCCAACTTCGGCGGCGAGGTCATGGTGGTGAGCCTGGGCTGCGAAAAGCTGCAGCCCGATCGCCTGCTGCCCCCGGGCAGTTTCCCCATCACCGACGAGCGCGATGCCGCGCTGGGCCCCGAGACCGTGTGCCTGCAGGCCGACCACCATGTGGGCTTCATGTCGATGCTGGACGACATCCTGCAAAGCGCCAGGCCCCACCTGGAACGCCTGAACGCCCGCCGCCGCGAGACCATCCCCGCCAGCGAGCTGGTACTGGGTGTGCAGTGCGGTGGCAGCGACGCGTTCTCGGGCGTCACCGCCAACCCGGCCGTGGGCTTCTGCGCCGACCTGCTTGTGCGCGCGGGCGCCACCGTGATGTTCAGCGAGAACACCGAGGTGCGCGACGCCGTGGAGCAGCTCACCAGCCGCGCTGCCACCGCCGAAGTGGCCGACTCCATCGTGCGCGAACTGGGCTGGTACGACCGCTACCTGGACCGCGGCCGCGTGGACCGTGCGGCCAACACCACGCCGGGCAACAAGGCGGGCGGGCTGTCGAACATTGCCGAAAAGGCCATGGGCTCCATCATCAAGAGCGGCACCGCGCCCATTGCGCACGTGCTGGCCCCTGGCGAGAAGCTGCGCCGCGACCAGCGTGGCCTGGTGTATGCCGCCACGCCCGCCAGCGACTTCATCTGCGGCACGCTGCAACTGGCCGCGGGCATGAACCTGCACGTGTTCACCACCGGCCGTGGCACGCCCTACGGCCTGGCCGAATGCCCCGTGGTCAAGGTCGCTACGCGTAGCGACTTGGCGCGCCGCTGGCACGACTTGATGGACATCAACGCCGGCAAGATCGCTGATGGCGAAGCCACCATCGAAGACCTGGGTTGGGAGATGTTCCACCTGCTGCTCGACGTGGCCAGCGGCCGCAAGAAGACCTGGGCGGAGCAGTGGAAGCTGCACAACGCGCTGGTGCTGTTCAACCCGGCGCCGGTGACCTGAAATTTGCGGGGCCACAGCCCCTTGTGTTTCCCCTCCAACAGCCCTTGCCTGCAAGGGCTGTTGTCCTTGAAAGACCGCTTCGCATGGGATCTTCTCGTTTTTCTGACCGCAAGGTCGTGGTGGCGCTGGCGCTGCTGTGCTGTCTGCTCTGGGGAAGCTCGTACCCCGCCATCAAGACCGGGTACGCCTGGTTCGGCATCTCACGCAATGACATCCCCACGCAGCTGGTGTTTGCGGGCTGGCGGTTTCTGGGCGCAGGGCTGATCCTGCTGTCCTGGGCCGTGGCCACGCGCAAAGCCATCTGGGGCCTGGGGCCTGGGGCCGGGCGCCAGCTGGTGGTGCTGGGCCTGGCGCAGACCACGCTGCAGTACGTTTTCTTCTACGTGGGCCTGGCGCACACCACGGGCGTCAAGGGTTCGATCATGAACGCCACGGGCACCTTTTTCAGCGTGCTGCTGGCGCACTGGGTCTATCACAACGACCGGCTGAGCCATGCCAAGCTGTGGGGCTGCCTGGTGGGCTTTGCGGGCGTGATGGTGGTGAACCTGGGGCGTGGCACGCTGGACCTGGACTTCACGCTGCTGGGCGAGGGCTTCGTTGTCATCGCTGCGTTGGTGCTGGCTGCCGCCAGCATCTACGGCAAGCAGGTGTCACAGCGCATGGACTCGGTAGTGATGACGGGCTGGCAGCTGGGACTGGGCGGCGTGGCGCTGCTGGCCATCGGCTGGGCGCTGGGGGGCTCGCTCACGGGTTTCACCGCGGGCTCGACCGTGCTGCTGGTGTATCTGGCGCTGCTGTCGTCGGCCGCTTTTTCGCTGTGGAGCATTTTGCTCAAGCACAACCGGGTGAGTCAGGTCACGGTGTTCAACTTCACCGTGCCGATCTTCGGCGCGGCGTTGTCGGCGCTGTTTTTGGGCGAGGCACTGTGGGAGTGGAAAAACCTGCTGGCCCTGGTGCTGGTGTGTGTGGGCATCTGGCTGGTCACGCGCGATACGGCCAGCGCCACCAAATAGACTCGGCCCATGGCTTACACACTCTCCCGCGACGCATTCCAGCGCGACCTGCACGGCCAGCGCACCGACTTGTTCACCCTGCGCAGCCCCGGCGGCCTTCAGGTGGCTGTGAGCAACTACGGCGCACGCCTGGTGCAGGTGACAGTGCCCGACGGGCAGGGCGGTCTGGCCGATGTGGCGCTGGGCTACGACAGCCTGCAAGGCTATCTGGACGGCCAGCTCTCCATGGGCGCACTCATTGGCCGCTGGGCGGGGCGGCTGCGTGCGGGCACGCTGACCCTGCCGGACGGATTGCACCGGCAACTGCCTACCAACAGTGGCCCGCACCACCACCATGGCGGCCCGCGCGGCAGCCGCTTTCAGGTGTTTGCGGTGGAGCAGGTGCAGGCCGATGCCCTGGTCCTGAGCCACACCTTCTGCACCGAAGACGACGGAGTGCCCGGCACGGTGCACGTGCAGCTCCACCTGCAGGTCACGGCCGACAACGCGCTGCACATGGCCTGGACGGCCGAGGTGCTGGATGTGCCCACGGTTCTCAACCTCACCGGGCATGCGTTCTTCAACCTGGCAGGCCAGGGCAGCACCCACGGCCACACCCTGCAGGTGCCCGCGAGCCGCTATGTGCCATTGGCCGCCGATGTGTGCCCCACGGGCGCGCTGGCTGCGGTGCAGGGCACGCCGTTCGACTTCCGCCAGGCCCGCCGTGTGGGGGATGCCATCGCAACACCCCACGAACAGCTGAGCATGGCGGGCGGGCTCGATCACTATTTGGTGCTGGACGAACCGGGTGCACGCCTCGCACCTCCGTTGGCTGCCATCACCCCACCCGGCCTGCGCCTGGCCGCGCTGCTGAGCGAGCCCGTGAGCGGCCGCGCGATGGAGGTCTGGAGCACCGCCCCCGGCGTGCAGGTGTATGCAGGCCACGGCCTCAAGGCCGACCCCGCCCGGGACTTGGGGCGCGGACTGGGACAGGGCGGCTGGCTGTGGCAGCCGGGCGACGGTATCTGCCTGGAGCCCATGGAGTACCCCGATGCGCCCAACCACGCGGGCTTTCCGGTGCGCTGGTGGCAGCCGGGTGAGGTGGTGCGGGGCGCCATCGTGTACCGCTTCGTCAGTGGTTGAAGGCCTGTAGTGGGGTGGCATGGCGAGCCCGTGCCGCGCTACCATGCCGCCTGGCTTTTAACCAAGGTGGCTCATGCACATGTCCAACGCCCCCAGCACCCAGTGGAAAGAAGTGGTGGCACCCGATGAGGCCCAGCGTTTTGCGGGTTACGCGCGCCAGTTTGCCGAGCTGCAGGCGCGCAAGTCGCAAAAGTATGGCGATGGACGGGGCCTGCACCGCAAGCAACTCACGGCCGCGTATGGCCGCCTGGAGGTGCTGGGCGATCTGCCCGCGTTTGCGGCCCAGGGCTTGTTCGCGCGGCCGGCGCAGTACGACGTGCGGGTGCGGCTGAGCAACGGCGGCATGGACAAGGCGGCGGACCACAAGCCCGACATCCGGGGCTTTGCGATCAGTGTGCGCGGCGTGCAGGGCGACTCCGCATTGGGCAACGGGCCCGCCAAGAGCCAGGACTTTCTGCTGATCAATCAGGAAAAGTTCGCCTTCCCCCAGAGCGCAGAGTTTGTGGATTTTGTGGTCGCTGCGTCGCACGGCGGCGGTGCGTTGATCAAGTTTCTGGTGCAGCGCCACGGCGTGCTGGGGGCGGCTCGGCAGATCGCCAAGACGGTCAAGACCTTCGGGCGGCCCTTTGGTGGCTTTGCATCGCATGCCATGTTCAGCGCTGCGCCCATTGCCTGCGGGCCCTATGCCGTGCGTGTGCGCCTGGTGCCCCATGCGTCCAACGGGGCGCCCGTGAGGCAGGTGCAGCAGGACTGGGGTGCCGAATTCTCCGGCCGCCTGCGCCAGCAAGACCTGCAGTGGGACCTGCAGCTGCAGCCGTTTGTGGACGAAGCCACCACCCCCATCGAGGACGCGAGTGTGGATTGGCCCACGCCGTACACCACCGTGGCCCGGCTGACCCTGCCACGGCAGGATCCTGCAACCGATGCAGCCCTGGCCGCCGAGGTGGAGGCCGCTGTGTTCGACCCCTGGCAGGCGCTGGCTGCACACCGGCCTCTGGGGGATGTGATGCGGGCCCGCAAGGTAGTCTATTTCGAGAGCCAGAAAGGCCGTGGCGCCGTGTGACCTGCGGGGTGCTGCGACCGGGCGCTTCGTGAGGAAGCACCACGGTACTCAGAAAAGCAAAAAGGACTTTGAACAGGTTCTAAGTTTCGTCTAAGTGTTGGTGCCCACACTGCCTTTCATCGCAACTCCGATTGGAAAGGCACCACACCATGAACACGACAACGCTGACCTCCACCCCCCGCCGCCTCATCCTGGCCCTGGTGGCCGCCGGTGCGGTGGGTGCCACGGGTGCAGGCCTCATCACCGGGCACCAGGCCCGCGCCCTGACTCCGCCCCCCGCCATCGTGGCCCAGGCGCCCGCCGCCCCTGGCGGGACCTTGCCCAGCTTTGCGCAGATCACCGCGCAAAACGGCCCTGCGGTGGTCAACATCAGCGTGACGGGCAGCACCAAGACCGCGATGGTCGATGACGACGGCGAAGACGACGGCCAGCCCGCCGCGCGCCAGGGCCGCAGCCCGCAGATGGACCCGAACGATCCGTTTTACGAGTTCTTCCGCCAGTTCGGCTTTCCAGGCGCCGGGCCGCAGGCCCGGCCCAATGTCCCTACCCACGGTTTGGGATCGGGTTTCATCGTCAGCCCTGATGGCCTGGTGCTGACCAACGCCCACGTCGTCAAGGGCGCCAGCGAAGTCATCGTCAAGCTCACCGACCGCCGCGAGTTTCGCGCCAAGGTGCTGGGCTCCGACCCCAAGACCGACGTGGCCGTGCTCAAGATCGACGCCAAGAACCTGCCCACGGTGCGCCTGGGCAGCACACGCGACCTGCAGGTGGGCGAATGGGTGCTGGCCATTGGCTCGCCCTTTGGCTTTGAAAACAGCGTGACGGCCGGTGTGGTCAGTGCCAAGGGCCGCTCGCTGCCCGACGACAGCCTGGTGCCCTTCATCCAGACCGACGTGGCGGTCAACCCCGGCAACTCGGGCGGGCCGCTGTTCAATGCGCGCGGCGAGGTGGTGGGTATCAACTCGCAGATCTACAGCCGCTCGGGCGGCTACCAGGGGGTGTCGTTCTCCATCCCCATCGAGCTGGCCGCCAAGATCAAGGACCAGATCGTTGCCACCGGCAAGGTGCGCCACGCACAGCTGGGCGTGGCGGTGCAGGAGGTGAACCAGGCGTTTGCCGAGTCGTTCAACCTCGACAAGCCCGAAGGCGCGCTGGTGGCCAGCGTCAGCAAGGGCAGCCCCGCTGAGAAGGCCGGCCTGCAAGCGGGCGACGTAATCCGCCAAGTGGACGGTCAGCCCATCGTGGCCTCGGGCGACCTGCCCGCCTGGGTGGGCCAGGCGCAGCCGGGTCAACAGGCCAAGCTGTCGGTGTGGCGCCAGGGCAAGCCACTGGAGCTGACCGCCACCCTGGGCGACGCCAGCGACAAGGCGATCAAGCAGGCGCGCAACGATGACGCCGTGGGCAAGGGGCAACTGGGCCTGTCGCTGCGCCCGCTGGACCCGCAGGAGCGGCGCGAAATGGGTGCAAAGGGGAGCATCAGCGAAGGCCTGGTCATCGAGCAGGCGCGCGGCCCTGCTGCTGCGGCCGGTGTGCAGCCGGGCGATGTGCTGCTGGCCATCAACGGCGCGCCCATCAAGGACATCACGCAGGTGCGTGCCGCCATGGCCAAGGCGGGCAAGTCGGTGGCGCTGCTGATTGAGCGCGACGGCGACAAGATCTTTGTGCCCGTGCGCCTGGGCTGATCCATGGCCTGGGCCCGCCGTCGGCTCTGGCCCTGCGGCGGGCGCTGCGCATCAGCGCGGCAGGGGCTCCACTTCCTTCGTCCAGCGGTCGATCAGGCGGCGGCGCTCGGCGGCCTTGCCGTATTTCTCGAAGTCGTATTTGATGAGCTTCACGTTGTCCAGCGTAGGGATGCGCGGGTCCATCTTGAAGGTCTTATTGGCGGGCACTTGGTAGCTGCCCACCTGCGCGCCCACGGCCTGGCCCTCGGGGCTCATCAGCCAGTCGTAGTATTTTTTGGCGTTCTCCATGTTGCGCGCGCCCTTGACCAGCGCAATGCCGCCCACCTCATAGCTGGTGCCTTCACAAGGCGCCTGGGTTTTCACCGGGTACTTGTCGGCCTTCCATTTTTCAAAGTTGAACATGAAGGTGATGCCCACACCCACCTCGCCCTTGGCCACGTTGGGCGCCTGCGCCTGGCCGCTGCGGGTGTAGGTGGTAGTGTTCTTGTGCAGGGCCTTGAGGTAGTCGAACGCCTTGTCTTCACCCATCAGCTGCACCAGCCCTGCGATCACGGTGTAGGCCGTGCCGCTGGAGGCGGGGTGCGAGATTTCGACCTCGCCCTTGTAGGCGGGCTTGACCACGTCGGACCAGCACTGGGGCTCTGGCAGCTTTTTCTTCTTGAGCGTTTCGGTGTTGTAGCCAAAGCCGATGGCCGAGCTGTAAAAGCCCCCCACCTGGTGGCCCGACATGGCGTACTGGCGCACGCTCCAGCTGTGCAGGTCATGCAGATACGCCGGGCGGTATTCTGCGAGCAGGCCCTGTTCGGCGGCCTGCAAGAAGGGGTCGCCCGTGCCGCCCCACCAGATGTCGGTCTTGGGGTTGTTGGCCTCGGCGCGCAGCTGCGCGGCAATCTCGCCCGTGCCCTTGTGGGCCTGGTTCACCTTGATGCCGGTCTTGCGGGTGAACTCCTTGGCGGCCGCTTCGCACCAGGGCGCGTCGGTGCTGCACAGCGCGTTGACCACACCCTGTGCCTGGGCGCCTGTGGCAGACAGAGCGGCCAGCGCAACGGCCGCAGAGATGCAATGAAGAGGGGGAAATGCCATCGGTCTTGCTCCTTGTGTTGTGTGGTGGCCCGACGCCTGGGGCGGGCGGTGTGCGCGTGGCGCTTTCATTGTGACAGTGATGTGTCAAATTTAAGTCGTTCTAGCAGCCCAAGACTGCGTCTGCGCTCGCGCCGCCGCTATCCTTGGCAGCCAGCCCTTTTCCTGCACTCCTGACCGACCGACCTTTCTGCCCCCTTGCCATGCGCCTGCTGCTTGTTGAAGACGATTCCATGATCGGCGAAGCCGTGTTGGACCTGCTGCGCGCCGAGCAGTACGCGGTGGACTGGGTGCGCGATGGCGATGCCGCCGACGCCGCCCTTTGCACGCAGGCCTATGACCTGGTCATGCTGGACCTGGGCCTGCCCAAGCGCGACGGCCTGGCCGTGCTGCGTGCGCTGCGTGCCCGAAAGAACCGCACCCCCGTGCTGGTGGCCACCGCGCGCGATGCCGTGGCGCAGCGCATCGAGGGGCTCGATGCCGGGGCCGACGACTACGTCCTCAAGCCCTACGACCTGGACGAGCTGCTGGCCCGCATCCGCGCCCTGCTGCGCCGCGCAGCGGGCCGGGCCGAGCCGGTGTACGAACACCAGGGCGTCAGCATCAACCCCGCCACGCGCGAGGTGACCGTGCGCGGCACGCCGGTGGTGTTGTCGGGCCGGGAGTGGGCCGTGCTGGAGCCGCTCATTGCCCGCCCCGGCATGGTGCTGTCGCGCCAGCAACTGGAGGACAAGCTCTACGGCTGGGGTGACGAGGTCAGCAGCAATGCCGTGGAGGTGTACGTCCACGGTCTGCGCAAAAAGCTGGGGCCCGAGCTGGTGCTGAATGTGCGCGGTGTCGGGTATCTGGTACCGAAGATGTGATGGAAAAAATCTCACGCACCTTCCAGGGTCTGCTCCCGCGCTCCTTGCGCATGCGGCTGCTGGTGTTTCTGCTCGCCGCCATCGTGCTGGCCGGGGCGGTGCAGGGCGCTCTGGCCTACCGCAGCGCGCTGGACGAGGCCGATGCCCTGTTCGACTACCACATGCAGCAGACCGCGCTGGCCTTGCGCTCTGGCCTGCCGGTGGACGCGCAGGGCCTGGGCCCCGGTCTGGACCCGGAGGACGAAAACCACGAATTCATCGTGCAGGTCTGGACCAACGAAGGGCTGCGCATTTTTGAATCGGCTGTGGGCGCGGCCCTGCCGCAGATTGCGGTGCTGGGCTTTACCAACGTGCAGGCGCGCGGCGGCACCTACCGCGTGTTCTCGATGCAGACACGTTCGCAGGTCATCCAGGTGGCGCAGAACATGGCCGTGCGGCAGGGCATGGCCCGCAGCCTGGCGCTGCGCACCTTGGCGCCGCTGGCTTTGATGGCGCCGCTCCTGGTGCTGGCCGTGTGGTGGGGCGTGAGCCGGTCGCTGGCCCCGGTGGAGCGTGTGCGCCGCCAGCTCGCCCAGCGGCAGGCCGACGACCTTTCGCCCGTGAGCGATGCGCAGCTGCCCGACGAGGTGCAGCCCCTGGTGAGCGAACTCAACCTGCTGTTCGAGCGCGTGCAGCAGGCTTTCGAGGCGCAGGAGCATTTTGTGGCCGACGCCGCGCACGAGCTGCGCTCACCCCTGGCCGCGCTGCGCTTGCAGTTGCAGGGCCTGCAACGTGCGGGGGACGATGCCACGCGCGCCGCGGCCATCGAACGCCTGTCGGCCGGCATCGACCGCGCCACGCGCCTGGTCGAGCAGCTGCTGACGCTGGCACGGCAGGAAGCCAGTTCCACAGCATCAGAGCCTGTGGACCTGCGCGCCATGGCCCAGCTGGCCCTGGCCGACGTGGCGCCCGCCGCACAGGCGCGCGGCATGGACATCGGCCTGCTCGACTCCGACGCCACCACCGCGCCTGTGATCGTGCGTGGTAGCGCCGAGGCGTTGCGCATGCTGGTGCGCAACCTGCTCGACAACGCCATCAAGTACACCCCGCCCGGCGGGCAGGTGGATGTGCAGGTGGGCACCAATAGCGGCCACGCTGTGCTCACAGTGGAAGACAACGGCCCGGGCATCGCCCCCGAGCACCGCGAGCGCGTGATGCAGCGTTTTGTGCGTGACACCGCCGACGGCGCTCCCGGCAGCGGCCTGGGCCTGGCCATCGTGTTGGCCATTGCGCAGCGGCACGGGGCGACCGTGGCGCTGGACCGCTCCATGCGCCTGGGCGGGCTGCGGGTGACACTGCGGTTTGGCTGATGGAATGGTGTTGAATTGCTATATATTTGATAGCTATCAGGGCTTGATGGTCGCGCGGAGAAGGCCAAAAAAGCCATAAGTTTCAGTGTGAAAAGGCATGGATGGGCCCAGCGTCGCCTGCGCGCCAGACCGCAGGCCGCCCGGTCTGCACAATGCCAGTGGGCACCGGGCCCACTCTCCAAGGATTTCGTTGCCATGCACTTCATCGTTCTCGGCGCAGGCGCCATCGGTTGTTATGTGGGCGGCCGCCTGGCGGCGCATGGCCAGGCCGTCACGTTAGTGGGCCGCGCCTACGCACTGCAGCCCATTGCCGCGCAAGGCTTGCGCGTGAGCGACCTGGACGGCTTTGACCGCACCGTGCCCGCCAAGGCGCTGCGGCTGGCCGCCACCTTGGCCGAAGCCGCTCCGGGCGCGGACAGCATCGTCCTGCTGTGCGTCAAAAGCGGCGCCACCGAATCCGCCGCCCGCGAGCTGGCGGCGGCCTGTGCGCCCGGCACACCTGCGGTCTCGCTGCAAAACGGCGTGGACAACGTGGCCCGTGTGCAGGCGCTGGCGCCGGGCCTGCAGGTGCTGGCAGGCATGGTGCCGTACAACGTGGTGCTGCGCGGCGCGCATGTGCACCGCGCCACCGCAGGCCACCTGCAGCTGCAGCGCGATGCGGCCACCGAGCGCATCGCACCGGTGTTGGCCGCCGCAGGCCTGGCCACCGTGCTGCCGCCGGACATCCGTGCCGTGCAATGGGGCAAGCTGCTGCTCAATCTCAACAACCCGGTCAACGCACTGTCCGATCTGCCCCTGCGGCAAGAGCTGCTGGACCGCGACTGCCGCCGCGTCTTTGCCGCGCTGCAGACCGAGGCGCTCGGCGTGATGGCCCGTGCGGGCATCCAGCCCGCCCAGGTCACGGCCGTATCACCCACTTTGCTGCCCCATGTGCTGCGGCTGCCCAACTGGTTGTTCACGCGCCTGGCCAAACGCATGCTGCAGATCGATGCGACCGCCCGCTCGTCCATGTGGGATGACCTGGAGGCCGGGCGGGTGACGGAGATCGATGCGCTGTGCGGGGCCGTGGTGCGGCTGGCGGCGCAGCAGGGCATGGCAGCGCCGCTGAGTGCGCGCATGTGCGAGTTGCTGGGCGGGCCAAGGCAGAGGTTGACCGGCGCAGAGATGCGCCAGGTGTTGGGGGTGTAGCGGCAGGCACCAGCGGGGTGCGGTGCCGGGTGGGGTGGATCAGCGCTGCCCCGGCCTGTCAGGGCTGCAGCGTGTCCAGCGGCACCCGCAGCCCCGCCTTCAAACACCCCAGCGCCACCGAGGTCCGAAACCGCCGCACGTTGTCGTCGCCTTCAAACAGGCGCCGCGTCAGCGCCTCGTAGTCGGCCATCGACGCCACCGTCACCACCAGCAGGTAATCCGCCTCGCCCGTCACGCTGTAGCACTGCTGCACGGCCTCTTCGGCGGCGATGCGCGCGCGCAGCGGGGCGGTGCGGTCGGGGCGCTCGTTTTCCAGGTGCACCTCCACGATGATGGTCAGGGGCTTGCCCACCTTTTCCGGGTCCAGCACGGCCACGTTGGCACGGATCACGCCGGTGCTTTGCAGCCGCTGGATGCGCCGCTGCACGGCCGGGGCCGAGAGGTTCACGGCCTGGGCAATCACCCGCTGGGGCGTGGTGTTGTCGGTCTGCAGGATGTCCAGGATGGCGAGGTCGAAGCGGTCGAGTGTCGTGGGGGCGGCCATGAAGAACCTCGTGGTCGGGTGCGGGACGGGCGAGTGAAAGTTGCGTTTGACCTGTGAAATCAGAGCCAAAACTACGGCGCAGGCGCACTATATTTTTGCGCATGCGTGATTTTTCCTCTACCTCTCCCTGGTTCCAGCGTTTTCTTCCTTTTCTGGCTGTGCTGGGCTCCGTCACGGCGCTGGGCATCGGCACCTCGTGGGCCAAACACTGGCTGTTCCCGGCCGTGGGGGCGCAAGGCACCACGGCGCTGCGCGTGGGGTTCTCGGCGCTGCTGGTGCTGCTGCTGTGGCGGCCCTGGCGCTGGCATCTGTCGCGCGCCGATGCCAAGTCGGTGGTGCTGTACGGCGCGGCCCTGGGCGGCATGAACCTGATGTTCTACCTGTCGCTGCGCACACTGCCGTTTGGCCTGGCCGTGGCCATCGAATTCGCAGGCCCGCTGGCCGTGGCCATCTGGTCGTCGCGCCGCCCGGTGGATTTTGTGTGGGTGCTGCTGGCCATTGCCGGGCTGGGGCTGCTGCTGCCACTCGGGCTGAACGGCAGCATGCTGGACCCGGTGGGCGTGGCCTATGCGCTGGGCGCGGCCGTGTTCTGGGCGCTGTACATCGTGTTCGGCAAGCGCGCAGGGCATCTGCATGCGGGGCACTCGGTGTCGCTGGGCCTGTTGGTCGCCGCGCTGGTGGTGGTACCGGTGGGCGTGGCGCACGCGGGGGCAGCGCTGCTGTCACCCAGCCTGTTGCTGATCGGTGTGGCGGTGGCGGCGGTGTCCAGCGCGGTGCCGATCTCGCTGGAGATGATGGCCCTGAAGCGCCTGCCCAAGGAGGCCTTCGGCATCATGATCAGCATGGAGCCCGCCGTGGCCGCGCTGGTGGCCATGGTGCTGCTGGGCGAGCACTTGAGCGCGGTGCAGTGGCTGGCCATTGGCTGCATCATGGCCGCCTCGATGGGCAGCGCGCTCACGGCGCGTGGGGCCTCAGCGCAGGGGGCTGCGCCGCAGCCGGCCTGAGAGCCGGTCGCTGGTTGTGTGGCGGTCTGAATCGTCGCTCAGGGGGATGAGCGTCCGTTCGGTTGTTCCACCTTGTGGCGCATCTTGGCGGAGAAGCCCAACCGCATTTCTGCGGCGCGCGCCAGCAGCAGGAAGGGGCGTTCTGCGTGTGCTTGCCGATGTGGATCGGTCTCGGCTGCGAGACATCGCCGGGAGCGATAAATCTTTTTGCTGCGAAATTAATAGCAAAAAGTAATTGCTGGTCGCGCGGTAGAGCCCATTTTTATCAAGACTTTGGTCCCCTCGACAGGAATCGAACCTGTATCTAGCGCTTAGGAGGCACTCGTTCTATCCATTGAACTACGAGGAGAGCGGCCGCCGCGCATTGTAGTGGCGTGAGCGGGCCTCTTTCCCCGCCAAGCGCTAGTCGTACTTCACCGTGTAGATGATGTCCACTGCGCTTTTCTCGCCGGTCTGTCCGCGCAGCGTGAGGCGGCGCGAGAGGTCGTAGAAGATGTAGAGCGTGCCCAGCGTGCCAGACAGGCTGCGCTCGTAGGTCACGTACAAATCCTTGGACAGGCGCTTGCCGAAAGTGAGGGCGGCGGTGCTGGCGTCGTCGCCCGGGGTGGCGCTGCGAAAGCCGATTTCGTCCAGCCCCACGCGGCTGGCGATGTTGCCGGCGCCGGTGTTGTTGCCTCCCTTGCGGCCCAGCAGTGCCAGGGCGGCTTGCTGCAGCACGGCGGCTTCGGCGCCGCCTGCGGCGGCGTTGCGGCCCAGCACCACCCACGAGAGTTTTTCGGCGTCGGGCAGGTCGGGGTCGGAGTAGAGCTTGACGCGCGGCGCCTGCGCGCTGCCCGTGACCTGGACGCCCGCCCGCACGCTGATGTTGGGGCGCAGCGCGAGGATGTCGAGCGAGGGGTTGTTGTAGGGGCCGTTGAAGCGGATGAGGCCGGTTTCCACGTCCAGCATCTGGCCCCAGGCGCGGTAGCGGCCTTCTTCAGTGCGCACCTCGCCCGTCACACGCGGTGGGGCGCCGGGCACGGCGCTGCTGCGGATGTCCACTTCGCCCGTGAGCCGCGTGGTGATGCCGTGGCCGCTGAGCGCAAAGTCACGCCCCAGGTTGAGGGTGATGGCGATGTCGGGTGGCTTGGCGGTTTCGGCCTGCGCGGCGACCTGGCTGGCGCGGGCTGCGGCCTGGGCCCTGGCCTGGTCTTCGCGGTCCTTCGCTGCCGAGCGCACGACCACGTCGGAGCCCAGGCTGGGCGCGGTTTCGTCGGGCAGGATGATGGTGGCGCGGTCGGTGGTGAGCTGGCCGCGCAGGCTGATCTGGCCCTGCTGCAGTTGCGCCTGCAACTGTCCCGACACGCTGACCTGCCGGTCGGCGCGCACCAGCACCTGCAGGGCCTTGGCCTCGGCCTGCAGGGCCATGGTGATGCCGGACATGCCGTTGGATGTGGCGGTGGCGCTGTCCCCCCAGCCCACGCGCCCTGTGGCGATGAGCGTGCCGCCGTCCTGCGGTGCGGCGGTGCGGTTGCCGCTGAAGCCTGCGATGCGTGCGCCGCTGCCACGCCCGCCTTGCAGGCGGAACTCGGTGATGGTGAGCTGGTTGCCCTGCAGCGTGGCGCGCAGGCGGCCGCCTTGCAGGTCCACCCCATCGACCACGGAGCGCACCGCCATGTCGTCGGCGCCCAGCGTGCCCGCCCAGCGCGGCGCATTGCGCGTGCCCGACAGGGTGGCGCTGGCGTCCAGCGTGCCGCGCACACGCCAGCCGGGCGGCGCCAGGGCCGACCACACGCCCACGTCGGGCAGGCGCGCGCGCAAGGTGCCTGCCAGCGGTGCGTCGGCGGCCCAGGTGGGGGCTGATCCCGGCGGGGCGACAGGTGCAAGGCGGGTGCTGACGCTGGCCTGCACTTCGCCCGCCCGGTCGCTGGCCCAGGCGAGCTGGGCGCGCAGGGCTTCGCCTTCGATGTCGATAGAGACCTCGGCCTGGCGCACGCCTGCGGCAGTGCCTGGCCCTGGGCCTGGTGCGGCGCCCGCCGAGGCCTCGGCGGCAATCGCCGTGGTGGCGCCCGCACCTGTGCCCTGGCCGCTGCTTTGCACGGCGGTGATGGCGGTGGCGTCGCCTGCCAGGATGCGCAGGTCGCCACTGGCGCGGCGCAGGCTGGCGCGCGCGCGCAGCGGGCCCTGGGTGGTGTCCACATCCCATTGCCCGTCGAGCAGGATGCTGGTGGCCAGCCCCATGCGGGCAAGCAGCGGCTGGGCAGGGCGGCCTGCAGCGGCCGGGGTGTCGCCGAGGCCCAGGGCATCGACCCAGGCCATGGGCAGGCCCTGCAACGTGCCCTGGGTCTGCAGCTGCAGCGGGGCTGCGCCTGTGGCTGCACGCACGGGTTGCCAGCGCAGTACCGCAGTGCCGGGCAAGGGGCCGGTGATGCGGGCCTGGCCCGCTGAGGCTTGCACGGTGTAGCCCGCAGCAGCCGAGCCCGCGCTGCGGGTAGTGCGGGCGGTCAGCGACAGCGGTTCGGCCAGCTGCAGCGCCCAGGGACCGGGGCGTGTGGCGTCTTGCGCTACCAGCCGCAGCTCGCTGATCTGCACCTGTGCGCCGGGTGCGCCTGGTGTGCCTTGCGTGGGCGGGATCAGCCCGCCGGTGGCCCGGGTGTGCAAGGCCAGCCGCTGCATTTGCCGGGCCTGGGATGCATTCAGGCGGGCTTCGCCCTCCAGTGCCAGCGTGGCCTGCGCCAGGGTGCCAGAGAGGTCGGCCTTGAGGGCGCGCAGCTGCACGGCGGTGGCGCCACCGGCCGCGCTTTGGCCGGGGGGCAGGGACAGGTCCAGTTGGGGGGTGGAGAGGGTGGCTTGCAGCTCGAAGGGGGCTTGGCCCGGCGGCGGTGCGCTGCCTGCGCGGCGGGTGTCGGTGTTTGGGTTGGGGTTTGTAGGGGCGCTGGCGGCGGAGTCCAGTTGCCGGGCCAGCGTGTGCCAGCCCCCTTTCCAGCTGGCGCTCAGCTGCGCGGCGCCCTGGGCCGTCGCGCCTTGCAGGGCCTGTTGCAGGGGGGCGCCCACCAGCGGCAGGCTGGCCAGCCAGCGCTGGGTCTGGCCCACATCGGTCCATTGCATCTGCAGGTCGCCTGCGCCGGTCTGTGGCGCGATGCTGCCCTGCGCACGGGCAGTGGCGCCCGGCACCGCCAGCGTGAGCAGGCCTTGGCCCGACAGATCGCCAGGGGCCACACGCAACTGGGTGGCTTCAATGCGGGCTTGCAAAGCGTCCAGCAACAGGCGCTCCAGTTGCAAGCGGCCGCCAGGCTGTGTGGCCGATGCGGGTTGCCAGCTGCCTTGGGCTGTGAGCGTGTTGATGCGCAGCAGCGGGGCGCG
This sequence comes from Acidovorax sp. NB1, assembly GCF_005405905.1. GTDB lineage: Bacteria > Pseudomonadota > Gammaproteobacteria > Burkholderiales > Burkholderiaceae_C > Acidovorax. The sequence continues at coordinate 173,255 of NZ_BJHU01000009.1, forward strand.
CTTGGGCGGCGTTGTGCCTGGGGTGGCAGCAGCGGGGCCGGTGGCGCGGATGTCCGTCGAGAAACGCACGGCCTCGCCCTGCATCTGCGCATCCACCCGGCCTGCCAGCGAGGCGGCGGCCCAGGCGGTGTGCAGCGCATCGGGGCGCAGATTGCGCAGCGCGGCCTGGCCTTCTAGCGCGCCTGTGGCGGGCGTGTAGTGGCCCTGCAGGGTGACGGTGCCTGTGCCTGCGTTCAACGTGGCGCCGGGCACCGTCCAGCGGGTGCCGTCGTACTTCGCATCGGCCTGCAAGGCGGTGAGGGGCAGTCGGGCCTGATCCCACGGGCCCGCCAGTGCGTTGCGCAGCTGTGCCTGCATGGCCCAGCCGGTGCCGCCGGTGGCGGTGCCCGCGCTGGGCCCAGCCTGCACGGTGCCATCCAGCTGGGTGGCCGGTGCCTGGGGCCACAGGGCTGCGAGGTTGACGGCGCGCAGCGTGGCCTGGGCCGACTGCAGGGGCTGCGGGGACCAGGGCGCTAGCGTGGCCTGTACCTCGGCCTGCATGGGTTCTGTGGCGCGTGCGGGTGGCGGTGCGGCCGGGGTGGCTGGTTGCGCTTGTGTGGCTGTGGGGCGGATCTGCGCCTGCAGTTGCAGCTGTGCCGCCGCTGTGGCCAGCGTGCCCTGCAGTGTGGCGTGTGCGCCCACCTCCAGTGCGGTGGCGCTGCCGGGCACAGCGGTGTGCACCGTGCCGTCCACCGTGGCATTCAGCGCCATGGGAGGCTGGGCCTGCAGCGCCAGCCGGGCGCTGTAGCGGCCCTGGGCCAGCTCTACACCGCCGATGTTCAGGCGGTGCTCACGCCCGTCAAAGTGGTAGTCACCGGCCAGGCCCCGCGCTTCAACGGCCGGGGCACCCGCCCATTGCAGTTGGTCCACGCCAAACGGCAGACTGATCTGGAGGGGCAGCACCAGCTGGGTTGGTGGCGCAGGTGGCTCCGTGCGGGGTGGCCCCCCCAGCGGCGTGATCTGCACACGCGCGGCATGCACTTCGCCCAGCGCCAGGCGGCGTTGGAGCAAGGGCGCCAGCTGCCAGCCCAGGCGCAGGTCGGTCATTTCGACCGACAGGCTGGGGCTGTTCCAGCGCAGCCAGCCAATGCGCCCGCCGCCGCGCAGCGTCCCGGTGACTTCGCGGCTTTCCAGTTGCTGGTCTGCGGGCAGGTACTGCGCTGCACGCGCAATGACCCATGCCAACGAGGTGCTGCTGCCTGCCCACCACCACAGCGCTGCCATGGTGACGATCAACAGCGCGGCCATGGCCACCAGCCACCCGCCGAGCGTGCGCAAAGCCCGGTGTGCCTGGCGTGGTGCCGAGGCCTGGGTGGGCGAGGAGGCTCCAGCACTGAAGTCGGAGGGGTGGGCGCGCGGCGGGGTGGGGCTGGGTGGCATGGAGGTTGCGGGCCTCAGAAGCTGAACCCCAGCCGCAGGTGCAGCCGCAGTTCCTGGGTCTTGATGCCGTAGGCCAGGTCGGCCTGCAGCGGCCCCACGGGGCTGCGCCAGCGTACCCCGGCGCCCACGCCCACGCGCGGGCTCAGGTCGCCCACCTTGTCGGCCACGGCGCCTGCATCCACAAACAAGGTGCTTTCCCAGTCGGTCATGGCACCGTTGTAGACGATGGGGCGCTGCCATTCCACGCTGCCCACGGCCAGGTACCGGCCGCCGTAGAGCTGGCCGTTGTCGGTGCGCGCACCGATGCTGCGATAGCCATAGCCACGCACGGTGGTGTCCCCCCCCGTGATGAACAGCTGCGTCACGGGGATCTGTGCGCTCTCGCGGGCGAGCACGGCACCCGCCTCGGCCCGCAGGGCGATCCGGGCGTTGCGACCTGTGCCGGAGGCGTCCGTCACACGCCCGGCGGGCACGAAGGACTGCCAGCGCACCCGGCTGCGCACAAACGGATCGCGCTCGGGCCGCAGCGTGGTGCCCAGGCCCAGCTCCACCGCCACACCGTGGCCCCGTGTGGGCGCAGTGAGGCTGTTGAAGTACCGGCCTGTCCAGCCGTAGTTCAGGCTCAGGGCCGTGCTGGTGTCGGAGGGCGACTGCGCGTTGGCGGCAAGCCCCTGGCTGTTGGCGTAGTCGTACTGCAGGAAGTAGTTGCGGTCGATGTTCCGGGTGCTTTTGCTGCGGCCCGTGCGCAGGCGGCTGCTGTTCACGTCGTAGTCGCCGGTGGCTTCACGCTGCAGCTCGCCACCAGCAAACCAGCGCCAGCCGTTGTTGTCGGGCAGGTCGGTCCATTCGCTGCTGGCTTGCTGGGTCTCGCGGTCCAGAGCGAGTTTGCTCACGGCACGCCAGCCCAGGCCGGGCATCTGGTTGTGGATGTGTTCCAGCGACAGGCGCGCGCCGCTGTCGGTCGAGAAGCCGGGCCCGAACACCAGCTTTTGCACCTTGGCCTCGCGCACCTGGGCCACCACGGGGGCGGCCTGCGGGTCGGTGCCCTCGGTGTCGAGCGTGAGGAACACTGCGTCGTAGTAGCCACTGTTGGCCAGCCGCAGCTGGGCATCCAGCATTTCGGCCTCGTCGTACACCGCGCCAGTGGGCAGGCGGGCCAGGCGCCGCGCGCCATCGGGGTCATAGCGCTGGCTGCCCTCCACACGCAGAGGTCCGAAGCGGTAGGCGGGGCCGGGGTCGTAGCTCACGCTGAGCTTGGCTTCGTGCTTGTCCGCATCGATCTCGGCGCGGCTGTTGGCGATGCGCGCCGTGGGGTGGCGGCGGGCCTGCAGCTGGCGCAGGCCGTCGTTCTTGGCCGTGTCCCAGGCAGACTGGGTGAAGGGCTGGCCCGGCGTCAGCGACCAGTTGCGCTGCACGCGCTGCTGTTGGCGGGCGCTGGCGTCCGGGGCGCGGTTGTCGGTTTCGGTGGCAGCCGTGCTGTCGGGGCTGAAAACGATGTCTGCGCTGGCCACATGGGTCTGTGGCCCGGGCTTCACGGTGACGACCACGGCGCGCGGTGCGGTAGGGCTGTCCGGGGTTTCGGTCAGCTCCACGGTGATGGTGGGCGCAAAGTAGCCCATCGTGCCCAGCAGCTCGCGGGCGTTGGCGTCGGTGGCGCCCAGCAGGCGCTGCAGTTCGTTGGCGTGCAGGTCGGGCAGGTGGCGAAAGCGCTGCAGCTCCAGGTGGCGCTCCAGGGTGTCCTGTACGGTGGCCGGGGCGCGCACCCGCAGGTCGAATGCGGGTGTGGCGGACTTGGCAATGGCTGCGGTGGAGGCTTCCTGGTTGTCATCTCCTTTCTCAGCGCGCGGCAGCAGGCTGCACCCAGGCAGGCACAGCGCGCCGATAAGCAGCAACGCCGGCCACGGGGCCGGCGTTGGAGAATTGGCAGAGGGGCGCAGAACGCGAAAAGGCACGGCAGCAAAGGAAGGGGGTGGACGACGATGGCGGGCTGACAAAAGCCCGCCCGCCGCCACTATGCACTGAAAAACGGCCCGTCCGTGTCAGACAGCGGCGCGCAATGGTTTCTCAGTGCCGTACCAGCCGCTCGGCTTACTTCGACAGCAGCCGCATGGTCTCTTCCAGCCCCTTGAGAGACAGCGGGTACATGCGGTTGCCGATCAGCTGCTGGATGATGCTGATGCTTTGGCGGTACTGCCACACGCCCTGGGGCTCGGGGTTGATCCACGCGTGTTTGGGGAAGGCGTGTGTGAGGCGCTGGATCCACTCGGCCCCGGCTTCCTCATTGTTGTATTCCACGCTGCCGCCGGGCTGCAGGATTTCGTACGGACTCATGGTCGCATCGCCCACAAAAATCAGTTTGTAGTCGCGGTTGTACTTGCGGATGATGTCCCAGGTCGGGAACTTCTCGGCAAAGCGGCGGCGGTTGTTCTTCCACATGAAGTCATAGACGCAGTTGTGGAAGTAGTAGAACTCCAGGTGCTTGAACTCCGTCTTCACGGCACTGAACAGCTCTTCCACGCGCTGGATGTGTTCGTCCATGGTGCCGCCCACGTCCATCAGCAGCAGCACCTTCACGTTGTTGTGACGCTCGGGCACCATCTTGATGTCCAGGTAGCCCGCATTGGCTGCCGTGCTGCGGATGGTGTCGGGCAGGTCCAGTTCCAGCTCATGTCCTTCGCGCGCGAACTTGCGCAGGCGGCGCAGCGCCACCTTGATGTTGCGCGTGCCCAGCTCCTGCTGGTCGTCGTAATCCTTGTAGGCGCGCTGCTCCCACACCTTCACGGCGCTTTTGTTCTTGCCCGCGCCGCCAATGCGCACGCCCTGTGGGTTGTAGCCTCCGTGACCAAACGGGCTGGTGCCGCCCGTGCCGATCCACTTGCTGCCGCCCTCGTGACGTTCCTTCTGTTCTTCGAGGCGTTTTTTCAGCGTCTCCATCAGCTCGTCCCAGCCCATCTTCTCGATGGCGGCTTTTTGCTCGGGCGTGAGTTCGTTCTCCAGGATCTTGCGCAGCCAGTCGGCCGGGATCTCCTTGGTGAAGTCGGCCACCATCTCCACGCCCTTGAAATAGGCGCCGAAGGCCCGGTCGAATTTGTCGAAGTGCTTCTCGTCCTTGACCAGCGTGAGGCGCGAGAGGGTGTAGAAGTCGTCCAGGCTCCAGGCGTCGTCCGACTTGGGGCCCACCACACCGGCCTGCAGGGCTTTGAGCAGGGTGAGGTATTCCTTGACCGACACGGGCAACTTGGCCGAGCGCAGGGTGTAGAAGAAGTCGATCAGCATGTTTTTGGCTCCTTGCGCTCGTCAGACGGGCTTGTTGCGCTCCAAAAGGTATAGCAACTGCGCGCGCGCCTCGGGCCACTCGCCCGCGCGCATGCTGTACATCACTGTGTCGCGGATGGTGCCGTCGCGGCGCAGCGCATGGCCACGGATCACGCCATCTTTTTTGGCGCCCAGGCGCTCGATGGCCTTTTGCGAGGCGAAGTTGTAGTTGTCGGTGCGCCAGCCCACCACGTTGCAGCCCAGGGTGTCGAAGGCGTGCTGCAACAGCAGTAGTTTGCAGGTGGTGTTGACATGGCTGCGCTGCGCGCTCTGGCAGTACCAGGTGTAGCCAATCTCGACCCGTTTCACGGCAGGCAGGATGTCGTGGAAGCTGGTGCAGCCCAGCACCTTGCTGGTGGCGTCATCGACCACGGCAAACGCAAAGCGGTGGCCTTCTTCGCGGCCCTTCAGGGCGGTTTCGATGTAGGCGCGGGTGTCCTGCGGCTCGGGCACTGAGGTCACGCGCAGCTTCCACAGCTCGCCGTCGGCAGCTGCCAAACGCAGGCCTTCTTCGTGCGCCAGGGCCAGGGGCTCTAGGCGCACTCCGCGGTCGCGCAGGGTGATGGGTTCTACAAAGGCCATGGGTCTTGTTCCGGGCGCTTCGTCAGCTTTTGGAGGACTTGCTGCGGCGACTGGCCTGCCAGCGTTTGGCTGCATGCAGGCCCAGGCCACCGCCCAGGCCGACCAGGGCAATGCCAATCAGGGCCGAGGTGCCATAGCCGGGGGCAAAGATGTCCATGCCCAGCCATTGGCCCAGCCAGAAACCGGCCAGCGCGCCTCCGACAAATCCGACCGCGTCGGAGATGCCGTCCGCGAGGGAGGGGGGATTGGGGGCGGTCATGGGCGGGCCGTCCGAAATCAGCGGTTGCGCTGGTTCATGAACACCAGCTTCTCAAACAGGCTCACGTCCTGCTCGTTCTTCAGCAGCGCGCCCACCAGCGGCGGCACGGCCACCTTGTTGTCGGCGCTTTGCAGGGCGGTGAGGGGGATGTCTTCGGCCACCAGCAGCTTGAGCCAGTCGATCAGTTCGCTGGTCGATGGTTTCTTTTTCAGGCCCGGCAGGTTGCGCACGTCATAGAACGTCTTCATCGCCACGCTGAGCAGTTCGCTTTTGAGCGTAGGAAAGTGCACGTTGATGATCTGCCGCATGGTGTCGGCTTCGGGGAACTTGATGAAGTGAAAGAAGCAGCGGCGCAGGAAGGCGTCGGGCAACTCCTTCTCGTTGTTCGACGTGATGAACACCAGCGGGCGGTGCTTGGCCTTGATGAGTTCGCGCGTCTCGTAGCAGTAGAACTCCATGCGGTCGATTTCGCGCAGCAGGTCGTTCGGGAACTCGATGTCGGCCTTGTCGATCTCGTCGATCAACAGCGCCACAGGGCGGTCGGCCGTGAAGGCCTGCCACAGCACGCCCTGCACGATGTAGTTGCGGATGTTCTTCACGCGCTCGGCGCTGTCGCCATCATTGAGCTGGCTGTCGCGCAGGCGGCTCACCGCGTCGTATTCATACAGGCCCTGCTGGGCCTTGGTGGTGGACTTGATGTGCCATTGCAACAGAGGCATATCGAGCGCCTGCGCCACTTCCTCGGCCAGCATCGTCTTGCCCGTGCCGGGCTCGCCCTTGATCAGCAGCGGCCGTTGCAGCGTGATGGCAGCGTTCACGGCCAGCATCAGGTCTTGGGTGGCGACGTAGTTCTGAGAGCCTTGGAATTTCATGGGGGAAAACACCGGATCGTTGATGAATGGGCTTGACAGGGCGCTGGCTATAATCAACGGCTGATCAGAGCCCAGAGCTGAACTTCCACGAGATTGTGCGCGCAAAATGAACAAAACGCTGACCACGCTATTTGCCCTGGCTGTCGCTTCCGTGACCGCTATCTCCCATGCCCAGGAAGCCAAAGGCGACGTGGAAGCAGGCAAGCAAAAGATCGCCATGTGCATCGGCTGCCATGGCATCCCGGGCTACCAGGCCAGCTTCCCCGAAGTGCACAAGGTGCCCATGATCTCGGGCCAAAGCGCCAAGTACATTGCGGCAGCGCTGGTCGCTTACCAAAAGGGTGAGCGCAAGCACCCCACCATGCGCGGCATCGCCGAGTCGCTGTCTGAAAAAGACATCGCCGATGTGTCGGCCTATTACGAACAACACGGCAAGACCGGCGCCGAGCTGCCCGCCAAGTCATCGCGCGAACCCAGCGTGCAAGTAGCCGAGCTGCTCAAGAAGGGCGCGTGCGTGTCCTGCCACGGTGACAACTTCGCCAAGCCCATCGATCCTTCCTACCCCAAGATCGCGGGCCAGCACGCTGACTACCTCTTTGTGGCGCTCAAGTCTTACAAGGTGGAGAAGAATGCCAGCGTGGGCCGCAACAACGCCATCATGGGTGGCGTGGCCAAGCAGTTCACCAACACTGAGTTGAAGGCCTTGGCCAACTACATCAGCAGCGTTGACGGCGACCTGCACGTGGTGCCCCAGTCGCGCTTCCGCTGATCCGGTCACCCGGCTCACACCCCTGAAAGCCCGCCTTGGCGGGCTTTTTTCATGGGGCTGCTGGCTGAGGCTAATACCTCCGCTATCGGTTTACGGGTCTGCGCCGCATCCCTGAACGCTCCCGAACGCGCCCTGCGCCTACAAGGGGTTTTAGCGGGTTTTCATACAATGGACGCGGGTGTCGCAGTCATGGTGATTCGGCAGGTTCATGCGCTGGTCGGGCCGCCGCGCGGCTTTTCTGCGACCCATGAACACCTCCCCCACCTTGATCCAGGTGGTTGGTGCCGTCCTGTTCGGCCTGGCCATTCTTCACACCTTCTCCACCAAGTACTTCGAGCACCTTGCGCACACGCAGCCTCGGCATGCGGGCATCTGGCATCTGCTGGGCGAGGTAGAGGTCGTCTTCGGCTTTTGGGCGATGGTGCTCATGCTGTTCATGTTCTCCATCAGCGGCAAGCAGGAGGCCACCGCCTACCTGGACTCTCGCAATTTCACCGAACCGCTGTTCGTGTTCGCGATCATGGTGATAGCCGCCACCCGGCCCATCCTGGAACTGTCTGGGGTGCTCGTCCGGGCGATTGCCGCCTTGTTGCCGGTGCAGCGCGGCATGGCCATGTACTTTGTGGTCCTGGCGTTCGTGCCGCTGCTCGGGTCGTTCATCACCGAACCGGCGGCGATGACGCTGGCCGCGCTGATGCTGCGGGACACGCTGTTCTCTCACCCCATCTCCAGTCGGCTCAAGTATTCGACCATCGGTGTGCTGTTCGTGAACATCTCCATTGGTGGAACGCTCACTTCCTTTGCGGCGCCACCCGTGCTGATGGTGGCTGCCAAGTGGAACTGGGACATCTGGTTCATGCTGTCCCACTTTGGCTGGAAGGCAGCGGTGGCCGTGCTCATCAATGCGGCCATCGCGATGCTGATCTTCCGTAACCAGCTGGGCCACATGGGCCGCAAGATCCCTGCTTCCGAGTTCCCCGTGCCGTGGACCGTGACGGGCGTGCACCTTGCCTTCCTGGTGTTGGTGGTGGTGTTTGCTCACCATCCGGCCGTGTTTCTGGGCCTGTTCCTGTTCTTCATGGGGTTCACCACCGCTTACCAGCGCTACCAAAGCCCGCTGATCTTGCGCGAAGCGCTGCTGGTGGCGTTCTTCCTAGCTGGCTTGGTGGTGCTGGGCGGCCTGCAGCAATGGTGGCTGCAGCCCGTGCTCATGAAGATGGACGCCAACGCCGTGTTCTTTGGGGCGGCGGTGCTTACCGCGTTCACCGACAACGCTGCGCTGACCTACCTGGGCTCGCTGGTCGAAGGCCTGAGCGACGAGTTCAAGGTGGCCTTGGTGGCGGGCGCCGTCACGGGGGGTGGCCTGACGGTGATTGCCAATGCGCCCAACCCGGCTGGGGCATCCATCTTGAAGGAGAAGTTTTCGGACGGCGTCATCAACCCGCTGGGCCTGCTGCTGGGGGCCTTGCCGCCTACGCTGGTGGCGGTGATTGCGTTTCGGGTGTTATAGGTGCAAGGAACAACGCTGGGCTGCCTGGCGGCGAAGCATGGCAAGGGGCCTAAGGTGCACGTCTATCTCTGCCCGCGAAAACTTCGCCATTGCACGTGGGTGAACCAGGCGCACACACCACCGAGCCCCGCGTAGAAGGCAAACAGGCTCCAATCCACCGCTGGAAAGTGCGAGACATCGCTGATCACCGCAGACGCGCTGATCGCGCACAGAAGGCCGGAGAGCAGCGCCAAGATCAAGGCAATGGACCGTTCCACGCCGGACTTGACCTGCTCCATGGTGTGTTGAGTTTGTTGCCAGGCGTCTGCCGCATCTTTGAGTGGGCCATCGGCCTGCGCAGCCAGTGCCTGCGCGATGTTGTGCTTTTCCACCAAGGCCGCAAAGTCGCCTTGTCGGGGGCGTGCCGCACATCTGCGCCACCAAAAGCCCCCAAAAACCAAGGCAATGGCCAGAAGAATGAGACCTGCGTACAGCAATTGGTCTTGCCATGGGACCGTGGATGCATGAAGCAGGTAGTGAAGCATGGGCTGTCGGTTGGTGCGATCTGAGGGCGGGCATTGGTTGCCTCTAGCGAATTGACCGCGGCAGTTCAGTCACGCGTGGCGCGGCGTTGCACGGCGGCAATGTAGGCGTTGCCATCCGGCGGTCTGCCGGAGCGCTGGCTCTCCCACAGCATCTCGCCCAGGCAGTCCATGGCGGCGTGGTGTGCGTCGTGCAGCGAGTCGAGGCGTGCTGTCAGCAACTCGACCGCCTGGCGGATGCCACGGGGCTGGTCGATGCTGCACTGTTCGCTGATCGACAGGTGCATCGACAGGTGCAAAAACGGATTGGTCTGGTCCGGTGTTTCGTCGTAGTTGCGCGCCACGGCGGCGTCGGCATCCGACAGGTCGGCGTGGTATTCGGGGTGCTCGGCGATCCACAGGCTGGCCAAAGTTTCGATGGCTTCCATGGGGGCGCCGCTCTGGGTCTTGGCGTGCACGCCGCACAGAAAGCGGCGCACATCGGCTTGGGAGGGGCTGAACATGGAGCGTGAGGGTAGCACGCAGGGCAAGGGCCTGGCACGCGCAGGGGCTGTGAGGGCAGGGCGGTGCGGTGCGGTGCGGTGCGGGTCGCGCCCGCGCGCTACAGGGCGCCGGGGCGGCGTCCTACGCGGGCGGCGGGTTCCCGCACCTACATTGGGCTGGCGCAAAGGCAGGGAGCCGGGTCCCCTTTGTTGCAGTCCTCAAAACCCGGCATGTTGGGAGAACTGTCATGAAGGCAATGCGAATTGTGGGTGTGCTGCTGCTGGTGCTGGGCTTGGCCGGATTTTTGACCGGTGGCTTCAGCTTTACCAAGGACACCACCCAGGCCAAGCTGGGGCCACTAGAGCTCACCGTGAAGGAAAAAGAGTCCGTCAACATTCCGCAGTGGATGAGCCTGGGCGCGATGGTGCTGGGTGGCGTGGTGCTGGTGCTGGGCTTTCGCAAGAACTGAGGTCGCCCACCGTTCACCCGTCGCGGCGAGCTGCTGGGGTTGAGGCTCCGGCCCTTGCCCTATCCACGTAAGACGAGCGCTGGAGCTTCAGTTTCAGGCGTTTCAGGCGCTCGTCGCGATGGGTGACCCCCAACTCCCTTTGGGGATCTTCCGCTCACCCAAAGGCGCCTATCCCCTCGGCGCCCCCATCATGCGCGAGATGGTCCGTGCCGCGCTCAGCAGTGCGGGCAGCAGGCTCTCCTGCATCATGGCCGCACTCGTGCGATTGGCCTGACCGCTGATGTTGAGCGCCGCCACCGTCTGCCCTGTGCGGTTGGTCAGCGGCGCAGCAATCGAAATCAATCCCTCTTCCAGCTCCTGGTTCACCAGACACCAGCCTTGTTGCCGTGCCTGACGGATGTGCGCCAGCAGCGCCTCCATATCCGTGGTGGTGTTCGCCGTAAAGCGCTGCATGGGGTGGCCCTCCAGTCGGGCCTGCAGTTCGTCGTCCGGCAGCCCGGCCAGCAGCATGCGGCCCATGGAGGTCCAGCACGCGGGCAGGCGCGAGCCCACGCCCAGCGTGGTGCGCATGATCTTGTGCGTGGGCACGCGCAGCACATAGACGATGTCCAGGCCGTCGAGCACGGCGGCCGATGACGACTCGCGCACCTCTTCCACGAGGTCTTCCATCACCGGCTCGGCCAGGTTCCAGATGGGCAGCGAGGACAGGTATGCAAACCCCAGGTCCAGGATGCGCGGGCTCAGGCGAAACAGCTTGCCGTCCGTCTCCACATAGCCCAGCGTCTGCAGCGTGAGCAGGATCCGGCGCGCGCCTGCGCGGGTTAGGCCCGTCTGCGCGGCGACTTCACTCAAGGTTTGCTGCGGTGTGGCCGCGCTGAACGAGCGGATCACCTCCAGCCCGCGCGCGAACGACTGCACATAGCTGTCGCTCGGTTTGGGGTCTTTGGCTTCAGGGGTTTGGGAATTCATACGTATGCCAACTATAATTCTTTAAGCGAACATTTGTTCTTTATGCGAACAAATTTCAGAGAGACAACACAAGCAAACCTAGAAAGCGTTGCAATGATCAACAAACTGGCGGACTCGGTGGCCCAGGCCCTTGCGGGGGTGAAGGATGGTGCCACGGTGTTGATAGGAGGCTTCGGCACGGCCGGGATTCCGGGCGAGCTGATCGACGGCCTCATCGCCCAGGGTGCGCGGGACCTCACCGTGGTCAACAACAACGCTGGCAATGCCGACCAGGGCCTGGCCGCGCTGCTCAAGGCCGGGCAGGTGCGCAAGATCATCTGCAGCTTTCCGCGCCAGGTCGATAGTTATGTGTTCGATGAGCTGTACCGCAGTGGCAAGCTCGAACTCGAACTCGTGCCCCAGGGCAATCTGGCCGAGCGCCTGCGCGCTGCGGGCGCGGGCATCGGCGCCTTCTTCTGCCCTACGGCGCATGGCACGGAGCTGGCCGCCGGTAAGGAGACGCGTGAGATCAATGGCAAACACTACGTGCTTGAATACCCCATCCACGGTGACGTGGCCCTGATCAAGGCCGAGAAGGGCGACCGCTGGGGCAACCTCACCTACCGCATGTCGGCGCGCAACTTTGGCCCGGTGATGGCCACTGCTGCCAAGACCACGATTGCCACCGTGCACGAAGTGGTGGAGCTGGGCACGCTGGACCCCGAGGCCATCGTCACCCCCGGCATCTACGTGAGCCATGTGGTAAGGATCGCGCGCACCGCTACCCAGGCGGGTGGGTTCAAGAAATCAGCATGAAATTGGCACCTACCGCCTGAGGAGTAAGCGTGAGTAGCTATCAAAAGCGTAGTAAAGACGAGTTGGCCCAGCGTGTGGCGCAAGACATCCACGACGGCGCCTACGTCAACCTGGGCATCGGCCAGCCGACCTTGGTCGCCAACCACATCCCCGAGGGTCGCGAGGTCATCCTGCAAAGCGAAAACGGCATTCTGGGCATGGGCCCGGCGCCCGCTGCGGGACTGGAGGATTACGACCTCATCAACGCGGGCAAGCAGCCCGTGACGTTGCTGCCCGGCGGCGCGTACTTCCACCACGCCGACAGCTTCGCGATGATGCGCGGCGGCCACCTGGACATTTGCGTGCTGGGCGCGTTCCAGGTGTCGGCCACGGGCGACCTGGCCAACTGGAGCACGGGTGAGCCCGGCGCCATCCCCGCCGTGGGCGGGGCGATGGACCTGGCCATTGGCGCCAAGCAAACCTGGGTGATGATGGACCTGCTGACCAAGCAGGGCGCGAGCAAGATCGTCACGCAATGCAGCTACCCGCTCACCGGTGTCGCGTGCGTGAAGCGTATCTACACCGATCTGTGCACACTGGCCTGCACGCCCACCGGGCTGCAGCTCATCGACACCGTGCCCGGCCTGTCGCTGGCGGAGCTGGAGCAACTGGTGGGCCTGCCCATCCGGGCCCCGCAGACCACGGCGGCCTGACCGAACCTATCCAACCCACCCGAGAACCGAGGAGACAAAAACCATGACGACCCGCCAAGCCTTCATCTGCGACGCGATCCGCACCCCCTTCGGCCGCTACGGCGGCGCCTTGTCCAGCGTGCGCACCGACGACCTGGGCGCCATCCCCATCAAGGCGCTGATGGACCGCAACCCCGGTGTGGACTGGGCGGCCGTGACCGACGTGCTCTACGGCTGCGCCAACCAGGCCGGTGAAGACAACCGCAACGTGGCCCACATGGCCAGTCTGCTCGCAGGCCTGCCCATCGACGTGCCCGGCGCCACGATCAATCGCCTGTGCGGCTCGGGACTCGACGCCGTGGGCACCGCAGCGCGCGCCATCAAGGCGGGCGAGGCGGGCCTGATGATCGCGGGCGGCGTGGAAAGCATGAGCCGCGCGCCCTTCGTCATGCCCAAGGCCGACAGCGCCTTCAGCCGCAACAACGCGGTGTACGACACCACCATCGGCTGGCGCTTCATCAACAAGCTGATGAAAGAAAAGTACGGCGTGGACTCCATGCCCGAAACCGCCGAGAACGTGGCGACCGACTTCAAGATCGAGCGCGAAGCCCAGGACCAGATGGCCCTGCGCAGCCAGCTCAACGCGGTGGCTGCCATCAAGGCTGGCCACCTGGCGCGAGAGATCGTGCCGGTGCACATCCCGCAAAAGAAGGGCGACGCCATCATCGTGAGCCAGGACGAACACCCGCGCGAGACCAGCCTGGAAGCGCTGGCCAAGCTCAAGGGCGTGGTGCGGCCCGATGGCACGGTGACGGCGGGCAACGCATCGGGTGTGAACGACGGCGCCTGCGCGCTGCTGCTGGCTGATGAAGCCAACGCCGCCAAATACGGCCTCAAGCCCCGCGCCCGCGTGGTGGGCATGGCCGTGGCCGGTGTGGCGCCGCGCATCATGGGCTTTGGCCCCACGCCCGCGACGCTGAAGGTGCTGGCGCAGACGGGCCTGACCATCGACCACATGGATGTGATCGAGTTGAACGAAGCCTTTGCCGCGCAAGGCCTGGCCGTGTTGCGCGCCCTGGGTATCAAGGATGACGACGCGCGGGTGAACGCCTGGGGCGGCGCCATTGCACTGGGCCACCCGCTGGGCGCCAGCGGCGCGCGCCTGGTCACCACCGCCGTCAACCGCCTGCATGAACACGCGGGCCAGTACGCGCTGTGCACCATGTGCATCGGCGTGGGCCAGGGCATCGCCATCATCCTGGAGCGCGTGTGACCGTGATCGAGCGCAACCCCACGCCGGTCACTGTCATCACCGGTGCCAGCAACGGCATCGGCCGCGCGATTGCCGAAGCCGTGCTGGCCCAGGGCCACGCCGTGGTCAACCTGGACTACATGCTGCCCACCTGGAGCCACCCGCAACTCACCTCGTACCAGGGCGACCTGACCAATGAGGCATCGACCCGCGAACGCGCGGCCGAGATTGCTGCCAAGCACAACGTCACGGCGCTGGTGAACAACGCGGGCGCCACGCGCCCCGGCACCATCGACACCGCCACCACCGCGCAGCTCGACGACGTGGTGGGCCTGCACCTGCGGGCGCCCATGCTGCTGGTGCAGGCCTTTCTGCCCACGCTGCGTGCCAGCGGCCAGGGCCGCATCGTCAACATGTCCTCGCGTGCCGCTCTGGGCAAAGGTGAGCGCATCGTGTATTCGGCCACCAAGGCTGGAATGATCGGCATGACGCGCACGCTGGCGATGGAGCTGGGGCGTGACGGCATCACGGTCAACGCCATCGGCCCCGGGCCCATCGCCACCGAACTTTTCCGCCAGAGCAACCCCGACGGAGCGCCGCAGACGCAGCGCATCCTCAGCAGCATCGCCGTGGGCCGCATGGGCACGCCCGACGACGTAGCGCGCGCGGCGCTGTTTTTTCTCTCGCCCGACAACGGTTTCGTGACCGGGCAGGTGTTGTACGTGTGCGGCGGCACCACGCTGGGAGTGGCGCCTGTTTAGCCACCTGAACTGATCTTCCCTGCCGCCCTGCAAGGGGCGCACCTCTGTTCTCGCCCGGAGGCCTCGGCGCCCGGTTGAGGCCACGGCGCGGCCGGATGTCGCGTCCGTGAGACCCCTTTCATCCACCTTCTTGAAGGAGACAAACCATGACCCGTTCCATCCACACCACCCGCCGCTTCGCGCTGTCGGCCGCTGCCTGCGCGGGCATTGCCGCTATCGCAGGTGCTGGCCTGCTGGGCAGCAGCGCTGCAATGGCCCAGGCCTACCCGAGCAAGCCCGTCACCATCGTCGTGCCCTTTGCGGCCGGCGGCACCACCGACATCCTGGCCCGCATCATTGGCCAGGGGCTGACCACCGAGCTGGGCCAGTCGGTCATCGTGGACAACCGCGCGGGCGCGGGCGGCAACATCGGCGGCGCTATGGCGGCCAAGGCTCCGGCAGACGGCTACACCCTGTTCATGGGCACGGTGGGCACCCATGCCATCAACGCCAGCCTGTACAAGAAGATGCCGTTTGACCCCATCAAGGACTTCGCGCCGCTCACGCGCGTGGCCAATGTGCCCAACCTGCTGGTGGCCAACCCCGCCCAGCCCTACAAGACGGTGAAGGAACTGATCGCCTACGCCAAGGCCAACCCCGGCAAGGTCAACTTTGGCTCGTCGGGCAACGGCAGCTCCATCCACCTGTCGGGCGAGCTGTTCAAGAGCCTCGCCAAGGTGGACATGGTGCACGTGCCCTATAAGGGCAGTGCCCCGGCCGTGACCGACCTGCTGGGCAACCAGATCGGCATCATGTTCGACAACATGCCCTCGGCCATCCAGCATGTGCGCAGCGGCAAGCTGGTGCCCATTGCCGTGACCACCGCCAAGCGCTCGCCCGAGCTGCCCAACGTGCCCACCATCGCAGAAGCCGGCGTGCCCGGCTATGAAGCCACGTCGTGGTTTGGCATGTTTGCACCCGCGGGCACGCCTGCGCCGGTGCTGGCCAAACTCAACAGCGCACTGGTCAAGGTGCTGAACCAGGCCGACGTGAAGAAGAAGATCAACGAACAGGGCGCTGAAACCTACAGCGAAACGCCCGAGCAGTTTGCCGCCTTCATCCAGGCCGAGTCGGTCAAGTGGGGCAAGGTTGTGAAGGAATCTGGGGCGAGCCTGGACTAAGCGCTACTGAGACTTTTGCAGCTACCAATTTGATAGCTGCTACCGCATGTACTACAGGCGGTAGCAGCTATTTTTGTTTTATATCAGGCAGCCGGGCTCACTGCACCCGGTACACACGCCCCGTCTGCGCACCTTCCACGCTGCGCTGGTAGGCCAGCGCCACGCGCGCAGCGGGCACTGGCTCGAACCCCGGGAAGAACGGCCCGTAGCTGCCCATGGACTCGGTCAGCACCGTGGGGCTGATGGCGTTGATGCGCAGGCTGCGCGGCAGCTCGATGGCTGCGGCGGCCACAAAACCTTCGATGGCCGCGTTCACCGCCGTGGCGCTGGCGCCGTTGCGTATGGGCTCGATGGAAAGCACGCCGCTGATCAGCGTGATGGAGCCGCCATCGTTCAAGTATTTCTGGCCCACCAGCGCCAGTTGCACCTGGCCCAGCAGCTTGTCTTGCAGGCCGATGTTGAACTGCTCGGCCGTCATCTCTGCCAGCGGGCCAAAGTGCAGATTGCCCGCCGTGCTCACGATGGCATCCACCTTGCCCACCGCCTCGAACAGTTGGGCGACCGAGCCCGGCTGCGAAAAGTCCGCGTGGTGCATGCCGCTGCTGCGGCCCACGGTGATCACGTCGTGGCGTGCGCCCAGGTTGGCCAGTACGGCCTGGCCGATGGTGCCGCTGGCGCCGATGAGAAGAATCTTGGACATGGTGTTTTCCTTGGGTGTCAAAAGGGGTTGATGAGGAACTGACAGCCTGATTCTTTTGCTAATCAATCAATGCATAAAGTGTCTGCAAGTTATGCTTGAATTAACTATTGATTAGTAATTGAGGGGGTTGCCATGGACAAGCTGCGCAACATGGAAGTCATGGTGGCGGTGGTGGAGGCGGGCAGCTTTGCCGCCGCTGCGCGCCAGCTGCAGATCTCTGCCGTGATGGTGGGCAAACACATCCAGCAGCTGGAAGCCCACCTGGGCGCCCGCCTGTTCCAGCGCAGCACCCGCCAGAACAGCCTGACCGAGGTGGGCGCCGCGTTCTACGAAGACAGCAAACGCGTGCTGGAGCAGGTGCGCTGGGCCGAATCGGCCGTGGAGCGCAGCCGCGCCGTGCCCCAGGGCCTGCTGCGGGTCAGCGCGCCCTTCACGCTGGGCAACCACGTGATCGCGCCGCTGGTGGCTGACTTTCTGCAGCGGCATGACCAGGTGCGTGTGGACCTGCAGCTGACCGACAGCGTGGTGGACCTGGCAGGCGAGGGCTTTGACGTGGCCGTGCGCATTGGCCAGGTGGTGAACGAGGGCCTGGTGGCGCGCCCGCTGCGCCCCTACCGCATGGTGATTGCCGCAGCACCCGAGTACCTGCAGCGCCACGGCACGCCCAGGCGCGCGGCCGACCTGGCGCGCCACCAGTGCCTGAGCCACTCGGTGTGGCAGCGCCGGGTGGAATGGACGCTGCGCGACGGCAAGGAGGAGTTCTTCTGGCCTGAGAACGCGCGCTTTGTGTGCAACCAGGGCGATGGCCTGCGCCAGGCGGCGCTGCGCGGCCTGGGCCTCATCATGCAGCCCGAAGTGCTATTGGCCGACGACCTGGCTAGCGGCACGCTGATGCCGGTGATGCAGCACTGCCTGCCCGTGCCGCGCCCGGTGCATCTGGTGTATGCGCCCGACCGGCGGCAACTGCCCAAGCTGGCGCGGTTTGTGGAGCATGTGGTGGGCGCGCTGGGGGAGTAGGCTCGACCGCATGCGCGTGTCGGGTGCTGGGCGCCGGACGCTTTCAGTGAGAAGCCACGTACCATCCCAGTGCAATAGTGAGAGCCACAAGGATGGTCACAAGCCAACCCCACAGGACTCTATGCCGCGCGCAGCGATGGCAAAAGTCGACTACCTCGGCCGGGCTCGTCTCCGACATCCGGAGGCGAACGGTCTTCGAACCCCCGCGCAGCGACGCGCCACATTGGTAGCACCTGTACGATGCGTTCCACTTCTCGCTCCTGTAGCGGCGCCACATTGAGGCCGCGACAAAGACGCAAGCTGCGGCTATCAGAAGCGCGATCGTGATGTTGTCCATCTCCCAATGATTGCAAGCCAGGAAGGCTATTCCACCGCAGCTGGCGGCACCGCAGGCCCGATCTTGAACACCCCGCTCACCCGCGCACAGGGCACGCCATCGGCGGTGACCAGGCCCTGCGCAAACACCAGCGAGCGCGTGACGCGCAGCGGCTCGGCCTCACCTTGCACCCAGGCGCCCAGTGGGGCGGGGGCCAGGTAGTCGATCTGCAGGCTGATGGTGGGCAAGAAGCGGTTTGCCACCTCGCTGCTTTTGCGGTGCACCGACAGCGGCAGCAGCATGTCGCAAAAGCTGGCCATCATGCCGCCGTGCAGGTTGTTCATGGGGTTCACATGGCGCTGCTCCACGCGAAAGCCGAACTGCACCGTGCTGCCTTCATGCCGCAGGTAAAGCGGGCCGTTGTGCTGGATGAAGGGGCCGCCAGACTGCAGCGGCGCAAAACCTGCGGGGATCTCGGCGTGGCCGCTCATGCGCGGGCCTCCTTCTCCACGTCCTGCGAAAAATCTGCGCCCTGCAGGCTGCTGTGGGTGGCGCCGTCCTCGGGCAGCCAGCCGCGGTACACCGTGCGGAAGTCCGCCACGATCTGCGCCAGCGGCATGTCGTCAAACGCGCCGCGCTGGTGCACGTATTCCATGTGGCGTGCGCCCGACTTGTCGAACGGGTGGTAGATGGAATCGTTCTCGCCGTCGAACTCCAGCGGCAGCAGCCCGAAGCGTTCGCACAGCTCGATGTTGAACGTGGGTGTGGCCTTGCGCCAGGCGCCATCCAGCCAGATGTCGGTGTAGCCGTGCCAGATGAAGAGGTCGGTCTTCATGGTCTCGCGCATGCGCTCGGTGCTGAGGTGGTTGCGCACGTCGGCAAAGCCCATGCGCGCCGGGAGGCCTGCCGCACGGCACACAGCGGTGAGCAGCGCGGCCTTGGGCACGCACCAGCCGTAGCCGTTGGCCAGCACGGTGCTGGCCGTCATGCCCTGGGGCGAGAGGTCGATGCGGTAGGGGTCGTAGCGAAAGCCGTCGCGCACGGCGAGGTACAGGGCGACGGCGCGTTCGCGGTCGGTGGTGCCGCGTGCGTGTTGGGCTGCAAAGGCCTGGACGGCGGGGGTGTCGCTGTCGATGAGGGCCGTGGCGCGCAGGTGGGAGGGCGTAGGGGGGCTGGTCATGGGCGGGTGTCTCCTGCAGTCTGTCGGGAATCAGTGTGTGGCTTCTGTGCGCGGGATGCTGTCACGGGTGCGCCAGCTTCTGCCGTGGAATGCGCATGACCCTGTCACACCCGCCAGGCGGGCAGCTCCCAGTTGCGCCACAGCGCCAGCCCGCGCAGCCCGGCCGTGAGCAGCACGCAGACCACCAGCGGCGCCCAGTCGGGCGCTTGCAGATGGCGCAGGGCCACGTCGGCCCAGCCGCCCGCAAACGCGCACAGGGCGTAGGGGCGGTGGTCGCTGAAGGCCTGGGGCACCTCGTTGCACAGCACGTCGCGCAGCACGCCGCCGAACACGCCGGTGGTCACGCCCATCATCACGCTGATGATGGGGGGCATGCCGATGGCGGTGGCGATGTCCACACCCACGGCGGCAAACAGGCCCAGGCCGATGGCGTCGGGCAGCAGCATGGCGCGTTCGGTGGGTTTGAAGTGGCGCTGGCGCATGAACAGCATGGCCCCCACACACAGCGCCAGGATGCCCCAGACAAAACCCGTGTGGCGCACCCAGAAGAAGGGCCGCTGGTCCAGCAGCAGGTCGCGCAGCGTGCCGCCGCCGAACGCTGCCACAAAAGCCACCACACACACGCCCACCACGTCCAGCCGCTTGCGCGCGGCGGCGATCACGCCCGACAGCGCAAACGCCACGGTGGCAGCCACCTCCAGAAGAAAGCGCAGGGTGTGCACCCAGGGGGCGTCGAGCAACTGGTCCATGGGCGCGATTGTGCCGTGGGACGGCGGCGCCGCCGTGCGCAGCGTTATGAATGTGAATGCTATAAAAAATATAGCTATAAGGGTATGGTGGTCAGGCGCAAAGGCCGTTTTTGACTCCAATACCAGGTCTGCGGGCGCCGAGGGTGCACCTCACGCCGCCCGCCGCCTTACCCCTGCAGCAGCAGCCAGCCCAGCGCCACCACACAACCCGTGCCACCCAGCACCCCCAGGCGCTGTGCCCAGCGCAGCGCCGCCTCGGGCCACAGGTTCATGGCCAGCACCAGCAGCCAGCCCAGGGCCATCCAGGCGGCGAAGATCAGGGCTACCCCCGCAGTGGGCCCGGCGGCAGCGACCGCTGCCATGCCCTGCAGCACCAGCGTGCCCAGTGCGATGGCCCAGGCCCGGGTGCGGCCCGGGGTGCCGTCGCCCCAGGCGCGGGTGGGCACGGCCCGCGCCCAGTGGCTCAGGCCGATCAGCGATGCCAGCGCGGCACTGGCGCCGATGAGTTCCTCGGTCATGCGGCCTCCGAAGGGTGGTGGCTGCGGGGCTGCGCCGGTTGCCGCCGCAGGGCACGCAACAGGTGCTGCCGCCGCAGCAGCGGTGCGCCTGCAGCGGCCATGCACAGCACCGCTGCGGTGGCCCACTGCCACAGGCCCGCCTTGGCCGCCAGGCCGCCAAAGGCCAGCGCGGTCAGCAGCCACAGCGTGGCCGAGGCGCGGGGTGTCCAGTGGCGCAGAGTGGCGGCAGGCAGGGCCACCAGCAAGGCGAGCAGCAGGCCCAGCATGCCCGACGAGCGTGCGGGCTCGGTCGCCACGATGTGCGCCAGGCGGAACGACTCCACCGCCAGCACGCCACACAGCCAGAACGGCCAATGCACGGGCGCCACCCAGCGGCTCCAGCCACGCGGGTGCTGACGCTGGCGCGCTGTGGCTGTGGCGGCATGCGTGGCGGCGCCCGCTGGGGCCGCTGCAGCCGTCGGGTGACGCACCACCTTGCGCCGGGGTGCCTGTACCCGCTGGGGGCCGATGAAAGCCGCAATGCCTGCGCAGGCCAGGCCCACGGCAACCAGGCTGGCGCACATGGCCGGTGCCTGCGCGCTGCCCAGCACCAGCCCGGTGATGCCCGCCACGGCCAGCAGCGCACCCGCGCCACCCAGTGCGACGCGCCACAGCGCGAGGGTGCGCAGCGCCCACGCGGCCAGGGCCGACATCAGCAGCCACACGCCGATCAGCGCCCACACCGCCCACACGGGCCGCTGCGACAGCGTGGGCAGGCCCGAAGGCCCCCAAAAATGCACGAAAACGGCCACGATGAGTGCGGCGGGCGTGGTGGCGTGCAGGGCCAGAAAGAAACGTTGCATGGTGGGCGCAGCCGTGAAAAATCGTAGGGCCTGGCGGTCAGCCCGCAGCTGCCATGCCATCTGCCGAAGCCTGTTGCGCCGCTTCGGCCTCGCGCCTGCGCTGCTGGCGCGCATCCAGCCAGATCAGCGTGCCCGAGATCGACAAAAACGCGGGCGTCATGCCCAGAAAGAAATACAGCCACTTGAGCGCCAGCCCGCCAAAGTCGCCAAAGTGCAGCGGCTCCATGAGCCCGTTGACCAGCGACCAGAAGCCTGCCGTGCGCGGGTCGTGCACCTTTTTCGGCACGCCGGTGGCAGCGAGGATGTCCACCCGCGCGGTGCTGGCCAGGTGGCCCTGCAGGTTGCCGGTGAAGCCCGCCTCGGCCGTGCTGGTGCCCCAGCGGCGCAGCGACACATAACGCGCCTCCAGCCCCGGCACGGCCTGCTGCGCGGTGGCGTAGAGCGCGTCCAGCGACTGCATCGGGGCGGGCTCGCTGCCCTCGGCCTTGCGCGCGGGTTTGGGGGCTGCCGCTTCGGTGCTGGTGGTGGTCACGTACTTGAAGCCCTGTTCAAACAGCGGCGCCAGCCCCATCCAGGCGCCCGTGGCCGCGATCAGGATGTGAAAACCCAGCCCCCAGATGCCCGCAGACTTGTGCAGGTCCGACATCACCACGCGAAAGCTGCGGCCCCAGCGCTGGGTGAACAGCTCGGCCAGGATCTTGCGATGGATGACGATGCCCGTGGCAATCAGTACCAGCATCGCCGCGCCGAGGAATCCTACGATCCAGCGTGGCCCGAAGAACAGAAACACATGCAGCATGCGCAGGTACTGGCCAAGCTGGCTGTCCACCGGGCCCACCACCGCGCCCGTGTCAGAGCGCAAGGCCACCTTGGTGCGCGTGTTGGCCGGGGCTCCGCGCTCGCGCACAAAAGCGAAGTAGCTCGGGTTGACCGCATCGGGCAGCGCAATGGTTTCCACCGTCGCGCCGGGGTAGTGGGTGTGCAGCTGCGCCAGCACTGCGTCGAGCGGGGCGGGCTTCTCCGCGCGCGGCAGCTGGGCCAGCGACGGGTTGGCCCACAGATCGATCTCGTTCTTGAACACCACCACCGCGCCCGAAAAGCACACGATGAACATCAACAGCCCCGTGACGATGCCCGCCCAGGAGTGCAGGGTGAACAGGCGGTTGAGTGTGCGCTGGCTGGTCATGGTGTGCGGGCATCAGGGGGGGCTGTGCGTCAGAAGAAGTACGTCACGCCCAGGCTGAAGTTGCGCGGCAGCGAGGGCGACACCACGTTGGCGTTGATCGCGCCGTCGTAATACGCCTTGTCGAAAACGTTCTTCACCCCCGCCGTGATGCGGTAGTTCTCACCCACGTAGCTGATGGACGCATCGGCCACAAAGTACGACGGCAGCGTGAACGGGTAGGAGCCGATCTGCTCGCTCACATAGCGCCCGCCCACGCCCAGGGTCACGCGCGGGTACTGCGGCAGCTTGTAGGTGGCCCAGGCCGTGAGCGTGTGGCGCGGCGTGAGGTTCAGCGGCAGGCCCACGATGGCGGCGTTGTTGTCGCGCGTGACCTTGGTCTGTGTGTAGGTGTAGGCGCTGGTCAGCTTCCAGCCGTTCTTCAGGTCCGCGCCCAGCTCCAGCTCCAGCCCGCGTGCGCGCTGCTCGCCGGTCTGCACGCTGAAGCCCGTGTTCACCGGGTCGGCCGTGGTCACGTTCTCGCGCACCAGATCGAAGACCGCAAGCGCGCCAGTGATCTGGCCGTTGGGGGACTCGTACTTCACACCCGCCTCCCACTGCTTGCCGGTTTCGGGCACGAAGTTCGATCCCGCAAAGGTCAGGCCCGACTGGGGCAGGAACGATTCGCCATAGCTGCCATACGCGGCCCAGCCGGGCTTGAACTCGTACACCAGCCCCGCCGACAGCGTGGTGGCGCTGTCCTTCTGGCGCGTCTGGGTTTTGGCCACGCGGTTGTTGGTGTCGTTGGTGGACCAGTCGCGGCGCAGGCCCACCAGCGCCGTCCAGCCCTGGCCGAACTTGATCTGGTCCTGCGCATACAGCCCGGCCACGGTGAGCTTGGAAGGCGCGTCGCTGGTCAGCGCCTCGGGGCAGGTGGCCTGCATGCCATACACGGGGGCGAACAGGTCCAGCGCGCCAATGCGGCAGGTGCGGCTGGCCAGCAGGCTGGTGCCGCTGCGCACATCCAGGCCCGTGACCAACTGGTGCTTCACGCCCAGCGCTTCAAAGCGCGACAGCAGCGAGGTGTCGGTGGCCAGCAGGTCGTAGTCCATGTACTGGCGCGAGGCCTGGCGGTTCTGCAGCCGCTGGTTGGCCTGCAGTGCCTGGTTGGAGACGAAATTGCCCGTGCCCTTTTCGGTCTCGTAGCGCACGTTCTGGCGGAAGGTCAGGGCGTCGGACATCTTGTGCTCCAGCGCATAGCCCACCGTGGTGCTCTCCACGTCGTACACGCCAAAACTCGGGTCGCCCGTGAACATGGTGCGGGACAGCGTGCCGTTGCGGTTGGGCAGCAGCGTGCCGTAGGGCGTGATGCCCTGCTGGCGCATCCACTCGCTCTGGCTGTAGGTGGCAAACAGCACCAGGTCGGTCTGCGCGCCCAGGTCGATGGAGAGCGACGGCGCAAACCAGCGGTCCTTGCGGTAGACGAACTGTGTGGGGTCGTCCACGTCAGAGACATGCGCATTGATGCGCAGCGCCGTCTTGCCCGATTCGGACAGCGGCCGATTGATGTCGGCCTGCAGCGTGCGCTGGCCAAAGCTGCCCACCTCCACGCCCACTTCGCTGAGCGCCTCTTTCTTGGGCCGCTTGCTCACCGCATTGACGATGCCACCCGGCTGCACCTGGCCGTAGAGCACCGAGGCCGAGCCCTTGAGCACTTCAAAGCGCTCGTAGCCATAGGGCTGCAGCTTGGCCCACATGCCCGGGCTTTGCACCAGGCCATCGACCAGGATGGATTCGGTGGAGCGAAAGCCCCGGATGTTGAGGTCGTCAAACCCCCGGCGGCCAAAGTTGACCGGACTCACGCCCGCCACCGTCTGCAGCGCCTGCTGCACGTTGGTGATCTGCCGCGACTCCATCTGCTCGCGCGTGACCACGCTGACCGACTGTGGCGTCTCCAGCCGCCGCATGGGCGCCTTGCTGGCGGTCTGCGCCTCGGCGGGCGCAAAGCCCATGTCTTTTTCAGTGCTGGCGTTGATGCGGACTTCCTGCAGCTGGGGGGCGGCCGTTGCCGGGTCTGCTGCCGGTGTGCTGGGCTGCTGTGCGATAGCAGCTTGGGCGAGGCACAGGGCCAGTGGGGTCAGGGTAAAGAAGCGGGTCGCGCGGACAGACGGCAAGCGCGGGGGCTGAGAAGGCATGGGGATCCCGATGAAGGTGAGCGGACAACAAACGCTGGGGGCGCTGGCTCACGTGACAGGGGACGTTGGCTGGCGGGAGGTGGTGGATTGTAATGCGAATGGTTATCGTTTGAAATTTTGCATTAAAGGGGCTGGAGCGCGAGGAGCCACAGTGCCTTGATGAAGGGAGTTGGGATAACCGCAATCCCGTGCGACGCAAAAACGGAGACTTTGTTGGCTATCCCTGGATAACGCGAAGCGTATCGTTGAAACGAGGTTGCAACCCACGTAGCGGCGCTCGGCCCCGCTGGGAGCCCAAACTGAACTCGGAGGCTAGACTTCTGCCTTCGGCCAGGAGCCGTCATCTACCGCAGCGGGCGAGTATCGAGCATGCTTGACACAGACGCAGAGGGGAACGAGTGAACGAATACATACTTTTGATGCATCAGGACGCTCCCGATACGGAAGCCGCCGACGACTCGAAATGCTGGGCGCAGTACATTGCAAAGCTACGCAGCACCGGCCAATTCGATGGGGGTAGCTCAATAGGACGTGGAGAGCGCCTCAGGAAGAATCAACCGGATCAACCGACCGGCAATGATCTCGGTGGCTTCATCCGAGTGCGTGCAGCCAACCTCGAAAGCGCAAAACAGTTTTTAGCAGGCAATCCAGTGTACGAAGCTGGCGGCACGGTGGAGATCCGGGAGCTGCCCCACTCCTAGTGGTACCGGTGCCGCAATACGGGGCCGCTGTGGGCCCATGGCGGAAGTTGCGGTATGCCCCAGAAGCGAGTCTTGCGGTGCTTGGCGTCTAGGTCATTGACCTAACGATTGGGCGTGGTGCACTGGATGTCAGCAGGCCAGCACCGATGCGTCAGTGTGTGTGCAGCGAAAAGAAATCGCGCCAGATAGGTGGCGCGAAAGCGGTTTGCGCGCCACTTTGTTCGGCTGGTTACCCCCTGCAGATGCGCTTTCTGGAGCCTCGCACCGCACGAGGCCTATTTGCTATCAAAAAAATAGCTATAAAGACATAATGGTCGAGCGAGGAAGACTATTTTTTATCTAATTTCTGGATAGAAGTAGCCTCTTCCCCATCCTCGGCCCCCTCCGCCCCGCCGTACCCCGGGTACGCCCCTTCCGCTGCGTGCAGCGCCGCACTCTCCTGCCGCTCTTTCGCCATCTGTTCGGCCAGCTGGTTGCGCCCCTCGCGGGCCACAGCGATGAATTTGGCGCGGTCCTTGTGGTGGGGGTACATGCGGTCGGCCAGGGCGATGTTGTGGGTGCGAAAGCGTTGGGTGATCGCGGTGGCTTGCGCGGCGGGCAGGCCCATCAGCTCCAGCACGGTGTGCGCGCTTTGGAGGCTGGCCTCGAACAGCTCGCGCTGCACCAGGGTCACGCCCAGGTCGCGCAGCTTGTTCCAGTGGGTGATGTCGCGGGCGCGGGCCACCACCTGCAGCTGGGGGAAGTGCTCGCGCGCGAGCTTGGCGATCTGGAGGGACTGTTCGGCATCGTCCACGGCAATGACGAGGATGCGGGCGTGTTCAGCCCCGGCGATGCGCAGCAGGTCGAGGCGTGTGGCGTCGCCGTAGAACACGCGGTAGCCAAAGGTGCGGGCCACTTCCAGCATGTCCACGCTGTGGTCCAGCACCGTGGTGGGGATGCCCTGGGCCAGCAGCACGCGCGAGACGATCTGCCCGTAGCGGCCGAAGCCCGCGATGATGATGGGCGCCTCTTGCGGCTCGGAGATTTCTTCGGCCTGGGGCGTGGCGGTTTTGAGCTTGGCATAGCGGCGTAGCAGCACGCGGTCCATCACCACGAGCAGCAATGGGCTGATCAGCATCGACAGCGCCACGGCACCGATCAGCAGCGATGCGGTCTCTGCCGGGAACACGTTGGCACCCGCTGCGGCCTGGAACACCACAAACGCAAATTCGCCGCCTTGGGCCAGCAGCAGGGTGAAGACGGGGCGCTCCTGGTAGGGGATCTCGACCACCTTGGCCAGGGTGTAGATGACGACGGCCTTGGCCGCCAGAAAGCCGACCAGGATGGCGGCCATGAGCCCGGGCGAGCGCAGGATCACGCCGAAGTCGATGCTCATGCCCACGGCGATGAAGAACAGCCCGAGCAGCAGGCCTTTGAAGGGCTCGATGTCGGCCTCCAGCTCGCGGCGGTATTCGCTGTCGGCCAGCAGCACGCCCGCAAGGAAGGCGCCCAGGGCCATCGACAGGCCCACCAGCACCATCAGGTAGGCGATGCCCACCACCAGCAACAGTGCGGCAGCGGTGAAGATTTCGGGGGTGTTGCTCTTGGCGATCCAGCGCAGCACGGGGCGCAGCAGCAGGCGCCCGCCGAGGATGATGCCGGCGATCACGCCGACGATCTTGAGGGCCTCCAGCACCAGGTCGCCAGGGGTGTGGCTGGCATCGGCTGCCCCGGCAGCGCCCAGCAGCGGCAGCATGGCCAGGATGGGGATGGCTGCCACGTCCTGGAACAGCAGGATGGAGAAGCCCGCCTGGCCGCTCTGGGTGCGCATGAGGTTGCGCTCGGCCAGCACCTGCAGCGCAATCGCCGTGGACGACAGCGCCAGGCCCAAAGCGCCCACCAGGCTCACGCGCCAGGGCAGGCCCGCCAGCGCGCCCAGCGCAAACAGCGCCGCCGCGCAGCCCAGCACCTGGGCCGTGCCGGTGCCGAAGATGGGGCGGCGCAGCGCCCACAGGCGGCTGGGTTGCAGCTCCAGCCCCACAAGGAAGAGCATGAGCACCACGCCGAACTCGGCAAAGTGCAGGATGTCCTGCACGTTGCTGACCAGCCCCAGGCCCCAGGGCCCGATGGCGATGCCTGCCGCCAGGTAGCCAATGATGGCGCCCAGGCCCAGCGCCTTGGCAATGGGCACGGCCAGCACGGCGGCGGTGAGGTAGAGAAAACCGTAAGTGAGCCAGGTGGGTGCGTGTTCCATGGAGGGCGGAGTGGCGTGAGGGCCGTGGCGGTGGGGCGGGCGCCGCAGGGTGCGGGCGGGCGTGGGATGTCAGGATTTTGGCATTGCTGCAGCGCTGCGGAAGGGTGCCTGCGCCATGCCGCATGGGTGCTTCAAATTTGATAGCTCATGCGGCAATGGGGTTGCGCGGTAGAAGCCTTTTTTATATAGAAAACCATGGCCGCCCCGTGGAGGCGTTGTTAAGATGCGTGCCCTTCTTCGCACTCGGGCTTGGTGACTCATGGACTTGCAGACTTGGCTGGCTTTTTTTGCGGCATCGTGCCTGATTGCGGTGTCGCCGGGCTCGGGGGCCGTGCTGTCGATGAGCCATGGCCTGTCGTTCGGCGTGCGCAAGACGGGCGCCACGATTTTGGGCCTGCAGCTGGGCCTGTTGCTGATTCTGCTGATCGCCGGGGCGGGCGTAGGCTCGCTGCTGCTGGCGTCCGAGCTGGCGTTCAGCGTCGTCAAGGTGCTGGGCGCGTGCTACCTGATCTATGTGGGCTTCAACCAGTGGCGCGCGGGCGATGCGCCCATTGTGCAGGGCGATGAGCACGAGGCTGCGGGCACCTGGCAAAAGCGCTGCCTCACCGGTTTTCTGACCAACGCCACCAACCCCAAGGGCATCATCTTCATGGTGGCCGTGTTGCCCCAGTTCATGACCGACACACGCCCGTTGTGGACGCAGCTGCTGGTGATGGCCGCCACCACCGTCACGGTGGACGTGGTGGTGATGCACGGCTACGCTTTTGGTGCCAGCGCACTGCGCCGCCTGATGCGCAGCGCCCGGGCGGTGCGGGCGCAGAACCGCGTGTTTGGCGGTCTGCTGATGGCGGTGGGGGCGGGGCTGTTCTTCGTCAAGCGCGGTGGCCAGCACGCCTGAGGGCGTCTAGCTGGTGCGCGGGTGGCGCCTGCGTGCTCTTGATTTGATAGCTTAAAGCGCTTGTCCATCATGCGCAGAGGGCTGATTTGGCTTGTATTTTTTCATGGACCTGCAGATTCCAAGGAGCTTGTCATGCCAGTAGTTGTTGTCGCCAACCCGAAGGGCGGAGTGGGCAAGTCCACGTTGTCCACCAACATCGCGGGCTACTTTGCGAGCCAGGGGCACCCCGTAATCCTGGGCGACACCGACCGGCAGGAATCCGCCCGGCTCTGGCTGGGCCTGCGCCCTCCGGCCGCACGCGCGCTTGGCGGCTGGGACACCAGCTCAGACGTGATCAGCCGCCCGCCCAAGGGCACGACGCACGCGGTGCTCGACACGCCCGCCGGGCTGCACGGCTGGCGCCTGAATGACGTGCTCAAGCTGGCTGACAAGATCATCGTGCCGCTGCAGCCCAGCGTGTTCGACATCTTTGCCACGCGCAGCTTTCTGGACCAGCTGGCGGAACACCGCCGCGCCGAGGGGGTGCAGATCGGCATCGTCGGCATGCGGGTGGATGCGCGCACCAAGGCGGCCGAGCAGTTGCACCACTTTGTGGACAGCCTGGGGTTTCCCGTGCTGGGCTACCTGCGCGACACGCAGAACTATGTGCACCTGGCGGCGCATGGCCTCACGCTGTTTGACGTGGCGCCGGGCCGCGTGGCACGCGACCTGGAGCAGTGGCAGGGCATTTGCACCTGGCTCAATTCTTGAAGGACAGCGTGACGCACAACGTACAACAAGCCCTCCGGGAAAACACCTGTCACCCGGCAGACAAGGCGCGCCTGGGTGCAGGGCTACATTGCAACGATGAAAATCTTCCGCTCTTATTCCGAAGTCAGCGCCTGCGTGGGCCAAGAGGTCGCCGTGACCGACTGGATCACCATCACGCAGGAACAGGTCAACCTGTTCGCCCAGGCGACGGGCGACCACCAGTGGATCCATGTGGACCCCGAGCGTGCCAAGGCTGGCCCGTTTGGCGCACCCATTGCGCACGGCTTTCTCACGCTGTCGCTGATCCCGCAGTTTTTCGAGTCGGGCCTGACCATCGAGGGCGCGCGCATGGGCGTGAACTATGGTCTGAACAAGGTGCGCTTTACGTCCCCCGTACCAGTGGGCAGCCGCTTGCGTGCGCGCCTGACGCTGCAGGCCGCCGAGCCGATCGCACCCGATGGCATGCAGATGACCTGGCTGGTGACGGTGGAGCGCGAGGGCGGCGACAAGCCGGTGTGCGTGGCCGAATCGCTGGCACGCAATTTCGGCGCCCCGGCGTAGAGGGACAACCCCCTGAGCGGCTGCGCCGCTTCCCCCTTCTCTCGAATGGCTGCGCCATTCGGGAAGGGGGACACCGCCAGTGCACGCAAGTGAAGCGCCGCTACGCAGCGTGGGCGGCCCTTGCGCGGCGGTCGCTGGCCTGGATCGCGCGTGTTACACGGACTGCGCTCTCGTTAGGCGCTCGTGTTTTTAGGCAGGATGTTTGAACCATGGACCGCCTGCAAGCCATGAAAATTTTCGAGCGCGTGGTGGAAGAGGGCGGCTTTGCCGCCGCCGCCCGCGCCATGGACATGTCGCCCCCCGTGGTCACCCGCATGGTGGCCGAGCTGGAGCAGCACCTGGGCACGCGCCTGCTGCAGCGCACGACGCGCAAGCTCTCGCTCACCGACGCGGGCGAGGCTTATCTGCAGCGGGTGCGCGCCATCCTGCACGAGATCGACGACGCCGAGGCCGCCGCTGCCGCCAGCACGCGCGACCTGCGCGGCACCATTCGCATCGTGGCTGCGCCCGTGCTGGCCACCAATTTCCTCGCGCCCATGGTGGCGCTGTGGCATGCGCACTACCCCAAGCTGATGCTCGACATCAGCATGGACGCCTATGCCTCCAGCCGTGTGGATGAGTTCGACGTGACCATCATGGTGGTGGGCGAAGACTTTGACGCCAACATCGTGGCGCGCCCGCTGGTGCAGGGCGAGGCCATCGTGGTGGCGTCGCCCGACTACCTGAAGCGCCGGGGTGTTCCGCGCGAGCCGCAGGATCTTGCGCAACACGACTTCCTGCGCGACTCCAGCGCGCCGGTGCGCGCGCAGATGGGGCCGGGCCGCAAGCTGCGCCTGCAGTCGCTGCGGCCCGATGTGCCCGATGAGGAGGTGGAAACACCTGCGGTGCTGCAGTCCATGAGCACCGAGCTGCTCATGCGCGCTGCCGTGGATGGCGCGGGGGTGACCGTCACCTCGCGCCTGCTGGCCGAGGACCACCTGGCGCGGGGCGAGCTGGTGCACATCCTGCCGGACTGGATTTTTTCGCGCTACACGATCTATGCGGCGCTGCCCTCGGGCCGCATGCTGCCAGCGCGCACACGGGTGTTTCTGGATTTCCTGACCGAGCAGGTGCCGCTGGCGATGGCGGAGAAGCGGGGATAGCCCCTTTCAGCTGAGCTGCGCAAAGCCGCTGATGATGGTGCCCTCGGGCTCCACAGTGATCTGGCCGTCGGGCATCGCAAAGCTGTTTTGGCGCCAGGCCTCGAACACCGTCACCGCCACCGCGTTCGACAGGTTGAGGCTGCGCTGACCCGCCACCATGGGCAGGCGCAGGCGCTGGGCGGGCGGGAAACTCTCACGCAACTCGGCGGGCAGCCCCCGGGTCTCGGCGCCAAACACCAGCCAGTCCCCCGGCAGGAAGCAGGTGGAAAACACCGGCTGCGAGCCGTGTGTGGTCATGGCAAACATGCGCGTGGCGTCGGGCTGTGCGTCCCGCAAAAAAGCGGTCCAGCCGCTGTGGCGCAGTACCCGCGTGTACTCGTGGTAGTCCAGCCCCGCGCGGCGCATCAACCGGTCCTCCATCGAGAACCCCAGCGGCTCGATCAGGTGCAGCGTGCAACCCGTGTTGGCCGCCAGGCGGATGATGTTGCCTGTGTTGGGTGGGATTTCGGGTTCGACGAGGACGATGTAGAACATGCCCGCTATTGTCTTCGCCCCGGATGTGAGTTGAGCAACCGCTCGTAATCAAAAGTATCCCGCCTGGCGGGCGCTGGGGTGAACGTGAGGGTGGGCGTTGCGGCGGACGTTGGCACTGGGGCGGCAGCCTGTCACTCCAGTGCAGTGCGGGCCAGCACCACCACGGTCACCTGCGCCACACCGGCTTCGCGCAGGGCCAGCGTGGCGGCCTGCGCGGTGGCGCCCGTGGTCATCACATCGTCCAGCAGCACCACCCGCTGCCCGCGCAGGGCTGCGGCGCGGGTGGGCTCCACCGCAAACGCGCCCCGCAGGTTGCGTAGCCGCTGGGCGCGGGGCAGGCTGCTCTGGGCTTCGCTGGCATGCAGGCGCAGCAGGCTGCGTGCGTCGGCCTTGGGGCCCACCAGGTGGCGGGCCAGCAAGGCCGACTGGTTGAAGCCGCGCTCGCGCAGGCGTTCGTCCGACAGCGGCACGGGCAGCACCCGGTCGGCGGCCTCCAGGGTGGGCTCCACCCAGGGCGTGCTGCGCAGCAGGGTGGCCAGCGCGCCCGCCCAGCCCGGGTCTGCGCGGAACTTGAAGTCTGCCAGCGCGGTGGCCCAGGGATAGGCGTAGTCCACGGCGGCCAGGCAGGCATCAAACGCGGGCGGGTGCTGCAGGCAGGCTCCGCACACTGCCACGCCCGCAGGCACCCGCAGTGCGCAGCGCTGGCAGCGGTTGGCGGGTTGGGCAAACCGGGCCACGCAGGCATTGCAGATGCGCTGCGATGGCCAGGCATGGCACGCCGCGCACTGGCTGGGCACACGGCCCAGCAGGCCCGCCAGTCCCCGCAGGTGGCGTGAAAACCCTGGCAATCCTTCAAAAAGCATGAATCAATATACTCGCGCGTCCCTGTGAACTGCCATGTCCTCCGAGCGCCCCCCCACCATTGATCCCGTTGCCGCTGCCCGCTGGCAGGCTGCTGCACCCGCCCTGTCCCCGTGGCTCCATGAAGAAGTTGCCCGCCGCATGGAGGACCGTTTGCAGTGGATTCGCCAGGCTCCGGCGTCCTGGTGCCATTGGGATGCCTTGCGTGGCGGGCTGCAGGCCCATGCGCTGGTGAGTGCCCGCTATCCCGAGGCGCGTTGCCAGGTGTACGAATCGGCTGCGCACTGCGAACCTGTGGCGCGCCAGGCGCTGGCCAAGCCCTGGTGGAGCCTCGCCCGCTGGGGCGCCACCAGCCCCCAGTGGGGCCTGCCCACCGACGCCAGCGTGCAGATGCTCTGGGCCAACATGGCGCTGCACACCGCCGCAGACCCCGAGGCCCTGATTGCGCAATGGCACCGCGCCCTGGCGGTAGACGGTTACTTGATGTTCTCGTGCCTGGGGCCCGACACGCTGCGGGAGCTGCACGGGGTCTATGCAGCCCTGGGCTGGCCCCCGGCGGGCCACGCTTTCACCGACATGCACGATTGGGGCGACATGCTGGTGCACGCCGGTTTTGCCGAGCCGGTGATGGACATGGAGCGCATCACGCTCACCTTCGCCACCCCCGAACGGTTGGTTCGGGAGCTGCGCGAGCTGGGGTGCAACCTGCACCCTGATCGCTTTCCCTCATTGCGCGGAAAGCGCTGGCGCGAGAAGCTCTATGCGGCGCTGGCTGAGCGACTGGCCGATCCGCAGCAGGGAGGCCAGCTGGCACTGACTTTTGAAATCATTTATGGCCACGCTTTCAAGCCCGCGCCACGGGTGCGCATGGACTCCAGCAGCACGGTTTCGCTGCAGGATATGCGTTTGATGTTGCGCAAGGGCGGCAAAGAAAACTAACCTGTAACTCCGTGTCAATGACTTGGAACAAGGCACGCTACAATTCAGGGTTATTGAGATTTCGGGCATCTTCCCGCGCAAATTTGCGGGCTGCGCCTGTGGTGCCTGAGGCGCCACACCGGGTGCGCCAGCAGTCTTGTGGGCACGACCTGTGACGGGCTTGGTTTTTCGTTTTGCCACGGTCTCGGGCCAGCGCATTGACTGGCGTTTGGCCCGAAATTGTTCGGTCACGCCGGCACAGTTGGGATGGATGTATCTGTCCTTGTGCCTGGTGTCGCTGGGGATTGCAACGTGCTTCTGGATGCTCGGCGCTTACCTGGTGATGCCCTTTGCGTGGCTCGAAATCTTGGCTGTAGGAATTGCATTCGCCATGTACGGTCGCCATGCGGCGGATGGCGAGAGGATTTCACTGCAAGGCTCACGCCTTGTGGTGGAACGGGAGACGGCAGGCCGGCTGGAGCGCGCAGAGTTTGACCGGAGCCGGGTTCGTGTAGAACCCAAGACCGGAGATCGTTCGCTCATCATGCTGTCTGCGCAGGGTCGGTCCGTTGAAGTGGGGCGCTTCGTGCGCCCCGAACTTCGACCGGCCCTGGCATCGGAGATCCGCATGGCTTTGCGCGCCGCCTGACCCCACGCAGGCACGCGCAAGGGATTGGTTAAATTGAGGCTTAGAAGTAAGTGAGAACTATGAAGAGCATTTCCAACAAGCTGGCTTCTCTGCTGCTGATTGCCGGTGCATGGGTGGGCTCCGCAGCCCATGCCGTCCAGGACCTGCCTGGCGGTCCCGCAGTCAACCAGCTGAACCTGCATCCCCCGGTGACCAAAATTGCTGAAGAGCAGCATTTTCTGCACTGGATGATGCTGATCATCTGTACGGTGATCTTTGTTGCAGTGTTCTCCGTGATGTTCTATTCGATTTGGAAACACCGCCGCTCCAAGGGCGCCAAGTCGGCCAATTTCCATGAGTCCGTCACCGTCGAAGTGGTCTGGACCATCATCCCCTTCATCATCGTGATCCTGATGGCCCTGCCTGCCACCAAGGTTCTGGTGGCGCAGAAGGACACCACCAATGCCGACCTCACGATCAAGACCACGGGCTACCAGTGGAAGTGGGGCTACGACTACATCACCGGCGAGGGTGAAGGCCTGGCGTTTATCTCTACGCTGGACAGCAGCCACCGCGTGATGTCTGACAGTGGCAAGGTCGCCGACGCACCCGCCGACTACTTGCTCAAGGTGGACAACCCGATGGTCGTGCCTGTGGGCAAGAAGATCCGCATCATCACCACCGCCAATGACGTGATCCACGCCTTTATGGTGCCTGCCTTCGGTATCAAGCAGGATGCGATCCCCGGCTTTGTGCGCGACACCTGGTTCCGCGCCGAGAAGATCGGTGACTACTACGGCCAGTGCGCCGAGCTGTGCGGCAAGGAACACGCCTACATGCCCATCCACGTGAAGGTCGTGTCTGCAGAGGACTACACCGCCTGGGTCGCCGACCAGAAGAAGAAGGCTGCCGCCAAGCTGGACGACCCGACCAAGGTTTGGGCGCTGGACGACATCCTGAAGCGTGGCGAGAAGGTCTACGCCGCCAATTGCGCTGCCTGCCACCAAGCCAATGGCAAGGGCGCTGGCCCCATCAAGCCCCTGGACGCCTCGGCCGTGGTGCTGGACGCCGACCATGCCAAGCAGATCCAGATCCTGCTCAAGGGCGCAGCCAATGGCGCCATGCCCTCATGGGCGCAGCTGAGCGACACCGACATTGCCGCCGTGGTCACCTACACCAAGAACTCCTGGTCCAACAAGACCGGCCAGCTGGTGCAGCCTGCCGAAATTGTGGCCCAGCGTGGCAAGTAATCACCGCCCCAACGTATTGAGGAATCCAACATGAGCGCAGTTCTGGACAACCACGGTCACGCGGGCGACCACGCACACGACGACCACGGCCACCATGGCCCCACCGGCTGGCGCCGCTGGGTGTACGCCACCAACCACAAGGACATCGGTACGCTGTACCTGCTGTTCTCGTTCACCATGCTGATGGTGGGCGGCATCTTGGCGCTGCTGATCCGCGCCGAGCTGTTTCAGCCCGGCCTGCAGCTGGTGAACCCTGAGCTGTTCAACCAGCTCACCACCATGCACGGCCTGATCATGGTGTTCGGCGCCATCATGCCGGCCTTTGTGGGCTTTGCGAACTGGATGATCCCGCTGCAGATCGGCGCATCCGACATGGCCTTTGCCCGCATGAACAACTTCAGCTTCTGGCTGATGATTCCTGCGGCGCTCATGTTGGTGACCTCGTTCTTCATGCCTGGCGGTGCCCCCGCCGCAGGCTGGACGCTGTACGCACCGCTGACGCTGCAGATGGGTCCCTCCATGGATGCCGGCATCTTCGCGATGCACATCCTGGGCGCTTCGTCCATCATGGGCTCGATCAACATCATCGTGACCATCCTGAACATGCGCGCCCCTGGCATGACGCTGATGAAGATGCCCATGTTCGCCTGGACCTGGCTCATCACCGCCTACCTGCTGATCGCCGTGATGCCCGTGCTGGCTGGTGCCATCACCATGACGCTGACGGACCGCCACTTCGGTACCAGCTTCTTCAACCCCGCCGGTGGTGGTGACCCGGTGATGTACCAACACATTTTCTGGTTCTTCGGTCACCCCGAGGTGTACATCATGATCTTGCCGGCCTTCGGCATCATCAGCCAGATCGTGCCTGCCTTCGCCCGCAAGAAGCTGTTCGGTTATGCCTCCATGGTGTATGCCACGTCGTCCATTGCCATCCTGTCGTTCATCGTGTGGGCGCACCATATGTTCACGACCGGCATGCCTGTGACGGGCCAGCTGTTCTTCATGTACGCCACCATGCTGATCTCCGTGCCCACGGCCGTGAAGATCTTCAACTGGATCGCCACGATGTGGCGCGGCTCCATGACGTTCGAGACCCCCATGCTGTTCGCCGTGGGCTTCATCTTCGTGTTCACGATGGGTGGCTTCACCGGCCTGATCCTGGCCATGGCGCCCATCGACATCCAGCTGCAAGACACCTACTACGTGGTGGCCCACTTCCACTACGTGCTGGTGGCCGGTTCGCTGTTCTCCATGTTTGCCGGCGTGTACTACTGGCTGCCCAAGTGGACGGGTGTGATGTATTCCGAAACGCGTGGCCAGATTCACTTCTGGGGCTCGCTGATCACCTTCAACATCACCTTCTTCCCCATGCACTTCCTGGGCCTGGCTGGCATGCCCCGTCGCTACGCCGATTACCCCATGCAGTTCGCTGATTTCAACGCGATTGCCTCGGTGGGTGCCTTTGGTTTCGGCCTGATGCAGGTGTACTTCTTCCTGGCTGTCATCGTGCCCGCCATGCGTGGCAAGGGTGAAAAAGCTGCTGCCAAGCCTTGGGACGGTGCCGAGGGCCTGGAATGGGAAGTCCCATCCCCTGCGCCTTTCCACACCTTTGAAAACCCGCCCAAGCTGGACGCCACAGCCACCCGCGTGATCGGCTGAGGACCATGCCCATGACACCCGAGCAGAAGAAAAGCAACCTGCGAATGGCGCTGATCCTGGCGTCGATTGCAGTGGTGTTTTTTGTCGGGTTCATGGCCAAGGTGTTTTTCCTCTCCCGTTGAGCTGAGCACACCCCTGCCATGAGCCTGCGCCGCGAAAACGCCAAGATGGTCGGCAAGCTGGTCGTGATTGCGGCCGGCATGTTTGCCTTTGGCTACGTGCTGATCCCGGTCTATAAGCACATCTGCGAGATGACGGGCATCAACATCCTGTCGCTCTCCGAGCGCCAGGTGCCGGGCAACGGCGTCGCGGGCAAGGATGTGAAGCTGCCGGCCAACACGCAGGTGGACAAGAGCCGCACCATCACCGTCGAGTTCGACGCCAACGCGCGTGGCCCATGGGATTTCAAGCCCGCTCAGCGCTCGGTGCAGGTGCACCCTGGCGAGCTGACCACAGTGATGTACGAGTTCCAGAACGTGCAGAACCGCCGCATGGCTGCGCAGGCCATTCCGAGTTATGCCCCGCGGCAGGCGGCAGCCCACTTCAACAAGTTGGAGTGTTTCTGCTTCAACCAGTATGTGCTGGAGCCCGGCGAAAAGAAGGAATGGCCCGTGGCCTTCGTGATTGATCCGCGTCTGTCCAAGGACGTGACCACCATCACGCTGTCCTATACGTTCTTCGAGGTGGGTGGCAAGACGCCTGCCGCGCCAGAATCCACCGCTGCGGTGGGTGGCACTGTGCCGTCCTCCCCCAGTGTGTTGGCGACAGGGGTTGGCTCATGAATGCTCCCCTCGACCCCTCCGTGGTGAAGCCGCACGAACGCAAAGGCTCCCTGCTGCGCACAGTGCGCGCAGTGGCTTGGTCGCTGATTGGTTTGCGCAAAGGCAGCGAGTACCAGCAGGATGTCGAGAAACTCAACCCCCTGCACATCATCGTGGTGGGGCTGGTGGCGGTTTTTTTGCTGGTGATGGGGCTGATTGCCTTGGTGAATTGGGTAGTGTGAACGGGTCGTTGGACCCGTATCAACAACAAGACTGAAAACAAAGATTTGAGATTCAGGAGCTGAAATGAGTGCATCAACCCACGGCGGAACCCCGTACTACTATGTGCCTGCCGAGTCGCGCCACCCGGTAATGGCGGCTGCTGGCCTGTTCTTTGTGATCCTCGGCGCAGGCCAGTGGATCAACGGCCATGACTGGGGCAAGTATTCCCTGGCCTTGGGCCTGGTGTGGTGGCTGTTCACGCTGTACCAGTGGTTCGGGGACGCGGTCCGCGAAAGTGAAGGTGGCCTGTATGGCCACAAGATCGACCTCTCTTACCGCTGGAGCATGAGCTGGTTCATCTTCTCTGAAGTGATGTTCTTCGGTGCATTCTTCACGGCCCTGTGGTGGGCACGCTCCCACTCTGTGCCCGCGCTGGGCAGCCTGGACAACGCGCTGCTCTGGCCCGACTTCAAGGCCGTGTGGCCCAGCATTGCTGCAGGCGCCACGGCGTCACCGGCGGGCATCGTTGAGCCCTTCCAGACCGTGGGCCCCTTCTGGCTTCCCACCATCAACACTGCGCTGCTGCTCACCTCGGGTGTCACTCTGACGATTGCCCACCATGCGCTGCGCGAAAACCAGCGTGGCAAGACCATTGGCTTCATGTGGGCCACGGTGCTGCTGGGTTTCGTCTTCCTGCTGGTGCAAGGCTATGAGTACTACCACCTGTACACCGACCTGAACCTCAAGCTCAACTCGGGCGTGTTCGGCTCCACCTTCTTCATGCTGACTGGCTTCCACGGCTTCCACGTGTTCTTGGGCATGCTGATGCTGCTGGTGATCACGCTGCGCCTCCAAAAGGGCCACTTCACCGCCGACAAGCATTTCGGCTTCGAAGGTGCCGCCTGGTACTGGCACTTTGTGGACGTGGTGTGGCTGGGTCTGTACGTGCTGGTGTACTGGATGTAAACACCCACGGCAACTACAAAAAAAGCGCCGCGAGGCGCTTTTTTTGTTGGGGGCACCAAGCTCAGGTCAAGCCTTTTGCGGCAGCGATAGCAGTCCGGTGGAAGGCTGCCCCGGTCAGCGCGTCGCGGGCAGGCCCGTAGGCTGGATATAACCCAGTTGCCAGGCCACGAGGATACACACGAACAGCACAATGGACAGCCCCACCCGCACCGCCAGTGCCTTGGCCATGTGCTTGCCCTTGCGCTTGTCACCCTGGCCATTGCGCATCATGAAGAACAAGGCCGAGGCCAGGCTGGCCAAAATGGCGATGAACGCCAGCACTACGAGGTATTTCATGGAGCACATTATCCCGTGACCACTTTCCGCCGTCCCCTGGGCATGCGCTTTTGGCTCATCACGCTGGCCGCCGTGGTGGGCATGTTGGTTACTGCGTCGCTGGGGCGCTGGCAGCTGTCGCGTGCAGCGCAGAAAGAAGCCTTGCAAGCCATGCTGGATGCGCGTGGCCGCATGCCCGCCATGGATGGCCGTGCGCTGCTGTCACTGCCGCCCGGCGGAACCTCTGAGGCCGCGACCCTGGTGCACCGTGTCGTGGTGCTGGAGGGCCGCTGGTTGCCCGAACACACCGTGTACCTCGACAACCGCCAGATGAATGGCCGTCCCGGTTTTTTTGTGCTCACACCATTGCAACTGACCGGCGGACCAGCGGGTGTGGTGCTGGTGCAGCGTGGCTGGGTGCCACGCAATTTCCAGGATCGCACGCAATTGCCCCAGGTGCCGACGCCGCAGGATCAGGTGGTGCGGGTGGCAGGGCGCGTGGCCGCAGCACCTTCGCGCCTGTATGAGTTTGGCAGCGGCGACACCAGCACTGGCGGCCATGGCGCTCAGGGGTCTTCCCGCATCCGGCAAAATCTCGACTTGGCCGCGTTTCGCACCGAAACCGGCCTGGCGCTCGCCCCGCTCACTGTGGTGCAGACGGGCGAGGCAGGTGGTGCGGGCGACGGCCTGCAGCGCGACTGGCCCGTGGTGGGCGCAGGCGTCGATAAACACTACGGTTACGCATTTCAATGGTTCGGGCTCTGCGGCCTGATGGCACTTCTTTATGTCTGGTTCCAAATCGTCCGACGGTTCATTCGCCCGCGCAGCCAGCCTGCCCCCTGAGGTCCGTGCCGAGCACCCGCTTGGGCTGACTGTGCACACCCTGCCCGAGGCCGGGGACGCCGTGGCCAGCGCGCAACGCACGCGCCATGGCCGCTGGAAGATGCTTGGGGTGCTGGCGATTTGCGCCGCACCCGTGATCGCCTCGTATTTCACGTACTACGTCGTCCGCCCTGAAGGCAGGCGCAACTATGGGGAGCTGATCGACCCCCAGCGCACCCTGCCCGCGCTCACCGCCACCACACCAGATGGCGCGTCGCTTCCCCTCGACTCGCTCAAAGGGCAGTGGCTGTTGGTGAGTGTGGCGGGGGGCGCTTGCGACGCGCAGTGCCAGAAACACCTGTACCTGCAGCGGCAGCTGCGCGAAAGCCTGGGCAAGGAAAAGGACCGCCTGGACTGGGTCTGGCTGGTCAATGACAGTGCCGCCGTGCCCGATACGCTGGCGCCCGCCCTGCAAAAGGCCACGGTGCTGCGGGTGGACGGTGCCGCGCTCAGCGCCTGGCTCGCGCCTGCTCCGGGCCACCAGCAGGCCGAGCACCTGTATGTGGTGGACCCCATGGGCAACTGGATGATGCGCTTTCCTGCTGACATGGATGCCAGCGGGGCCGCCAAGGCCAAACGTGACCTGGAGCGCTTGCTGCGCGCATCCTCGTCGTGGGACGACGCTGGCCGGCCGGGCAAGCCATGAGCGATACCCAGCCGCTGTACGACCTGGCCCCCATGCTGGAGCTGATGCTCCTGGGCCTGGTGATTGCTTTGGGGCCCCTGGCCTGGGTCTGGGTGCGCAACCGCCGCAGCACGCCTCTGCGGCGCCTGCAGGCGCTCACGGTGCTGACCTTGTTCCTGACCTTTGACCTG
Organism: Acidovorax sp. NB1; assembly: GCF_005405905.1. Lineage (GTDB taxonomy): Bacteria > Pseudomonadota > Gammaproteobacteria > Burkholderiales > Burkholderiaceae_C > Acidovorax. Next base: position 213,841 of record NZ_BJHU01000009.1, read on the forward strand.
GTGCTGTTTGGTGCCTTCACGCGCCTCACCGATTCTGGCCTGGGCTGCCCTGATTGGCCAGGCTGCTATGGCAGCGCCAGCCCGGTGGGTGCGCGCGCAGAAATTGCGGCAGCGCAAGAGGCCATGCCCACCGGCCCCGTCACCCATGGCAAGGCCTGGGTCGAGATGATCCACCGCTATCTGGCTACCGGCGTGGGCGTGCTGATCATCGTGCTCACGGTGTCCTCCTGGGTGCAGCAGCGGCGCGCCCGGCAGGGCAGGGCCGAGGCGCCGCCGCTCAGCCCCTGGTGGCCCACGGTCACCTTGGTGTGGGTATGCCTGCAGGGGGCCTTCGGCGCGCTTACCGTGACGATGAAGCTCTTTCCCGCCATTGTCACGCTGCACCTTATTGGTGGGCTGGTGCTGTTGGCGCTGCTCTGTGTGCAGGCCGTACGCCACACGCATGCGGCGCAAGGTCGCTTGCCCACCCAGATTTCGCCCGCGCTCCGCCAGGGGCTGGCCTGGACGGGGTTGCTGCTGGCGCTGCAGGTGGTGCTGGGCGGCTGGGTCAGCACCAACTACGCCGTGCTCGCCTGTACCACCTTCCCCACCTGCCAGGGCAGCTGGTGGCCCGCCATGGACTTTGCCCAGGGCTTCCAGATCTGGCGCAAGCTGGGCATGCTGCAGGACGGCAGCCACATCAGTTTTGCGGGCCTCACCGCCATCCACTACGTGCACCGCCTCATGGCCTATGTGGTGCTGGCGGCGCTTGCATGGCTGGCCTGGCGCCTGCACCGCAGTGGCGCGCTGCGCGCGCAAACGCGATGGCTGGCGGGCCTGTCGGTGCTGCAACTGGCCACGGGCCTGTCCAACGTGATCCTGGACTGGCCGCTGGTGGCGGCCGTGTTGCACACCGGTGGCGCAGCGGCCTTGGTCGTGGTGCTGACCTGGGCCCTGGTGTCCAGCCGCGCAGCCGTGCCTGTTTCCCGAGAGTTTTCCGCGTCGCCTGGCGCATCGAGAGTGTCCGCATGAGTGTCGCCCCCCCCCACGTTGTTGCCTTGCCGTCGCGCATGCAGCAGTTCTATGCGCTGACCAAGCCCCGCGTGGTGCAGCTCATTGTTTTCTGTGCCCTGATCGGCATGGTGCTGGCCGTGCCCGGCCTGCCCACCGCCGCGCAGCTGGGCCATATGGTGCTGGCCAGCGCCGGAGTGTGGCTGGTGGCTGGCGCTGCCGCCGCCTTCAACTGCATCGTGGAGCAGGGCATCGACGCCAAGATGAAGCGCACCGCCTGGCGCCCCACGGCCAAGGGCGAGCTGTCCAACGCGCAGACCCTGCTGTTCTCGGCCGTGTTGTGCGCAGCGGGCTCGGCCCTGCTGTACTTCTGGGTCAATCCGCTGACCATGTGGCTCACCTTTGCCACCTTTGTCGGCTATGCGGTGGTCTACACCGTGATCCTGAAACCCCTCACGCCACAGAACATCGTGATCGGCGGCGCATCCGGCGCCATGCCCCCGGTGCTGGGCTGGGCTGCCATGACGGGGGATGTGGGCCCCGAGGCGCTGATCCTCTTCCTCATCATCTTCCTGTGGACACCCCCGCATTTCTGGGCGCTGGCGCTGTACCGCGTGGAGGACTACCGCAAGTCCGGCCTTCCCATGCTGCCGGTCACCCATGGCAACGAGTTCACCCGGCTGCAGGTGTTCCTCTACACCCTGATCCTGTTTGCGGGCTGCCTCATGCCGTTTGTGTACGGCATGAGTTCGTGGATCTATTTGGTAGCGGCTGTGCTGCTGTCGGCGGGCTTTTGTGGCTACGGCTTTGCCCTGTGGCGCACCTACTCCGACGCGCTGGCGCGCAAGACCTTCCGTTTTTCCCTGATTCACCTGAGCGTGCTGTTTGCCGCCCTGCTGGTGGACCACTACGTGCTGTGAATTCCATGCTCAAACGAAATACTCTCAAAACGATAGCTATCAGCGCTTTATCCATAGGCGCAGCGGGCCTTTTTGGTGCTTGTTCTGAGAAAAAGAAGGCCGAGTTTCGCGGCGTGGACATCACGGGGGCCGACTACGCCCGCGACCTCCCGCTGACTGACCACAACGGCCAGGCACGCCACATCCAGGACTTTGCGGGCAAGGTGGTGGTGGTGTTCTTCGGCTTCACGCAGTGCCCTGACGTGTGCCCGACGTCGATGCAGGAGCTGGCAGAGGTCAAGCAGATCCTGGGCAAGGACGGTGATCGCCTGCAAGGCATCTTCGTGACGGTGGACCCGGACCGCGACACCCCCGAGGTGCTCAAGGCCTACATGGCCAACTTCGACCCCAGCTTTCTGGCCCTGCGCGGCACGCCTGAACAGCTCGCGGCCGTCGCCAAGGACTTCAAGATCTACTACAAGAAGGTCGATGGCAAGACGCCCACCAGCTACACCATGGACCATTCGGCGGGCAGCTATGTGTATGACCCCGCCGGGCGCCTGCGTGTGTACAACCGTTACGGCAGCGGCGCCCAGGCCCTGGCGGCTGACATCAAGACCCTGCTGGCCGAAGCGGGCTGAGATTTCTGCGGGCCCGCCATCCCGCCTGCTGGTTTGACAGCACCTGCTACAAAAAACCCGGGCAAGCACGTTGGCCAGACCCGGGTTGATGCTGTCTTGCCGCTAAGGCGCGCGGCCGTTGCTCCGCGCTGGTTTACTCGGCCTTGATGCCGCGCATCGCGATCACGCCGCCCAGCAAGTTCGTGTCGGCCTTGACGCGGTTGGCCAGCCCTTCGGGCGACGAACCGACCGTCTGCCAGCCCTGCTGGAACAGCTTGCCGCGCACCTCTTCGCTGCGGGCAATCTCGCTGATCAGCGCAGCCAGCTTGGCCTGGATGGGCTTGGGCAGGGTCGAAGGCGCTGCAAACGCGTTCCAGATTTCCAGATTGAAGTTGCTGATACCCGCTTCGGCCAGGCTGGGCACATCAGGCGCCAGCGGGCTGCGCCCGGAAGACGTCACACCAATGGCACGCAGCTTGCCCGCACGCACCTGGGCCTGCGCCAGGGCGGGGGGCAGCAGGGCCATCTGCAACTGCCCGCCCAGCATGGCGGTGGCCACCTGCGGGTAGCCCGGGTAGGGCACATGCACCGGGTTGATGTTGCTGCGCGACTTGAGCAGCTCGGTGCCGATGTGGCCCACCGTGCCCACGCCAGGTGTTCCATAGCTCCACTTGTCGCCTCCATTGCGGGCCGCCACAAAGAAGTCGCGGGCGCTGCTGTTGGCGGGCACGCCGGGCTGGCTCACGGGCGCCGTCAGGATCAGGGGCGACGTGCCAATGAGGCTCAGCGGGGCCAGGTCCTTGATCGGGTCGTACGGCACGGCCGGGTTCAGCAGCTTGGCAATCGTCATGTTGCCGTTGATCATCAAGCCGATGGTGTGGTCATCGCGCGCCTTGGCCACGGCATCGGCCGCAATGTTGCCGCCTGCGCCCACCTTGTTTTCCACAATCACCGGCTGGCCCAGGACCTTGGACAGCGGCTCGGAGAACGTGCGCGCCGTGAGGTCGGGCGAAGACCCGGCCGGAAAGCCCACGATGATCTTCAGCGGCTTGGTGGGCCATGCCAGGGGCGCAGCCGCAGCGGCGGCGCCAGGCTTTGTGCTGTTCTGGGCCAGAGCCCAAGGGGAGGCGGCTGCCAGCGCAATCAGCAGCGTGGACGCACGGCGGGAAACAACAGGGCGTGACGACAACATGGGAACGGGTCTCCTCAACAAGAATATTCAGGGGCCAAAACGACACGGGGCCCCAGAACTGGGGCCCCGTGAGGCAACTTCTGCAGCCGGGGATATTAACCCCGCCGCCCGCAGGCTCAGGCGTACTCGGCCAGCGCCTTTTTCATCTTCTTCATCGCGGCCACTTCGATCTGGCGGATGCGCTCAGCGCTCACGCCGTACACCGCTGCCAGCTCGTGCAGCGTCATGCCACCCGTGCCGTCGTCGTTGACCTTGAGCCAGCGCTCTTCCACGATGCGGCGACTGCGATCGTCCAGGCTGGCCAGGGCCGTGGCAATGCCATCGGTGGCCAGCGCATCACGCTGGCGCGACTCGATCATGGCCGTGGGCTCGTGCGAACCATCGGCCAGGTAGGCAATCGGGCCAAACGCCTGCTCACCGTCGTCCGAGGGGGCTGGGTCCAGCAGCACATCACCACCCGACATGCGGGTTTCCATCTCGATGACTTCCTCGCGCTTCACATTCAACTGCGCAGCCACCGAGTCGATCTCGCGGTCGGACAGCGTGTCGCGGTGCGTGGCTGCATCGGCAGCGGCCGCATCGGCCTTGAAGCCCTGCTTCATCGAGCGCAGGTTGAAGAACAGCTTGCGCTGGGCCTTGGTGGTGGCCACCTTCACCATACGCCAGTTTTTCAGGATGTATTCATGGATCTCGGCCTTGATCCAGTGCATGGCGTAGCTCACCAGGCGCACACCCTGGTCCGGGTCAAAGCGCTTGACGGCCTTCATCAGGCCCACATTGCCTTCCTGAATCAGGTCGCCATGGGGCAACCCATAGCCGAGGTACTGGCGCGAAATCGAGACCACCAGGCGCAGATGCGACATCACCAACCGACCGGCGGCATCCACATCGTTGTTGTCCTTGAGTTGGCGCGCATAGGTCTGCTCTTCATCGTGTGTGAGCAGCGGCAGGCGATTGACGGCCGAGATATAGGCGTCAAGGTTGCCCAGCGCGGGCACCAGCGCCCAGGGGTTGGCGGGAGCCAGGGTCATCGTCGCGGTTCCAGACTGAATGTTCATTCCAGGAATCCTTTCCTCTAAGCCAAGATATTAGCACTCCATGTGATTGAGTGCTAAATCCATAGTTCCCCAGCGGGTAGACAAAGCGGCCCGTCTACCATCGCCGGAGCATCCATCTCGGGTGTCGATTCCACTCGAGTTTTGTATTTTTCTCATTGAGTTTTGTATTTTTTGAATGCCTAAAAATATCGTAACTATTTGATTTGTAATGGGAAATTCTCTTTTGATGCCGTTTCATCAATCTTCCGTGTCCGCCTTGTAAGCGGATTGCAGGAAATTTGCCCCACCCCTTTGAGAATCGGATCGTGCGTTGGTTGCGTCGCAACGCGGCTTAGCCAGCAGTTGAAAGTACCTTGTTGGTAAGCGGTTGCTTACTTTTTCTACTGCATTAGTAGGAAGAAGTTTGTGAAAATTTCGCCCCCTATCGATGTGGGCCTAAGCATTGGGAGCAGCGGCGCCCCTCCCCTTTCCAAGGATTGCCGGTTCGCGCGGCAAAGGAGTGCCAGTGCATGCGTCGCGAACGGGCAGGTTTAGGCTGGACCCAGTCACTCAAGATCGAGGGACTGAACGGCAGCTATGGCAATCACTGGTCGTTCGGAGAACGTAAGCTCGAGCGACTGACACGCCTTCGTCCGCGGCCGCTCGACCATGGCGGACCGAGCGGCGGCTCGCGATCGACGACTTGCGCTCGAAGTGATCGGCCGTAGCCGCAGCGGATCCTCGCGCGATTCACTTCTTACCCGACGACAGATCAAGGACGAACACGTCGATAAAGGGCCGGCGCGCCTCCGGGATGAGAGCAATGATCGCATCACGCATCTGCTCGGGGGACAAAGGAGGCGCGACACCAGAGGGGGGCGGTTTCAGCCGCCGGCCCGTGGCGGAGGGCACGTCGCCGAACCACAGGACGCAATAAATTCCACGGCCCTCCGAGCGCCAATCGATCAGGTATTGCGACGCCAATTGCGAATTGACCGCATCCCAAACGTCGGGATGCCATTGGCCCTTAACCTCCATTGGAAGCTGCTTGGGGCCGCGCGCGAAGGCGAGGTCGGCCCGTTTCGATTGGGGCATGTCCGCCTCGGTCATGCGACTGACGCCATAGGACTCGAATAGCGGGCCTTGGACGAGAGCCGCAAGACGGTCGCGACAGCGGTTCTCGTCGCGAGGGATGTTCTGATCGTTCCAGAAATCTCGAACTTGGTCTAGGTCGTCGCCCAACAAGACCTTCTGCGCCTCGGCCAGCTCCTCCCCGACCACTGACCGCAGGTCGTCGATGTTGGATGGCGCGCCCGAGGTCAAAATCGCTGAGAGCTCGGCTGGCGGGAGTGGCGCGAAGCTCTCCTCTGCTCGCTTCTGTGACTGCTCGGCGGCCAAGTGCCGGAACACATCGGAGTAGGTGTCGCTCGGCATCGCTACGAGCTTGGCCATGAGCTGGGCGGCTTGATCCGACGTGCTGCCCGCGATTGCGGAGGCCAGGCCAACAAGGAAGTCCGTCGCGTCGAACGCGTTCTTGTCGCCACTGCTGAGACCGGAGATGGTGGTGTGGGGAAATACGCTCCGGAACTCGGAGACGATCCAAGCGTAGACCTCGAGGTCGGCCTCTACGGGGGGGCCTTGCCGCTTCGTCTGCAGTCGGTCGCGCAAATGCCACAGGAACCGAGGATGGTCGCGGCCGACGTTCGCCAACTCGGGACGGACTTCTTCAAACCGATACGTGATGTCGATCGCCAGCCATGCAAGAGCGTGATCGTCGTCCCGGTAGATGCCCCCATCGCGAGCCTTGGCAACTTCGATGATCGCGTTTGCCCCCTCCGCGCGAATCAGCGCGTCCACAAGGTCCATTTCGGCATCCACCAGCATCTCCGGGTAACCGAGAAGCCATTCGCGTGCGACCGATGCCATGGCGTCGTTCCACAATGGCATGTGCTCGATCACCATGAGCTCATGATGCGGCGAGAGGAGGGCATTGAAATACGGCTCAATCCAAGAGCGCAGCAGGACGCGCTTGTCAGCGAGTTGCGGAGCGGCGGCCTCTTCGAGCGCAACGCGCAGATGGCCGTTGTCGTCGTCTCTTGAAAGTCCGCGTTGCTGCATACAGATGAGAAGCGCCTTCTTCAGCGTGTCGGTGGACACTCCCGAGAACCCTTGGCCGCTGCGATGTCTTCGGAGCAAGGCGGCAACAAGCGGGTAGGCGACATTCCAAATCATGCCTTGCACATGGCTGTGCGCGATCTGCTGCATGGTGGGCAGATCAGACTTGTGCAGTGTTGCCTCGAAGCCGACGAAGAACTCTTCCGCGAGTTGCTCGTTGAAAACTGCGACTAACCGCTCATCTGGCGGCATCGTTTCCTGAGTCCGCGCGGTAATCTGAACTCCCAGGTAAAACTTCGCGGGATCTAACGTCGCGTCAAGGTCTCCCGCCTTGATCTTCGGAACGATCGCTGTGAACTGGGCGATCGCTTGTTGATGATCCGCCTCGACGCGCGCTTGCCGGGCTGCATTTTCCACCTCCTGACGAATCTTCCACTGAGGCTTTGACGGATGCGTGGCGCGACGGACGGTCGCGCGTTCTTTGAGCCCGAATGCGGGGAAGACTCGAGCTGCCGCCAGCACTTTCCCGTTGTCCTTTCCGATCCTGACGCCTAGCGAGACAAGGTCGCGCCAATCGGATCTCGCGCGCCGCGAGCGCGATCGCTTCGCAGCCACATCTCGCAAGAAGAAGGCGATGTCCTCCAAATTGCCGGCAAGGCCAATGGCTCGCATTTGCAAACGGTACTCTGCTTGCCACAGCGTTTTCGATTTGTGGGCGGTCCATATCCCATATCTCTGGATTCTGCGCCGCAACTCTTCGCGCCCGTCGAACGCTTCACGGATTTGCTTCAGGGTGTCCTTGTCGGCAGAGGACTGCTCGTTGATCTGACCGAGCCAAATCCAAACGGATGGCGCGTCCTTGAGTTCGATAGATCCGCCTCGCAGGGCTCGCAAGAGCAGCAGCGCGAGGATTTCGGAGAGGTAGCGCAGGGAGTCGTGGTCCGCGATCACTCGCGGCGGAACACGCGAAGAGATGTCGCGGAGCAGCGTCTTCGAGCGAGACGGGGTTAGCTGAGAAACGAGCGTTTTGAACTGACGGAACTTGATGGGTTGACGTTCGCTCGCTCGAGGGAACTGCGACACTTGCAGACCAATTTGCGCCAGCAGCGTCGACACGAGTAGATCGTCGGCGACGTCGTAGCGGAGCATCGCGATGAGCCGGCCCGCCAGCTGGGCGGAGTCTTCGCTGGCTTGGTCCACCAGCGTTTGTGCGGCAATTGGCCAGAACTGTCGGCTGCGGCTTCCAAACACCGCTTCCAAGGCCTCCTCGCGTTCGCCATAATGGCGCGCGTTATCGAAGACGAGTTTCTCGAGGATCGATGAAAGGGACGGGACAAGCGGCGTGTCCTTGATAGCCTCCAGCAGCAAAGTCCGAAGGTGGAAGTTCGATCCCGCGTCGGCCAGGATCGCATCTATCGGAAAAGCGAGAGAAGGCTGGGCAAGCCCTTTCGCCGAGCGGGCATCCCAGTCTTGCGCGCGAAAATAAGGGTCCGCGCGCGCCAAGCGCTCTAGGGCGTCGAGCAGAGTTGCCGCCTGAGCTGCATCGAGAAGGGCAGTCTCTCCGTAGCGGAGCAAGCCGAAAGGGTCGGCGGCGATGATGCGCGCCGCGAGGTGGGGACTGTGGAACGCGAGCCAGGCATGCAGACCTCGCAAGCTCGATGGAACCGCGCCACCGCCGTGAAATTGGGCGAGAAGCCGACGCCTGCTGATGCTGGTCGTCGCCTGAGCGGCAAGCCAACGAGCGCCCAGAAATTCTGCGATGACGCGGTGAATGGGGGCGGCGCGCCCAACCCCGACATTCTTGAAAAGTTTGGAAGCGACCACGGAGCGCGCGTGGGCGCCGCCGGGCAAATCCTCCAAGTCGCCGATCCACACCTCGCCTTCTTGCCGTTCGGCAATCCCGCCCAGCCTGATGGCATCGACGCCGCCGAAGATCATGGCTGCCATGCACGCGCCAGCCGACGACAGCGCCTGTTCTTGATTGATCTGCGCCAACTGCGTGTTTTGGCGAGCATCGTTCTCCTCACGCCAAATTAGTTCGCAGACATGTCCGAAGAGATCTGCTCGGGTGGCAGGTAGCGATTTCCCGCTGTCAGCGACGCGGCCGAGAAGGCTCAGGGTCAACGGATTTCGGTAGAGATCTGAGAGGCCTTGCTCGTCCAACCCATCCAAGACGGGGTCGACGGAGCTCGTGAAACCCCGAGACGACCAGAACGCGCTGGCCTCCTCGCGCGTGAACTCCTCGATCGAGACCACAAGTGGCTCGACCCCGTAGATCTCTTTGAGGCTACGGAGAGAGCGTGATTGCCACTCCCGAGAGCGACACGAAAGGACGAACCTCGGGCAGCCAGCATCTTCAAGCTGGGCGAGAACCCGGTCTAACGCATCCTTCTCGTCACGCGCAATCGCTTCGTCTAAGCCATCGATGAGCAACGGGTGACCTGGAGTCACATAGCTCCCCGGATTTTTGCTCAGCATGAACCTTGGAGCCGACACTGGCACTACGCCGCTAGCTCGACCAAGCTCGCCAATGAGCTCGCTTTTACCCATGCCTGGCTCACCGAGAACGACTACGGATCGTTCGAGGCCCAACAGGTTCGAGTCTAGGATCTCGCGTTCCGAAGGCTCGTCGAGGATGCGCAACTTGCGCCGGAAATAGGCCGTTTCGACGGATTCGACGCTGTCGCCGCAGGGCACATCAACACCTGAGACACGTTTTTCGAGACTGCTGAGTTTTGTAGACCGCTGCTTACGAAATAGAGGTCGATTAGGGATGGCTGACCGCTGCCTCATTGCACGCTCGCACACTCAGAGTCAGCAGCCAGAATGCCTGGACGTGCCGCAGGTTTCCAAGGGCCTTCGAGGATGAGTTTCAAATGCTTGAGATGAGAGGTCGTCATGCCGGTTCGACGTGAGCTGGCGGGGAGAGCTAGCAGAACCACCGCGCGACGCAAGTGAGACTGGAGGCTGAGTTTAATGACTCGCGAGGGCTTGCATGCTCGAAGCAGATGATGCACGAAAAAGATACTGACGAGTTCCGCCGCGAAGCTGCATGGCTAACCCTCAAGAACAGAGGTGCGACACCGGCCTTGTCATGTCCCATGCGAAGGCGATTTGCTTTATGCAACTTCTCCAGGAGCAGGGAATGAGCGTCCGAATAGCACTGGTGACCCGACGTTCGGCGATGAGTACGGGCAATTCCGCTATCGCTGCTGACTAGACGCTGGGTGCCTCACGTTGGACGCCTGTTAGCGCCAGTGCAATCGTGATCAGCAGTGCCAGTCGAACATTGACCAGGGGCTGAAGCTGGTTCCATTAGAAGCCAGCTGTGGATAACTATAGGTTGGATGGTTCGGTAGCACCTCCTTTTTTTGAACTGGTAGTTGGTATTCCCGAGCCGTCAGGCGAGGCCCCCTCCTGCG
>NZ_BJHU01000010.1 GCF_005405905.1 Acidovorax sp. NB1
GCGATCTCGCTGAGAGAGAGTTGGTCGCGCAGCCTCATGCGCCTGACCTTGCCAATCATGTCCATGGTGATCACCTTGAATCCCTGCTGAAATTCTCAGCAGGTCAGTGGAACACCCTGGTCAATATTGGATTGGCACTTTGCGGTTTAGCTGGTCAAGATTGCATCGGCACTAACAGGCAAGGATTTGATAGGTCAATTGGGCGGAAACGCCGCGCACACGTGCCCACTCGCTCACGCTGATCCCGCGTTTCTTGAACTCAGCACGCACGTCAGCAACAGTACAAACTGGTACGATCTGGGTCATTATGGGCAGAGGCAATATGAAAACGGGCAAAAATGTTCTGAATTCAGGACATCATATCAACCCGCCCGGCTGCGTCAACTCCCAATCGTTCGGGAGCCGGCTGAGAGAAGAGCGAGATCGCCTGGGGCTAAGTCAGACGCAGTTCGCCGAAGTCGGTGGTGTTGCCCGTACCACTCAGCACATCTATGAAACCGACATCCGCTCCCCCGACGTGGCTTACTTGGAAAAGCTACGTGGAATTGGTGTCGATGTCTCCTACTTGGTCAGCGGCTCTCGACAGGTGGCTGCCGGTAGCGACAAATTGATGGTCAGCGGTCTAGCGTTGCTGAACATCTATCGGATCGTAGATGAGTTCTGCGTGGATGAGGATGGCGAGCCTCTGCCACTCGAGATTCGAGCTCGCTTCTTTCAACTCTTGTGTGCGTCGCTCAAGGACAAAAGCAGTCAGGACCAGAGCTTGGATTCATTGCGCGATGAGCTGCGCAGGCTGACGGGCACTTGATGATGGCTGTTGCTTCTAGATTGAAGGATGCGGCCAAAGGGTTTCTTAAAGCGCGGGATCGCTTCTGGTCCGGCGTCTGGTGGACAGAATGGCAGATTCGGCGCAATGAGAAAAAGCTGGCAGATGCTTTGGAGGAGTTCGGTGAGGACTCAATGCCTGTGCGTCAGCTCACTGAGCGGCATCGCAAGCTTGTAAAGGGCGCCAGGTACTGGAGACCTTCCGATCCTGTTGTCATTCGCGTTCTTGAGGCTAGCGAGCGGACCGGGGTATCCAGGTCTGACCTTCGCGTTCTGGCTCTGAACCGAGATGTCGTTCGCGTCGATGACAAGGTGCAGCTTCGTCGTGGTTGGGGCTACACGCTTCTCGCGATGTCTGCTCTGGGGATTTTTCTGGGCATTTGGCTGATGCTGATGGCCCAAGTCGTCTCGTCACCTGCTAGATGGGAGGTCAGGGCCGCCGTTGCTGGTGGGTTGACTTTCCTCTTTTGGTTGATCTGGCCCGGATGGGGCTTATATACGACTCGTGCGCTTGATGCTGCAGCGAGCGCGGGCGAAACCGTTGAGCGCATTGGGGGGCAGCACAACGTCGAGAGTGCTACTGTCATTTCGATTCAAGAGCAGCGTCAGCATCAACGTTAGCTCTGCACCGACTCTCACTAGATGGTGCAGGTGTATCTTGCCTGGTGATACGCGCCCTGCCCGACACAGTTCGGCTTGCAACCAGAACTCAATGGCATACTTGAGCGCGGTTATCTAACACGCCTGCCGCGTCTGGTGACCCGATCAAAGGTAAACACATGCTCCTGGGGTGACTCCACGCAGCAGCCAAATAGCCGGCGCCGTTCGTGTCCCTCCCCATAACGCAACTCAACCGCAGCTGAGCACTCGGGACAAGTGGCTGTGTACCGAACCAAACCGATAACGCGCTCGTCCCCCGCCCTGAAGCTTTCCAGTTGAGCGGGAGCTTCCTTCCAACTGACCAGCAGCTCCGACGCCGGCGCAATTCGGTCTGACAGCAGCCACCAGCCATCGCGGATTGCTTTTGCCAAGACCCAACTGATCAAAATCGCTAATACGGCAAAGGCCAGGTCTGAAGTTGCCAATGGCCGGTGGACAAAAAGGTGCAACCACCCAATTCCTGCAAGTAACAGCACGCACAGCGCTGGCAGGAGGATGGTGCCCCCGAATGCCAAGCCTCGAACTGATCTGATCTTGAACGATCCTTTGCCAAGAAGTGGCTTAGCGATGAATGAGCACTTCACTAAGCCTGCTTCAGCGTACTCGTACTTGATCTGTTGATTGTTTGGATCTGAAAGGACTTCAACTAGTTGCTCATCGGGTTGTCCCTCCGCAGCGTCATCATTACTTTCGATTGAGTAGTCCTCCAGTAGCCATCGCGCACGATGCCGACCACCGGGAGACAGTTTCTTTAGTCGAAGCGCATGGCTGAAACCTTGTCCCTCAAAGAAGGCTTCGACGCTTGATCGGCGACTCTCGAGATAACGAGTCAAGTTAGCGTTTTTGACCTTGGTCGAGGACGCTTCATAGTCTTCCTGCTCCGGCATATCGCAAGCCTCGGTGAGCTCCTGTGCATCGAATTCAGGCGGCTGTCCCCCCTTGGAATTGGCACTTAGGGTGATGGATTCGCTCACCAATGCGCGCACAAGCTTCGATGCCGTGGCTTCATCGCGCTGTACGTCCAGCCAGTCGCGCATACACAGCAACAGATCGCGAAAAGTGGGCTGGGTCAACCCGTTGGCAACCGGTTCAGGGCTGGTTGGTAGGGATTCGGATCGCAACACTTGGTTTTCCTTCACTCAACTCTAGGAATCCCAATGTTGTCACTATTCGCATTGCACGAATCCAATCGCTTTGTTCATGTGAGCGAGGTCGAGCGTGGCTTGGCCTGTGATTGCCGATGTGCTGTTTGCGGTGAACCGGTTATTGCCCGGCAGGGCGAACTCAGGGAGCATCACTTTGCGCACAGCTCGAACGCCGAACCCTGCGCTTCAAACTACGAATCAGATCTGCACCGCTTTGCCAAGAGAGTAATCATCGAAGCCCGAGGGTTGGTAGTCCCAGTGACTCCCGCTGCATCTCAAGCGCTGGGATTCGGCGGACGGTTAGATCCTTCTATCCTGTTGGCATGCACTGACATCGAGGAGGAAGTTGTTGTTGGAGAGTTGCGGCCCGACTTGTTGGCGGCGACGGCTGCAGGGGTGACGGTGGCCATTGAAGTCGCCTACGCGTCTTTTTGCGGTGCGGACAAGTGCCTAGCCTATGAGCAACTAAAACTACCTGCTTTGGAGATTGATCTCCGTGCGTTCACCTCCACCGCCTTTGATGTTGCCAAAGTCAAACATGCCATCTTGGAAGATGTTGCGGGAAAAGCTTGGCTCTGGCCCGAGAACATTGAGGCCGAGCAGCCGGTAGATGCTTCTGCTGAGAACACCCCTACACAACGCTTCCTTCCGGAGGAAATCGTGACGATCCGTGGACGTTGGATATCGGTAAAAGAGCTGCCCAGCGGAGATATCGCCATAAAAGCAGTGCGATATGACCCAGATGTCGTCTCTGTTGTGCGAACCGTCGCACGCGCACATTTTGGTCGGTATCGCGAGGCTTACCATAATTGGGTCATTCCAAGCTTCAGGGCGCAGGCGGCTCGGTTACAGTTGCGCGCCATTGCATCTGCCGGGTAGTGCCAACTCCATCTGAAAGCGCCTTGCGTCAGGTTGGGCAGAAATGGTCAAGCAGCCGGGCCGTCATCAGTTCTGAAAAGGTTAAATGGCTCTCTGATACGCTTTGCAAAACGCTAGCGTTTTACACACAGGAGCAAGTACTTGACCGTCTCCAAAACCGAAGTCGTCAGCGTCTGGGTTCCGCCAGACGTGAAGGCTGCATTGGTTGCAGCGGCTGACCAGGAGCGTCGAAGCTTGGCCTCGATGGTCCATTCATGGTGCTCGACTACTGCCGGACGCGCGGCATCGTGCTCCATCCGGTCAAGTCTCCCAAGACGCACAAGGGCAGGTAGCCTGATTCGCCCGTGTTCCCAGCAAAACCAGCACAAGCTTCTAGAACGACATGACTGCCCTTTCATCGCTGCTCGATCACTATCGCAACTCGTCCATGTCGGAGCGCGAGAAGGGCACGTACTTTGAAGAGCTGATGCTCTGCTACCTCCGCAACGAGGCTACCTACCGTGACCTCTACAGCGAGGTCTGGACCTACGGCGAATGGGCGGCACTCCAGGGGCTGGACAAGCGAGATACCGGCATCGACCTGGTGGCCAAGACCCAAGGTACCGGCGAAATCCACGCCATCCAGTGCAAGCTGTACGCTGAGGACTACCGCCTGCAAAAGAGCGACATCGACAGCTTCTTCACCGCCTCGGGCAAGAAGCCCTTCGCCCACCGTGTCATCGTCAGCACTACGAACCACTGGAGCACCCACGCGGAGGAGGCGCTGCGCGACCAGCAACCGCCCGTCAGCAAGATCGACCTGAACGACCTGGAGAACAGCCAGATCGACTGGGCCCAGTACCAGCCTAAAGCGGCGCCGGTGCTCAAGGTCAAAAAGCAGCTTCGGCCCCATCAGCAACAGGCGCTGGACGGCGCGCTTTCCGGCTTGCAGATCACTGACCGCGGCAAGCTCATCATGGCCTGCGGCACGGGCAAGACCTTCACCAGCCTGAAGATCGCCGAAGCCCTGGCCGGCAAGGGCAAGCGCGTGCTGTTTCTAGTGCCCAGCCTGTCCCTGCTGTCGCAGACCCTGACCGAGTGGACCCAGGAAAGCGCCACTCCGTTGCACAGCTTCGCCGTTTGCTCGGACAGTGATGTCGGCAAGAAGCGCCAGAAAGACGACGACAGCGTCCAGACCTTCACCCACGAACTGCGCTACCCCGCCACGACCGAACCGGGCCGCCTGGCCAGTGAGATGGCCAAACGGCACGACGCCGCGCACATGAGCGTCGTCTTCAGCACCTACCACTCCATCGACGTCATCCACCGCGCCCAGCAGGGGCATGGCCTGGCTGACTTCGACCTCATCGTCTGCGACGAGGCCCACCGCACCACGGGCGCTACCTTCGGCGACGAAGACGAGAGCAATTTCGTCAAGGTGCACGACGCGGCCTTCATCCGTTCGGCCAAGCGCCTCTACATGACGGCCACGCCGCGCATCTACGGCGACAGCGCCAAGGCCAAGGCCGAACAGGGCAGCGTGGCGCTGTGCTCGATGGACGACGAGGCCCTCTACGGCCCCGAGCTGCACGTCATCACCTTCTCCGAGGCGGTCCGGCGCGGTCTGTTGGTGGACTACAAGGTCATCGTGCTGTCGGTGGAAGAGAGCCACGTCAGCCGCCGCATCCAGAGCCTGCTCAAAGACGAGAACAACCAGCTCAAGGTGGATGACGCCGCCAAGATCATTGGCTGCTGGAAAGCTCTGGCCAAGCAGGGTCTCGCCGAGGATCTGAACGGCGACCACGAAGTCATGAAGCGTGCTGTGGCCTTCTGCCAAGTCATCGAAGTGAGCAAGAGTGCCAAGACCCACAAGGTCAGTTCCAAAAACATCGCCGGCATGTTCCAGGCGGTGGTCGAGGCTTACCAGGCGACCGAGGAGGACGATGCAGCCTCGACACTGGCCTGCGAAGCCGAGCATGTAGACGGCAGCATGAATGCCAGCGAGAAGGAAGCCAAGCTCGCTTGGCTCAAGGCCGATGCCGCTGAGGACACTTGCCGCATCCTGAGCAATGTGCGCTGCCTGTCCGAAGGTGTCGACGTGCCGGCATTGGACGCGGTGCTGTTCCTGACGCCGCGCAACTCCCAGGTGGATGTGGTTCAGTCGGTCGGCCGGGTTATGCGCAACGCTCCGGGCAAGAAGCGTGGCTATGTCGTGCTGCCTGTTGTCATTCCCGCCGGCGTGGAGCCGCATGAGGCCTTGGCTGACAACAAGACCTATGCCGTGGTGTGGCAGGTGCTGCAGGCGCTGCGCTCGCACGATGACCGCTTTGACGCAATGGTCAACAAGCTGGACCTCATCGGCCGCGACACCAGCAAGATGGAAGTCGTCGCCATTACCGACAAGATTCAGAAGAAGGCCGAGAAGCCCAAGGGTTCGAAGAACAAGGACGCCGGCAAGGGCGGCTTCACCATCGGGGAGCCGACGCCCAAGCCCTACGGCAAGGAAGCCCAGACCTCCTTGCCATTCGAGATCGGCGAGATCGAGAAGGCCATCTACGCCAAGCTGGTGCAGAAGGTGGGCAACCGCCACCACTGGGAAGACTGGGCCAACGACATTGCCAAGATCGCCCGCACCCACATCGACCGCATCACAGCCATCGTTGAATACCCAGCCAACGAGAAGGAGCGCGCCGCCTTCAACACCTTCGCCGGTGAGCTGCGCGATGACCTGAACGGCAGCATCAGCGACGGTGAGGTCATCGAGATGCTGGCCCAGCACCTGATCACCAAGCCAGTCTTCGATGCCCTCTTCGAGGACTACAGCTTCGCCCAGCACAACCCCATGTCGCTGGCCATGCAGGGCGTGCTGGACGTTCTGCATGAGCACCGGCTGGACAAGGAAGCCGACACCCTCCAGCGTTTCTACGACAGCGTCAAGATGCGTGCATCGGGCATCGACAACGCGGCCGGTAAGCAGAAGATCGTCGTCGAGCTGTACGACAAGTTCTTCCGCAACGCTTTCCCCAAGATGACCGAGCGGCTAGGCATCGTCTACACGCCGGTCGAGGTGGTGGACTTCATCATCCACAGCGTCGCCCACATCCTGGAGACCGAGTTCGGGCAGACGCTGGGTAGCAAGGGCGTCCACATCATTGATCCCTTCACTGGCACCGGCACGTTCATCACCCGCCTGCTGCAAAGCGGCCTGATCGCGCCCGAGCACCTGCCCCACAAGTACAAGCACGAAATCCACGCCAATGAGTTGGTGCTGCTGGCCTACTACATCGCCGCAATCAACATCGAGGCTGTCTACCACGGCATTGTCGGCGGCAAGTACCAGCCCTTCGAGGGCATCTGCCTGACCGACACCTTCCAGATGTACGAAAAGGAAGACCTGGTCGATGCTCTGCTGGTGGATAACAGCGCGCGGCGCAAGCGGCAGAAGCAGCTGGACATCCGGGTCGTTATCGGCAATCCGCCATATTCCGTGGGGCAGGAGCGCGCGAACGACAACAACCAGAACGTCGCCTACCCGTATCTGGACGGCCGGGTCCGCCAGACCTATGCAGAACAATCTGTGGCGACCAACAAGAATGCGCTGTACGACAGCTACGTCCGTGCTATCCGCTGGGCCTGCGACCGGATTGGCAGCAGCGGGGTGATTGGCTTTGTGACCAACGCCGGCTTCGTCGAAACGGGGACCTTCGACGGATTGCGCAAATGTCTGGCGGACGAGTTCAGCAGCATCTGGATATTCCACCTGCGGGGCAATCAGCGAACGTCAGGAGAGCTGTCCCGCAAGGAGGGCGGCAAGATTTTCGGCAGTGGCAGTCGTGCACCCATCGCCATTTCCTTGCTGGTCAAGAATCCCAACGCCAGACAGCACGGGCAGATTCACTTCCACGACATCGGCGACTATCTGAATCGGGACGAGAAGCTTCAGAAGATTGCTGACTTCGCCAGCATCGCTGGCATTTCAAAAGCCGGGAAGTGGATGCTGATCGAGCCCGACGAGCACGGTGACTGGCTACGACAGCGCGACAACGATCTGAAGCAGCACTTGGTGCTGGGGGACAAGGGCGGTGCTGGCGAGGTCACGATCTTCTCCAACTACTCCAGTGGAGTGAAAACCCAGCGCGATGCTTGGTGCTACAACTCCAGCCGGTCTGCTGTCGCAGCCAACATGGGGCGAATGATCGCCTTCTACAACACAGAGGCCGATCGCTTCTCGCTGACGCATGGCCAGCTCCCCAAGTTGCAACGCGAAGAGCTGGTTGACGGGTTCGTGAATTCCGACCCCGAGCAAATTAGTTGGACTCGAGCGTTGAAGCAAGATGCAGTCAAGGACCGTCGATTCGAGTTTGATGCGGAATGTCTGGCCCCAAGCAGCTACCGCCCGTTCACGAAGCAATGGTTGTACTACAGCCGGCGATTCAACGAAATGGTCTATCAGATGCCGCGCGTCTTTCCCGATGGAAAGCACAAAAACCTGGTCATCTGCGTGAATGGGGTGGGAGCTCAGAAGGAGTTCTCAACTCTAATCACGGACCATCTGCCCGACCTCCACATGATGCAGACGGGCCAGTGCTTCCCACTTTACTTGTATGACGACTCAGAGGGTGAACAAGCCGGTTCAGCGCCACAAGGCACGTTGTTCAGCCATGAAGGCGCGACGCCCACATCGCGCAAGCGCAAAGACGCCATAACGGCAGAGGGTCTAGCGCACTTCCAGTCCGCCTACCCGGGCGAGAACATCGGCCGCGAAGACCTTTTCTACTACGTCTACGGACTGCTGCACGCACCCGACTACCGCAAGCGCTTCGCCGATAACTTGGGCAAGGAGCTGCCGCGCATTCCGTGTGTGAAGACAGCCGCCGACTTCTGGGCCTTCTCCAAGGCCGGCCGCAAACTGGCCGATCTGCACCTGAACTACGAGAGCGTCGAACCCTACACGCTGAAGATCGACAGTGGCGGCAAGAAGCTTACTGATGCCGACTACCGCGTCGAAAAGATGCGCTACGGCAAGGGCAAAGGTAAGGACAAGGACCTGACGACCCTGCACTACAACGACCGAATCACTTTGACCGGCATCCCGCTGGAAGCCTACGACTACTTCGTCAACGGCAAGCCAGCCCTGGACTGGGTGGTCGAGCGCCAGGGCGTGAAGACCGACAAGGACAGCGGCATCGTCAACGATGCGAACGACTGGGCGGTCGAGACCATGGGCAATCCGCGCTATCCGCTGGAGCTGTTCCAGCGCGTGGTTACCGTCAGTTTGGAAACGATGAGGATCGTAAGGGGACTGCCCGCGCTCGTGCTGTAGGCGCGGCCGCTATGTGTACTTGGCGCCCACCCGCCCAGTCCTCCTCCACTCTGCTCAACGAGTGAGCCATGACTTAATCCGTGCCCAGACGCTCCGCGACGAGTGGTTCGTCTCTTGCACAGCTGTGCTGGGCACACGGTCAGCCGCCTGGGTAACTACGCTGGGTTGGGCGTCTGCCGTCTTGCCGAAATAGGCGGCTTTGGCCTTTTTGTCTCGACGACGTTCTGCTTCGACCTGGGCGTTTGACCAAGGGCCGGCCTCCAACACGCGGTTCCGGCGTATCACGTAGTGGGACCGGCACTTCTGGTTCCAGTTGCCCACCGACGGATCAAGCGAGACCGACTCACCGTCGAATGTCATGCGCCAGTCTGTCGGCGTAAATGGCGTCACGACTCGGTCGCCACAGCCGCAGCAGCACGAGTGAACTGCGGTCGCGTATTCCACCGAGATGTACAGCACGCCGGGATCCAGCTCGCGAGGGACATTGCGGACGAAGCGATGCTCCAGAATCTGGTGACGCATCATGTCTGGTCTCCATTGAGCAGCATGCCGCCATCGGTGGTGTACGTGCTGTGGTGTTCGTTTTCCAGATCGCGGTAGAAACCGCGGAGCTTCTTCCACTTCACCACCGCCAGGCACGCGTTCAGCGCATTCAGGTCGGCCACCTGGATGTTGGACGCATACAGGTCCTGGCCACCACCGCCGGCGAAGGAGATGCGGCCCTGGTGGACGTGTTCGCGCTTCTCTGGCGTGCTCGTCGTGACGCGCAGGATGCCGCCGAGGCTGCCGTTCGTGAGTTCCAGGCCCATGCCAACGTCGATGAAGGGCACGCCTAGGGCCTCAAGCTTGGCCACGACGGCGCGCTTCTCCTCGCCGGCATCCATGCTGAGGAACGCAAAGGTGATGCCGTCCAGCAGGCCGAGCGTCTCCACCTTCATCTCCACAGGGTGCGCCTCGATGAAGCGGTGCATGCGCCCGTAGATGCCCTTCAAGTAGTGCACCTTCATCGGGGCATCCCGCAGCTCCTCCAGGGTCGGCGCACCGGGCGCACGGAAGGCGTTGTGCGACAGGAAGACGTCGGGGTCGAACAGGTGAATCTGCTTGACGGGTGTCTTCGCCAAGAAGTCGAGGATGTAGCTGCCGGTCCCGCCGAGGCCGATGATGGCCACGACTTCCTGCTCCAGCTTGGCGGCCAGCGCGCCGATCCCGACGCGGCTGGAGGCCGTGTCGAGGTAGTTGAAAATGCTGGCCTCGTCTTCCTCGTCGCCGCCGCGGAACACGCGCGGGCTGAGGCCCGGCTGCAGCACCGCAGCCGGCCCGGACACGATGGTCGCGTAGGTCGACATCTTCGCGTAGTAGTCCGCGTAGCCCTGATCGCTCGGTTTGCTGGAGAAGGTGAACCGCGCCTTGAGCCCGTGGCCGAGGTCGGTGTTCGGCTCGGCATGCGAGATGCCTTGCAGGCACGTCCCGTCGGCATTGCATGGGAAGTCGCCATCCCAGTTCATGACGTGCGTTTCGGGCTTGCGGGTGCGGTCGCCGGCCAGGTCAAGGGCCGACGACAGCGTGCCGAAGCGAACCTGGCGCTGTGCGTCTACGTAGGGCACCTCCAGCATCACCAGGAGGCTCCCCTGGATGCGCATGAAGTAACCCTCCGAACGAAGGCGGGCCAGGTCGGAATTAAGACTGAACAGTGCGCGTGACATTGAAGATGGTTCCTTTCTTCTTGACTTCGACGGAGCCGCCCTCGCCGAGCTCGCCGGCGTGGGGGAGCGAGGCCGCGTTGCGGTAGGTCATCGAGAACTTCACGTTGGTCTCGCCGGCCGCGTTCGGGTAGTACAGCTTGACCACCTGCTCGAAGGTGACGAGCTTGTCCGGCACGGTCTTCTCTTCAGAGTTGACCAAAATGATGTAGCCCGTTTCCGGCTTGGGCGCAGTGATGAAGCGCTCGATGCCCGGCGCGTCGAGGTTGATGCGCTCGTCCGGGTCGATCAAGCGATCTTCGCCGCCGCGAACCTCCAGGAACACGGCCTCATCCGGCGACGTATCGGCAAGGTCGTACAGGACGCTGCCCAACATGTCGGCGCGGCCCCAGGCCAGCTGGCGGTCGTTCAGGGAGAACTTGAAGTCGCGGTCGGACTTGAACGCGATGAAGCGTTCAGCGCCCTTTCCGCGCAGGTCGAAGGTCTCGTCGAGGCGAACGTCCTCGAAGTCACCCGTGTCCAGGTAGGCGAACAGGATGTAGTCCGCACGGTGGTCCAGGCCCGCGCTGGCCAGGATTTGCCGGCCAGTGGGAACTGGGTCCGGCACGTCGATGTGGCGGAAGGTCAGTCCTTCCAAGCCAAAGCGGATACGGTAGGCGGCAGCCTCCCGCAGAGGACGGTCCTCACGGATCGCGTCGCCAACGTCGTCAAAGTCAGGATGTTTCATAGGGTCCTTGTGGTTGCTGTAGCGAGGTTTTTCTCGCCTACAACCGCCTAATCGAACCCACCGGACATCGCCGGTAAACTTTCTTTAAAAGCTTTTCGAGAGCGTGCCTGGCGGAACTGCGCCGCACACAAAAAAGGCCGGGCAGTTAGGGCAGATAGCGTCCGACGCTTCGGTCTTGAACTGGCCGGCCCGGATGCCACGGAAAATGTCACCCAGCTTGTCCTGGCGGTTGCTCAGTTCCTTGGGGGAAAGGGTCAATGGCTTGGATTCAGCGTCCGCCAGGTAAACGAGCTCGACGCTGGCGTCGGGGAATGCGGCCCTGGAGGCCAGCACGAAGGCTGCGGCTCCAACGTCCTTACCGTCACCGCTGGACGCGTGGCCCGTCTTCACCCGGCGCAAGGTCCTGAAGCCGTCTCGCACCAGGACTTCGTCTGGGGTGACCTCTACCTCGTGGTCGCCGATCGACACACGAAGCGCGGTCGGTGCTTCGACAACCGCTCCAGCTCTGGACTCTAGGAAGTATCGGAGCATCGTCGTCGCCATCGCGCGGTAGTCCTCGACGTAGCCGTGCTCATGCAGACCGTGGGTGACAAACGCCTTTGAGAGCAGCTCATCGAGCTTTCCCGTCGACGCGCCCCCTTGCGCCACGACGGCGCGGTAGACTTCGCGGATCGCCTCGTGCATCTGCATGAACGAGCTCGTCCGGCGGCGACCGCCCACATGCAGCAGGTGCGTGTACAGAAACCGTCGGGCGCAAGACTCGTAGAGCCCGACTGCATCGGAACTGAAGCGCGGTGTCCCGGAGAAGGCGACAGGAATCATCGCCTCATCGGGAGCCGGAGGCATGACGGTGGACGGCGTCGTCGGGCGCGAATTGACAGGCCCGATCCGCTCCAGGAACGGCGATAGCGCTCTAGCGCGCCCGGACGCCGTCGCGGTGGCCCCGTAGAACGCCAAGCGATTCCTCGCACGGGACATGGCGACGTAGAACAGGCACTCCTGTTCCTCGTTGTGGGCTGCTCGTGCGACGTCTTCAGCGCTGCCTTGGCTTCCGGCAATCATTCCCGTTGGTTGAGGGCATTTCGACGTCCGAAGCGACCCCGGGATCGAGTCCTTGTTGACGCCGGCGATGTGGACCGCGGGAAACTCAAGCCCCTTGGAACCGTGGATCGTCATCAGGCGGACTGCGTCGATACCCTGGGCTGCTGCAGGCAGTTGCCTCAGGTCCCTGTCGTCTCTGAGGCGAAGCAGCCTTCGTACACGGTCGGACAGCCGCTGGATCGGGAGTCCCTGGGCATTCGGTTGCACCCGAACGAAGTTCATGAATTGCCAGATCGCGATACCTTGCGCCTGCTCCGGTACGCTGGTCGATCCAGCGATGCGTGCTGCTTGCCTGGTTCGGTCCAACAGGAGCGTCGCCAGTACGGCCCAAGGCTGCGATGTCGCATCGAAGCCAGCAAGGGCCGCATGGAGGGCAGCCAGCGCCGCTTGCCCCGCTGGCGTTACCTCGGCCGGGGCGCCAAGTCGCCATGCACCTGGTTCCGCGTTGGTTCCCCGGAGATGCTCAAAGACTCGCACAGCGTCTTCCAAGCCCATCGTGAACTCTGGCCAGCAGGCGGTTCGGATCAATCCCATCGCACGCCTGTCGACAAGAAGCGTCAACACGGCAACGAGGTCCTTCACTTCCGGCCGCTCAAACAGGCTGCCCAAGAAAAGCACTGGAATTCCTGCGCGCTCGAGTTCCCGCCCGATATCCGACAGCCGATCATTCCCGCGGCACAGGACGGCCTGGTCGCGATACCGGTATCCCTCTGCGCGGAGCTCTTCGATGCCATCCGCGATAGCCGCTGTCAGCAAGGGTGTGCTGCCCACCGTGATGACCTCCGGTAGCTTGCCACCAGGGCCTCGATCCGCTTCGAGCGCCTGCTCGCCATCGGCTGCAGACATTCCCGTAGCAAACGTCGAAAAGGCATGGACCATTTCCGAGGTGGAGCGGTAGTTGACCTCCAGGCTGTCGCGTACCGCGCCAGGGAAATCCTCACGCCCGAAGCGGGACATGTTGAACGACGAGGCACCGCGAAACCGGTAGATGGATTGCTTGGCGTCTCCCACCACCCATAGGTTGACGCCCGTTGGCTTCAGCGCCGCCAGGAGCCGCACGCTGCTGCGATTCACGTCCTGGTACTCGTCAACCAGGATGTGGTCATAGTCGCTCTGAAGCTGAACTCGAACTGCGTCATCACTCTCCAGCAGCAGCACCGGCCGCATGACCAGGTCACCGAAGTCCACGCACTGGGAGACTGCCTTCAGCTCCTCGTAGCGCGCATAGACCTTGGCGACCTCTGCTACCTTCTCGGCGGCTTCCTTCGTACTTGGGTCGGTTGCCGTCGCACGCATAGCTGTGGCCAGCACCTGATACCTAGCGGCATCAACAACCTCATCCTTTGCGCGTGACACCGCGGTCAAGATGTCTGCCGCTGTCTGCGATGGATCGTATAGGTTGCGGTAATGGGTCAGGCCGAGTCGAGGGAACTCATTCTCAAGAAGCTCCACGGCCTCGGTTCGATCCATCAGACGAGGATCGGCTGGCAGGTTGCACCGGTCGTTGAATCGCCGCAGGATGTCCAGGCCGAAGCTATGAAAGGTTCCGATGCAGAGTGCCGCGGCATCCTTCGGCCGCTTCAACGCGATCCGCTCAGTCATCTCTCCAGCGGCCTTGTTCGAGAAGGTCAGGAGAAGGATGCGCCGTGGGTCAATGCCTTCGTCCAGCAAGCTTTCGACACGCGCAACGAGCGTGCGGGTCTTCCCAGTTCCTGGCCCAGCCTGAAGTAGGAATGCAGCGCCGCGATGCTGAGCCGCGTCACGCTGCTTGTCGTTGAGAGGAATTTCAACGGGGTCGGCTTCAGCGGCGACCTGAATGGCTGGCAGGAGCAGCGCATCGAGCATCTGCTGAGCGACGACTTCGAATGGAGCACCTAGCCGCCCTGCAATATCAGAACAGGTTTGGCCCTGAACAACATGCAAGTCAACAATCAGAGACCTCGGTAGAAGAAGCTCCCTGGCAAAGAGGTCCATTTGGACTTCTCGACGCTGTCGGCGGCTGTAGTCGACGACCCGATCCATCCCGACAGGAGCAGCTTCCGAGGTACGAGCTGGGTCAATGTGGGCCGCTGGCTCGGATGCCTCTTCTCCATCGCCCAGTTCGGCGTGCCCGATTTCATGCGCAACCAGGAAAGCTTGGTCGAAAGGTGAGCCATCGACCTCATGGAGGATGAGCGGAAGGTCTGGATCAAAGGAGGCTCGGCCACCATCGAGCATCGCGGCGCCGGGAGCGCAGGTCTCGACGGTGATCCCGAGGTCGTTCGCTACGCCAACAGCGAACTCGTACGGGGACCAGGGGTTGCGCCCGCGCTGGACGGCCTCATCGTGTAGTCGCCGAGCATGCTGTCGCGCCAGCTCTATCGGGTCCATGGCTACTCCTCGCGGAGTAGGTTCGAAATGCTCTGTTCGTCGACGCCAGCGTCTTTCAACACTCTCTCGAACGACACTTTCTCAGGAGTTGCGGGCTTGACTGTCGACTTTCTTGCACGAGCCAGGGGTGTCTCGGGAGGAAGAACGAGGTACGAGACCAGTGTCTCAGTCGACGTCTGCAGCGCCTCAGCCATCTTCGCCAGAACCCGTTGGGGCAAGGTTGCGACCTCTATCCGACGTTCTCGGAACGCTAGGCCAACCTGCATAGGTAAGGACAGCAATCTGATGGCATCGGCAAACACCTTGGCTGGGGCAGCTTGTAAAGCTTGAAGCGTAACAACATCCTCCCGAAGACGTGCCATGCCTGCTGCAACGAGTTCGAAATCGGCGGTACTAGGGGGAATATCTTCGTCGAACTCACGAGTCAACTCCATGGATAGATCCGTGAGAGCCATAGAGTGCTCTGGGTAGCGCGCAAGGTATCGCTGCAGAACGCCGGCTCCCGGTTCGAAATCCATGGCGAACGCTCTCAGGACATCATCTTTTGTAACTTGTGGCTGCGGTGCCATCACGTCCTCCCCTTGCGCTCAAGGCGCAGCTTTAGGGATGCAAAGGCTTTGTCGCGATGCGTGCGAATGGTCTTCTCAGATTTCCCCAGCACTTTGCTGATGGACTCGATCGAGGGGTCATTGGACTCTATGGGAATGTCTTGGCGCCACATCACGACGATCCTCCTTTGGAACTCAGGTAGGCTGTCAATCGCCTCATCAAGGAGGCGCCGGTAATCTTTTTTGTCGAGTTCGTCGGCGTCGAATGGGTTGTAGTCTCCCACGGCTAATTCGACTTGGGCGGAAACCTCGCCATCCTCCGTCTCGATTTCAGCAGTCCGGTTCTCATGTTTCCAGTGCTGGGCGTTTGCATCCCGACGATCCGCCGCGACCGCGCTGTTGAAGTTGACTTCGTAGTAATCAAGGCGGTCGTCATACTGCTTTCGGTCGCTGAGAAGCAGGTCGACGAAGTGGTCGCGGACGTCCTCGCGGATATTCATCTTGGTCAATGAGACCGTTTTGCCACCAGCGTCGGCGACAGAAGGGACTCGACGGGCCACACGAAGCAGGAGCTTCTCGGTCAGTTTGTCGCGGTGGGCACCGGCCGCCGCATTGCGCACGAAGTACAGCAACGCTTCGGGGGAGACGAATTCGGGGTCGTTTACCTGCCACAGGTCGGCTCGCCGCTCCAGTTCGGCAGCACTGATTTCAGCGAGGGCCTGAATTTCGAATTCGACCTTATCTCGCCTGAAGTAAGGCGTGCCGTCGAGCTTGTGCTTACGAAGAGAGCGTGCCATGCCAAATCCTCAAGCATTAACCATCACAAAGCGCATCGGCCAAAAGGGGTTCATGGCTTTCGCGCCTTATGGTCCGCAATTTCGTACCTTATGCCTCGCTCAACACGCGGCCGTGATTTGCAAGTAGTGAGAATATTTGCAAGATCAATGAGAACCTACACTATCAGACGTCAATATTCCCCGCCCGAAGCGCATTCGTCTCAATAAAGTCGCGGCGCGGCTCCACCTCATCCCCCATCAGCATCGTGAACACGCGATCCGCTTCGATCGCGTCGTCGATCTGCACACGCAGCAGGCGGCGCACGTTGGGGTCCATCGTCGTTTCCCACAGTTGCTCGGGGTTCATTTCGCCCAGGCCCTTGTAGCGCTGGCGGCTGGTGGTGCGTTCGGCTTCGCTGATCAGCCACTTCATGGCCTGGCGGAAGTCGCCGACTTTTTCTTCCTTCTGCTTGTCGCCTTCGCCGCGCAGGGCCTTGGCGCCCTCGCCCAGCAGGCCACGGAAGGTTTCGGCGGCTTCGGCCAGGGCGGCGTAGTCGGCGCCGTGCACAAAGTCTTGCGTGATGACGCTGCTCTTGACGTTGCCGTGGTGGCGGCGGCTGATGCGCAGGATGGGTTTGTCGGTGCGGGCGTCGAATTCGCCGGCCACTTCGGCGGGGGTGCCGGTGGTGTTCAGCTCGCGCAGCTTGATCTGCAGGGCCACGGCGCTGGCTTCGGCCTCGGCCACGGTGTCGAGCTTCAGGCTCACGCCGTCGGCCACGGCGCGCAGGGCCTCCTGGTCCATGAAGTTGGACAGGCGGTGGATGACGCTCTCGGCCACCTGGTGCTTGCGTGCCAGTTCGGCCAGGGTGTCGCCCGCCAGCACCTGCGGGTTGGCGCCGCCGGTGCTCACGCTGGCGTGGTTGAGCGCAATGCGCAGCAGGAAGCCGTCGAGCGCGGGGCCGTCTTTCAGGTACAGCTCTTCCTTGCCCGCTTTGACCTTGTACAGCGGTGGCTGTGCGATGTAGATGTGGCCGCGCTCGACCAGCTCGGGCATCTGGCGGTAGAAGAAGGTCAGCAGCAGGGTGCGGATGTGGGCGCCGTCCACGTCGGCGTCGGTCATGATGATGATGCGGTGGTAGCGCAGCTTGGCGACATCAAAGTCGTCGCCCCCGGTGGTGCCGCCGGCCTTGCCGATGCCGGTGCCGAGAGCCGTGATCAGCGTGAGGATTTCGTTGCTGGTCAGCAGCTTTTCGTAGCGGGCTTTTTCCACGTTCAGGATCTTGCCGCGCAGGGGCAGGATGGCCTGGAACTTGCGGTCGCGGCCTTGCTTGGCGGAGCCGCCGGCGGAGTCACCCTCGACAATGTAGATCTCGCACATCGCCGGGTCTTTTTCCTGGCAGTCAGCCAACTTGCCGGGCAGGCCCATGCCGTCGAGCACGCCTTTGCGGCGGGTCATCTCGCGGGCTTTGCGGGCAGCTTCGCGGGCGCGGGCGGCTTCGACGATCTTGCCGCAGATGATCTTGGCATCGGCAGGCTTTTCCTGCAGGTAGTCGGTCAGCAGCTTGCCCACGATGTCTTCCACGGGCGCACGCACTTCGCTCGACACCAGCTTGTCCTTGGTCTGGCTGCTGAACTTGGGCTCGGGCACCTTCACGCTCAGCACGCAGCACAGGCCTTCGCGCATGTCGTCGCCGGTGACTTCGACCTTGGCCTTCTTGGCGAACTCGTTTTCTTCGATGTACTTGTTGATGACGCGGGTCATCGCGGCGCGCAGGCCGGTCAGGTGGGTGCCGCCGTCACGCTGGGGAATGTTGTTGGTAAAGCAGAGTACCTGCTCGCTGTAGGCGCTGTTCCACTGCATGGCCACTTCCACGCCAATGTGGGTGCCGGGGATGCCGCCGTAGGTCTCAGCGGGGCGCTCGCCAGCCGCGTAGAACGAAGTGGGGTGCAGGACGGTCTTGCCCTTGTTGATGAACTCCACAAAGCCGCGCACGCCACCAGCGCCTGAGAAGTCGTCTTCCTTGCCGCTGCGCTCGTCCTTCAGGCGAATGCGCACGCCGTTGTTCAGGAAGGACAGTTCGCGCAGGCGTTTGGCCAGGATCTCGTAGTGGAAGTCGTAGTTCTCTTTGAAGATCTCGGTGTCGGGCAAAAAGTGCACTTCGGTGCCACGCTTTTCGGTCTCGCCGGTCACCTTCATGGGGCTGACTTCAAAGCCATCGACCTTGTCGAGCAAACGGTCCTGCACAAAGCCGCGCGCAAACTCGATCTGGTGCACCTTGCCTTCGCGGCGCACGGTCAGGCGCAGCCATTTGGAGAGTGCGTTCACGCAGCTCACGCCCACGCCGTGCAGGCCGCCGGATACCTTGTAGCTGTTCTGGTTGAACTTGCCGCCTGCGTGCAGTTCGGTCAGCGCGATTTCGGCAGCACTGCGCTTGGGCTCGTGCTTGTCGTCCATCTTCACGCCGGTGGGGATGCCGCGGCCGTTGTCGGTGACGCTGATGGAGTTGTCGGTGTGGATGGTGACGACGATGTCGTCGCAGTGGCCGGCCAGGGCTTCGTCGATGGAGTTGTCCACCACCTCGAACACCAGGTGGTGCAGGCCTGTGCCGTCGCTCGTGTCGCCGATGTACATGCCGGGGCGCTTGCGCACGGCCTCCAGGCCTTCCAGGATGGTGATGGAGCCTTCGCCGTAGCTCTCGCTCGCCCCGGCCTGGTTGGTGTCGATCTTGTTGGGAACAGGCTCACCCGTGCCGGTAGGTTCTTGCTCGGGCAGGTTGTTGTCAGCGGTCATGGTGGGCCTTGGGGTCCGTGGAAACCGGTGGGTTTCCAATAGTTTCAATGGTCAAATTGGGCTCTACCGCCTACCCAGTAAGCGCTAGTAGCTATCAATACGATAGTAAACGGGGTGCAGCTGCGTGGCTGTGCGGCAGGTGGGAGGGGCCGCCTCAGATGCGCATGGGCATCACCACATACTTGAAGCTGTCGTTG
Source organism: Acidovorax sp. NB1 (assembly GCF_005405905.1). Taxonomy (GTDB): domain Bacteria; phylum Pseudomonadota; class Gammaproteobacteria; order Burkholderiales; family Burkholderiaceae_C; genus Acidovorax. The sequence goes on from NZ_BJHU01000010.1 coordinate 19,022, forward strand.
TCGGGGATGGTCATCAGCGCAGAGCTGTTGCCGTCCGACAGTTCCACCTTCACCATGTCCTGGCCCATGTTGGCCAGGGCGTCGATGAGGTAGGTCACGTTGAAGCCGATCTCGATGGTGTCGCCACCGTAGTCAATGTCGAGCTCGTCCACGGCCTCTTCCTGCTCGGCGTTGTTCGACGCGACGCGCAGGGTGCCGGGCTCCAGGTTCAGGCGCACGCCCTTGAACTTGTCGCTGGTCATGATGGCCGTGCGCTGCAGGCTGGCCAGCAGGGGCGCGCGGCCCAGGGTGATGCTGTTCTTGTGGTTCTTGGGGATCACGCGGTTGTAGTCGGGGAACTTGCCCTCGACCAGCTTGGTGACGAACTCCATGCCGCCGAAGGTGAACTTCGCCTGGTTGTTGGCGAACTGCATCTCGATGTGGGGCTGGTTCTCGCCGCCCGCGTCACTCAACAGGCGCTGCAGCTCGATCACGGTCTTGCGCGGCAGGATGACTTCCTGCTTGGGCACTTCGACATCCAGCGTGGCGCTGGCAAACGCCAGGCGGTGGCCGTCGGTGGCCACCAGGCTGAGAGTCTTGCCCTCGGCCACGAAGAGGATGCCGTTGAGGTAGTAGCGGATGTCCTGTACCGCCATCGCAAACGACACCTGGCCGAGCAGGTCCTTCAGCGTCTTTTGTGGCACGGCGAACACGGGGCCGAAGGCGGCGGATTCTTGCACCAGCGGGAAGTCTTCAGCGGGCAGGCTCTGCAGCGTGAAGCGGCTCTTGCCACCCTTAAGCACCAGCTTGGACTGTTGCGACTCCAGGCTCACGGTCTGGTCGCCGGGCATGGTGCGCAGGATGTCGATGAGCTTGCGTGCGCCCACGGTGGTGGTGAAGTCGCCGGTGTCGCCGCCCAGCTCGGCGGTGGTGCGGATCTGGATTTCGAGGTCGCTGGTCGTCAGCTGCAGGGCATTGCCCGTCTTGCGGATCAGCACATTGGCCAGGATGGGCAGCGTGTGGCGGCGCTCGACGATGCCAGCCACGGACTGCAGAACCGCGAGAACCTTGTCTTGTGTTGCCTTCAGGACGATCATGTCTTCAACCTCTTGTGGTTTTTGGAACGGTGCGTGGACAGCGGCACGGGTTGTGCCTCCCCCTGCTGCACAGCCCGTCATTTTGCCCTTTTACGGGGCGGTTTCTGTTCGGTGCATCTACCACCACCGATCAGCCTTTCAGGGTCTGCTCCAGCACGTGCAGCTGCTGGTTCAACTCGGTCAGCTGCTGGCGTTCGCCCGAAATCTTGCGAACGGCATGCAAAACGGTGGTGTGGTCGCGCCCTCCGAACAATTCTCCGATCTCCGGAAGGCTCTTTTGCGTCAACTCCTTGGCCAGGTACATCGCAATCTGGCGCGGGCGGGCAATGCTCGCCGGGCGCTTCTTGCTGTACATGTCGGCGACCTTGATCTTGTAATAGTCGGCCACCGTCTTCTGGATGTTTTCCACAGAAATCTGCCGGTTCTGGATCGACAGCAGATCGCGCAGCGCCTCGCGGGCGAGCTGAATAGAGATCTCTTTCTGGTTGAAGCGCGAGTACGCGAGGATTTTGCGCAGCGCGCCTTCCAGTTCGCGCACGTTGGAGCGCACGTTCTTGGCCACGAAGAAGGCCACTTCCTCGGGCATCTCGGTGCCCTCCACGCGCGCCTTGTTGATCAGGATGGCCACGCGCATTTCCAGCTCGGGCGGTTCCAGCGCCACCGTCAGGCCCGAATCGAAGCGCGACACCAGGCGGTCGTGGATGTTGGTCAGGCCCTTGGGGTAGGTGTCCGACGTCATCACGATGTGGCTCTTCTTGGTCAGCAAAGCCTCGAACGCATTGAAGAATTCTTCCTGCGTGCGGTCCTTGTTGGCAAAGAACTGCACATCGTCGATGAGCAGCAGATCGAGCGAGTGGTAGCGTTCCTTGAACTCGTCGAAGGTGCGACGCTGGTACGCCTTAACCACATCCGACACGAACTGCTCCGCATGGATGTAGAGAACTTTGGCGTCGGGCTTGTCCTGCAGCAGGCGGTTACCCACAGCGTGCATCAGGTGGGTCTTGCCCAGGCCGACGCCGCCATAGATGAACAACGGGTTGTACAGGTGGCCGGGCATGCCTGCCACGTGCATGGCGGCCGAGCGTGCCATGCGGTTGGCCGTGCCTTCCACCAGGGTCTCGAATGTGAGGGCGGCGTTCAGCCGGTTGCGGAAGGCACCGGCCGGGGCCTCGTCGATGCTGGCGGCCGGGGATTCTGCCGGTGCCGGGGCGCTGGAGGGCTCGGGTGATGCGGGGCGCACATAAGTACGGGTAACGGATTCCCGCTGAGCGAGCGCTAACTCCAGAGAGACCGGCTGGCCGTACAGGCCTTCCAGCAGGGAGGCAATGCGGCCTGCGTACTGGGCGCGGATCCAGTCCAGCTTGAAGCGGTTGGCTACCAGCAGGGTGACCTTGGAAAAGTCCTCAGCCACCTGAGCGACCAGAGGCTTGATCCAGGTGTTGAATTGTTGTTCGGGCAGGTCTTGCGCCAGTTGTTCTACGCAGGCTTGCCACAGGCCTTGGCCGGCATCGGCGCCGGGCGATGGCTGGGCGCTGCGGGTGGGTTCCTCGGTCATTTATCGGGGATTCTTGTTGTGGATAGGAGGAACGGTGCTGGGCGGCGGATTGTAGCTTGTCAAGGAGTTATCCACATTCTGGCGGCGGCTGTCATCGGGGGATTCCGGGGTTGCCTGGCTGCTGCGCCGGGGTGTGGAAAACTTGGAATTCTGTTTCCGGGAGCGCCCTGAACAAGGGGCGCAATGGCCTGGCGGCGGCCCCAGAAGGCGGCATCTGGATGGGCTTGCCCGCCGAAAGGCATTGCCAGAGGGCAACAAGCCTGCGATAATTTTGGGTTTCCCTGAATGTGTTCAGGGTGATTTGACCCGGCGCGCCGTTATTTCTGCTTTTATTCAGCTGGTATCCAGCAGAGTAAAGCAGGGGTTCAGGAGCAGCAGTCCGGAACTGAACCTCAAGGAATAGACCATGAAACGTACTTACCAGCCTTCCAAGACGCGCCGCGCGCGCACCCACGGTTTCCTCGTCCGCATGAAGACCCGCGGCGGCCGTGCCGTTATCAACGCACGCCGCGCCAAGGGCCGCAAGCGCCTGGCCGTCTAAGGCCGTCCCGGTCTACGGCCTGCTCCCCGTCAGCCTCGGTTTGTACCGTCAGGTTCCAAACGGGGTGCCTGCATGCAACGGCTGAAAACCCGTCCGCAGTTCCAGGCGGCCATGGCAGGGGGCACCGTCTCCCGCACAGCGCATTTCGCGTTGCACCGTCTGGTGCTGGACCCTGCTGGCAGCGCCGCTGCCAACCCCGCCAGTGCTGCACCCACAGGGCCCGGTTCCTTGCCGTCAACGCAAGGACCGCAGGCCCTGTTTGCCGTGCCGGATGTCTGGCTGGGCGCAATGGTGCCCAAGCGCTGGGCGCGCCGTGCCGTGACACGCAACACCATCAAGCGGCAGATCTATACCGTGGGCGCAGCTTTTGAAGCGCGCCTGCCCCAGGCGGCCCATGTGGTGCGCCTGCGCACGGCGTTTGACCGCAAGCAGTTCGTGAGTGCCACGTCCGACCAGCTCAAGCAGGCGGTGCGTGCAGAGCTGCTGCAGCTGTTCGGCTACGCCGCACGGCGTGCGGGTGGCGTAGCCGCTGCTTCGCCCGCCCCGGCTGTGGCCCCGCAGACGGCCGAGCGGGTGCCCGCACACGAGGTGGCGCCATGATCATGCAGCGCCTGCTGATGGGCGTGGTCAAGGGCTACCGGCTGTTCCTCAGCCCCTGGCTAGGTTCAGCCTGCCGGTTCGAACCCACCTGCTCGGTCTATTCGCTGCAGGCGCTGGAATTGCATGGCGCGGCGGCAGGCAGCTATCTCACGGTGCGCAGGCTGGTACGCTGCCACCCCTGGTGTGATGGGGGCCACGATCCGGTCCCCCGAGAACTGCCGCGCGGCATGAGGCTTTTTTCGCGGCTGCAACAATCCTCCACCACCCAACCACCCTCACCAAAGAAGTCTTCATGAACGACATTCGCCGCACCATCTTGTGGGTGATTTTTGGCTTTTCCATGGTTCTGCTGTGGGACAAGTGGCAACTGCACAACGGCAACAAGGCCACGTTTTTCCCGACCACGCCCGCCGTGACGGCACCCGCTGCCGGTGCAGCGTCCAGCGCGGCCGGGGCTGCCAGCGTGCCAGCCACCAGCGTGCCCGCAGCCACTGCGGTTGCTCAAGGCGCAGCAGCGGTGCCCGGCCAGCCAGCCGCCGCCGCGCCCACCAAGCGTGAGCGCATCGAGGTCAAGACCGATCTGTACCGCCTGGTGTTCGACAGCGAAGGCGGCTCGCTCACGCAGGCCGAGCTGCTCAAGCACGCCGACATGACCGACAAGGCCCGCAACTTCCTGCTGCTGGACGAGAGCGCCCAGCGCGTGTACGTGGCGCAGACGGGCCTGGTGGGCGGCACCTTCCCCACGCACAAGACGCCAATGACGGCCGTGCCCGGCCCGCGTGAACTCAAGGACGGGCAGGACGAGCTGAGCATCCGTTTCGAGTCGCCCGACCAGGGCGGCGTGAAGTTGGTCAAGACCTGGACCATCAAGCGCGGCGGCTATGACATCGCCGTCAAGCACGACATCGTCAACACCGGCAGCGTCGCCGTGTCGCCCCAGCTCTATCTGCAACTGGTGCGCGATGGCAACAAGCCGCCAGGCGAGTCGTCGTTCTACTCCACCTTCACCGGCCCGGCGGTCTTCACCGAAGCCAAGAAGTACCAGAAGATCGAGTTCAAGGACATCGAAAACGGCAAGATCGACATCCCCAAGGACTCGGCCAATGGCTACGTGGCCATGGTGCAGCACTATTTCGCCACCGCATGGCTGCTGGCCGACGGCGTGCAGCGCGAGCCCTTCACCCGCAAGGTGGACACCAACCTGTACTCCGTGGGCATGCTGACCTCCCTCGGCACCATCGAGCCGGGCACCACCAAGACCATCGACGCGCGCCTGTTCGCCGGCCCGCAGGTCGAGACCATGATGGAAAAGCTGTACCCCGGCCTGGAGCTGGTCAAGGACTACGGCTGGCTCACCATCCTGTCCAAGCCGCTGTACTGGTTGCTGGACCAGCTGCACAAGCTCCTGAACAACTGGGGCTGGTCCATCGTGGCGCTGGTGTTGCTGCTCAAGATCGCGTTCTACTGGCTCAATGCCAAGGCCTACGCCAGCATGGCCAAGATGAAGGCCATCAACCCCAAGATCATGGAGATGCGCGAGCGCCTGAAGGACAAGCCGCAGCAGATGCAGCAGGAGATGATGCGCATTTACCGCGAGGAAAAGGTCAACCCCATGGGCGGCTGCTTCCCCATCATGATCCAGATCCCCGTGTTCATTGCGCTGTACTGGGTGCTGCTGTCCAGCGTCGAGATGCGCAACGCGCCCTGGATTGGCTGGATCCACGATCTGTCGGCCCCGGACCCGTTCTTCATCCTGCCGCTGCTGATGACGCTGTCCTCGCTGTTGCAGACGGCCCTGAACCCCGCACCACCGGACCCAATGCAGGCCAAGATGATGTGGTTCATGCCGCTGATCTTCAGCGTGATGTTCTTCTTCTTCCCGGCCGGCCTGGTGCTGTACTGGCTGACGAACAACATCCTGTCGATTGCACAGCAGTGGATCATCAACACGCGCATGGGCGTGCCACCGCAGTTCAACCTGCCCAGCTTCAAGTGATCGCCGCCTGATCACTGCCCCCTGAAAGGCCGCGCAAGCGGCCTTTTTCGTTTCCTTCCACCCTGTACAGTCCCACCATGCTTGCCCGCCACCATGACCCCATCGTCGCCATTGCCACTGCACCGGGGCGTGGTGCCGTCGGCATCGTGCGGGTGTCGGGCAAAGGGCTGGAGGCCCTGGTGCAGGCCCTGTGCGGCCGCAGCCTCAAGCCGCGCGAGGCCACCTACCTGCCGTTTCGGGATGCGCAGGGCCAGGCCATCGACCAGGGGCTGGCGCTGTACTTCCCCGGCCCGCACAGCTACACCGGTGAGGATGTGCTGGAGCTGCAGGCCCATGGCGGCCCCGTGGTGCTGCAGCTGCTGCTGGCGCGCTGCCTGGAGGCGGGCACCGCCACGGACCCGGCCACGGGCCGACCCTGCCTGCCGGGCCTGCGCGTGGCCCAGCCCGGTGAGTTCACCGAACGGGCTTTCCTGAATGACAAGATCGACCTGGCCCAGGCCGAGGCGATTGCCGACCTGATCGACGCCAGCACGGAGGCTGCGGCGCGCAGCGCCAGCCGCTCGTTGACCGGCGCGTTCTCCGCCGAAATCCACAGCCTGCGCGACGCGCTCATCCACCTGCGCATGCTGGTAGAGGCCACGCTCGACTTCCCGGAGGAAGAAATCGACTTCCTGCGCAAGGCGGATGCGCATGGCCAGCTATCGAATCTGCAGCAAACCCTGGCCTTGGTGATGCAGCGCGCGCGCCAGGGCGCTTTGCTGCGCGAAGGCATCAAGGTGGTGATTGCGGGCCAGCCCAATGCGGGCAAAAGCTCGCTGCTCAATGCGCTGGCGGGCGCCGAGCTGGCCATCGTCACACCCATTGCTGGCACCACGCGCGACAAGGTGCAGCAGACCATCCAGATCGAAGGGGTGCCCCTGCACATCATCGACACCGCCGGCCTGCGCGACAGCGAGGACGAGGTGGAGCGCATCGGCATCGCCCGCGCCTGGGACGAGATCGCGGGGGCCGATGCGGTGTTGTTCCTGCACGATCTGTCGCGCCAGGATGCTATTGAATACATAGCTGCTGAGGCAGACATAGCGCGCGCACTGGCCCAAAAACTGCCTCAAACCATCCCGGTGATCGATGTCTGGAACAAGCTGGACCGCGTCCCGGCGGCGGTGATCCCCACTGCAGGAGGGGCCGGGCGCGCCGATACCCGGCCGGGCGTTTGGCTGTCCGCACGCACAGGCGAGGGGCTGGATGGCCTGCGGCGAATCCTGCTGAAGGTGGCGGGCTGGCAGTCGGCACCCGAAGGCCTCCACATTGCGCGCGCGCGCCACATCGAGGCGCTGCGTGCCGTGTCGGCCCACCTGCAGGAGGCCGCCGACCAGCTGCAGGCCCAGGGCCCGGCGCTCGATCTGCTGGCCGAGGAGCTGCGCCTGGCCCAGAACGCCCTGAGCGCCATCACCGGCGAGTTCAGCTCCGACGACCTGCTGGGCGTGATCTTCTCCAGCTTCTGCATTGGCAAATAGAAAACAGAGAATGGGCCTGAGGCGCCCGGCCGGAGCGCCCATGCCGCCGCCTGTCGCTTATGTTGTAAACGGACGTAAACAGCGCTTGTGTCAGCTCTGTAACAACGGTACTTTCGACGCATCATGAATGCACCCACCCCTGCTGCCATCAAGGTTGACCTGAAAGGGTTGCTGGACGCCATTGCGCAAACTACCGCAGACGACAGCATGACCAACCCCCTCTCCCCTGCCCAATGGGATGTGCTCTCGTCCTACCTGCTGCCGGTGGTTCTGCCCGCCGGGCAGGTGCTTTTCAGCCAGGGTGCCACAGACCGCACCCTCTATCTGGTGGAAAGCGGCAACCTGAGCGTGCACTACCAGGACGAAAAAGAGCGCCTGCGTCTGGCCATTGTGGGCGCGGGCTCCGTGGTGGGCGAAGGCGCCTTCTTTTCGCACCGCGCACGCAGCGCCACCGTGCAGGCCAGCGCGCCCTGCAAGCTCTGGAGCCTCACGGCCATCCGATTCACCGAATTGACCAACCGCCAGCCCGCCATTGCCCTGGGTTTGGCGATGGCCGCAGGGGCTGTGCTGGCCAAGCGCCTGGGCAACCGCCGCCGCCGCGTTGCGGCCACCTGACAGGCGCCCCGGAGACCCGGGGTTTGCGGGCTTGTTCGGGGCTCTGCGAGGGGTACAGCAAGTTACACTCGATTTGGATTTTGTCCAGGCACCATCCGAAGAAAGCAAGCCATGTCCCTGTTCAGCTGGTTCAGCCGTAAACCCGCCCCCCCCAAGCCCCGGCCAGCCGCAGAACCGTCGGGTCTGTTGAATGCTGACGCCACCGTGCCGCTCCACCCCGGCCGCATGGGCAAACCCCTGGTCGAGCCGGCTCCCCCCGAACACGCCGCCAACCGCAAGAACGAGCGCATGGAGCGCCGCGAGCTGCTCTACACCGTGGTGCGCGATGCCATGGTGCGCGCCGGGGTGCTGTCTGCCAGCTACAAATTCAAGGTGCTGTCGCTGGACCAGCGCGGTCGCCAGTTCCTGGTGATGATGGACCTGGCGCGCGAATACGGCGGCGAGACCGTGCGCCTGTCCGAAATCGAGGCGCTGATCGCCCAGACCGCCAAGACCCGCTACGACATCCTGGTGACGGCCGTGTACTGGCGCATCAACGACCATGTGGCCGTGGGCATTCCGCAGAAAGGCGTGGCACCCCAGGGGGCTGCTCTGCCCGTGTCGGCCGCGCCCGTGGCGGCGGCCGTGCGTCGGCCCCCGGCGGCCGCTGCGGCGCCGGTGGCGCCAGCCGCCCCGGTCTTGCCCGTGATCCAGGCACCGGCGCCTGCCGCCCCTGCTCCGGCTGCCCCCGTGCGCCCCGCAGCGCCCGTCGTGGCTGCCGCGCCGACCCGGCCCCCGGTGGCCGCGCCGGTGGGCGAGCAGCGCCCGGCGCCCCGGTTCGAGCCCATTGAGGCCGACGAGGTGGCCGCCTTCAAGCGTGCATTGGCCAACGCCGCAGGCGCCACAGCCGCCCCGGCAGCGGCCGCCAAGCCAGGTGTGCCCGTGCGCTCCGGGCCACTGCTGCCCCCGTCGCAGCCCACCGGTTTTGAAGACACCGAAATGCCCGGGGCCGACAGCCCCTCGCCCGACCTGAGCAGCACCCAGTACGGCGAGCTGCGCTGAGCATCACCGGTCCCCCCAAGCGAGAAGCCCTCCATGCAGAGGGCTTCTTTTTTGCCTGAGGCGTCGAAAATCAGGAGGCGCGGCGAACCGGCTGGCGCCTCAGTGCCCTGCGAAATCCACCAGCGTGTACAGCGGCAGGCCCGATTCGCGCAGGCGTTCGGAGCCACCCAGTTCGGGCAGGTCCACGATGGCGGCGCCTTCGGTCACCGTGGCGCCCAGTTTTTCGAGCAACTTCTTGCCCGCCATCATGGTGCCGCCGGTGGCGATGAGGTCGTCGATCAGCAGCACGCGGTCACCGGCCTTCACGGCGTCGGTGTGCAGCTCCACGGTGGCGCTGCCGTACTCCAGCTCATAGGTTTCCTCGACCGTGGTGAAAGGCAGCTTGCCCTTCTTGCGGATGGGCACGAAGCCCACATTGAGTTCATAGGCCACCACGGCGCCCAGGATGAAGCCGCGCGCATCCAGCCCGGCCACCACGTCGGGGCGCAGGGCCTTGTCCATGTAGCGGTGCACGAAGGCGTCGATGAGCACGCGGAACACCTTGGGGTCCTGCAGCAGCGGCGTGATGTCACGGAACTGCACGCCGGGTGCGGGCCAGTCGGGCACGGTGCGGATGTGCTGGCGGAGGTAGTCGTTGACGCTGAGTGGCTGCATGGGAAAAGAGAGGGGGGTCAAGGGGCGCGGGTGTGGGGGCGTCGGACAACGGCTTTCCCGCGCGAAGGGCTGAAGTGTAATCAGCCGCCTGCATGCGCTTTTCTGCGCTCCCGGGGCCACCGCCAGCCCCCATAATGTTTCACTGCTGTTACACCCCACGGCCGGCTGCATTGCAGGCGGCGCCCCCCACAGAAGATTGGCCCATGCCCATCTCCATCCTGCTGATTGAAAGCGACCACTCCCATGCCCAGGCGGTAGTGGGCGCATTGGCAGACCCCTGGTCGGGCTGGCAGGTGGAAGCCCGCGCCTCGCTGGCGGAAGCACGGGCATTCTTGCAGCAGCACCGGCCCGATGTGGTGCTGGTGGCCCAGAGCACCCTGGGTGGCGCGGCCTATGACCTGCTGCAGTTGCTGCAGGGTGTGCCCGCCATCATCATCGTGCGCATGGGGGCCGAAACCCACGCGGCGCAGGCCATGCGGCATGGGTTTGACGACTTTGCCGTGCAGGATGCAGCCCTGGACTACCTGCTCACGCTGCCCGCGCAGATCGACGCGGTGCTTGAACGCAGCACCGGCGCCCGCGCCCGCCTGGCCGCCGAGGCCATGCTGGCGCGCCAGCACCGGCTGCTGCAGGCCATCTCGCGCGCCCAGGGCATGTTCATTGCCAGCTCCGGGCCCCGGGCGGCGTTCGAGGCCCTGCTTGAAGAACTGATGTTCCTCAGCCAGAGCGCATTTGGCCTGGTGGGCCAGGTGCAGCGCGCGCCGGACGGACACCCGTTTCTGCGGGTGCACGCCATGACCGACATCAGCTGGGACGCCGCCTCCCGCGCGCTGTATGCGCAGCACGCCGAGGAGGGCATGGTGTTCGACAGCCTGCACTCCCTGGTGGGCGCGGCCCTGGTCTCTGGCGAGCCGGTCATCAGCAACGACGCGTGCCACGACCCGCGTGCTGCAGGCACCCCGCCGGGCCACCCCGTGCTGCGCACCTACCTGGGCCTGCCCATCCACGCGGCGGGCGAGCTGGTGGCCATGGTCGGCCTGGCGAACCGCAGCGAGGGGTACTCGCAGGCGGATGTGCAATTCCTGCAGCCCCTGCTCAACACCGTGGGCCAGCTGGAGACCGCACGCCGCGCCGAACTGGCCCGCAGCGCGGTCGAGGCCGAGCTGCTGCGCACCAGCGCCCTGCTGGGCGAAAAAACCCGGGCGCTGGAGGTCACGCTGGCCAACATCTCCCAGGGCATCACCAACGTGGATGCCGAGGGGCGCATCCGCGTCTACAACCGGCGCTACCTGGAGCTGCTCGACCTGCCTGAGGCGCTGCTGGCCAGCCAGCCCAAGGTGGAGGACGTGGTGCGCTACCAGACCGAGCGCGGCGACTTCGGGCCGCAGTTCCAGCTCATCGAGCCCATGGCGCGCAACTACGTGGCCTCGGAGTACGCGGCCCATGGCGGTCAGCTGACCATGCCCGACTCCTACGTGCGGCGCACGCACAACGGCCGCTACATCGAGGTGCGCACGCGCGCGCTGGAGCCCGGCGGCCGGGTGCGCACCTTCACCGACGTGACCGACTACCTCAGCACCCTGGAGGCCCTGCGCCTGAGCGAGGCGCGCTGGCGCAGCCTCACCCAGCTCTCCTCGGACTGGTACTGGGAGCAGGACGCGGAGTTCCGCTTTGTGCGGCTGGACGGCAACGCCCAGCAGAAAACCGGCGTGCCCGACGAGGTGCACTACGGCCTCACGCGCTGGGAGTTGCCCGACACCTTTGTGGACGAAGGCCAGTGGCGCGACCACCGCGCGCTGCTGGAGGCGCACCAGGTGTTCCACGACTTCGAGATGCAGCGGGTGACCCACGACGGCCAGCCGATCTGGGTGTCGATCAGCGGCGAGCCCATCTTCGATGCCGAAGGCACCTTCACCGGCTACCGGGGCGTGGCGCGCGACATCACCGAGCGCAAGCTGGCCGAGGCCCAGATCCAGCGTCTGGCGTTTTACGACGAACTCACCGGCCTGCCCAACCGGCGGCTGCTGATGGACCGGCTGGAGCGCGCTGTGGCCGCCAGCACCCGCGAGGGCAACCATGGCGCCCTGTTGTTCCTCGACCTGGACAACTTCAAGGGCATCAACGACACCATGGGCCACGAATGGGGCGACCGGCTGCTGGTGCAGGTGGGCGCCCGCGTGAGCGCCTGCGTGCGCGCCACCGACACCGTGGCGCGCCTGGGGGGCGACGAGTTTGTGGTGGTGATCGAAGGCCTGCACACCGAAGAGGCAGAGGCCGCCGCCGAGGCCGAAGCAGTGGCGCAGAAAGTGCTGGTCGCGCTCAACCAGCCCTACCAGGTCGAGGGCTGCGAGATGCACAGCACGCCCAGCATCGGCATCGCGCTGTTTCTGGACGCGCAACAGCCGGTGCAGGAGCTGCTCAAGCGCGCCGACCTGGCCATGTACCAGGCCAAGGCCCAGGGGCGCAACACGCTGTGTTTTTTCGACCCCGCCATGCAGGCGGCGGCGTCGGCGCGCTCGGCGCTGGAGGGCGACATCCGCCTGGGGCTGGCGCGCACCGAATTCCTGCTGCACTACCAGCCGGTGGTGGACGAAACCGGCCAGCTGCTGGGCGCCGAAGCCCTGGTGCGCTGGAACCACCCGCAGCGCGGCATGGTGTCGCCGGCCGACTTCATCCCGCTGGCCGAACAGACCGGCCTCATCCTGCCCCTGGGGCGGCAGGTGCTGGCCATGGCCTGCAGCCAGCTTGCGCTGTGGGCTGCCGACCCCGCCAAGGCGGACTGGACCTTGTCCGTGAACGTGAGTGCGCAGGAATTCCGCCAGAGCGACTTTGTGCAGGACGTGCTGGCCGTGCTGCGCGACTCGGGCGCGGATGCGCGGCGGCTCAAGCTGGAACTCACCGAAAGCCTGCTGCTGCACGACGTGGAGGACAGCATCCTCAAGATGCAGGCCCTGCGCACGCTGGGCGTGGGTTTTTCGCTGGACGACTTCGGCACCGGTTATTCGTCGCTGAGCTACCTCAAGCGCCTGCCGCTGGACCAGCTCAAGATCGACCAGAGCTTTGTGCGCGACGTGCTCACCGACCCCAACGACGCCGCCATCGCCTGCACCATCATCACCCTGGCCCACAGCCTGGCGCTGGACGTGGTGGCCGAGGGCGTGGAAACCGAAGGCCAGCGCGCGTTTTTGCTGCGCAACGGCTGCAAACGCTTCCAGGGCTACCTGTTCGGGCGGCCCGGGCCTGCCGCCTTGCTTTGATTGCTATTAAATATATAGCTATAAAGGCATGATGGACGCGCGGTAAGGCCGATTTTTAGTCAAACTTCGGTACGCGCTCTGCAACAGGCGCCACTCGCAGGCCAGCACGGCCAAGCAACGGCCGCCCCGCAACGAGGGCTGCTCAGGGGGATCACCCTCTGAGCAGCTTGTCCTCCGCCAGCGCCAGCGCCGCCGGGTGGCCCGACAGCACCAGCGTGTCGCCTTCGGCCAGCAGGGCCTCGTCCACCGCCGCGCTCATGTGGCCGTTGCCGCGCCGCAGGTTGACCACGCGCACGCCCATCGCGGGCAGGGCCAGCTGGCCCAGGCTGCGGCCCAGGGCCGTGGCGCCCGGCGGCAGGTTCAGTGTGGACAGGCGCTCCTGGTCGCGCTCGTGGGCCGTGTCGTCGTCGGCGCCGTGGAAGTAGCCGCGCAGCAGGTTGTAGCGCGCGTCGCGCTGGTCCTGCACCAGGCGCAGCACGCGGCGCATGGGCACACCCACCAGGGCCAGCGCGTGGCTGGCCAGCATCAGCGAGCCCTCGATGGCTTCGGGCACCACCTCGGTCGCGCCGGCCTCCTGCAGCTTGTCCAGGTTGGCGTCGTCCTGCGTGCGCACCACCACGGGCACCTGGGGCGCATGCGAGCGCGCGTTGGCCAGCACCTTCAGGGCTGCGGGCACGTCGATGTAGGTCACGGCCACGGCGCTCGCGCGTACCAGGCCGGCGGCCATCAGCGCCTGCAGGCGGGTGGCGTCGCCATACACCACCGAATCGCCCGCCGCAGCGGCCTGGCGCACGCGGTCCGGGTCCAGGTCCAGCGCCATGTAGGGGATGCCCTCGTGCTCCAGCATGCGCGCCAGGTTCTGTCCGCAGCGGCCGTAGCCGCAGATGATCACGTGCTTGCTGGTGTTGATGGATTTGCGCGCAATCGACGTCATCTGCAGCGACTGCTGCAGCCAGTCGCTGGCCACCAGCTTCATCACGATGCGGTTGCTGTACATGATGAGGAAAGGCGTGGCCAGCATCGACAGCACCATGGCTGCAAGGATGGGGTTCATCAGCGCGGGCTGCACCAGGCCATTGCCCTGCGTGAGCGACAGCAGCACAAACCCGAACTCGCCCGCTTGCGCCAGGTACAGCCCCGTGCGCAGCGCCACGCCGGTGGTGGCGCCCATGCCGCGTGCCAGCACCAGGATGATCAAGAGCTTGAGCACCAGCGGCACCACCAGCAGCGCCAGCACCAGCGCCCAGCGGTCCACCAGGATGTGCCAGTCCAGCATCATTCCGATGGTGATGAAGAACAGCCCCAGCAGCACGTCGTGGAAGGGCCGAATGTCCGTGCCCACCTGGTGCTTGTATTCCGTCTCGGACACCAGCACCCCGGCGATAAAGGCGCCCAGCGCCAGGCTCAGGCCCGCCACCTCGGTCAGCCAGGCCAGCCCCAGCGTGATCAGCAGCAGGTTCAGCATGAACAGCTCGTCACTCTTGCGCCGCGCCACCAGCGTGAGCCACCAGCGCATCACCCGCTGGCCGCCCGTAAGCAGCAGGCCCACCAGCACCGTGGCCTTGATCAGCGCCCAGCCCAGCGAGGTCAGCAGCTGGTCGGGCGACGATCCCAGGGCCGGAATCAGCACCAGCAGCGGCACCACGGCCAGGTCCTGGAACAGCAGGATGCCCATCACCCGCCGGCCGTGTTCGCTTTCCAGCTCGGCGCGCTCGGACATCAGCTTGACCACAATCGCTGTGCTGCTCATGGCCATCACCCCCGACAGCGCCAGCGCTGTCTGCCAGCCCATGTCCCACACCCCGCCCGCCCAGTGCGACAGCACCAGCGCCAGGCCAGACACGACGGCCATCGTCAGCACCACCTGCATCAGCCCCAGGCCAAACACCTGCTTGCGCATGGCGCGCAGCTTGGGCAGGCTGAACTCCAGCCCGATGGCAAACATCAGGAACACCACGCCAAACTCGCCCAGGTGGCGCACGCCTTCGGAGTTTTGCGCCAGCGCCAGCGCATGTGGCCCGATGAGCACCCCGGCCGCCAGGTAGCCCAGCATGGGCGGCAGCTTCAGGCTGCGGCAGGTCACCACGCCCAGCACCGCGGCCAGCAGGTAAAGCAGTGTGAGGGCGAGAGAAGACATGGCTTCGATGCTATCCGAGGCTTGTGCGCCAGCAATGGTGTTTTCTGCAGGCGATGCACGGTCTGTGCCAGAGGGCATCCCGCCAGCAGGGCCCGCCCGGCATGCCCGGTCGATAGAATCCCCGGATGACTCCCGCCTCCGCCGCGCTGCCCCCTTTTGATGCCGACCAGGCCCTGCGCCTGGCCCGCGAAACCTTCGACATCGAGGCTGCGGCCCTGGCGGGCCTGTCCGCCCGTGTGGATGCGGTGTTTGCCCAGGCCGTGCAGATGGTGCTGCAGGCCCGGGGCCGCGTGGTGGTCATGGGCATGGGCAAAAGCGGCCATGTGGGCCGCAAGATTGCTGCCACGCTCGCTTCCACCGGCACCCCCGCGTTTTTTGTGCACCCCGCCGAAGCCAGCCATGGCGACCTGGGCATGGTCACGGGCGACGACCTGGTGCTGGCCATCTCCAACAGCGGCGAAAGCGGCGAACTCACGGCCATCCTGCCCGTGTTGCGGCGCCTGGGCGCACCCCTGATCGCCATGACGGGCGGCCTGCAGTCCACCCTGGCGCGTTATGCCGACCTGGTGCTGGACTGCAGCGTGGAGCGCGAGGCCTGCCCCTTGAACCTGGCCCCCACCGCCAGCACCACGGCCCAGCTGGCCATGGGCGACGCGCTGGCCGTGGCCCTGCTGGACGCCCGGGGCTTCCGCCCCGAAGACTTTGCCCGGTCGCACCCCGGCGGTGCACTGGGCCGCAAGCTGCTCACCCATGTGAGCGACGTGATGCGCTCGGGCACCGAAGTGCCGCGCGTGGCGCCTGACGCCTCGTTCAGTGACCTCATGCGCGAGATGAGCGCCAAGGGCCTGGGCGCCTCGGCCATCGTCGATGCCGCCGGGCAGGTGCTGGGCATCTTCACCGACGGCGACCTGCGCCGCCGCATCGAGGCCGGGGCCGACCTGCGCACAGCCACGGCTGCCCAGGTCATGCACCCCCATCCGCGCCGCATCGCCCCCGACGCGCTGGCTGTGGACGCCGCTGAGATGATGGAAGCCCACGCCATCACCAGCGTGTTGGTGCTGGACGCAGCGGGTGTGCTGGTGGGCGTAGTGCACATCGGCGACCTGATGCGCGCCAAGGTGATCTGATGATGGCGATGGTTCCGCAGACCTCTCCCTCCCCCGCCCTGCAGATCGACCCCGAACTGCTGCTGCGCGCCCAGGGCGTGCGCGTGGCCTTTTTCGACGTGGACGGGGTGCTCACCGACGGCAGCCTGTACTTCAGCGAAGCGGGCGAGACGATCAAGCGCTTCAACACGCTGGACGGCCACGGTCTCAAGCTGCTGCAAAAAGCGGGCATCACCCCCGCCGTGATTACCGGCCGCGACTCCGCTCCGCTGCGTGTGCGCCTCAAGGCCCTGGGCGTGGAGCACGCGGTGTTCGGCACCGAAGACAAACGCCCTGCCGCCGAGCAGATGTTGGCCACCCTGGGCCTGAACTGGTCGCAGGCGGCGGCCATGGGCGACGACTGGCCCGACCTGCCTGTCATGCGCCGCAGCGCGTTTGCGTGCGCACCTGCCAACGCCCAGACCGAGGTGCGCCATGCGGCCCACTTCGTGACCCAGGCGCGCGGGGGCGACGGTGCGGCGCGTGAGCTGTGCGACCTGCTGCTGGTGGCCACGGGCCGCTATGCCGCACTGCTGGCGGACTACACCGCATGATCCGTGTGATCCGCCAGGGCTGGGACCAGCTCTCGATCTACCTGCCCGTGCTGCTGATGGGCCTGCTGGCCCTGGGCACCTGGTGGCTGGTGCGCAACGCGCCCATGCCGCAGCTGCCCGCCATCGACCGGCCCGTGAAGCACCAGCCGGACTATTTCATGAAGTCCTTTTCGGTGAAGACGTTCGATGCCACAGGCCGCCTGCAGAGCGAAGTGCAAGGCATTGAAGCGCGGCACTACCCCGACACGGACACGCTGGAGATCGACCGGGTCCGCATGCGCTCGATCGGCCTTGACGGCCGGCTCACCGTGGCGACCGCCAACCGTGCGTTGAGCAATGCCGATGGCTCGGAGGTGCAGCTGTTTGGCAACGCCGTCGTGACCCGCGAGCCCCTGCCCGCCAAACCCGGGGCGCCAGCGCAGCCGCGCCTGGAGTTCCGTGGCGAGTTCCTGCATGCCTTCACCAACACCGAGCGCGTGCGGTCCGACCAGCCTGTCACGCTCACGCGGGGCAACGACCGCTTCACGGCCGATGGCATGGAGTACGACAACCTCGACCAGGTGCTGCAATTGCGCGGGCGCGTGCGCGGCATGATCCTGCCGGGCAAGAAATGAGACAACTCCCTGAGTCGCTTCGCGCCTTCCCCCTTCTCTCTACGCGCTTCGCGCTAGGGGGAGGGGGACGCAGCCAGCGGGGCGGGGCGGGGCGGCCCTTGCGCTGCTGCCCGCGCATGGTGCGCGCCAGTTTCACGCGCCGTGGGTGATTCACAGCACAACGGATAACTGAGATGACCACACCCCTTGTTTTCATCACCGGCGCGTCCAGCGGCATTGGCCAGGCGCTGGCACTGCGCTTTCACCAGGCAGGCTATCGGCTGGCCCTGGCCGCGCGCCGCACAGAAGAGGTGAAAACATGGGCTACCGCGCAAGGGATAAGCGCTGATAGCTATGAAATTTATAGTGCTGATGTGGCAGTGACCGACAGCATCGTGGCCGCAGGCCAGGCCTGCCTGGCACGCCAGGGCGTCCCGGATGTGGTTATCGCCAATGCCGGCATCAGCGTGGGAATGGACACCGCCGTGCGCGGTGATATTGAGGTGATGGCGCGCACCTTTGCCACCAACAACATCGGCATGGCCGCCACCTTCCAGCCCTTTGTGGACGGCATGGTGCTGCGCGGCAGCGGCACGCTGGTGGGCATCGGCAGCGTGGCGGGCATCCGGGGCCTGCCGGGGCACGGCGCCTACTGCGCTAGCAAGGCGGCCGTCATCAGCTACTGCGAAGCCCTGCGTGGCGAAATGCGCCCGCATGGCGTGCGGGTGGTCACCCTATCGCCCGGCTACATCGACACGCCGCTGACCCAGAAGAACCGCTACGGCATGCCCTTCCTGATGCAGCCCGGGGATTTTGCCGACCGCGCCTACCGCGCCATCACAGCGGGTGTGACTTACCGGGTCATCCCCTGGCAGATGGGCGTGGTGGCCAAGCTGCTGCGCCTGCTGCCCAATGCCGTGTTCGACAAGGTGCTGGCTGGACGCCCGCGCAAACGCCGAGAAGGCGAGTAGCCCCCTGAGGCGCTGTGCGCCTTCCCCCGCAGGGGGGCGCTCCCGGCGCCCGCAAGCAAAGCGCTGCATGCGCGGCTTGGCAGCCCTTGCGCGGGAGTGCTGGCTGGGGTCGCACCCGGTGGGGGTATTGGCCGTTTCGTTCCGCCCTGCGAAGACGGGACCACGGAGTTCGAGCTCGTCACGCAGTGGCATGGAAGACGCCCCCCGCTCCCCAAGGGCGCACTTTTCACTCTGAAGCGGCCCCGCCATGAAAAAAGCTCCCGAAGGAGCTTTTTTTCAAGAATGCAGTATCTGCGAGGTTCAGTAGCCGCCGTTGCCACCGCCGCCGTAGCCGCCGCCACCACCATTGCGACCGCCGCCACCGCCGTTGCGCGAGCCGGAGCCGTAGGGGCTGCGGAAACCGCCTTCGCCGCGGCCGCCGCCACCACCGTAACCGCCGCCGCCATCGCGGCCACCGCCACCGTAGCCACCACCGCCGCCTTCACGGCCACCGCCGTAACCGCCGCCACCACCACTGCGGCCACCGCCGCCGTAGCCGCCACCACCGCCGCCGCCAAAACCACCACTGCGGGGGGGGCGGGGCTCCATGGGACGGGCTTCATTGACCACGATGGAACGGCCACCCAGGGGCTGGCCGTTCATGCCATTGATGGCTGCCTGGGCTTCTGCGTCGCTGCCCATTTCCACAAAGCCAAAGCCCTTGGAACGGCCCGTGTCTCGCTCCATCATGACCTTGGCACTGGTGACCGCGCCGAATTGGCCAAAAGCCTGTTCCAGATCGCTGTCGCGCACGGAGTAAGGCAGGTTGCCGACGTACAGTTTGTTGCCCATCGAGGGACTCCTCAAAAACACATGGATAAAGCGATGGAGTCCCGAAAACGCAGCCAGCTAATCTCAATGACGCTCTCAGCGCGAAACTGACGGATCACCGCAAACTTGGAAAGCAGGAAAAAGCCCCGCCAACCCATTATGCGCCACACTTTTGTGGAAAAAGCAAGCGGTGATGTGCGCTGTGGCGCCCATGCTGCGCGCGCGCAAGAAATGGCCTTCAAGCGCGGCCGTTGCCGGCCTTGGCGCCCGTCAAAGAAGGGGCTCGTTGTGGGAGGGACAGGCCATAAAAAAAGGAGCCCGAAGGCTCCTTGTTTGCCATCAGCAGGCGCAAGGGCCTGCTGAAAAGGTCTTTTTAGTAACCGCCGCGGCCACCGCCGTAGCCGCCACCGCCGCCTTCACGGCCACCGCCGTAACCGCCGCCGCCGTAGCCACCACCACCGCCGCTACGGCCACCGCCGTAACCGCCGCCGCCATTGCCGCCACCGAAGCCACCGCTACGGGGAGCGCGGGGCTCCATAGGACGGGCTTCGTTGACCACGAGGTCACGGCCGCCGAAGTTTTGGCCATGCACGCCTTGGATGGCGGCTTGGGCTTCAGCATCGCTGCCCATTTCGACAAAGCCGAAACCCTTGGAGCGGCCGGTGTCACGTTCCATCATGACCTTGGCGCTGCCCACGGAGCCGAACTGGCTGAAGGTTTGTTCCAGATCTTGGTCGCGGAAGGAATAGGGCAGGTTGCCCACGTAGAGTTTGTTGCCCATGAAGGACTCCTGAAAAAACATGAAAACGCGATGGAGCCCGACGCAATCAACAAACCTGTGACGACTTCAAAGACGCGAAACTGACCAATCACCGCTAAGTTAGCTGCCCTTCTGCAAGCAGAAAAGCGAACCCATTATCAATCACTTTATGGGCAGTGTGGGTGTTTATTTCTGGGCCGGATGCCCCAAAACAGGCGATTTGCGTGGTTTTGAAGCCAATCCCCGGGCAAACCATAGGGTAAAATCGCGGGGTCTTTGGGGAGTAGCCCGCCCGGCTGTGCAATGCGCCGGGGGCATGCGTCAACAAACTTGGGCCCGTTGGGCCTATGGCGTATGCGGCTTTTTAGCTGGGCGAGACCATTGACTGCAAACCGATCCACATGGCCGGAGTCGGGGTGCAGTCAATGCGTTTTCCACCCATCCGGCCGGATAGGACCCCCACATGGAACCGTTTTTCATCTCCACCGCCATCGTCGCGCTCGCCGAAATGGGCGACAAGACGCAGCTTCTGGCGCTGGTGCTCGCTGCCCGCTTCCGCAAACCCTGGCCCATCGTGCTCGGCATCCTGGTCGCCACGCTGGTCAACCACGGCCTGGCCGGGGCTGTGGGCGCGTGGGTCACCACCTTTGTGGGGCCGCAGGTGCTTCGCTGGATTCTGGGCGCGTCGTTCATCGCCATGGCGATCTGGATGCTGATCCCCGACAAGCTCGACGAAGGCGAGGCCGACGGCTCGCCGCGCTGGGGTGTGTTCGGCACCACCGTGGTCGCTTTCTTCCTGGCCGAGATGGGTGACAAGACCCAGATTGCCACCGTGATGCTGGCTGCGCAGTACAACGCCTACCTGTGGGTGGTGGCGGGCACCACGCTCGGGATGATGATCGCCAACGCGCCTGTGGTGTGGCTGGGCGAGCGCATCACACGCCGCGTGCCGATCCGCGCTGTGCATGTGGTGTCGGCCGTGATCTTCCTGGTGCTGGGGCTGCTGGCGATCTTTGCGCCCATGGGCAGCTGACAGACGCAGTGGTCGACGTTTTCGGTTTTGGTATATTTGCCGAACGCGCCGATTTGCCACAGCTTGCGGGCGCTTTATAAATCCTGCTAAAGACCCGTCCGACACATCAGCCCGGCCTCGTTTTTAGCGACGCCGGGTTTTTTTATGTCGTTTTTTGCCACACCCCAGTCCATGCATTTCCCGGAGGTGCTCCCGCTGCAAAGCGGCGCGTCGATCCGTGACTACCACCTGGCCTACGAGACCTACGGTACGCTCAATGCCGACCGCTCGAACGCCGTGCTCGTGTGCCATGCGCTCAACGCCTCGCACCACGTGGCTGGCGTCTACGCGGGGCAGGACAAAAGCGAGGGCTGGTGGGACAACATGATCGGCCCCGGCAAGCCCGTGGACACCGACCGCTTCTTCGTCATCGGCGTGAACAACCTGGGCTCGTGCTTCGGCTCCACCGGCCCGATGCACCAGCACCCCGACACGGGCGAGGTCTACGGCGCGGACTTCCCGGTGGTCACGGTGGAGGATTGGGTCAACGCCCAGGCCCGCCTGCTCGATCGCCTGGGCATCGCGCAACTGGCCGCCGTGCTGGGCGGCAGCCTGGGCGGCATGCAGGCGCTCAGCTGGACGTTGCAGTACCCCGAGCGCATGCTCCACGCCGTGGTGGTGGCCAGCGCGCCCAACCTCACGGCCGAGAACATCGCCTTCAACGAGGTGGCCCGCCGCGCCATCGTGACCGACCCGGACTTCCACGGCGGGCACTTCTACCGCCACGGCGTGATCCCCAAGCGCGGCCTGCGCATCGCGCGCATGATCGGCCACATCACCTACCTCAGCGACGACGTGATGAACGAGAAGTTCGGACGCCAGCTGAGGGAGGGTCTGGAGCTGAAATACAGCACGCAGGACATCGAGTTCCAGATCGAAAGCTACCTGCGCTACCAGGGCGACAAGTTCAGCGACTACTTCGACGCCAACACCTACCTGCTGATCACCCGCGCACTGGACTACTTCGACCCTGCCCGCGCGCATGACGGCAACCTCACGCGTGCGCTCGCCCGCGCCACGGCGAAGTTCCTGCTCGTGAGCTTTACCACCGACTGGCGGTTTTCGCCCAAGCGCAGCCGCGAGATCGTCAAGGCCTTGCTCGACAACCGCCGCAGCGTGAGCTACGCCGAGATCGACGCGCCCCATGGGCATGATGCTTTTTTGCTCGATGACGCGCGTTACATGGGCGTGATGCGCTCTTACTTCGATAGCATTGCCAAGGAGTTGCAAGCATGACGGACAAAGCGGCAATGCAAGCCCTGGCGCGCCTGGTGCCTTCTGGTTCGCGCGTGCTCGACCTGGGCTGTGGCAACGGCGCCATGCTCGACTACCTGCAGCGCGAACGCGGCTGCAGCGGCTATGGTGTGGAGATCGACGACGCCAACGTGCTGGCCTGCGTGCAGCGCGGGGTGGATGTTATCCAGCTCAACCTCGACGAGGGGCTGGCCATGTTCGACGACAACAGCTTTGACGTGGTGCTGCAGATCGACACGCTGCAGCATTTGCGCAATGCCGAAACCATGCTGCGCGAAACGGCGCGTGTGGGCCGCACCGGTGTGGTGGCCTTCCCCAACTTTGCGCACTGGCCCAACCGCCTGTCCATTCTGCGCGGGCGCATGCCGGTCACGCGGCGCCTGCCCTACCAGTGGTACGACACGCCCAACATCCGTGTGGGCACGTACAAGGACTTCGAGGTGCTGGCCACCAAGAACAGCCTGCGCATCCTCGACTCCTTCGGGCTGCAGGATGGGCAAGAGGTGCGCTGGCTCCCCAACGCGCGCGCGGGCACGGCCGTCTTTCACTTCGAACACGCATAGCCCTTGTGGGTGTGTGCGCCCTGGCGACACGCCGCTGTCAACCGCATCGGCTAAGGTGCGGGCTCCGTTTGTAGGAGACCCGCATGAAACGCATTGCACTGCGCGCCGTGACCGCTGCCGCGCTGCTCACCACCTGGGCGCTGGGCGCCGTGGCCCAGGCCTGGCCGCCCACCCCCACCGTGATTGCCCACCGGGGCGCTTCGGCCCTGCGGCCCGAGCACACGCTGGCCGCGTACCAGAAGGCCATTGACGACGGCGCCGACATCATCGAGCCCGACCTGGTGATCACCAAGGACGGCGTGCTGGTGGCCCGGCACGAGAACGCGATCGCCATCCTGAACGCCGACGGCTCGGTGAAGGAAGCCACCACCGACGTGGTGGACCGCCCCGAGTTTGCGGGCCGCAAAGCCACCAAGACCATCGACGGCCAGGCCATCACCGGCTGGTTTACCGAAGACTTCACGCTGGCCGAGCTGAAAACCCTGCGTGCCCGCGAGCGCATCCCCGCGCAGCGCCCGGCCAACGTGGCCTACAACGGCCAGTTCGAAGTGCCCACCTTGCAGGAGGTGATCGACCTGGCCAAGGCCCAGAGCGCGAAGACGGGCAGGACCATCGGCATCTACCCCGAGACCAAACACCCCACCTATTTCCAGTCCATCGGCCTGCCGCTGGAGGCACCGTTGCTGGCAGCGCTGGAGAAGAACGGCTGGAACCACAAGGACGCGCCCGTGTTCGTGCAGTCCTTCGAAGTGTCCAACCTGCAGGCGATCCGCAAGCTCAGCAGCGTGCGCCTGGTGCAACTGGTCGCGCCTTCCGGGCGGCCCTATGACTTTGTGGCGCAGGGCGCGGCCAACACACGCGCCTATGCCGACCTGATCACGCCCGATGGCCTGAAGCAGGTGGCCACCTACGCCAACGCCATCGGCCCATTCAAGACGCTGGTGGTGCCGGTCAAGGACGGCGTGCCGGGCGAGCCCACCCCGCTGGTGGCGCGTGCCCGTGCCGAAGGCCTGGGCGTGCACATCTGGACGCTGCGGCCCGAAAACGCCTTCCTGCCCGCCGGGCTGAAAAAGGCGCCCGCCACCGATGGCACCCAACGCGGCGACAGCGTGGCCGAGATCACGGCCTACCTGCGTGCGGGCATCGACGGCTTCTTCACCGACGACCCGGCCGTGGGCCGGGCCGCGGTGTCGGCCTTCACGGGGTCGTCGAAGGTGTCGCCGAAGCCGTAGCCGAGGGCGGCGCCACCGGCCGTGCGCTGCGGTCCGGTGGCGCGCGCCGGGCCTGCCGCGCGCCCAGCTCGCGTGCCGCGCCCACCCACTGCGCCAGGCGCTCGGTGCTGGCGCTGCGCACCGGGCCAAAGCTGTGCACACGCACCGGCCGGATGCCGCAGAACTCCAGGATGGCCTTCTTCATCTGGTGGTGCCCCGGCATGCGCGTGACCCAGCGGAAGTACCAGGGCGGCGAGTCCATGGTCACCAGCAGCTCGGCCGAGCGCCCGGCCAGCAGCTTGTCCCACAGCGACGAGCCCGGGCGGTACTTGAACGCATAGCCCGGCAGCAGCACGCGGTCGATAAAACCCTTGAGCAGCGCAGGCATGGCGCCCCACCAGATGGGGTAGACCCACACCAGGTGGTCCGCCCAGGTGATGTCGGCCTGCGCGGCCAGCAGGTCGGGCTCCAGCGGCTGCGCTGCGCCATAGCCCTGGAACAAGGGGTTGAACGCGAGCTGCCCCAGGTCCAGAAAGCGCACCTCGGCGCCCGCCTGCCGTGCACCGTCGGCATAGGCGTGTGCCATGCCGGCGCACAGGCTCTTGGCGGCGGGATGGCCCAGGATGACCAGAATGTGTTGCTTTGCCACGGAATCTCCATCACACAGAAGTTGTTGATGGCGGCATGCTCACCTTGCCCCACGGGGCAGAGTCAAGCGGTCAGATCAGATGGAGTGAAAGTGGAACGCGGCAGCGGCCCCGGGGCCGCCAGCGCGCTGGGCGCCACGCAGGCCTGGGGCGTGGCGGGCACGGCCAGCGTGTCGCAGGTGTGCAGCTCGGTCTCCAGCCCGGCCAGTTGGGCATCCAGCGCGGCCAGCCGGGCCAGCTGCTGCGCCACGGCGGCGCGGCGCCGGGCCACCAGCTGCGCCATGCGCTCCCAGCCAGCGGTGGTGTCCATGTGGGGCAGGCCATCCAGCTCGGCCAGCCGAAAGCCCAGAGCCTGGGCCTGGCGGATCAGCAACACGCGCGCCACGTCCGCCTCGCCATAGTGGCGGTAGCTGCCCGCACGCGCCACGGAACCCATCAGGCCCCGCGCTTCGTACAGGCGGATGGCCTTGGGCGTGGTGCCGGTGCGGTGGGCGAGTTCTCCGATGCGCATGTGGGGCGAGCGTTCTGTGGGTTGAGTTTGTTGCTATTAAATATATAGCTATAAAGACATATCCATCGCGCGCAGACGGCCTTTTTGCTTGTATTTTGGTTCGGTGTGCGAGGGTGTGCGCGCTGTGCAGGATAAGCTGCCGCGTTCTCCTTGCGTTCCTTGTTGTCTTGGGCCCCCGCCCCCACCCGCCATGCCCCAGTTTGCTGCCAACCTGAGCCTGATGTACCCCGAGCTGCCCTTCCTGGACCGCTTTGCCGCTGCGGCGCGCGACCGGTTCACGGCGGTGGAGTGCCAGTTCCCATATGCCTTTGCGCCTGCCGAGGTGGCCGCGCGGCTGGCGGACCATGGCCTGCAGCTGGTGCTAATGA
Source organism: Acidovorax sp. NB1 (assembly GCF_005405905.1). GTDB lineage: Bacteria > Pseudomonadota > Gammaproteobacteria > Burkholderiales > Burkholderiaceae_C > Acidovorax. The sequence continues at coordinate 44,470 of NZ_BJHU01000010.1, forward strand.
ACGCCCCGGCCGGCGGGATGGACCCCGCCGCCATGGCCACGGCCTGGGAGCAAGGCGCGCGGGGCACGGCTGCGCTGCCCGGGCGCGAGGCCGAGTTCCGTGCGGGCGTGCAGCAGGCGCTGCGCTATGCCGAGGCGCTGGGCTGCCCGCGCATCCATGTGCTCGCGGGCATCGTGCCGCCGGGCGTGGAGCGCGAATCGCTCAAGGACCTGTGCGCAGGCAACCTGCGCTGGGCGGCGGCCGAGGCCGCGCGCGCGGGCCACGAGATCCTGATCGAGCCCATCAACCTGCGCGATGTGCCGCGCTATTTCTTGAACCGCCAGGACCATGCTCACGAGCTGCTCGATGCCGTGCAGGCCGACAACCTCCAGGTGCTGATGGACCTGTACCACTGCCAGATCGTGGAGGGTGATGTGGCCACCAAGCTGCAGCGCTACCTGCCCACGGGCCGCGTGGCGCATGTCCAGATCGCGGGCGTGCCGGGCCGCCACGAGCCCGACCGGGGCGAGCTGCACTACCCATTCCTGTTCGAGACGCTGGACGCGCTGGGCTACAGCGGCTGGGTGGGGTGTGAATACCGCCCGGCGGCCGATACCTCGGCGGGACTGGTATGGCGGGACCGGGCGCTGGCGGGGTCTGCAGAGCGCTGACCCCACGCACAGCACCTTTAAGCGCAATTGCCCCGGGCCTCCAGTCCGCGCAATTGCGTAAGGGAATGCGTGAATGAATGTAACAAGGCTCTGGCCGTAGATTCAGAGCAGACCGGCCCAGCCGGCTTTGTGCATTCGTATTCACCCGCAGGAGACATCCCCCATGGCAGCATCCCTGGCCAACAACCGTTCCGTCGCGCGGCAGGTCACGCTGGCCGCCATTGGGCTGGTGGCACTGGTCCTGGTGTTGGTGGGTTTGGCCATTGCCGTGCTGACCGAGCGCAGCACCCGCGCGCAGGTGGTGGCCAGCGTGGGCGACACGGCGCAGAGCGTGGCGCAGTCGCTGGATGCGGCCGACAACACCAACCGCGAGCTGGTGCAGCTCACCATGAAGGGTTTCCAGCGCTACTTCGAGGCCACCATGCAGCTCGACGAGGCCTCGGGCGAGTTGCGCAGCTACGGCGCGCTGGTCAACGAGGACTACGGCTCGGTCGATAAATTCGCCAACGAAACCGGCGGCATCGCCACGGTGTTTGCCAAGAAGGGCGACGACTTCATCCGCATCACCACCTCGGTCAAAAACGACAAGGGCGAGCGCCAGCAGGGCACACCGCTGGGCAAGGACGACCCGGCCTATGCCACGGTGTCCAAGGGTGAGCCCTACACGGGCGTCACGGTGGCGGGTGGCAAGCCCTTCATGGGCCACTATCTGCCCGCCAAGGACGCCGCAGGCAAGGTGATTGCGCTGCTGTTCATCGGCAACGACATCAGCGTGTTCCACGCCATGCTGCAAAAGCAGGTCACGCAGACCAAATTTTTCGAGCATGGTGGCACCTATGTGATCAACCCAGGCACCTCGCTCGACAAGGCGGTGTTTGTGTACCACCCCACGGCACGCGGCAAGCGTGTGCTGGAGGCCTACCCGCAGGCGCGCCCCTTCTTCGAGGCCCTGGCCGCGTCGCAAGACGGCTTTGTGCGCGAGGCCGCCCCCGTGCTGGGTGCGGGCGCCACCGACCCCTGGGCGCTGGTGCGCAAGACCAGCGGCGGCTGGTGGGTGGTGGCCGAGGTGGCCGACGGTGAGGCCATGGCCAGCCAGCGGCGCGTGACGCTGGCCGTGTGGGGCCTGATGGCCGTGGCCGTGGTGCTGCTGGCCATCGGCCTGTTCGTGATGCTGCGCCGGGGCGTGAGCCGCCCGCTGCAGGACCTGACCCAGGCCATCACGCTGGTGGCGCAGGGCGACCTGACCGAGGCCTTCCGCACCACGCGGCGCGACGAGATCGGCGCGCTGGTGCAAGAGGTGGAGGGCATGCGCCAGCGCTACACCCAGATGCTGCAGCAGGTGCGCAACGCGGTGGACAGCATCAGCACCGCCAGCGCCGAGATCGCCAGCGGCAACCAGGACCTGTCGGCCCGCACTGAGGCCACGGCCAGCAGCCTGGCGCAGACCGCGCAGAGCATGGACCAGCTCACCGCCACGGTGCGCCAGTCGGCCGATGCTGCGCGCCAAGCCAACCAGCTGGCCAGCACCGCCGCCGAGGTGGCCGCACGCGGCGGCCAGGTGGTGGGCGAGGTGGTCACCACCATGGGCGACATCAACCAAAGCTCGCGCAAGATCGCCGACATCATCGGTGTGATCGATTCGATTGCGTTTCAGACCAACATCCTGGCGCTGAACGCGGCCGTGGAAGCCGCGCGTGCAGGCGAACAGGGCCGGGGCTTTGCCGTGGTGGCCAGCGAGGTGCGCAACCTCGCCGGGCGCAGCGCCGAGGCCGCGCGCGAGATCAAGGCGCTCATCGGTGCCTCGGTGGAGCGCGTGGAATCGGGCGCGCGCCTGGTGCAGAACGCGGGCAGCACCATGGACGAGATCGTGGGCTCGGTCAAACGTGTGGGCGACATCATTGGCGAGATCACGGCGGCCTCGGGCGAGCAGTCGGACGGCATCGGCCAGGTCAACACCGCCGTGAACCAGCTCGACCAGATGACGCAGCAGAACGCCGCGCTGGTGGAGCAATCGGCCGCCGCCGCCCAGAGCCTGCGCGAGCAGGCCACACGCTTGGCGGGCGCGGTGCAGGTATTCAAGCTGCGGCACGGCGCGGGCGATGCCCCGCCCGACCAGCCCGCGCTGCAGGCGCCCGGCAGCACCTCCACCCATGCCCGCACAGCGCGCGAACCCGCGCAGCTGCACTGAGGCACCGTAGCGGGGATGGTGATGCCCCGCCGCGCCTTCCTTGTTGCCACCGGGGTGGCACATTGGTGTTTCGCGCGCCGCGCCGCTTGGTTTATGCTGGGCTGACCCACCGCCCTCACCACCCACAGGCCCCCAGCGCTCCATGGCAGCCCACGTTCCCACCATGCTGGCAATGATCATTGTCAGCTCGCTCATGATGGCCGCCTCCATGGCCGTGGTGGGCTGGGGGCGCCGACGCGACGGCCTGGGGCGCTGGGCGGCGGCCCTGCTGGTCAACGCCATCGGGCACGGCCTCATCATGCTGCGGGGCGTGGTGCCTGACGTGCTGTCGGTGGTGCTGGGTAACGTGCTGCTGTCTTGCGTGTTTGTGGGCATGATCGCGGCGATCCACCAGTTCCAGGGGCAGCCTGCCCGGTGGCCTTTGCTCGTGGCGCCGCCGGTGCTGGTCACCGGCTTTGTGATTGCCTTCATCGACAACTTTCCGGCGCGCGTGAGTTTTGTGGGTCTGGTGATTGGCCTGCAGGCGGTGTGGGCCCTGGCCACGGCACTTCAGCGCCGCGATGCCGCAGTGGGACGGGGTCAGTGGCTGCTGGTGGCGGGACTGGGGCTGGAGGCCGCCGTGCTCAGCGGCCGCGCCCTGCTGGCCCTGAGCAGCACGGCTGTGGCCTCCGGCATTCTGCAGGCCAGCGCGCTGCAGACGCTCACCTTTCTGGCCACGTTTTCGGTGGTGCTCATCAGCTCCATGGGGTTTGTGTTCATGGCGCGCGACCGGGCCGACGAGAACAACCGCATCATGGCGGCCATCGACCCGCTCACCGGCGTGGCCAACCGCCGCTCGCTGATCTCGGCGCTGGACCGCGATGTCTCGCGCGCCGTGCGCACGCGCGAGCCCATCGCCCTCATGATGGTGGACATCGACCACTTCAAGCGCGTGAACGACCGCTACGGCCACCCGGTGGGCGACCAGGTGCTGTGCCATGTGGTCAATGTGCTGCGTGGCCGCGTGCGTGCACAGGATCTGGTGGGCCGCTACGGCGGCGAGGAATTCATGGTGCTGCTGCCCGACACCACGCTGCTGGGCGCCGAACAGCTGGCGCGCGAGCTGTGCCGTGCGGTGGCCGAATCGCGCTGCCGCGTGGGCGCCACCGAAGGGGCCAGCGACTCCCGCCCCGAGTCCGGCGGGGGCACCAGCATTGCCGTCACCGTGAGCATTGGCGTGTTCGGCGGCCGCCTGGAGTCGGGCGACAGCTGGGACATGCTGATCGCCGCCGCCGACCGCGCGCTCTACCAGGCCAAGGAAAACGGCCGCAACCGGGTGGAGGTGGCCACAGGCCTGCGCCGCCCGTCCGCGCAGCGTGCCGCCCTGGACAACCCCGAAACCCATCCCGTCTCCCGGTACTGAGTGCTGCGGTCGCCCGGCAGAGGCAGGGCCCGTGCTGCGGCGCAGCAGAACCTTGCGCAGGTGTATGGCAGCGTCCCGTGGCACGCGCGCAGGTGTTGTGTTGGAATGCTGGTTTTGGTCCACAAGAACCTGCGGGCCCCCGGCGCGACCTGCATGAGGCCGCCCCCAGGTTCCCACCCCCCACATCCAGGAGAGCTGTCCATGAACGCCCGAGTCCCCGCCCACGCCCTGCAACCCGCCCTGGCCCTCGAAAGGGTCAGCCAGGCCTGGGACAACGACATCCTGGGCCAGCTCACCGACTACATTGCCATCCCCGCCAAGTCACCCATGTTCTCGCCCGACTGGGCCGCGCAGGGCCTGCTCGACACCGTGGTGCGCAACGCCGCCGCGTGGGTTGAGTCGCAGAAGGTCGAAGGCCTGAAGCTCGAAGTGGTGCGCCTGGAAGGCCGCACGCCAGTGCTGTTCTTTGAAATCGACGCCACCCAGGCAGGCGCCACCGACACCGTGCTCATGTACGGCCACCTCGACAAGCAGCCCGAGTTCAGCGGCTGGCGCAACGACCTCGGCCCCTGGACGCCCAAGTACGAAGACGGCAAGCTCTACGGCCGGGGCGGTGCCGACGACGGCTACGCGGTCTATGCCAGCATCGCCGCCGTGCAAGAGTTGAAGCGCCAGAACGTGCCCCACCCGCGCATCGTCGGCCTGATCGAGACCTGCGAGGAAAGCGGCTCGCGCGACCTGCTGCCCTACATCGAGGCCCTCAAGCCCCGCATGGGCAACGTGGCGCTGGTGGTGTGCCTGGATTCGGGCGCGGGCAACTACGACCAGCTGTGGCTCACCACCAGCCTGCGTGGCATGGCCACCGGCACGCTCAAGGTCGAGATCCTCACCGAAGGCATCCACTCCGGCGACGCCTCGGGCCTGGTGCCCTCGTCGTTCCGCATCATGCGCCAGGTGCTCGACCGCCTGGAAGACAGCAAGACCGGCCGCCTGCTGCCCCAGAGCTTCCATTGCGAAGTGCCCGCCGACCGCCTCGCCCAGGCCCGCGCCACGGCGGGCATCCTGGGCGAAGAGGTGTACAAGCGCTTCCCCTGGGCGCACTACGACTGCGGCGGCTCCACCACCTTTGCGCTGCCCACCACCACCGACCCGCTGCAGGCCCTGCTCAAGCGCACCTGGGAGCCCACGCTCTCCGTGACCGGCGCCGAAGGCTTCCCCGCGCTGCAGGACGCGGGCAACGTGCTGCGCCCCTACACCGCCTTCAAGCTCAGCCTGCGCCTGCCGCCCCTCGTGGACGCAGCCTCTGCGGTGCAGGAGCTGAAAGCCCTGCTCGAAGACAACGCGCCCTACCAGGCCAAGGTCACCTTCCAGGGCACGAGCGGCGCCACGGGCTGGAATGCGCCCAGCACCACGCCCTGGTTCGAGCAGGCGCTCAACGATGCGTCGCAGGCCCACTTTGGCGCGCCCTGCGGCTACATCGGCCAGGGCGGCACCATCCCGCTCATGAATATGCTCAGCGAAGGCTTCCCCACCGCGCAGATGATGGTCTGCGGCGTGCTGGGCCCCAAGAGCAACGCGCACGGCCCCAACGAGTTTTTGCACGTGCCCTATGCCAAGAAGCTCACCGCTGCCGTGGCGCAGGTGATTGCCGGCATGGCGCAGCACCAGGCGGCCGCCGCTGCGGCAGGCTGACCGGCGCGATTGTTCTGGCTTTCGCTGCTCTTCCACTCTTTCGAAACAGGCCCTGATAACCATGGAAAAACGCGCATTTCTGCATGCCTGTGCGGCCACCACGCTGGCTGCTGCGGTACAGCCCCTCGTGCATGCCCAGGCGCCTGCGGCCGCCTCCCCTGGCCCGCGCCACACGCTGTCGGGTACCAGCAGTGACGGCAAGCCTCTGGCCTTGGCGGACTATGCGGGTAAGGTGAGTCTGGTGAGTTTCTTTACGGCGGGCTGCGCCCTGTGCGTCAACGAACTCCGGCTCATGCGTGAGTTCTACACCAACAACCGTCAGCGTGACTTTGTGCTGCTCGGCGTGAACATGGACGAGAAAAGTGCGGACTTCATGCAGTACATCGAACTGCTGAAAGTGTCTGTGCCAGCAGAACAACGCTTTCCCATCGCCTGGCGCAATGCGGCCGGGCATCAGGACAGCTTTGGCGCCATCACCCGTCGCCCCACCCACTATGTCCTCAACCGCCAGCACCAGCAGGTGTTGCGGCGAGAGGGCAACTTCCAGCCCGCAGACTGGGACGACCTGTGGACCTCGCTCGCCTGAGCTGGGCGGGATGAGGCGGGACCTCAACCGGTGCAGCCTGGGGCTGGAGCGGTGGGGTTGCCACTGAGTCCTTCGAGAGTTGGAAGGCGCGGGGTATGCTGCGTGCCATCCCCCTGACAGCCCCTGCTGCCCATGAACGCCGACGAACTGACCCCCTCGACCCTCACCACCTTCACCGCCAGTGACGGCGAGAACCTGGCCATGCAGGACTGGCCCCTGCCCGAGTGCGAGCCCTGTCGGGGCACCGTGCTGCTGGTGCATGGCCTGGGCGAGCATGTGGGCCGCTACGACCCTGTGGCGCGCCGGCTGAACGACTGGGGTTTTGCCGTGCGTGGCTACGACCACTACGGCCATGGCGAATCCTCCGGGCCGCGTGGCGGGCTCACCAGTGACCTGCGCTTGCTCGACGACCTGGCCGACCTGGTCGATGCCACCCGCGCCCGCATGCCACAAGGCCAGCCCCTGGTGCTGCTGGGCCACAGCATGGGCGGCCTGGTGGCCGCGCGTTTTGCGGCCATGCACCTGCGGCCCATCGATGCGCTGGTGTTGTCATCCCCCGCGCTGGACCCGGGCCTGAACTCCGTGCAAAAGCTGCTGCTGGCCACGCTGCCGCGTTTTGCGCCCAACCTGCGCGTGGGCAACGGGCTTGATGCGCAGTACCTCTCGCACGACCCGGCCGTGCCTGCCGCCTACCTGGCCGACCCGCTGTGCCACGACCGCATCAGCGCACGCCTGGCCCGCTTCATTGCCGACGGCGGCCCCGCCACCGTGGCCCGCGCAGCGCACTGGAGCGTGCCCACGCTGCTGATCTGGGCGGGCAGCGACAAGCTCGTCAACCCCGCAGGCAGCCGCGCCTTTGCCGCCGCCGCGCCCCAGGCCCTGGTGCAGTCGCACTGCTTCGAGCCCCTGTACCACGAGCTGTTCAATGAAAGCCCCGAGCTGGCCGCGCCCGTGTTCGACCTGCTGCGCCAGTGGCTGGTGCGGCGCTGCCCGCTGGTGTAGTGCTCAGAATGTGAGAAGAAAAAGCCGTTTGCGCGCGTCCATCATGCGCTGATAGCTATCATTTTTGAAGCAATCCGCCCAGCATCCCGAACAGATCGCTGGCATTGCCAAACCCGCCCTGCGGTGCGTGGCCCTGGGGGCTGAGCTGGTCGATGAGGCCGGGCAGCACCTGGGCCAGCTGCCCTGCGGCGGCGCCCGAGCCCACGCCCAGCTGCGTGGCGATCTGTGACAGCGGCCCGCTGCCCAGCACCTGCGACAACTGATCGCCCGAGATCGCCTGGTTGGGCCCGGCGCTGAGCCACGAGGCAATCACATTGCCCAGCCCGGCCTGTTGGAACTTGGTCATCAGGCCGGGCAGGCCACCCACCGGGCCGTCGTTGCTGATCAGGGACATCACCGCCTGGATGAGCTGCGGGTTCTGCGCAGCCAGGCTGATCAAGCCGCCCAGCCCACCGCCCGCGCCACCCGCCGACGCCTGTGCGCCGCCCTGCGACGCGCTGTTGATGACGGCACCCAAGACGGAATCGAGCAAGCCCATGGTGATCTCCTGCGCAAGAAAAACAAAAGAGAGATCGTAAACACGTTCTTACGCAGTCGGGCGGGCGCCCTGTGTCAACAAAGGTGAATTCCGCGCTCCCTCGTTCTGCGCTTTGCCTGCGCAGTGCCCCGGCTTCGACAGGCTCAGCCCGAACGGTTCGGGGGTGGGGCAGCAATGAGCGGTCGCCGCGCTCACACGCGCCATGACTGGCGCGGCAATAGGCCAGTGCCACCGCGCAAGGGCCGCCCCGCCGCGCTGGTGGCGTCCCCTGTGGGGGAAGCGGCGAAGCCGCTCAGGGGGCTACTTTCCCCGGCGCTTTTCCAGCAGGGGCTCGCTCACCCCCTTCACACCCACCAGGCCCAGCACGGTGATCAACGAGGTCTGCGCGCCCTGCCAGGCATCGGTCAGGTCGATCCACTCCGACAGCGCATGGAAGCCGCCCGTCTTGCCGCCGCCGCCCATCACGATGGCCGGGATGCCCAGCGACATGGGCACGTTGGCGTCGGTGCTGGCCCCGCCCAGGATGGTCTTGCGGCCGTGCGCACGGTTGGCGCGCACAGCGGCCTGCACGATGAGCGCGTCCGAAGCAGTCTGCCCGCCCGGGCGGTCGCCAATCAGCTTGTGCGACACGCTCAGCGACTGCACGCCCCAGCGCTGGTTCTCCTCGGCCACGGCCTCCTCGATGGCGGCGAGGATCTTCTTCTCGGTCTCCAGCAGCGGCGCCATCGCGTCCGAGCGGATGTCCACCGCCATGCGCGCATCGGGCGCAATCGTGTTCACCGAAGTGCCGCCGCCCACCGTGCCCACGGTGAAGGTGGTCTTGGGGTAGCTGGGGGTCTTGATGTCGGCGATCTTGGCTATGGCGCGGCCCATGCCGTGGATGGCGCTGGGCACGCGGCCAAACGCGGCATAGCTGTGGCCGCCCGGGCCCTTGAAGGTGACCTCGTAGCGGTGGCTGCCCGTGCCCAGCACCAGCACGTTGCCGTCGGCGGCGGGCTCCAGGGCCACCATGCCGTCGATGTCGCGGTGCTCGGCAAACAGGTGCTTCATGCCGCGCAGGTTGCCCAGCTCTTCCTCGCCCACATTGCCCACAAACAGCAGGTCGCCCACGGTCTCGATCTTCTGCTCGTTCAGCACCTTGAGCCACGACAGCAGCACGGCCAGGCTGCGGGTGTTGTCCGAAATGCCGGGGGCCATCAGCTTGCCGTCCTGCTCCTTCACCTTCACATCGGTGCCCGCCGGGAACACCGTGTCCAGGTGGGCCGAAATCACCAGCTTGGGCCCCTTGCCCGTGCCCTTGCGCAGGCCCACCACGTTGCCTTCTGCGTCGATGGCGGCGTGCGTCAGGCCCAGCGCCTGCAGCCGCGCCAGAAAGGCCTCGGCGCGCTTTTGTTCCTTGAAGGGTGGCGCCTCGATCTCGGTGAGCATCTTCAGGTCGTCGATGGAGCGGGTGTGATCGGCGCGCACCGCGTCCATCAGCTGGGTGATGCGGGGCGAGGCCAGCAGGCGCGTGAAGGCTGTCTCCACGGCGGGGCTGAGCTGCTCGGGTGCCGAGGCCACGGCGCTTTGTGCGGCGGCAGGCGCCGTCCAGGTGGCGGCAGCCAGGGCGATGGCGCACAGCGCGTGGGTGGCGTGGGGACGGCGTGGGCGGGAGGCGGTGGAGGTCATAAGGAGGAAGGAAAACAAAGCAACAACAAAAGGCGCAGCTCCCCACCGTGGGCGCGGAGCTTGCATGCCCCGCATCGTCGCGCGAGTGCGCGGCGCCCGCTTTGCTTTAATTTGGCGGGCTGACAGTTTTTCTTACACCCCCTTGCTTTGCCTGCCCCTTCCATGCACCGCCACATTCCCAGCACCCGCGCCCTCCTGGCCTTTGAGGCCGTGGCCCGCCACCACAGCGTGAGCCAGGCGGCCGAAGAGCTGTGCATCACGCACAGCGCCGTCAGCCAGCAGATCCGCCACCTGGAGGCCCAGCTGGGCGTGTTGCTGTTCGAGCGCAGCGCACGTGGCTCGCGCCTCACGCCCGCCGGGCGGCGCTACCACGGTCAGGTGGTGGGTGACCTGCTGCGGCTGCAGAACCACACGCTCGAAGCCATGGCCCAGCGGCCCGATGGCACGCGCCTGCTGGTGGGCTGTGTGCCCGTGTTTGCCGAGCGCTGGCTGCTGCCGCGCCTGCCCGCCTTCCTGGCCCGGCACCGGCATTGCAGCCTGCACCTGCAGGTGTTTCCTACGCAGACCTACATGTCCGAGGTGCCGTTTGACCTGGCCGTGCAGTACGACGATGCGAGCTGGCCCGGCGCCCAGGCCACGCCGCTGATGCGCGAGGTGGTGGTGGCCGTGTGTGCGCCCGGCGCGCGCCACCGGCGGGCCATGGCGCGTGGCGACTTCCGCGCCGTGCCGCTGCTGCAGCTCAGCTCGCGCCTGGGCGTGTGGGACGACTGGTTTGCGGGCGCGGGCATTACGCGTGTGCCCGAGCACCGGCTGGGGGGCCATCGGTTCGACCTGTTCTCGATGCTGGTGGAGGCCGTGCGCGCCGACCTGGGCGTGGGCCTGGTGCCGCAGTATTTTGTGCAGCGCGAACTGGACGCGGGCACGCTGGCCCTGGCCCACCCGCATGCCGACACGGGCGCCCGGGGCTACAGCCTGTTCATGCCACCCGCACGCGAACCCGACCCCACCGTGGCTGCCTTCACGCAGTGGCTGCAGGCCGAGGTGGCGGCCGGGGACGGGGGCCTTACACCGCCGCTGTAGGGCGGCGGCGCTGCAGCGCCAGCCACAGCAGTGCCAGCCCGGTGAGGGTGATGGGCAGCAGCGAGCCCGCGTTGAGCAGCGTCCAGCCCTGGGTGGTGACCAGCACGCCCGACGAAAACGCACTCAGCGCCAGCGTGGCGTACACGCAGAAGTTGATGGCTGCCTGGGCGCGGTCCTTCTCTTCCGGGCGGTAGGCCGTCATCGCCAGCGTGGTGGAGCCTGTGAACAGGAAGTTCCAGCCCACGCCGAGGAAGAACAGCGCAATGCCGAAGTGGTGCAGCTCCAGGCCCATCAGCGCCACGGCCACACAGGCAAAGTTCAGCAGCACACCCACGCCCATGATGGGCAACACGCCAAAGCGCTTGATGAGGTGGCCGGTGACAAAGCCGGGCGCAAACATGCCGATCACATGCCATTCCAGCACCAGCGCCGAGGCGTCAAAGTCAAACCCGCACACCTGCATGGCAAGCGGCGTGGCAGCCATCAGCAGGTTCATCACGCCATAGCCCAGCGCGGCGCCCACAATGGCCACGATGAAGGCAGGTTGGCGCATCAGGACTTTGAGCGGGCGCCCCTGCTCGCGCTGGCCCGCAGCATTGAGCACCACGGGTTGCACCTCGAAGCGGATGGCCGACATGCACAGCATGGACAACAGCGCCACGCCAATCAGCGCGATGTAGGCGCCCGCAAACGGCACCGGGAACAGCGTGCGCGTAGCGCTGGCCAGGTTGGGGCCCGCCACGGCGCCCAGCAGGCCACCGGCCAGCACCAGCGATACGGCCTTTTCCCGGTAGTCTGGCGTGGCCAGTTCGGCCGCAGCAAAGCGGTACAGCCCGCCATTGGCGCTGTAGTAGCCCGCCACCACCGTGGCCGTGCACAGCAGCCAGAAGCTGGCGCTGAACGCTGCCCAGGCACACAGCGCTGCCGACACCACGGCCACGGCCAGTCCGATCTGGAACGACACCTTGCGCCCCCACCGTGCCTGGCTGTGCGCCACCAGCGGCGTGGACAGTGCCCCGCCCACCACATAGCCCATCACGGGCAGCGTGGCCATCCAGCCAAACGGGGCCAGCTGCAGGCCCACCAGGCCGTTGATGGCAATAAAAACGACGTTGTTGGTGAGGAACAGGCCCTGGCACAGGGCCAGCAGCCAAAGGTTGCGGTTCATGGGCTGGAGGTGCGTCAAGGCGCACTTGAAATGGGTCAAGCCGGAGACCGGATCTGGGTCAATTCCGACAAAAAAACTCTGCCATTGTGCGCCCGCTTTGATCGGGATCAGCGGACGCGCCCCCCGGCCGCCGTACCGTGCGGGCCTGTTTGGACGATGGACCGCGATGGATTCCGTGACCGTATCTTCTTCTGCTGCTGCCCCGGCAGCCCCGCTGGCGGCGCCCGAGCTGGTCTGCCCCGCAGGCAGCCTGCCCGCCCTCAAGGCCGCCGTGGACCATGGCGCCAGCTGCGTCTACCTGGGCCTGCGCGACGCCACCAACGCGCGCAACTTTGCGGGGCTCAACTTCGACGCCGCCGCCATTGCGCAGGGCATTGCCTACGCCCACGCGCGCGGCGCCAAGGTGTTCATGGCGCTCAACACCTACCCGCAGGCCGGGCGCGAGGCGCCCTGGCTGAGCGCGCTGGACCATGCGGTGGATCTGGGCGTGGACGCCGTGATCCTGGCCGACCCCGGCCTCATGCAGCACGCGGTGCAGCACCACCCCCGGCTGCGGCTGCACCTGTCGGTGCAGGGCTCGGCCACCAACCACGACGCCATCAACTTCTACCGCGCGCAGTTCGGCATCGTGCGGGCCGTGCTGCCGCGCGTGCTCTCGCTGCCGCAGGTGCGCCAGGTGATCGAGCGCACCGAGGTCGAGATCGAGGTCTTCGGCTTTGGCAGCCTGTGCGTGATGGTGGAGGGGCGCTGCGCGCTGTCGTCGTACGCCACGGGCGAATCGCCCAACACCCACGGCGTGTGCTCGCCCCCCAAGGCCGTGCGCTGGCAGGAGACAGAGGGCGGCATGGAGTCGCGCCTGGGCGGCGTGCTGATCGACCGCTTTGCGCCCGGCGAAAAGGCAGGCTACCCCACGCTGTGCAAGGGCCGCTTTGACGTGGAGGACGACCAGGGCTACTACGCGCTGGAAGAGCCCACCAGCCTGAACACGCTGGAGCTGCTGCCCCAGCTGGTGCAGATGGGCGTGCGCGCCATCAAGATCGAAGGCCGCCAGCGCAGCCCCGCCTATGTGGCCCAGGTCACGCAGGTGTGGCGCGCTGCCATCGACGACTGCATGGCCCAGCCCCAGCGCTATCGCCCGCGCACGCACTGGATGGCCCAGCTCGACCAGGTGGCCGAGGGCCAGCAGCACACGCTGGGCGCCTACCACCGCCCGTGGAAATGAGGAACAACCCCCTGAGGCGCTGCGCGCCTTCCCCCTTCTCTCGCCTCGCTAGCGCGATGCGGGAAGGGAGACACCGCCAGCGCGGCGGGGCGGCCCTTGCGCGGCGGTCGCTGGCCTGGCCCACGCTGGATTGCAGGCGGGTGTGCCTCTTTGAAACCGAAACAACCCGATGAAAACCCCGGAGACCGCTCCCATGAAAATCTCTTTGGGCCCCCTGCAGTACTACTGGCCACGCAGCCAGGTGTTTGACTTCTACGAGACCCTGGCGGGAACGCCGCTCGATGTGGTGTACCTGGGCGAGACCGTGTGCTCGCGCCGCCACGAACTGCGCCTGGCCGACTGGCTGGCGCTGGGCGAGATGCTGCGTGCTGCAGGCAAGCAGGTGGTGCTGTCCACCCAGGTGCTGCTCGAATCCACGGCCGATGTGGGCACCATGCACAAGCTCGTGGCCAACGGGCCCGGGTTTGAGGTGGAGGCCAACGACATGGGCGCCGTGCACTGCCTGCACCAGGCCGGGCAGCGTTTTGTGGCCGGGCCCCACCTGAACCTGTACCACCCGCGCGCCGTGGGCTGGATCGCGCAGCTGGGCGCCACCCGCTGGGTGATGCCGGTGGAGATGCCCCAGGCCGACCTCGCGCGCATCCAGGCCGCGCGGCCCGCCGGGTTGCAGACGGAGGTGTTTGCGCATGGGCGGCTGCCGCTGGCCTATTCGGCCCGCTGCTTCACTGCGCGCCACGCCAACCGGCCCAAGGACGACTGCGGCTTTGTCTGCCAGAGCCACCCCGACGGCCTGCCGCTGCGCACGCGCGATGGCGAGGGTTTTCTGGTGCTCAACGGCATCCAGACGCAATCAGCCCGCGTGTACCAGCTGCTGCACGCGCTGCCGCAGATGGCTGCGTTGGGCGTGGACCTGGTGCGCCTGTCGCCCCAGGCCCGGCACATGCCCGAGGTGGTGGCGCTGTTCGACGCCGCCCGCTGCGACGCCACCAACGCCGCCCTGGCCGCGCGCTGCGCCCAGCAGGCCGAGCCGCTGCTGCCCGATGCCCCCTGCAACGGCTTCTGGGAGGGCCGCCCCGGGCTGGAGCAGGGGCGCGTGGGGCCCGCGCGCACGGCGCAGGCCACACCCTCGGCTGGCAAGGCTGCCGCTGGTTAGCCATGTACCCCGGCGAACGTCTCAACAGCCTCACCCACCTGGTGGGCGCAGCCCTGGCCGCCACCGGCACCGCCGTGCTGGTGGTGCTGGCCACGCGCCTGGGCGACCCCTGGAAGATCGTGAGCTTCAGCATCTACGGCGCCATGCTGGTGCTGCTGTACGCCGCCTCCACCGCGTACCACAGCGTGCGTGCGCGCAAACCCAAGGCCGTGCTGCAAAAGCTCGACCACTGCAGCATCTACCTGCTGATCGCGGGCAGCTACACGCCGTTTGCGCTGGTGTCGCTGCGCGGCGCCTGGGGCTGGTCGTTGCTGGGCGTGGTGTGGGGGCTCGCGGCGCTGGGCGTGGTGCAGGAGATCTGGCTCGCGCGTGGCGCCCGCATCCTGTCGCTGGTGCTGTACGTGGCCATGGGCTGGCTGGCACTGGTGGCCGTGGTGCCGCTGTGGCGCGCGCTCTCGCCCGCCGGTTTTGCCTGGCTGGCCGCCGGTGGCGCGGTGTACACGCTGGGCGTGGTCTTCTACGCGGCCGACCACCGCATTCCCCATGGCCACGGGCTGTGGCATTTGTTTGTGCTGGCGGGCAGTGCCTGCCACTTCACCACCGTGCTGGTCTACGTCGCCTGAGCCACTCCTGCCCACGCACCACCCACCCCCCAGAACTTCTCCCCATGACTGCAGAGAGCCCCTTTTCCGCTGCCCCGTCGGCTGTGCCCACCGCGCAGCCCTTCACCCTGCCCGCGCCCGTGGGCGCCGTGCTGTCGCGCCTGCCCGCCTGGCCGGGCGCGGCCGCGCTGGCCGTGGGGCTCAACCTGGTGCTGGCCCCGCACCTGCCTGCCGATGTGCTGGCCCTGCTGCGCGGGCGGCGCCTGCGCATGGCCGTGCGCGATGCGCGCGTGGCGCTGGACTTTGGCTGGGACGGGCAGCGCTTCGCGCCCCTGCATGCGAGCGCAACGGAGCCCGACCTCACGCTGCGCGCCAGCGCACAGGACTTCCTGTGGCTGGCCCAGCGCAAGCAGGACCCCGACACCCTGTTCTTCTGCCGCCGCCTGGCCATGGAGGGCGACACCGAGCTGGGCCTGGCTGTGAAGAACGCGCTGGACGCGCTCGACACCCCCGTGCTCGACCCGCGCCAGTGGCTGCAACCCGGCGGCGCGCTGCGCAGGCTGGCCCCGCACGCAGTGCTGGGCGCACTGGCCCGCCGTGTGGGCCGGAGGGTGCGGCCATGAGCGGCGCGCACCCCGACCATCCCCTGGTGTATTCCTGCTCCGGCTGCTCCAGCGCCGCGCAGCTGGCCAACCACGTGGCGCTGCAGCTCGACCGGCGCGGCGTGGCCGAGATGTCGTGCATCGCCGGGGTGGGCGGCGATGTGCCGCACCTCATGAAGACCGTGCGCTCGGGCCGCCCCATCATCGCGCTCGACGGCTGCCCGCTGGTCTGCGTCAAAAGCACCCTCGCGCGCCACGGCATTGCGGCCGACCGGCATTACCAGCTGCAGCAATACGGCGTGAAAAAACGCGCGCACGAAGACTTCGACCCCCTGCAGGCCGCGCTGGTGCTGGAGCAGGTCGAGGCCGACCAGCTGGCCGAGCCGCTGCGTGCCTCGGCTGCTGAAGGGGTGCCCCATGGCTGAGTCCGCCTCCCTTCGCCGCGTCATCGTCGCCATCTCGGGCGCCAGCGGCGCCGTGTACGGCGCGCGCCTGCTGCAGGTGCTGCAGGGGCAGAACGGCATCGAGACCCACCTGGTCGTCTCTGACGCAGGCTGGCGCAACCTGCAGCACGAGCTGGACATGGACCGCCCCGCCGTGGAGGCCCTGGCGCACCGCGTGCACGACGTCGCCAACGTGGGGGCAGCCATTGCCAGCGGCTCGTTCCAGTGCCATGCCATGGTGGTCGCGCCCTGCTCCATGCGCACGCTGGCCGCCATTGCGCATGGCCTGGCCGACAACCTGCTCACGCGCGCAGCCGACGTGGCGCTCAAGGAGCGCCGCCGCCTGGTGCTGATGGTGCGCGAGTCGCCGCTGCACCTCACCCACCTGCGCAACATGGTGGCCGTGACCGAGATGGGCGGCATCGTCTGCCCGCCGCTGCCCGCCTTCTACCTGCGCCCGCAGACCGTGGGCGAGGTGGTGGACACCAGCGTGGCACGTGTGCTGGACCTGATCGGCGTGGAGCACAGCCTGATGCCTCGCTGGCAGGGATTGGATTGATTGCTATTGTATTAATAGCTTTTTGCGCATGATGGACGCGCGCAAACGGCCTTTTTTGTTCATGTTCTGATAACTAATATGGCCTACCGCGACCTGCGCGACTTCATGGCCCAGCTCGAAGCCACCAGCGACCTGCGCCGTGTGGGCGGAAGCGTCTCGCCCCACCTGGAGATGACCGCACTCAGCGACCGCGTGCTGCGCGCCGGAGGGCCAGCGTTGCTGTTCGAGCAGCCCACGGGCCACCACATGCCGGTGCTCACCAACCTGTTCGGCACACCCGCCCGCGTGGCCCGCGCCATGGGTGTGCCGGACCTGCGCGGCGTGCGCACTTTGGGCGAGCTGCTGGCCACCCTCAAGGAGCCCGAGGCGCCCAAGGGCTTCAAGGACATGCTGGGCATGGGCCAGCTGCTCAAGACCCTGTGGAACATGGCGCCGCACACCGTGGCGCGCGGTGCGCCCTGCCAGCAAGAGGTGTGGGAAGGCCCCGACGTAGACCTGGCACGCCTGCCCGTGCAGCACTGCTGGCCCGGCGACGTGGCCCCGCTCATCACCTGGGGCCTGACCATCACGCGCGGCCCGCGCAAGGCCCGGCAGAACCTGGGCATCTACCGCCAGCAGGTGCTCTCGCGCAACCAGGTCATCGTGCGCTGGCTGGCGCACCGCGGCGGCGCGCTGGACTTTGCCGACCACTGCGCCGCCCACCCCGGCCAGCCCTACCCGGTGGCCGTGGCCCTGGGCGCCGACCCCGCCACGCTGCTGGGCGCCGTCACGCCCGTGCCCGATTCTTTAAGCGAATACCAGTTCGCTGGCCTGCTGCGCGGAGCCCGCACCGAGGTCACGCCCGCGCTCGGCGTGCCCCTGCATGTGCCTGCGACGGCCGAGATCGTGCTCGAAGGCCATATCCAGCCCGATGCGCACCACAAAAGCGGCTGGCAGCACGCACTGGAAGGGCCGTACGGTGACCACACCGGCTACTACAACGAATGCGCCGAGTTCCCCGTGCTCACCGTGGACCGCATCACGATGCGCCAGGACGCGATTTATCACAGCACCTACACCGGCAAGCCACCCGACGAGCCCGCCGTGCTGGGCCTGGCGATGAACGAGCTGTTCATCCCGCTCTTGCAAAAGCAGTTCCCCGAGATCGTGGATTTCTACCTCCCGCCCGAAGGCTGCAGCTATCGGCTAGCGGTGGTCAGCATCCGCAAGGCCTACGCAGGCCACGCCCGGCGCGTGATGATGGGCGTGTGGAGCCACCTGCGCCAGTTTATGTACACCAAGTTCATCGTGGTGGTGGATGCCGATGTGGATGTGCGCGACTGGAAGGACGTGATCTGGGCCATCACCACCCGCATGGACCCGGCCCGCGACACCCTGCTGGTGGAGCACACTCCCATCGACTACCTGGACTTCGCCTCACCCGTGAGCGGCCTGGGCAGCAAGATGGGGATGGACGCCACGAACAAATGGCCGGGGGAGACGCAGCGCGAGTGGGGGCGGCCCATGGCCATGGACGCTGCCGTGCAAGCGCGCATGGACGGGCTTTTCGCCGCGCTGGGCCTGTGAAACTTCCATGCACCACGGCGGTGCTGCGCTCCCCAGTCGCGTAGAAGACAAGCCCGCCCCGCGTTGTTTGCGACGATGTGCCCGCCCCGGTAAAGAGGGCTCTGCACCGGCACCCTATGGATGCCGCGATGCAGCAAGGCGCACATCCCTAGGAGACAACGGCAATGCAGCAGCACCAGCCCGGCAGCATGATGGATCGGCCCTTACTGGTTTCGGCCATCCTTGAGCATGGCGAGAACCAGTACGGCGATCAGCAGATCGTTTCGCGCGACACCGATGGCCGCCTGCACCGCTACCGCTTTGCCGACATGGCCCAGCGCGCCCGGCAGCTCGCCAATGCGCTGCAGGCACTGGGCCTGCGCCCCGGCAGCGTGGTGGGGTCGCTGGCCTGGAACAACCACCGCCACCTGGAGGCGTACTACGCCGTGTCGGGCAGCGGCATGGTCATGCACACCTGCAACCCGCGCCTGCACCCCGAGCAGCTGGCCTACATCGTCAACCACGCCGACGACGAGGTGGTGTTGTTCGACACCACCTTCGCGCCGCTGGTGCGCGCCATTGCGGCGTCGTGCCCCCGCGTGCGGCACTGGGTGGCGCTGTGTGATGCCGACACGCTGGGCTCCATCGACCTGCAAAGCGTCAGTGGGGTCGAGGCGTACGAGACGCTGGTAGCCAGCCAGAACGACCGCTTCACGTGGCCCGTGTCCGATGAAAAGGCCGGCGCGGCGCTGTGCTACACGTCGGGCACCACCGGCAACCCCAAGGGCGTGCTGTATTCGCACCGGGCGCTCGTGCTCAGCGCCCTGTCGGCCTGCATGCCGGGTGTGCTCAGCATCAGCGCGCGGGAGACCATCCTGCCCGTGGTGCCCATGTTCCACATCAACGCCTGGTGCCTGCCCTATGCGGCGCTGATCGGCGGCGCCAAGCTGGTGTTGCCCGGCCCGCGCCTGGATGCGGCCAGCCTGTACGAGCTGATGGAGACCGAGCGCGTCACCGTCAGCGCGGGTGTGCCCACCATCTGGATGGGCCTGATCCAGCATGTGGAGCAGCACCAGTTGCGCTTTAGCACCATGCGGCGCACGGGTGTGGGTGGCTCGGCCATGCCCAAGGCGCTGATCGCCAAGTTCAACGACGTGTACGACGTGGAGGTGCGCCATGGCTGGGGCATGACCGAGACCACGGCCATTGCCACCATGAGCGTGCTGGGCGCGGGTGATGCCGAGCTGCCGCCCGAGGACCGCCACGCGTTGGTCGCCAAGCAGGGCAAATCGGTGTTCGGCATCGAGCTCAAGCTGGTGGATGAAAACGGCGCCAGCCTGCCGCGCGACGGCGTGGCGCAGGGCGAGCTGATGGTGCGCGGCCAGTGGATCGTGGACCGGTACCACAAGGCCGAGCGTTCGGCGCTGGTGGATGGCTGGTTCCACACGGGCGACATCGCCACCATCAACCCGCAGGGCGTGGTGCAGATCCGCGACCGCACCAAGGACGTGATCAAGTCGGGCGGCGAGTGGATCAGCTCCATCGACCTGGAGAACGCCGCCGTGGCGCACCCGGCGGTGGCCATGGCGGCGGTCATCGGCGTCAAGCACCCCAAGTGGGACGAGCGCCCGCTGCTCTTCATCGTGCGCAAGCCCGGCCAGTCGCTGGACAAGGCGCAGATCCTGGACTTCCTCGCAGAGCGGGTTGCCAAGTGGTGGCTGCCCGACGACGTGCTGTTTGTCGAAAGCCTGCCGCTGGGCGGCACCGGCAAGGTCCAGAAGAACGAGCTGCGGCAGCGCCATGGCGCGGTGTTCGGTGGCGAATGACACCCCCGCGCGCTGACGGTTTTCGGTTTTGGCTTTCCTTTTGTTCGCACTCACCCACCCCACGGAGACACACATGAACATGGTTCCCAGGAAATGGCCACGCCATTGGTTGAAGGTCGGCGCATGCGCCGCAGCGCTGGTGATGGCGACGCACGCCGGGGCGGCCGAGACGGTGAAGATCGGCTTCATCGACCTGCTGTCCGGCCCGTTTGCGCTCACCGGCCAAAGCTCGCTGAACCAGCTGCGCGAGGTGGTGGCCCAGGTCAACGCCAAGGCCGGGCCTAACGAGCCCAAGTTCGAGGTGATGGACTTTGACAACAAGGGCACGCCGCAGGAGAGCCTGAACGCGCTGAAGGCCGCCACCGACCGGGGCGTGCGCTACATCACCCAGGGCGGCGGCTCGGGCGTGGCGCTGGCGCTGGTGGATGCGCTCAACAAGCTCGCCGAGCGCGACCCCGAGCGCGCGACCGTGTACCTGAACTACGCCGCCATGGACCCGCAGCTCACCAACGACCGCTGCAGCTTCTGGCACTTCCGCTTCTATCCATCGAGCGAGATGAAGATGGAGGCGCTGACCACCTACCTGCAAGGCCGCAAGGACGTGAAGCGCGTGTACCTGCTCAACCAGGACTACACCCATGGCCGCCAGGTCTCCAAGGCCGCCAAGGAATACCTGGCCCGCAAGCGGCCTGACATCGAGATCGTGGGCGATGACTTCATCCCCATCGCGCAGACGCGCGACTTCGCTTCGTACGTGGCCAAGATCGCGGCCGCCAAGGCCGACACGGTCATCACCTCCAACTGGGGCAGCGACCTCACGCTGCTGTTCAAGTCCTCGCGCGACTACGGCCTGAACATCAACTACTTCACGCTCAACGCCAACAACCCCGGCACGCCTGCGCAGATCGGGCCCTGGGGCGAGGGCAAGGTCGGTGTGATCTGGAACTGGGTGCACAACGCGCCCACCCCCGAGCTGGAAAAGATCTACGTGGACTACAAGAAGAAGACGGGCGACGACTTTGTGTTTGCGGCCCACTGGAACAGCATGCACATGCTGCGCGATGCCATGCGCAAGGCCCAGTCCACCGACCCCAAGAAGGTGGCCTTCGCGTTGGAAAACATGACCTACAAGAGCCCCATGGGCGAGGTGCGCATGCGCAAGACCGACCACCAGCTCGAAGCGCCGCTGTACCTGGGCATCTGGGCCAAGCAGGGCAGCAAGGGTGTGAAGTACGACGCCGAGAAGACCGGCTATGGCTTCCGCTCTGAAGTGGCCTGGGACAACTACATCAGCGCCCAGCCCACGTCCTGCCAGATGAAGCGGCCGTCCTGAGCGGACGCATGGCGGGTGGCGGGGACTGCCTTCAGTCCAGCCACCCCTTGGGCACCTTGTCCGCCTTCTTCTCCACCGGGTTGGCCAGCAGCGACTGCGCGGCGTACTGGCGCAGAAACTCCTTGGCCTTGTCGGGGCGTGCGGACAGCCAGGCGTCGTAGGCGCCCTCGTTCAGGATGGTGGGCATGTTCTTCTCGCTGCCCGGTGGGCCGTAGCGGTGCAGCAGCGCGTGGTTGTTGGCGTTCACCGTGAGCAGGCAGTAGCTCACGATCACCTCGCCGTCGGCGCCCTGCCAGCGCGCCCACAGGCCCGCCACGCCCAGGGGTTTGCCGTCCACGCGGGCGATGCGGGTGGGCACGGCCTTGCCGGTGCGCCAGTCGTCTTCAAAAAAGGCTGCCATGGGCACGATGCAGCGCTGGCCGTTCAGCCACGCATCGCGGAACGCGGTGCCGGTGGAGGCCAGGTCGGCCTTGGCGTGGGTCAGCTTGGGCGCGCGCAGCTTGGCGTCGGATGCGGACTTGACCCAGTGTGGCACCAGGCCCCATTGCGCGGGCACCAGCAGGCGCGTTGCCGGGGCGCTGCTCGCATCGTCCGCTGGCCCGGGCGGCGTCGCACCCAGGGCGGCAGCGCTGGTGGCGGGCACGATGCAGGCCCCGGGCTTGCGCGGGCGGAGGTGGCGTTCCAGTGGGGTGGGGGGCGGCTCCACCGCAAAGGCCTCTTGGTAGCGGTCGGCGGGGTGCAGGGTTTCGTAGTGGGTGGCCATGGGGCGATGGTAGCGGTTGGCGGCTGGGTTTGTGAATAAAAATCGGCGTTTCCGCGCATCCAGTAAAGGTTTTTAGCTATGAAAAATGTAGTTATCGACCTCCCCGCACTGCTACGGCCCTGATGTGCGTCAAGCCGCTTGTCGCCTGCGTTGTGACGGGGGCGGGCGCGGTTTTGACAATGGCCGCATGGACTTTGCACCTTCGCCCCTGGCCCGTGAACTGCATGAACGCCTGACCGCGTTCATGGACCGCTACCTGCTGCCTTACAACGCCGCCTGGCACGCGGCCGTGGCTGCGGGCGACTACCCGCCGCCGTTTGTCGAAGACCTCAAGGCGCTGGCGCGTGAGGAGGGTTTGTGGAACCTCTTCTTGCCCACGCTGCGCGAGGACGAGCCGGGCACGCGCCTGAACAACCTTGACTACGCGCCGCTGGCCGAGGCCATGGGTCGCCTGCCCTGGGCGGCCGAGGTGTTCAACTGCCAGGCGCCAGACACCGGCAACATCGAGCTGCTGCACCGCTTTGCCACACCCGCCCAGCGCACCCGCTGGCTGGTGCCGTTGCTGCACGGACAGCTGCGCTCGGCCTTTGCGATGAGCGAGCCCGATGTGGCCTCGTCCGACCCCACCAACTTGCAGACCACAGTGCGGCGCGAAGGCGATGGCCTGGTGCTCAGCGGCCGCAAGTGGTTCATCACCGGCGCGGCGCATCCGCACTGCCAGCTGCTCATCGTGCTGTGCCGCGACGCGGATGCCGAAGACGCCGACCAGACCGGCAGCCACCACCGCCACAGCATGGTGCTGGTGCCGGTGGACACGCCGGGCGTGCGGATCGTGCGCAACATCAGCGTGCTGCACCACCACGCGCCCGAGGGGCATTGCGAGATTCTGCTGCGCAGCGTGCGCGTGCCTGCCGACCACCTGCTGGGCGACTGGGGCGCGGGGTTTGCGATGGCGCAGGCGCGCCTGGGGCCCGGCCGCGTGCACCACTGCATGCGCACCATCGGCCAGTGCGAACTGGCGCTCTCCCTGGCCACCGAACGCGCGCTGGAGCGCACGGCCTTTGGCAAGCCGCTGGCCGAGCAGGCCAATGTGCAGGAATGGCTGGCCGAGTCGCGCATCGAGATCGACCAGGCGCGCCTGCTGGTGCTGCACGCTGCGTGGCTGCTGGACCAGGGCGATGCGGCTGACGCGCGCGCCGTGCGTGCCCAGGTCGCCGCCATCAAGGTGGTGGCCGCGCGCCTGCAGCAGCGGGTGGTGGACCGCGCCATGCAGGTCTTCGGCGCCATGGGCCTGTCGCCCGACACGCCGCTGGCGGCCTTCTGGACCTGGGGCCGCGCGCTGCGGCTGATGGACGGGCCCGACGAGGTGCACCTGCGCACCGTGGCGCGGCATGAGCTGGCGCAGGCGCGCGCAGGGCTGGGCGAATCGGCCGCCTGGTTCACCACGCCCGAGCAGCTGCGCGCGCCGCCGCACCTGAGCGCGTGACGGGCCCCGTGCGAGCAGTGGGCACTGCGCAGGCGGACAAGGTCGCCCCGTCCCACGCCCCACTTGGCAGTGCGGGGCGGCTTGGAGATACTGGCCACCTTGCTCCCATCCGGAAGAACCCACCATGCGCCAGCCTGTCCTTGCCCTGACCACGGCCCTGTTGTTGACCGGCGCGCTGGCCCCCGCGCAAGCCCAGGTGCAGAAGATGCGCCCCGGCCTCTGGGAGCACAGCGTGGTGATGAAAAGCCAGAGCGGCCAGATGGAGGCCGCCATGGCGCAGATGCAGAAGTCCATGGCCAGCATGACACCTGCGCAGCGCAAGCAGATGGAGCAGATGCTGGCGCAGCAGGGCGTGGCCATGGGCCCGGGGGGCAACACCAGTACGGTGAAGGTGTGCATCAGCCCCGAGCAGGCCGACCTGGACCGCATCCCCCCGCAGGAGGGCTGCACACAGACCGTGACCCGCACCGGGCCGAACGCCGTGGCCATGCGCTTCAGCTGCAAGGGCGCGCAGGGCCAGCCGCCCACCACGGGCGAGGGCACCATGACTTTCAACGGCCCCACGGCCTACACGGGCCAGTTCAAGGTCACGACCACCACCAACGGCAAGCCCGACCAGCTCGACATGGCGCAGACCGGCAAATGGCTGGCCGCCGACTGCGGCGCGCTCAAACCCGCGCGCTGAGCGGGCCTGCGCCAGCGGGCCGCTGCGGCCCGCTGGGCGCCACCACCCACCGGTTGCGGCCCAGGGCCTTGGCGGTGTAGAGCGCCTGGTCGGCGCGCTCCAGCGTGTGCACCACGGTGTCGCCCGGCAGATGCAGGGCCAGGCCTGCCGACACAGTCAGGCGCAGCGAGCCGGTGGCGTGGGGGATCTCCAGCGCCTCCACCGCCAGCCGCACGCGTTCGAGCAGCTCGCGTGCGTCGTCCAGCTGGGTGTCGCACAGCATCAGCACAAACTCCTCGCCGCCCCAGCGGGCCAGCACATCGGTGTCGCGCACATGGGCGCGCACGGTGCCCGCAAAGGCCTGCAGTGCGCGGTCACCGGTGGCATGGCCGTGCTGGTCGTTGATGGGCTTGAAGTGGTCGATGTCGAGCTGCACGAGCAGCATCGGGCGGCCGTTGCGCAGGCTGCGGCGGTGTTCCAGCTCCATCAGGTCGAGCATGGCGCGGCGGTTGATGAGCCCCGTCAACTCGTCGCGTGTGGCCAGCTCGCGGTTGATGTCCAGCGCCTGCGCCAGGGCCTCGCGCTGCTGTTGCAGCCGCGCGCGGATGCGGTGGATGCGCAGGTTCAGCGCCACACAGCCCCCAAGCACGATCACGACCATGAGGGCATAGGCCGTGTCGAGGTAGCCCGAGGCGTTGGCGCTCAGGCGCGAACTCACACCGATCGCGCAGCCAAAGGCCACCAGCGCATAGATGCCGATGCCGATCACCTCGGCCACCGTGAGGCCGAAGGTGCCAAAGAACAGGATCATGGCCAGCACGCTGGGCACCAGCCCGCGCGCCTCGCCCGCCAGCACATAGGCCACGGCGCCGCTGGTGATGGTCCAGGCCATCTGCGGCAGGGTGAGCGAGGGGTCGCGCAGAGCAAGCGTGGCGCCAGACCGGATGAAGGCCGTCATCACGGCCAGCCCGCCCACCGAGAGGGCGGCCCACCAGTGCACGGCAGTGGGGTTGAGGGCAGCGCTGGCATGCGCCACCAGCAGCATCACACCTGCGCTGGCGGCCATCAGCAGCAGGGCCAGCAGCGCCATCCCCACCAGCGTGCGCCGCCGGGGATCGGTGGAGAGGATCACGTCCCTGAGGCGCTGCCAGCGGGAAGGTGGGCGCAAGATGGGGGCTCCTGCCAGAGGGTGGGGCCAGGCGCGGGGCGCGGCCGATCGCGCATTTTAGGCCGCAGGGGGCTGCGCGTACATCCCTATAACAGTGTGAGCGCCGCCAGGGCCGCCAGTGGCGCGGTTTCGGCGCGCAGCACGCGGGCGCCCAGCGTGACGGGGGCAAAGCCGTGTTGCAGGGCCAGGTCTTCCTCGGCGCTGCTGAGCCCGCCTTCGGGGCCCGAGAGGAACAGCACCGGCCCGGCCGGGGCCGCCGCCTGCTGCAGCGGCAGGGTGCCCGCGCGCAGCGACAGCAGCAGGCGCTGCGCTGCCCCGGCCCCGTCGGGCGCAGCGGCCCCTGCCTGCGCGCGGGCCCAGCCCGCGAGGTCGATGGCATCGTGCACCACGGGCACGCGGTTGCGGCCACATTGTTCGCACGCCGCTACGGCCACGGCCTGCCAGTGGGCGATCTTCTTGTCGGCGCGCTCGCCCTTGAGCTTGAGCACGCTGCGCTCGGCCACCAGCGGGGTGATGCTGGCCACGCCCAGTTCGGTGGCTTTTTCCACGAGCCAGTCCATGCGCTCGTTGGCGGTGATGCCCGCGAGCAGGTGCACGGCGCGTGGCGCCTCACGCTCGGTGGCGTGGTGGGTGCCCACCTGCACCCACACGTCGCTGCGGCCCATCTTCTGCACGGTGGCGTCGAATTCGCCGCCCTCACCGTTGAAGAGCGTCAGCGCATCGCCGGGCTGCAGGCGCAGCACCTGCACATGGCGCGCGGCGCCGGGGGGCAGTGCAATTTCGGCACCCGTGGCCAGCGGAGCGGGGCAGTGGAAACGGGGCATTTGCTATGCTATTAATAGCTATCTGGGCAAGCTGGTCGCGCGCAGAGGGCTGTTTTTTCTTGAATTTCTGGTGGCTGGGCGGTAGTGCCTGCCTACATGCGGCCGTAGGCAAAGCCCACCACGGGCTCGGTGCCTTCAATCTGGTCGAGCATCTTGAGCAGCGGGCCCAGCTGGCGGTAGCGGTTGGCCGTGGCGCGGATGTAGGCCATGAACCGGGGCGCGTCGGCCAGGTACTTGGGCTTGCCGTCGCGCAGCGTCAGGCGCGCAAAGATGCCTGCGACCTTGAGGTGGCGCTGCAGGCCCATCCATTCCACCGCGCGGTAGAACTCGCCAAAGTCATCACCCCAGCCACTGGCGCTGGTGGCGCCCAGCAGCCCGGCCTTGCGCGCCTTCTCCCAGTAGCGCACGGTGATGTCGATGATGAATTCTTCTTCCCAGCTGATGAAGGCATCGCGCAGCAGGCTGGCGATGTCGTAGGTGATGGGGCCGTAGACCGCGTCCTGGAAGTCCAGCACGCCCAGGGGCGCGCCTGCTGCAACGGGCGCCATCAGGTTGCGGGTCATGAAGTCGCGGTGCACATAGACCTGGGGTGCGGCCAGGTTGTGCGCCACGATGGCGTCAAAGGCGCCTTGCAGCGTGGCCTGCTGTTGGTCGTCCAGCGTGACGGCGCGGTGCTTGGCGAGGTACCAGTCGGGGAACAGCGCCAGCTCGCGGCGCAACAGGGCCTCATCGTAGGCGGGCAGCACGCCGGGGGTAGAGGCTTTTTGCCAGTCCAGCAGCACATCGGTGGCCTGCTGGTACCAGGCGTAGGCGTCCTGGGGCTTTTCGGGGTTCAGCCGCTCGATCACGGTCTGGTGGCCCAGGTCGGACAGCAGCATGAAGCCGGTGGGTTCGTCAAACGCCAGGATCTGCGGCACATTCAGCCCGGCGGCGGCCATCAGGCCCTGCACCTGCACAAAGGGTTTGCAGTTTTCCTTGTCGGGCGGGGCGTCCATCACGATGCGGCTGGCGCCCGTGGCCGTGTCGATGCGCAGGTAGCGGCGGAAGCTCGCGTCGGCCGAGGCGGGGCGCAGCGTGGCGGGCAGCAGCTGCTGCCCGCCCACCAGCGGGGCCAGCCAGGCATCGAAGGCCGCTTTGCGGGCGGCGTCGGGCCAGGTCACGGGGGGCAGGGCGGTGGCGGCAGCGGCCGCGCCCAGGGGCGCACCGGCGGGTGATGGGGGGAAGGGGTGGCTCATGGATAATCCGATTTTAAAACCCGCTTTGGGCACGCATCCCCGCAGAGCCTGGGGCGGGCCTTCTTTCTTCTGCCACTGCCCGAACCACCCCACCACGTGCCACGCTGCCAGCCCCCCACCGTGCAGACCCCCCCTTCCCTCCGGTCCCGGCCCGCCACGTCACAGGCGGTGCGCCAGTGCGCCCCGGTGCCGCGCGCACTGGCCTATGGTGTGGCGCTGGCCTGCTGCAGCTGGCCGCTGGCGGCCCTGGCCCAGGGCCCGGCGCCCAGCGCCTGGGATGCCCCGCCTGCGCTGCGCACCTCGCCCCTGCTGCAAGAGAAGATCCCTGACGCCGTGCGCCCCCAGCTGCCCGTGTTTGTGAAGGGCGACCACATCAGCGGCCAGACCGACCTGAATGCGGTGATCGAGGGCAACGCCGAGTTGCGCCGGGGCGACACCGTGATCCATGCCGACCGGCTGGACTACAACGTGCCCGAAGACCTGGCCAAGGCCAACGGCAAGGTGCGCATCAACCGTGCGGGCAATGTGTACGAGGGCACGGCGCTGGAGCTGCGCGTGGACGCGTTCGAGGGCTTCTTCAGCGACGCGCGCTACAAGTTCCTGGCCACGCAGGCCCACGGCGACGCCACGCGCGTGGACTTCATCGACCGCTACCGGGCCGTGGTGCACAACGCCACCTACACCACCTGCGAGCGCGGCAACGAAGAGAGCTGGGAGCCCGACTGGGTGCTGCGCGCGGGCACGCTGCGCCTGGACAACGAGGAAGAAGTGGGCACGGCCGAGGATGCCGTGCTGGAGTTCAAGGGCGTCCCGGTGCTGCCCATCCCCTACATCACCTTCCCGCTGTCGGACAAGCGCAAATCGGGCCTGCTGCCGCCCACCATCGGCCTCGACAGCCGGGACGGCGTGGCCTACATCCAGCCCTATTACTGGAACATCGCCCCCAACCGTGACGCCACGCTGCGTGCCGCACTCATGACCAAGCGGGGCGCCAACCTGGGCGGCGAGTTTCGCTACCTGGAACCCACGTACTCAGGCCAGATCAGCGGGGATGTGATGCCCTCTGACCGCTTGCGGGACCGCATGCGCTGGAGCTTTTCAGGCCAGCACCAAGGCGCGTTTGACACCGGCATCGGTGGCCTGGGGCTGAACCTCAACATCAACCGCGTGAGCGACGACAACTACTGGCGCGACTTTGGCCGGGCCTCCGAGCCGCTGCGCCAGCGCCTGCTGCCCGGCGACGCTACGTTGTCCTGGGCGCGCAACGACATGAGCGCCCGGATCCGCACCCTGAAGTGGCAGACGCTGCAGGACGTGAACGCGCCCATCGTTCCGCCCTATGACCGCATGCCCCAGCTGCAGTGGCGTTATGCCCCGTCGCAACTGGGCGGCGGGCTGGATGCCAGCGTGGAGCTGGACACCACACGCTTCCAGGCCGCGCGCGCCCTCACGGGCCAGCCCAATGCCGACCGCAGCTATGCCATGGCGCAGATCAGCCGGCCGTTTCTTGCGCCTGGTGGGTTCATCACCCCGCGCCTGCAGCTGCATGCCACCACGTACCAGTTCGACAGCCCCTTGTCCAACGGCGACCGCTCGGCCAGCCGCACCCTGCCCACCTTCAGTCTGGACAGCGGCCTGGTATTCGAGCGTGATGCGGCCTACTTTGGCCGTACCTTCCTGCAAACGCTGGAGCCGCGCGCGTTCTACACCTACACGCCCTACCGTGACCAAAGCCGCCTGCCGGTGTACGACACGGCGGCCAACGACTTCAACTTTGCCACCATCTACACCGAAAACGCCTTTGGCGGCAACGACCGGCTGGCGGACAACAACCTGCTCACCTTGGGCGTGACCACGCGGCTGCTGGACCCGAACACGGGTGCCGAGGCCGCACGGTTCGGCATCGCCCAGCGCCTGCGTTTTTCGGACCAGAAGGTCACCCTGCCGGGCGTGGCACCGGTCAGCGAGCGCCTGTCCGACCTGCTGCTGGGCGCTGGCATCACCTGGACACCGCAGTGGGGTTTTGACTCCACCGTGCAGTACAACCCCAAGACCGGCCGCTCCATCCGCTCGACCATCGGCGCGCGCTACAGCCCTGGCAACTACCGCACCGTGAGTGCGGCCTACCGCCTGCAGCGCGGCACCAGCGAGCAGATCGACATCGGCTGGCAGTGGCCGCTCAACGACCTGTGGGGCGACAAGGGCAAGGACCTGGGCGCGGGCCGGGGCCAGGGCGGCGGGCGCTGGTACAGCGTGGGCCGCCTCAACTACAGCTTGCAGGACCGCAAGCTGGTGGACACCGTGGTGGGCTTTGAATACGACAGCTGCTGCTGGATTGGCCGCGTGGTGCTGGAGCGCTTGCAAAGCAGCGTGACCACGTCCAACACGCGCCTGCTGTTCCAGATCGAGTTTGTGGGATTCTCCCGTCTCAGCCTGGGCTCCAGCCCGCTGGAAACCTTCAAGAACAACGTGCCGCGCTACCAGAACCTGCGCGAGCAGGTCTCAACGCCCAGCCGTTTCAGCAACTACGACTAACGCCATGAATCACCGAGTTTTTGCACTGGCCCTCGCCACCCTGGCCTCCATGAGCCTGCAAGGCGCTGCGGCGCAGGGGCTGCGCCCGTCGGGGGCGTCGCCGTCCGGCAAGAGTGGCCTGTCCGCGCCCTCGGCGCGCCCCCCGGCCACACCGTCGATCACGCTGCCAGAGCCTGGTGTGGGCGCGGCGCCCCGCTCGGCCGATTTCATCGTGGCGGTGGTCAATTCCGAGCCCGTGACCAACTACGAAGTGCGTTCGCGTCTGGCCCGGGCCGAAGCCCAGCTGGCCAAGCAGGGCGGCGCCATGCCCCCGCGCGACCTGCTCGCGCGCGAGGTGCTGGAACGCATCATCCTGGAGAAGGTGCAGCTCCAGCAGGCGCGCGAATCCGGCATCAAGGTGGACGATGTGGCGGTGGCGCAGGCCGAACAGGGTGTGGCCCGCCAGAACGACATGACCGTGGAGCAGCTGTACGCGCGCCTGGCCCGCGACGGCATGAGCCGTGAACGCTTCCGCGAAGAACTGCGCAACCAGCTGCTGCAGCAGCGCCTGCGTGAACGCGAGGTGGAAGCACGGGTCAAGGTGTCCGACCTGGACGTGGACCAGTTCCTGCGTGAGGAACAGAAGGGCGCTGACCCTTCCGCCATGGAAATCAACCTGGGCCATGTGCTGGTGCTGGTGCCCGAGAACGCCAGCCCCGTGCAGGTGGCCGAGCGCCAGGCACGGGCCCAGCGCGCGGCCGACAAGGTGCGAGCCGGCGAAGACTTTGCCGCCGTGGCGCGCGAGTTTTCGGATGCGGCCGAGGGCCAGCGTGCGGGTGGGCTGCTGGGCCTGCGCCCGGCCGACCGGTACCCGGAGCTGTTCGTGAACTCCACACTCGGCCTGCCCGTGGGCTCCATCGTGGGCCCCGTGCGGTCCCCGGCGGGCTTCCACGTGCTCAAGGTGGTGGAGCGGGTCACGGCGGGCATGCCTGCCACGGTGGTGCAGAACCACGCCCGCCACATTCTGCTGCGCACTGGCCCCCAGTTGTCCGAGACCGCGGCGGTCGCCCGCCTGGCCGACTACCGCCGCCGCGTGCTTGCAGGCCAGGCCGACTTTGCGGCCCTGGCGCGTGAACATTCGCAAGACGGCAGCGCCAAGGACGGCGGCGATCTGGGCTGGGCCAACCCGGGCCGGTATGTGCCCGAGTTTGAGCAGGCACTGGACACCCTCAAGCCCGGTGAAGTCAGCGAGCCGCTGGTGTCGCGTTTTGGTGTGCACCTGGTCCAGCTGCTGGAGCGCCGCGAGGCCAAGCTGACCCAGCGCGAACAGCGCGATATGGCGCGTGGCACCGTGCGCGAGAAGAAACTCGACGAAGCCTATGCCACCTGGGCGCAGGAGCTGCGCGGCCGAGCCTACGTTGAATACCGCGATCCGCCTCAGTAAGCATCAGCAGCATTGGCAGCAGCTCACCCATCCCCCACTTCCGTGACAAGACAGGCAAGGCCGCGTTGAAACACATCCCCCGCAAGCGCTTCGGGCAGCATTTCCTGTCCGACCACGGCATCATTGATGGCATCGTGTCGGCCATTGCTCCGCAGCCGGGCCAGCCCATGGTCGAGATCGGCCCCGGCCTGGCCGCCCTCACCCAGCCCCTGGTGGAGCGCCTGGGGCGCCTCACCGTCATCGAGCTGGACCGCGACCTAGCACTGCGCCTGCGGCTGCATGGCCAGCTCGATGTGATCGAGTCCGACGTGCTCAAGGTGGACTTCACGGCGCTGGCGCAGGCGATGCGCGAGAAGGCCGCGCAGCCCGGCCTTCGATTGCGCGTGGTGGGCAACCTGCCCTACAACATCTCGACACCCATCCTGTTCCACCTGCTCGCGCATGTGCAGGTCATCGAAGACCAGCACTTCATGCTGCAAAAAGAGGTGATCGACCGCATGGTGGCCAGCCCCGCCACGGGCGACTACGGCCGCCTGTCGGTGATGCTGCAGTGGCGCTATGCGATGGAGAACGTGCTCTTCGTGCCGCCCGAGAGTTTCGACCCGCCCCCGCGCGTGGACAGCGCCGTGGTGCGCATGGTGCCCCACGCCGAGCCCGCGCCGCTGTCGGTGCCCGTGCTCGAAGAACTGGTGCAGGTCGCCTTCAGCCAGCGCCGCAAGCTGCTGCGCCACACCCTGGGCCGCTGGCTCGAAGCCCGCCAGTTCTCCGGCAACTTCGACACCCAACGTCGCGCCGAAGAAGTGCCCGTGGCCGAATACGTGGCGCTGGCGCAAGTTTGCTCTTAAATTGATAGCTGTTGGTGCTTGCTGGACGCGCGCAAGACACCATATTGGCCATGGGTATGGGGACGTATCGGGCGATGTTGCCCCCCGCCTGCGATGGGATGGCGTCGCGCTTGCAGCTTCGGCGCCTCATTTCTCCACTGCCAGTGGCAACTGGCACGGCCCAGGCCAGTGACACCGCGCAAGGGCCACCCCGCCGCGCTGGTGTCCTCCTCCTTCCCGAATTGCGTAGCAATTCGAGAGAAGGGGAAAGGCGCAAAGCGCCTCAGGGGGATGTGCCGAATTCAGGCGGCGCTGAGCCAGTAACCCGCATTGAACGGGCTGCTCATGCGCAACGCCATGGGCGACACGTCCACGAGCTTGTCGGTTGGCATCTTTTCGGCGGATTCTGCGGGGATCTCGATGCCCTTCACCTCTTGGGCATCCGTAGCCTCGTTCGCCCGTTCTGCTTGGCTGGTGGATGCAGAACGGGCTACAGAAAAGAATAGAAACACCGGAACGGGATCTTGCGATCGCCCCAGTAGTCGGCCGCATCGCGGAAGATGTCGAGCAGCTGCTCGCGCGCTTCCTTGTCGAACTTGGCCGTGGCGGGGATCTGTTCCAGCACCACGATGAACCCGGGCTGCGGGCCCGATTTGTGCAAGGGGTCCGTCATGCAGTCGTACAGCGCATCGAAGTTCTTGCCGAAGTGCGACGGAAAGGTGAACTGTGCTGCGATCAGGTCCAGCACATCCTGCTTGGACTGCGCGTGGGCCAGATTGGCGTACAAGAAATGGTGACCCATGGAGGTGGCCGCATCCTGCAAATCCTGCACGCGGAAGGCGCGAATGGATTGCACGATGTTGGTGCGCACGCCACGCAGTGGCGTTTCCAGGTCTTTACGAAGTGGCGTCTGCATCTCCGCTACTCTTTCTTTATAAAGTCCACAAACTTCTGGCTCTCCGCAGGGCTGCGGGATGCAGCCTACGGGTGGGGGATTCAAGGGGGCGCGCTGACCGCTGCCAGCGTATCTCTGGCCTGCGTGCAGCGCAACGGGGGTCACTCGACGATTTCGCGAAAACTGGCGTAGTGATCGCTGGTGTAGTAGCAGGCGTCCGGCGTCCGGGGTTGCTTGCCACCACACACGATGCGCCGGGCTCCCCGGTTGCGCGATCCTGGTGTTCTGACGGTGTACTCGCGGTAGTAGCCCCGCTTGTGGGCGGGCAACAGCCGCTCGCGGTTGCCGAAAACTGTTCCGTCCTTGTCATACGGAAAGGGCCCTCCTTCAAGGATCAGCGCATAAGTGGCGCGCCCTTGGGGCGGCAACTCGGCCAATGCGATGGGGGGGATGGCGCCGTCGGTGGACGGGGAGTTCCGTGCCTGCCCCACGACCGGAGACAACACGAACGCAACACCCAGAACACACAAAAACCCTGCTTTGCGCGCCCGGGTGGCTACAGCCTTCAACATCAACGAACCTTTCACACGACTTATGCAATTCGGGGACAGGCAGATCGCCTGTCCTCCAACAACGCGCTTCATGCCCCCTTGTTTGCATAAGTCCAGCGTCCAGAAACCTACGGGTTAACCCGAAATTTCGAGCCGCTAGTGTCGCTCAACGGCCCCCAAAAAGCAAGCGTCTGCACAAAGATTGGGCAGACGCTGAAGGGTTGTACAAGTGCATTAAGTTAGCACTTGCTACCGATTTATGGCTTATCTTGAAACGTTGGCGTCGGCCACCGTCAAGGCTGTCATATTGACAATCCGGCGCACCGTGGCGCTGGGTGTCAGGATGTGGACCGGCTTGGCTGCACCCAACAGCACGGGGCCAATCGCAATGCCGCCACCGGCTGCGGTCTTGAGCAGGTTGTAGGCAATGTTGGCGGCATCAATGTTGGGGAACACGAGCAGATTGGCATCGCCCGTGAGTTCACTGCTGGGCATGAGGGCCGCGCGCGCCTTGCCGTCCAGTGCCACATCGCCGTGCATTTCGCCGTCCACTTCCAGCCAGGGGGCCTGCTGGCGCAGCAGCTCCAGGGTCTGGCGCATCTTCACGGCGCTGGGGTGGTTGCTGGTGCCAAAGTTGGAGTGCGACAGCAGTGCCGCCTTGGGCTTGATGCCAAAGCGCATCATTTCCTCGGCCGCCAGGGCGGTGATCTCGGCCAGCTCCTGGGGCGTGGGGTCGTAGTTCACGTGGGTGTCTACCAGGAACACCTGGCGGCCGGGCAGCATCAGGCCGTTCATGCAGGCGTACACCGGCACGTCCTGGGCCGTGCTGTCGGCGCCGCCCGCGTGTTTGCCAATCACCTGGTCAATGTAGAGCAGGTGGTTGGCCGTGGTGCCCCAGGTGCCGCAGATCAGGCCGTCCACCTCGCCCTTGTGCAGCATCATCGCGCCGATCAGCGTGAGGCGGCGGCGCATCTCGATCTTGGCCACCTGCTGGGTGATGCCCTTGCGCTCCGTCATGCGGTGGTAGGTTTGCCAGAAGTCGTTGTAGCGGTGGTCGAAGTCGGTGTTGACCACGTCATAGTCCACGCCTTCCTTCAGGCGCAGGCCAAACTTTTCGATGCGCTGGGCAATGATGGCCGGACGGCCAATCAGCGTGGGGCGGGCCACACGCTCATCCACCACGATCTGCGCGGCGCGCAGCACGCGTTCTTCCTCACCCTCGGCGTAGGCCACACGCTTCTTGGCCGCATTGCGGGCCGCGTCGAAGATGGGCTTCATCGTCGTGCCCGAGGCATACACAAAGGTCTGCAGCCGGTCGCGGTACGCATCCATGTCGGTGATGGGGCGCTGCGCCACACCACTGTCCATGGCCGCCTGGGCCACGGCTGGGGCGATCTTCATCATCAGGCGTGGGTCGAACGGCTTGGGGATCAGGTATTCGGGGCCAAAGGTGAGCTTCTCGCCCACGTAGGCGGCTGCCACCACTTCGCTCTGCTCGGCCTGGGCCAGCTCGGCAATCGCGTGCACAGCGGCAATTTCCATCTCATCGGTGATGGTGGTGGCACCGCAGTCCAGTGCACCCCGGAAGATGTACGGGAAGCACAGGACGTTGTTCACCTGATTGGGGTAGTCCGAGCGGCCCGTGGCCATGATGATGTCGCTGCGCACGCTGTGTGCCAGCTCGGGCGTGATCTCGGGGTTGGGGTTGGCCAGCGCGAAGATCACTGGGCGCTCGGCCATGGTAGCCACCATTTCGGGCTTGAGCACGTTGCCTGCCGACAGGCCCAGGAACACGTCCGCGCCGACCATCACCTCGGCCAGCTTGCGCGCGTCGGTTTTCTGCATGAACTGGCGCTTGTCGTCGTCCATCAACTCTTCGCGGCCCTCATAGACCACACCGGCCAGGTCGGTGACGAACACGTTTTTGCGCTGAACGCCCACCTTGAGCAGCAGGTTCAGGCATGCCAGGGCCGCTGCGCCCGCGCCGCTGGTCACGAGCTTCACGTCCTCGATCTTCTTGTTGGCGACCTTGAGCGCGTTGACGATGGCGGCCGCCACCGTGATGGCCGTGCCGTGCTGGTCGTCGTGGAAGACCGGTATCTTCATGCGCTTGCGCAGCTCGCGCTCCACATAGAAGCAATCCGGGGCCTTGATGTCTTCGAGGTTGATGGCGCCGAAGGTCGGCTCCAGCGCGGCGATCACTTCCACCAGCTTGGCGGGGTCCTTTTCATCGATCTCGATGTCGAACACGTCCACACCGGCGAACTTCTTGAACAGAACGGCCTTGCCTTCCATCACCGGCTTGGAGGCCAGCGCGCCAATGTCGCCCAAGCCCAGCACCGCGGTGCCGTTGGAGATCACGGCCACCAGGTTGCCGCGCGAGGTGTAGCGGAAGGCGTTGGCCGGGTCCTTGACGATCTCTTCACAAGGGGCTGCCACACCGGGCGAGTAGGCCAGCGCGAGATCGTGCTGGTTGATCATCTGCTTGGTGGCAGCAATCGCCAGCTTGCCCGGCTTGGGAAACTCGTGGTATTCGAGAGCGGCACGGCGCAACTGGGCACGCTTGTCGGAATCGTTGTTGTTGTTCTGGGCCGTGGTGTTCTCGGGCATTCAGTGTCTCCAACTCAGGGGGTGAGGGGCCAAAACCGTACTCCAGCGGGTCTGCAGCAGGCTGTCAGCTTTGTAAGGGTCTGCGATTGTAGGGGGCGGGCCGTAAAAACCCTAGTAAGCGAATCTGCTTATGTGGGTGCAGGTGTTGTGACTTTTCTTGCGGCACCTGGGCACCTGGGCACCTGTTCCGGATCTCCCACGATGAAGGCATTGATCAATGCCGGCGTGTTGTATTTACGGATCACGATTTCCCGGGGAAATAAAGAGTGACAACAGAGGGGGCATTGGTTAAAACCCATGGTCTACAAATTGTTAATCCATTGAGGCCAGGGCTGTGAGTGCCCCAACGCGATACCTGCTGAACCCGCAGGAATGCTGAGTGCCCCTTTTTATGAAGAAACCAGAAAAGGCCACCACCTGGTGGCTCACGGGTCTGCCGGGCTCAGGAAAGACCACCCTCGCCCAGGCTCTGGCGCAGAGCTTG
>NZ_BJHU01000011.1 GCF_005405905.1 Acidovorax sp. NB1
GCCGATGGTCATGCCCAAGAAGCGCTGGGTGGTGGAGCGCACCCATGCCTGGCTGGAGCGCAACCGCAGGCTGGTGATGCACCACGATCGCAAGCCGTTCTATGCACAGGCATGGGTTTGGCTGGCGCAGGCGCGGATGCTACTGGGGCGGTTGAAATAGATTTCTTCTACACCCTCCAAAGAAAAGTACCCAAAAGAAAGGCGACCCCCAGTCTGCGACCCCTGCGCTTCGCTCCGGGGCAAACCTGCGTCGGGGCGGTTGCGGGGTGCACCGTGGAACTCGCTTTGCGCTGGCGCGCGCCGCTCGGACAGCCACGGCGAGTCAGAGCACGAGGCATGGGCGCTTCGACGCCCATGCTCACCCCACAACCGCCCCGCCGCAGGCGCAGCCAGCAGGGGGGTTGGCAGCCGAACAGCCATGCGGGCCTTTGCTTCGCTCGGCCCCACCTCGCGGGCGCAAGCGCCACGCGCTGAGCAGGTGGGGCCGAGCGCAGCGCAGCGAAGCAATGGCCCGTGTGGATGTCCGCACCCCGGGTTCCCTTCAGGATGCGCCGAGGAGCGCAGCGGCCAGCGGATCAGGGCTCGCGATTGTCTGAGCGCAGTGAAACGAAGCGAGTTGGAGCGAGACCCCGCTGGACGCGAGCACCGCAGGTTGCCCGCAGCGAAGCGAAGGGACGCAGCCTGTAGGGTCGCCTTTTCTTTGGTGACTTTCTTTTGGCTAAGCTGTTCAGACCGGACACATGGGTAACAGGTGTGCGGGGACATAGGGAACACCTCGTCAATTGGAAGCCGTCAAAGCGTTCATGTCCAGGCGCATGAATCGCTGGTGACAGAAGTACAGGTCAAAGCACCCGTCGTGCAGATCATCCGGGCGCAAGGCGACCGGCAGCCTGTGCAGTGCGCTGGATAGCCGCAGCTTGTGTCCCCGGAACTTCACAAAGCCATTCCAGCCCACCGTGAGCACGTGGTCGCGCTCGGCGTACTCGATGGGTGCCAGGATCGTTGGCATGGGCCGGAGACTCATGCGGTAGTGCTGCACCGGTG
>NZ_BJHU01000012.1 GCF_005405905.1 Acidovorax sp. NB1
GCGATCTCGCTGAGAGAGAGTTGGTCGCGCAGCCTCATGCGCCTGACCTTGCCAATCATGTCCATGGTGATCACCTTGAATCCCTGCTGAAATTCTCAGCAGGTCAGTGGAACACCCTGGTCAATATTGGATTGGCACTTTGCGGTTTAGCTGGTCAAGATTGCATCGGCACTAACAGTGGGGGGCGAAAGAGTGCTCCATGGGGAGGCCTCCTTGGGTTCATCCTACATGCGCATTGGTGGCAAAAGCTGTATATTTATCCAGTATTCAACCACAGGAGAAGCAGCGCCATGCAAGTCATCGAATCCACCTATGTCGTCACCCTGCGCGACTACCCCGAAGAGATCCCGGCCAAGGAGCGGATTGCCGCAGAAACCCGGTATGCCCAAGCGCTGGAAAAGCAGCTGGGTGGCCCCGAGCAAGTGGCAGCCGCCCTGGACACCATGCACAGCCTGGAAGAGTCGCCACCCGAGGTGGTGTCTCCTGGTGATCTCACCTTGCTCAAGGCCTGGGGCAAGGCCAGTGCGGCGGCCAAGCAAGCCGGGTTCCGGGATCTGGGGGAAGGGGAGGGGGCGTACTTTGAAGTGCGGATGGTGTGAGGGTGGAGGTCCACTGAGGACACGCCATGCCGATCGACTCGCCCTGGAACTACCCGACGCTGATGTGCACGCCACCGGGCAGAGCCGGTGGAGTGTTCCCGACGGAGACCGTGCTACCGCTGGAGGCGGAGGCCTATGCGGTCACGCAGGAGGGTGAGATCTGGCGGGTGATGGTGAAGCACTCGGGTGTAGTGCTGTATGAGGGGCCCGGGCCCGTGGTGCTGGTGGAGTCGCCAGCGCCGTTTTGAATAGCGTGAAGAGTGTGAATGTGTGACGAGTCTGCTTTGATCTGGTTGGCCGCTTTGCAGGGCGGATTCAACCGGTCGATGCAACACACTAACCACCGCGCAGGTGCAAGGAGTGTTGCAGATGAAACAGCGACCAAGAATCTACTATTCGGATACCCAGAAGGCACTGATGTGGGAGCGCTGGAAGCAAGGCTGGACGCTGCATGAGATCGGCAAGCTCTTTGATCGCGCCCACTC